>URRR01000051.1 GCA_900550365.1 uncultured Prevotella sp. | reverse complement strand
CAACAACAGAACACTTGACTTTAACTACATTAACTACTCTGACTACTTATAACTACTAATAAAAAACTCCTTTTTTACTCTCATAACTTCCTCAGCTTAACCATTATTACTACTTTTGCACCTGTTTTAATATAAAAAGGTATGGGAATAATCAAGTTTTTAAAGCAATGGACGCTGCCCTGCGCCATGGTGTTCGGCGCATGCGTGTATCTGCTGTTCTCTGAAGTGAGCCTGCTCGCGCCCGTTGGCGACGCTGTAGGACCGCTGTTCATCGAGATAATGCCGCTGCTTATCTTCTCGATGCTTTACGTCACGTTCTGCAAAATACGCCTGCACGACCTCCGCCTGAGCCCCTGGCACGTGTGGCTGCAGGTGATAAGGGTGGCGCTGGCCGGCGCGCTGACGGCCGTAATGGCCTTCACAGGCCACGACTCAAAGCTGATTCTCGAGGGAGCGTTCGTCTGCGTGATGTGCCCCACGGCAGCCGCGGCGGCCGTGATAACCGAGAAACTGGGCGGCAGCGTGGCCTCGATGACCGTCTACACGCTTATCGACAACGGTCTGACGGCCGTTCTCATACCGCTGATGTTCCCCCTGGTGGAGAAGGAGGCCGACGTCAGCTTTGCCGCCTCGTTCGCCGTAATACTTGAGAAGGTGGCCCTCGTGCTCATCCTTCCCTTCATCTGCGCCATGGCCACGCGCCGCTGGCTGCCCAAAGCGGCCGAGAAAATCAAGTCGGTAAAGAACCTCGCCTTCTACATGTGGGGCTTCAATCTGTCAATAGTCATGGGCCTGACGCTGCACAACATCCTTACGGCCAGCGTCTCGGGGCTGGTAATGGCGCTGCTGCTCACCGTGCCGCTCGCCGTAACCTTCATCCTCTTCGGCACGGGCAAGAGCGTAGGCCGGCGCTACGGCGACAGCATAAGCGGCGGCCAGGCCCTCGGCCAGAAGAACACCATCGTGGGCATATGGCTAACCGTGACCTACCTTAACCCTACCGCCGCCATTGCGCCCTGCGCCTACGTGGTGTGGCAGAACATGGTAAACGCATGGCAACTGTGGTGCAAACAGAAGTACGGCCGCCTGCTGTGGTGACGCGAAACGCCACGATGAGCACGTTTTTTGTTTTTTTATGACAATAAATCACACCGTCTCGCTAAAAAAGATTAGATTTGTAACCGATAGTATTACATAAACAAACATCTTATGACAAACAAGACTTTAAAATCACTGACGGCGCTCATGATAGGCGCATGTCTCATGAGTTCATGTATCGGTTCGTTCGGACTGTTCAATAAAGTGCTCGACTGGAACAAGCAGGCCACGGGCAACAAGTTTCTCAACTGGCTGATTTTCATACTTATCTCGCCGGCCTACGTGCTGTGCGGAGTGGCCGACATACTGGTTATCAACAGCATAGAGTTCTGGTCGGGAGACAATCCTCTGGCCGAGAACGTCGGCAAGACGGAGAGCGTTATGGGCAGCGACGGCAAGCTGTACGCCGTGACCACGCTTGAGGACGGCTACGAGATAAAGGACCCTGAGGGCAACATCGTGAACTTTGTTTACGACAAGAAGGAGAACACATGGTCAATGGTGCAGGACGGAAAGAAGACTACCCTGCTGCGCATCAAGGATAAGGACACTGCCGAGATTTACCTGAAAGACGGCCGCGCAATGGACGTGGCGCTTAACGAACAGGGCATGTTCAACGCCCGCATGGCCGTAAACGACGGCATGTATTTCGCGTTCAGATAGGCATTTTGCTTTATTGACAAGCAGACAAGGGACAAGCAGACAAGGAGATTTGCCAAGTTAGCAGCAAGACATACGTCTTAACTCCTTAACTACATAACTCCTTAACTCCTGAAAAAAATCTCTTTAACTCCTGAAAAGGAATCTCTGAACTCCTGAAAAGACCCTCCTTACTCCTTTACTCCTTACTACTGATTACTCAAAAAAAACAATGCCCGACGAACAGTTTTATATCAACAAGTTAGAGCATCGCGGCATAAAGCCCACCGCCACGAGGCTTCTGATACTGAAAGAGATGTTCAGAGGCGACGAGACGGTGTCGCTTCCGCAGCTCGAAAGACTCTTGCCGACGGTTGACAAGAGCACTATCTCACGCACTTTATCCGTGTTTCTGCTCAACAAACTGATACACGTTGTTGACGACGGGAGCGGCTCACTGAAGTACAACGTGTGCTCTGACGACTGCGACTGCGGCGTTGACGACGAGCATACTCACTTCTATTGCGAGAGCTGCCACCGCACTTTCTGCCTCAAGCGGATACATGTGCCCGTGGTTGAGCTGCCCGACGGCTTCCGCCTTAACAGCATAAACTACGTCATCAAAGGCCTTTGCCCCGAGTGCGCGGAGAAAGAAGAGGAGAAAAGAAGGAGGGGGAGATAAATTTCTTTTTAGTAGTTAAAGGAGTTAAAGAAGTTATCGCTCGCTGCGCTCGCTAAGTAGTTAGAGTCATTTGCTTCGCTAATTAGGAATTAAGAAGTAAGAATTAAGAAAGGCATTTGACTTTAACTACTTAGCGAGCGCAGCGAGCGATAACTTCTTTAACTACTATAACTACTAAGCAAATGACTTTAACTACTTAGCGAGCACAGCGAGCGATAACTCCTTTAACTACTCTAACTACTTTTTATCAATGAACACCCTCGTTGCGTTAAGCACCGCGAGGAGGGCCACGCCGACATCAGCGAACACGGCGGCCCAAAGGTTTGCGAGGCCGAAGAGGCCGAGAATCATCACCAGGATTTTTACTCCGATAGCGAAAACGATGTTCTGACGGGCTATGCTGCGTGTGCGCCGGCCGGTGCGTATGGCCGCAGCCACCTTTGAAGGCTGGTCAGTCTGTATCACGACATCCGCCGTCTCAATGGCCATGTCGGCACCAAGGCCGCCCATGGCGATGCCCACATCGCTGAGCGCCAGCACCGGAGCGTCGTTGATTCCGTCGCCCACGAAGGCCACGTTGCGGCCCGCACGCTTCAGTTCTTCTATGTGATTGACCTTCCCCTCAGGCAGAAGGTCGCCGTAACCCTTGTCCACTTTCAGCTCTGCAGCCACCTTGTCTACAAGCGCCTGCTTGTCGCCGGAGAGTATCTCGACGCGCTCCACGCCATTCTTACGCAGCGCCTCAACGGCCGCCACGGCATCATCCTTAAGCGTGTCGGCCAGCAGAATGCAGCCCGCATACCGCCCGTCCTTGGCGCAGGCCACGATAGTCTCGGGCACGGAGGCCAGCTCCTGCGGATAGGCCACGTGCTCACGGTCGAGCAGCTTAAGCGTTCCGGCTATCCAGCGTGAGCCGTCAACCGTAGCCGTAAGGCCGTAACCGGGCACGTCTTTCAGGTCTGTCGCCACGGCATTGACGCTCTCCACGTGCGCCATGATTGCCTTGGCTATGGGGTGGTTGCTGCCGCTCTCCATGGCGGCGACGGCTGCCAGCAGCTCATCGGGCTGCCCGGCCTCAACCTTAACCACCGAGAAGCGGCCGCGGGTGAGCGTTCCCGTCTTGTCGAACACTACGGTGTCGAGGCGTGTCACGGCGTCAAGATAGTTGCCGCCCTTGAACAGCACGCCCTGGCGAGACGCCGCGCCGATGCCGCCGAAATAGCTCAGCGGGATGCTGATGACCAGCGCGCAGGGGCACGATATTACGAGGAAGATGAGCGCACGGTAAAACCATGTGCTGAAGTCGTAGGCGAAGGCCGCGTCGGCCAGCGACCACAGCCACGGCACAAGCACCGTAAGCGCGGCCAGGGCGATGACCACGGGCGTATAAATACGGGCGAACTTGCGGATGAAAAGCTCGGCCGGAGCCTTGCGCTCAGAGGCCTGCTCAACCATGTTAAGTATGCGGGCCACGGCGCTCTCACTGGCCGGACGGACGACACGGAGGCGCACCACGCTGTCAGTGGATATCATTCCGGCCAGCACCTCCTGCCCGCACTCTATCATGCGGGGCACGCTCTCGCCCGTGAGGGCTGCCGTGTTGAAGGGCGCGTCGGCCGTTGTCAGCATGCCATCGAGCGGCACGCGCTCGCCCGGCTTTACCTCGATGGTGTCGCCCACGCGCACGTCGGCAGGGGATTTTACGACCACCTGTGTCCCCACGACCACAGACGCATGGTCGGGACGGAACTCCATGAGGCTCTTTATGTTGTCGCGGGCACGGTCAACGGCCATGTCCTGAAGGGTCTCGCCGATGCAGTAGAACAGCATGACGGCCACGGCCTCGGGATATTCGCCGATGACAAACGCGCCTATCGAGGCCACGCTCATGAGCATGAACTCGCTGAACACGTCGCGCTTCATGGCGCACTCCCATGCCTCTTTAATCACTCCGAGGCCCACGGGCAGGTAAGCCACGGCATACCACACCAGCGCCACTGCACCCGTAAACCAGCTGACGCCGGCCGCCGACATAACGATGCCGGCCACGAGCATGGCCAGCGATATGCCCGGCTTAAGGAAACTTCTCTCTTCTTCCATATTATATAATAGCTTAAAATCCGTTTTACTGCCGCAAAAGTAGTGTAAAACGGATGCAACCGGGTTGCAAAGTTGAGAAAAAAGAGGGCACTGACGGCGCGCCGCGCCGCATGCATGTCACTTAGCGAGTGACCATCCGGCCATAACGGCAAGCAGGCCTAAGGCCACGCTGGCGCCCACATAGACGGCCGCCAGGAGGGCGTCGCCGCCACGGGCAAGGGTGAGCGTCTCGTTCATAAACGTGCTGAAGGTGGTGAAGCCGCCGCAGAAGCCTACCGTAAGCAGCAGCTTCATGTCGGCAGACAGGGGAGCGTCGGCGCCCTCAGACAGTCCGCACACCAGTCCGATAATGAAGCATCCGGCCACGTTTACCGTCATTGTGCCGAGCGGAAAGGCCGCGAGCACACTGCTCTGGACGGCGCGCGACAGCAGAAAGCGCGCCACGCTGCCCACGGCTCCGCCGCAGGCTACAATAAGAATATCCTTCAACATGGCTGCGAAGGTACGGAATTTTTTGTGGATTTAAGAATTAAGAGGGAAGAATTAAGAAAATATGCTTCGCAAGGTAAGGGTTTAACTGTAAGAACAACGTCCGGCATAAGCCGGTTGATAAAAACACTCTGATAATCAAGACGTTACCGCAGGCATTCCAAAAGGCCGTCTTTCGCGTTGTAAAAGACGGCAAAACGCACAACAAAAGACGGCCTTTCATGTTGTGAAAGACGGCCTTTTAGAATGCGCTTCGTAACAAACTGATATTCAAACAGTTACAGACGTCGTTTGTTTGCACGGATTTGCAATCCGCATGGACCATTACCCTGGTAGTTAAAGAAGTTAGAGAAGTTATTGCTCGCTGCGCGAGCTTAGTAGTTAGAGTCAAATGTCTTTCTTAATTCTTACTTCTTAATTCTTAATTAGCGAAGCAAATGGCTTTAACTTCTAACGAGCGCAGCGAGTGATAACTTCTCTAAGTTCAGCAGACAAGATACAAGCAGACAAGGAGATTTGCCCTGCAAATAGCAAAGCATACGGCTTTAACTTCTAACGAGCGAAGCGAGTGATAACTTCTCTAACTTCTTTAACTACTAAGAGAAACTTCTTTAACTACTAAGAGAAATGTCTTTAACTTCTAACGCCCGAAGGGCGTGATAACTTCTTTAACTTCTTTAACTTCTTTAAAAGAGCTCCTTTACTCCTTCTTATTACATTTTATATAAAAAACGGAAAAATATTTGTGCGGATGCGATTTTATTACTACATTTGCACCGTTCAGTGGAATGAGGGGCTCGCAAAGCTCCTCATTTTATTTTAAATACCCGTTTATGATAGACAAGAACGTAGTAAGAAATTTAGTTGAAGAATGGCTGAAGGACAAGGAGTATTTCCTTGTGGACGTGGAAATCAGCCAGGACGACAAAATCGTAGTCGAGATTGACCATGCCGACGGGGTATGGATAGAGGACTGCGTACAACTGAGCAAGTACATCGAAGACCACCTCAGCCGCGACGAGGAGGACTATGAGCTTGAAGTGGGCAGCGCCGGACTGGGCCAGCCTTTCAAGGTGCCGCAGCAGTATGAGAACTTCATCGGCAAGGAAGTGGAGGTGCTCGACGGCGCCGGAAAGAAGCACAAAGGCGTGCTCAAGGCCGTTGACGGCCGCGACTTTACCGTAACCGTGAGGGAGAAAGTAAAGAAGGAAGGAGCAAAGAGGCCCGTGCTTGACGACGTCGACAAGACATTCAACATGGACGAAGTAAAGTACACAAAGTATCTTATCAGCTTCAAGTAAGGCAGAGCGGCATGGCGGCAGCGCGCCGCCGCAGGCACGACCCGCAACGGGACACGTGCCGGAGAAACGGAATAAACATAACGTAAATATATGGCAACAAGAAAGAAAGAGACCGAAACCGTAAGCATGGTCGACACGTTCAAAGAGTTCAAGGACACCAAGAACATCGACCGCACCACGCTTATGAGCGTGCTTGAGGAGAGTTTCCGCAACGTCATAGCCAAGATATTCGGCAGCGACGAGAACTTTGACGTGATAGTCAACCCCGACAAGGGCGACTTCGAGATATACCGTAACCGCATAGTAGTGGCCGACGGAGAGGTGAAGGACGAGAACAAGGAAATCTCGCTGACCGACGCCCGCAAGATAGAGCCTGACTATGAGGTGGGCGAGGAAGTCAGCGAGAAGGTTGACTTCAGCAAATTCGGCCGCCGCGCCATACTCAACCTGCGCCAGACACTGGCCTCGAAAATACTTGAACTTGAGCACGACAGCCTCTACAATAAATATAAAGACCGCGTAGGCCAGGTAATCTCAGCCGAGGTTTACCAGGTGTGGAAGCGCGAGGTGCTGCTCGTTGACGACGAGAACAACGAGCTTATCCTGCCCAAGTCAGAGCAGATTCCGCACGACATCTACCGCAAGGGCGAGACCGTGCGCGCCGTGATAAAGGACGTGACCAACGAGAACAACAACCCCAAGATAATCCTGTCACGCACGAGCAACATGTTCCTTGAGCGCCTGCTCGAGGCCGAAGTGCCCGAGATTGCCGACGGACTTATCACCATACGCCGCATAGCACGCATGCCGGGAGAGCGCGCCAAAATAGCCGTAGAGAGCTATGACGACCGCATCGACCCCGTGGGAGCCTGCGTCGGAGTGAAGGGAAGCCGCGTGCACGGCATCGTGCGCGAGCTGTGCAACGAGAACATCGACGTAGTAAACTATACGTCTAACATCAAGCTGTTCATCCAGCGCGCCCTCAGCCCCGCGAGAATATCAAGCATCAACGTTGACGAGGAGAACAAGAAGGCCGAGGTTTACCTGCGCCCGGAGGAAGTGTCGCTCGCCATCGGCCGCGGCGGACTTAACATCAAGCTGGCCAGCATGCTGACCGAATACACCATCGACGTGTTCCGCGAGCTCGACGAGAGCGAGGTTGACGAGGACATTTACCTTGACGAATTCTCTGACGAAATAGACCAGTGGATTATCGACGCGATAAAGAGCATCGGGCTCGACACGGCAAAAGCAGTGCTCAACGCACCCCGCGAGATGCTCGTTGAGAAAGCCGACCTCGAGGAAGAGACCGTCGACAACGTGCTGAAAGTGCTTAGGGCAGAGTTTGAATAATTCATAATTCATAATTCACAATTCATAATTGGCGCGGTATATTCTGCCGCAAAAGCCAATTATGGATTATGAAAGGAAGGAACGGTAAGACCGGCTGGAATCAAGGATTATGAATTCATGATAAGGCAGAGCACATTAAGGCGCGGCAGCCAGTCCATGAAACGAAG
>URRR01000050.1 GCA_900550365.1 uncultured Prevotella sp. | reverse complement strand
CAGTACGGATAAAATGAATGTGTAAACTGATGTAGTTTATTTAAACAAAATCTGTCAATATATTTTAGGAAAAGACATGTTGTTATCCGGCAGATTTGCGAAAGGCCGTCTTTCGCATTCTAAAAGACGGCAAACGGCGTTGCAAAAGACGGCCTTTTAGAAGCTAAAAGACGGTCTTTTGCAACGCCGCTCGTAACGTCTTGATTGACAGTAAGTTACTGATTGCTGTTCAGAAGGATGCCGCTAAGTTCGCGCATGCCCTCTGACGCGCCCTTCATTATGTGCATTACGTTATGCCGTCCGGCGGCCATTACGGGCTTGGGGTCGATAAGATAAACGGGCACTGACGGCCCGACATACTGCACCAGACCGGCCGCCGGATAGACGTTGAGCGACGTGCCGATGATGATAAATATGTCGGCTTGGCGCGCGTAGTCGGCAGCCACAGATATGTTGGGCACGGCCTCGCCGAAGAACACTATGTAAGGGCGCAGCAGCGAGCCGTCGCCGGCCTTCTCGCCAGGCTTCACTTCAAGGTCGCCGGGTGTCATCGTGCGCCAGTAACGCGGGTTGTCTACGTCGCGGCTTGAGCATGTTTTCATCAGTTCGCCGTGCAGATGAATCACGCGCGAGCTGCCCGCCGTCTCGTGAAGGTTGTCCACGTTCTGCGTAACCACAGTGACGTCGTATGCCCGTTCAAGCTCCGCCACGAGGCGGTGGCCCTCGTTAGGCTCGGCCTTAAGCAGCTTCTTGCGCAGCATGTTGTAAAAGTTGTTCACATAATCAGGGTCACGCTCCCAAGCCTCATGCGTGGCCACGCGTGCCACGGGGTAGTTCTCCCACAGCCCGTCGGCATCTCGGAAGGTGCTAAGTCCGCTCTCCGCAGACATTCCCGCACCGGTAAGTACAACGATTTTTTTCATGATGGTCATTTTTAGTAGTAAGGAGAGAAGGAGTAAGTAGTAAAGTAGAAAATTGTAGAGAAGTAGAGTAAGAAGTGGAAAAGTATAAAGTAGTAAGGAATAAGTATAAGACTTTGAATGATAATGGATGATTAAAAAGTTGTTATTTTACTTTTTAATCATTTACTATTGTTCCTTATTCATCTCCTTCTTTACTACCTTCCTCCTTTCTGCTTCACTCCCTACTACTTACTACTTTACTCCTTACTCCTTCCCTCCTTCCTTAACTTTCCACAAAATTAGTGATTTTTCTACAATAATGCTGCCGTAATCGGATAAAAATGCTACCTTTGCACGGTTTTTAATAAGGTAAAGAATAAATCAAAAATCACAGAAGAATGGACAAAGTAAGTTACGCCTTGGGATTAGGCATCGGCCGCCAGTTGGCACAGATGGGAGCCACCGGGCTCGACATTGATGACTTCGCTACGGCTATCAAGGACGTTCTGGCAGGAGCCGAACTCAAGATTGCCGACCGTGAGGCGCAGACGATAGTACAGGAGTTTTTCCGCCAGCAGGAGGCCAAGGCCAATGCAGCCATGGCCGAAAAGGGAAAGAAGGCTAAGGCCGAGGGCGAGCAGTATCTGGCCGACAACGCAGGTAAAGAGGGCGTTGTGACGCTGCCCAGCGGTCTGCAATATAAGGTGCTGAAGGAAGGCAACGGCCGTAAGCCGAAGGCTACCGACAAGGTTAAGTGCCACTATGAGGGCTTCCTGATTGACGGCACGGTGTTCGACAGCAGCATACAGCGCGGCGAGCCTGCCGTGTTCCCCCTCAACCAGGTTATTGCCGGATGGACTGAAGGTCTGCAGCTGATGCAGGAAGGCGCTAAATACCGTTTCTTCATACCTTACCATCTCGGTTACGGCGAGCGTGGCGCGGGCGCATCTATTCCGCCGTTCGCTACTCTTGTGTTCGACGTCGAGCTTATCGAGGTGGTGTGAGCCATGCCCGATAAAACAAGGAAACAATACTAAAAATAAAATAATACAGCAATGAAAAAACTTACATTCGCAGTCGTTGCGGCCGTTGTGGCCATGATGACCGTGTCTTGCGGAAACTCTACTCCCAAGGCAAACCTTAAAAGCGAGATTGATACCGTGAGCTACGCCATGGGCGTAATGCAGGGACAGAGCCTGAAAGAATATCTTACGCGCGGTCTCGGCGTTGACTCGGCTTACATGGACGAGTTCGTGCGCGGCCTTAACGTAGGCGTAAACTCCGGCGACGACAAGAAGAAGGCTGCCTACTATGCAGGTATTCAGATAGGTCAGCAGATTTCTAACCAGATGGTAAAGGCCATCAATCATGACCTCTTCGGTGATGACTCTACCAAGAGCATATCAATGAAGAACCTCATGGCTGCCCTCGTAAGCGGTGTTACAGGCGAGAAGACCGTCATGACTCCGGAGCAGGCACAGCAGGTATGGCAGATAAAGTCACAGATAATCAAGGCTAAGGCAATGGAAGCCCAGTTCGGTGAGAACAAGAAGGCAGGCGAGAAGTATCTGGCTGACTATGCCAAGAAGGCCGGCGTGAAGAAACTTGACGGCGGCGTGCTCTACCGTGTAATCAAGGAAGGTAACGGCCCGATGCCCAAGGATACATCTATGGTACGCGTACATTATGAAGGAAAGACCATTGACGGCAAGGTGTTTGAAAGCTCTTATGAGCGCAAGCAGCCCCTCACTCTGCGTGCAAACCAGGTTATACCCGGCTGGACCGAGGCTCTTACCCACATGCCCGTCGGCAGCGTATGGGAGGTTGTGATACCTCAGGACAAGGCTTACGGCGACCGTCAGACTCCTCAGATTAAGCCTTTCTCTACGCTTATCTTCAAGATTGAGCTTATCGGACTGGGTCGCGAAAGCAAGTAAAAAGATATACAGCAGACAAGGGACAAGCAGACAAGCAGACAAGGAGAACAGCCTTGTTTACGGTTTGGGGTTATGAGGTTTTACGGTTTTAAGGTGGAAATGTTATATAGGCTTACAGCCTCAGGGCATTTGACCTTTAACTACTCTAACTCCTTCTAGCTCCCTTTAACTACTGAATATTTACTAAAGAGACATGAAAAGACTTTACATAATTGCGCTCGCCGTCATGGCGGGCGCTGTTTTCAATACGGTAGATGCTGCCGCAAAGGACCGTAACCGGACGCTGAATGATAATGAGCAGACTGCCGGTGTGAAGCTTGTAACTGCCGCTGACTCGCTCAGCTATGCCGCCGGCATGGTGCGTACGGAGGGTCTTGTGCCCTATCTAAAGCAGAGCTTCGGTGTGGATACGGCGTATATGGCTGACTTCATAAAAGGCTATGAGGACGCAATGGCCAAGGGTTTTGACGACAGAACGAAGGCTTATAACGCCGGACTTCAGATAGCCCAGATGGTAAGCGAGCGCATGCTGCCCTTCCTGAAGGAAGAGTTTGCAGGCCGGACCGACTCTGTTGACGAGGCTATGTTTAACCGCGGATTCGTCAGCTCGCTGCGCAACGATATGTCAGTGATGGCCGACAGCGTGGCCAAGAAGTATTTTGAGACAGCCTTCAGGCAGGCTGTAGACGAGCGCAACGCCGCCACCCGCAAGGCCGGCGAGGATTTTCTCGCCGCCAACGCGAAGAAGGAAGGCGTGGTGACACTGCCCAGCGGATTGCAATATAAGGTGCTCGTGAAAGGTACGGGAGCTGTGCCCGCGGCGTCAGACGAGGTCACTGTAAAGTATGAAGGCCATATGATAGACGGCACCGAGTTTGACAGCAGCTACAAAAGAGGTGACGGCACGGCCAAGTTCCGCCCCGACCAGGTAATCAAGGGCTGGAAAGAGGCACTGACAATGATGCCGGCAGGCAGCAAGTGGGAGCTGTACATACCTTACTCTCTGGCCTACGGCGAGCGCCAGGCAGGCAAGATCAAGCCTTACAGCGCCCTCATTTTCACCGTCGAGCTTGTAAGTGTTGAGGCGCATGAGGCCGGCAAGGACAAGCCGGCAAAGGCTCAGCCGAAAACGATTCCGGCCACAAAGATACGCCCCGCAGTGAAGAAATAATTACCTAACAAATAACTCTTGTTTGTCATGAACGAAGGAGGGAGACCGTAATAAGTCTCCCTTTTTTGTTTCATTGTGCCTTAAATGAGACAAAATTTATGTCAAAATGTTGCATGTCTCATTTTTAATATGTAAATTTGCTCGCATCAATCAGATTTATGTAAGATATTAACTTTAGCAAGAAAAACAAAAACATAAACATTAAGTAATGGAGAAAATAGACAGTCTTGACAGGAAGATTCTTAGCATATTGTCTAAGAATGCCCGAATACCGTTCAAGGATGTTGCAGCCGAGTGTGGCGTGTCGCGCGCCGCTATTCACCAGCGTGTACAGCATCTTATCGAGAACGGCGTGATAACCGGCAGCGGATTTGACGTTAACGCGAAAAGTCTGGGATATACGACGTGTACCTACGTAGGCATAACTCTTGAGCGCGGAAACATGTACAAGTCAGTGGTTGAACGTCTGGAGCATATTCCTGAAATTGTGGAGTGCCACTTTACAACCGGCCCTTACACAATGCTTGTGAAGCTGTACGCACGTGACAACGAGCAGCTTATGGACCTGCTCAACAACCAGATGCAGGGCATTCCGGGCGTAGTGGCCACCGAGACGCTCATATCTCTTGAGCAGAGCATCAAGAGAGAGGTGCCCGTGCCGCAGGAAGTAAAGAAATAATAAGGGGCGTTACACGATGAAGTCCTTTAATATTAAAGGTAGTCTTGACGGCATTTATTCGCGTTTCCCCGAGGCTGAGGCCAGGCCTGTTATCGGACTTACCGGTAACTACGCTGACGGTGAGGCGCGCCTTATAGAGCGTTATTATAAGTCCGTGGCTGAAGCCGGCGGCGTGCCGGTAATCATTCCGCCGCTTGCCGACAAGGATATTATCATCAACACGCTTGATAACATTGACGGACTGATACTTACCGGGGGAGGTGACGTCAACCCGCTTTGGGTAGGCGAGGAACCTTCCCCGCGCCTTCATTCAATCAACCGGGAGCGTGACGAGGCCGAACTGCTTACTGTAAGCCTTGCCTACAACCGCCAGATACCCATGCTCGGGATATGTCGCGGCATACAGGTGCTTGCCACCGCGCTCGGCGGAGAGGTAGAGCAGGACATCGAGGAGGGCTTTTCTAAAGGGCGTCTTACGCCTCCTGCCGTGTCTGAAGGCATCAATGTGCCCGTTAAACACAGTCAGGACGCTGACCGCCGGGAGCCTACCCACACGGTGACTATTGACCCTTCGTCAGTTCTTTTCACATTATATAATACCGAGAAGTTAGCCGTCAACTCGTTTCATCACCAGGCGTTAAGGAGTGCCGGCAGCCGTCTTAATGTGTGTGCGACGGCGCCTGACGGCGTGATAGAGGCTGTGGAGAGCAGCGAGTTTAAGCCCATTATCGGCGTGCAGTGGCATCCAGAATGGCTTGAAGACAGCGGACCGGCCCTTTTCTCATGGCTTGTCAGCCGGGCAAAGGCCTTTGCTCATGCAAAAAAGATTCATCAGCAGATACTTACTTTAGACTCTCATTGCGACACGCCGATGTTCTTTCCGCAAGGAATACACTTCGACCGGCGGGACCCTCGCATACTTGTCGACATGCACAAGATGGCCGACGGGCGTCAGGATGCTGTCATAATGGCCGCTTATCTGCCGCAACCCAAGCCCGGAGAGACGTTTAAAGATAAAGTGGAGGCTGACGTCAACGGCCCTGTTGAGTACGCTGACCTCATCTTCGACAAGCTCGAAGCAATCATTGAGGCCAACAGCTGCTGGCTCGGACATGCCCGCACGCCGGCCGACTTGTATGAAAACAAGCGCGCCGGACTGCGTTCGATAATGTTCGGGATAGAGAACGGACTGGCGCTTGACCACGACCTGGCCAATGTTGAGCGCTTTGCAGGGCGCGGAGTGGTGTACATCACGCTGTGCCATAACGGCGACAACGACATCTGCGACAGTGCGCGCGGCAGCTCTACTCACGGCGGTGTAAGCCCGTTCGGTGAGCAGGTAATACGCGAGATGAACCGATGCGGCCTTATGGTAGACCTCAGTCACGCTGCGGAGAAAAGTTTTTATGACGCGCTTGACATCAGTTCAACGCCCATTGTGTGCAGTCACAGCAACTGTAAGGCCCTCTGTGACGTGCCCCGCAACCTCTCTGACGACCAGCTGAGAGCACTTGCAGCCAAGGGCGGAGTGGCCCAGATAACGCTGTATCACGGTTTCCTGCGCAACGACTCGCAAGAGGCTACCGTCCTTGACGCCATTGCTCACCTTGAGCATGCTATTGACATAATGGGCATCGAGCATGTCGGCATCGGCACAGACTTCGACGGTGACGGCGGCGTGCGCGGCTTTGCTGACTCGTCGGAGCTGATAAACTTCACGCTTCATCTGCTCCGCCGCCGTTACAGCGATGACGATATAGCCCGCATCTGGGGCGGCAACTGGCTCCGTGTGATGTCTGAAGTGCAGGCCCGCGGTAATGTTTTATAGAGAGAACGGTTACGTCCGGGCAATATTTTAGCAATCAATCTTATTCCATTTCATGATTATGAAAATTATTTCCAACATATTTTTACTCGTGCTCATGATGTTTCTTACGGCGTGTTCAGGCAACAGAAAAGCTGCCGCAGGCGGCGGTGACGACATCACTTCGCAGCCCGTAGGACCGGCGTTCAGTGCCGACAGCGCCTATGCTTATTGCGAAAAGCAGTGCAGTTTCGGCCCCCGTACGATGAACAGCGAGGCACATGAGCAGTGCGGAGAGTGGATAGCCGGCAAGTTTGAGGAGTTTGGCATGACCGTCACACGCCAGCAGGCGACGCTCAACGGATATGACGGAACGCCGCTGAAGGCCACCAACATCATCGCCAGCTATCGCCCCGAGCAGGCTGACCGCATACTACTCTGCGCCCATTGGGACACCCGTCCCTGGGCCGACAACGACCCCGACAGCGCCAACTGGCGCAAACCTGTAATGGGAGCTAACGACGGTGCCAGCGGAATAGCCGTTATGTTAGAGATAGCCCGGCTGCTTGCCGCCGACATGGCGAAGCTCGCCGTAGGTGTAGATTTCGTCTGCTTTGATGCCGAAGACTGGGGTGTGCCGCGCTGGAGTGACGTCCCTGACAACGGCGACTCGTTTGCCTTGGGTGCCCAGTACTGGTCAGTTAATCCTCATAAGGACGGATATAAGGCACGTTACGGCATCCTGCTCGACATGGTAGGCGGTCAAGGCTCGCAGTTCTGGCGTGAAGGCATGTCGATGCAGTATGCTCCCGACCTTGTTAAAAAAGTATGGGCGGCTGCTAAGACGGTAGGATACGGCAGCCTTTTCGTTGATAAAGACGGTGCAATGGTTACTGATGACCATGTCCCGGTGAACGAGAAGGCCAAGATTCCTACGATAGACATCATCGCCTTTTACCCCGACTGCCGCGAGAGTACGTTCGGTCCGACGTGGCATACGGTCAACGACACAATGGAAAACATCGACAAATCAACTCTCGGAGCGGTAGGGCAGACGGTCATTCAGGTGCTCTATTCAGAGAAGGGAGAGTAAAAAAGAAGTTATAGAAGTTAAAGAAGTTATCACTCGCTTCGCTCGTTAGAAGTTATAGCCATCAGCTTTGCTAATTAAGAGTTAAGAATGAAGAATTAAGAAAATATGCTTAACCAAATTATTTGCCCTAAGGTCTTTCTTAATTCTTCATTTTTAACTCTTAATTCATAATTCCTCAAACGAAGTTTCATTTAATCATAAAAGCGGCGGAAAGTCAGACTTTCCGCCGCTTTTATGTCGGGATTACTGGACTCGAACCAGCGACCCCTACGTCCCGAACGTAGTGCGCTACCAACTGCGCTAAATCCCGATTTGCGGGTGCAAAGATACAGCAATTTTCTGAAACGCATGCATTTTTGACAAGAAAAATGCTCAAAAATTTGCGGGATTAATGAAAAAGGCCTATCTTTGCACCCGCAAACAGCAATGAAGTTGGTGCCATAGCTCAGTTGGTAGAGCAAAGGACTGAAAATCCTTGTGTCCCCGGTTCGATTCCTGGTGGTACCACAA
>URRR01000049.1 GCA_900550365.1 uncultured Prevotella sp. | reverse complement strand
TTTATAGGCTATCTTTGTGCTATCTCTGTGCGGTCTTATTTGCAGCCAAATTCAGCCTTACTTTCCGATGCAAAAGTGCTTGAAGATGTTATGAAGGGTCTCTTCACTTGTTATTTCGCCGCCTACGATTTCAGCAAGATAGTGCAGACATTCGCGCAGATCTTGTGCCACGAGGTCTGACGGCAAGCCACTGGCGATGCCTTGGCGTACACGCCTTACGTCGGTAAGAGCTTTTGTTAATGCATCGTAATGACGGGCATTGGTTACAACTACATCGCCTGTGGCAATCTCGGGTATTCCGGCTACCGTTACCAGCATCTGTTTCAGCTTATCAATATTGATTCCTTGTTTGGCAGATATAGCTATTTTACGGGTCTGTTCAGGTAGTTCCAGGGTATTATTAAAGGTTTCAGGTTTTGTTATATCAATTTTATTGAGCACAATAATAAGCTGTTTGCCACTGCAGCGCGGCAATATTTTGTCTGCAATATCTGATGTCGTTACACTTGGGTCCGTAGCGTCAATCATCCATAACACGATGTCTGCCTGGTCTATTTTCTTGAAAGTGCGTTCAATGCCTAGTCGTTCAATGGTATCAGATGTGTCACGTATACCGGCTGTGTCAATGAAACGGAATGTTATTCCGTCAATATCGGTTGTGTCTTCTATTACGTCACGGGTTGTTCCGTGGATGTCGCTTACTATTGCCCTGTCATCACCGACAAGTGTATTGAGTAATGTGGATTTTCCGGCATTTGTTTCGCCGATAATGGCTACGGGTATCCCGTTTTTTATGGCATTACCAACTTTAAATGAGTCGACAAGATGCGATATATTTGTTTCTATTTGTGCGGCCGTAGTGTCAAGCTCTGTACGGTCGGCAAATTCAAGTTCTTCGTGGTCGCTGAAATCGAGCTCAAGCTCAAGGAGCGAAGTAAGCCGCAGCATTTTATCGCGGAGTGATGCCAGTTCACGGCTGAATCCGCCACGCATCTGGTTCATTGCAAGTCTGTGGGTTGAGGCTGATGTTGAGGCTATAAGGTCGGCCACTGCTTCCGCCTGACTTAGATCCATTTTACCGTTTAAGAAAGCACGCCTTGTATATTCACCAGGTTCAGCAGCGCGGCATCCGTTGGCTATAAGTAGTTGCATTACCTGTTGCAGGATGTAAGATGAGCTGTGGCATGATATTTCAGTACTGTTTTCACCCGTATAAGAATGTGGCGCACGGAATACACTTACCAAAACATCGTCAACAGTTTTGCCGTCAGAGTCTTTTATATATCCGAATGTTATGGTGTAAGCAGCCTGTTCTGACAAATTCTTACCTGTTTTATCAGCAGGAGTGAATATGTGGTCAGTTATAGTTATGGCGTCAGGGCCGGAAACTCTTATTATACCTATGGCTCCACCGTGGCCAGTCGCAATCGCGCATATGGTGTCTTCGTTATTCATGTAAGTCAGTTTTTCAACATGCAAAGATACTTTATTTAATCCGTAGTGAAAAATGTCATGGCTTTTTATTTTGTTAAAACGCAGGGCCGGCGGTCTTGCTACAGAAAAACTTCTTACGGTTTTAACAACTAAAACAAAAAGGGATGAAAATAAAAGAAAGACGTGCGAGGCGTAAATTCGGCCGTGAGTTTATATTATTGACGGTTCTGTTGAATTATTACTCAAGCGGAGTGTCACATATGTCAATAACCCGTAAATATGGCTTGAGCCATGCACTTTTATACAAATGGCTGCACCGTTATGAGTCAGAAATGTTATCTTTGTCGGCAGAAATGTCAGAATTGGAAACATATGATGTTACAACTTTGAATCTATAAATAAGAATTATAATAGAAACTTTCAATGAGGCAATTTCAGAAGACCGGCTGGTATTGGTGGACTTCTTTGCTACCTGGTGCCAGCCTTGTAAGATGATGCACCCCGTGCTGGAGCAGGTAAAAGCGGTTCTCGGTGACAAAGTGCGCATCCTTAAAGTGGACGTGGACAAGCACGAACAGACTGCGGCACAATATGGAATACAAGCGGTGCCCACCCTGATGCTGTTCCGCAACGGGCAGATTCTTTGGAGGCAAAGCGGTGCTATGACGAAGTCAGACCTGCTGGCAGTAATTAACAGGCATTTATAAAAGATGATGAAAAAGATTTTATTCCTACATGGTTTCTTCGCTCCCGGCAGTTGCGTTCCGACACTACGCTGAAGCATGTACCGCTTCATCCATACCGCATTTGACAGCGAGACGGAAGAGCGGATGGTGGTATATCAGGCTCTTTACGGAGAAAGGGATTATTGGGTACGGCCTGAGAAGATGTTCTTCGGAAAAGTGACGAGGGACGGAAAGACATTCAACCGCTTTTTAGAAACCGACAACATAGATATGCAATGAACAAAAGAGAATACGCGCAGGCCAACAAGGAGTGGCTGTTGCAAAAATCACAGGAAGAAGGAGTAAAAATGCTCCCGAAAGGTGTCTTCTACAAAGTCCTTGCGGAAGGAAAAGCCGACGGCAGGCATCCGGCTCCGCGCAGCATCGTGACCGCCCATTACACCGGACGGACTATTGACGGACGGCAGTTTGACAGCAGCCGTGGCGGCGCGCCGCTGGCCATACGTCTTTGCGACCTCATCGAGGGATGGATTATTGCCATGCAGCAGATGTGCGTGGGCGACAAATGGGAGGTCTATATCCCGGCAGAAATGGGCTACGGCAAATTCTCCCAGCCGGGCATTCCAGGCGGCTCCACGCTGATATTTGAAATCGAACTTTTAGGCATAGCATAACTCGAAGTATGGAAATAACCGCATTAGTTGAGAATACAAGCCGGACGGGTTTCCCCGTTGAACACGGGCTTAGCCTGCACATCGGTTTGGATGACGGGCGGAAAATCCTGTTTGATATGGGGCAACGCCGGTTGTTCGTTGACAATGCGGAGAGACTCGGCATCGACCTAGCCGACGTGGATATGGCGGTCGTGTCGCACGGACATTATGACCACGGCGGCGGGTTGCGCACTTTCCTTGAACTGAATAAGAAGGCCCAAGTCTATATCAGCCGCCACGCTTTTGAACCACATTACTCATTGCGTGATGACGGGCTGAAATACATCGGCATAGACCCGGAACTACGGACAAATGACAGGTTGGTATTATGCGCGGATGAAACGCACATCGGCGATAATATAATACTGTTTTCCGGGGTAAACGGAGATTATTTGAAGCCGAACGGGAACAGACTTTTATTCGGCCCGGCCAAGAATGAAAACGATGATTTCCGCCACGAACAAAGTCTTATCATCAAGGAAGGCAATAATACCGTACTCTTTGCCGGGTGTGCCCACTGCGGCATTGTAAACATCATAGAGAAAGGTATGCACGTAGCAGGCGGTCCCTTTACCCATGTCTTTTCCGGTATGCATCTGGTGAAAAGCGGACTGGCGGAAAAAGAGGAAGTTAATTTTATCCGTTCTCTGGCAGAAAAGCTGTCCGCATACGCCGGTTGCCGTTACTTCACGATGCACTGCACGGGAACGACACAGTATGAGATACTGAAAAAGGAAATGGGTGATGCTATCAGTTATATGGGATGTGGAGAGACTATAGGAATATAAAAAAGGTACAAAAATATGAATGTTGAAAGCGTAAGGGATTATTGCCTGTCGTTGCCGCTGGCCACGGAAGACTTTCCGTTTGACGAGACAACGCTGGCTTTCCGTGTTCTGGGAAAGATATTCGCCATGATTGACCTTGACAATACAGAATGGTTTGTGCTGAAGTGCGACCCGGACTATGCCGTGGAACTCCGTGACACATATCCTGAAATCAAAGGGGCATGGCACATGAACAAAAAGTATTGGAACCAGATCAGCCTTTCGGGCGAACTGCCGGATGATCTTATACAAAAACTGATTCGCCACAGCTATGCCGAAGTGGTAAAAAAGATACCTAACAAGCTCAAGCAGAACCATACGGAAGTGCTTACCGTTCAATAGGAATAAGAATACCATAACGAACACATGCCGACACAAATACGTCAATCGGCTTCCGGCATAAGCCCGATATGGTATAATAAGGATTGTTTTTCACATCAAAACAGAGTCAACTGTCTTGGACCGGTGTACTTCCGTTTTAATTCACAAATCCTGACCAGCAGTTTGCCATTCTCTTTGGAAGGATTGTCTGCATATCTTCATACTGTTCCTGCAGATCTGTATTATGCTTACATTATGATTTCTGTCAAGCACCTATATTTGCGTTATTTCAGATTAAAACATTTCCGGACGGAAATACGCCGGTATTTTGCATACAAACGTAACTAACTGTAAATCAATGTGTTAAGATTTATTATTACATATGTGTGCATCATTTACGGCAGATAACATTGCAAAACACGGCATATTGCACCCTCAGACATGGCCTTTGGCACCCTTATTGGTGGCCTTTGAGGGTGCAGATTACGACCTTTAGAGAGGAAGAAAGGCATCAATATGCACACAGAAAGTTGTCACCCGACGTCATAAATGCTGCTGATATACTGCCTGAAAATTCTATTTCATTAATTTTCCCGTACATTTTCAAAATATCATTTTGCAACCATAACGGCAGAAAATATTACATTAATAAATTTGCGTAAACGTCTTTAAATAACTGAACAGAATGAAAAACACAGGAAAAAATTTGCATGTTAATTAAAATTAAGTAACTTTGCAGAATAGGAATAAACTATACATGAAAACCATACTTTGAATTATGACAGAAAAACGAGTTTACACCTTCGGCAACGGTAAAGCCGAAGGAAAGGCAGACATGAGAAACCTACTGGGAGGAAAAGGTGCCAATCTGGCTGAAATGAACCTTATCGGTGTACCTGTTCCTCCGGGATTCACAATCACGACGGATGTATGTAATGAATATTTTGAGAAGGGTAAGGAAGCCGTCGTTGCTCTCTTGAGTAACGATGTGGCAGCATCTGTAAGCCATGTTGAGAACCTGATGAACAGCAAGTTCGGTGACCCGGCAAATCCTCTGCTCGTGAGTGTGCGCTCAGGAGCACGCGCGTCAATGCCTGGAATGATGGACACAATCCTCAATCTTGGTCTTAACGACGAAGTGGTTGAAGGTCTTGCAAAGAAAACAGGTAACGAAAGATTTGCCTATGACAGCTACAGACGTTTCGTGCAGATGTACGGTGACGTCGTAATGGGAATGAAGCCTGTCAACAAGGACGACATCGATCCGTTTGAGGCTATTATACAGAAAGTAAAGGCTGTAAGAGGTATAAAGCTCGACAACGAGATGAACGTGGACGAACTTAAGCAACTGGTAAAATTGTTTAAGGAAGCTATCAAAAAGCAAACCGGAAAAGACTTCCCCAACGACCCGATGGAACAGCTCTGGGGAGCAATATGCGCCGTATTTGACAGCTGGATGAACGAGCGCGCGATTCTGTACCGCAAGATGGAAGGAATACCCGCTGAATGGGGTACGGCCGTTACCGTAATGGCCATGGTATTCGGTAACATGGGCCCGACATCAGCTACGGGCGTATGCTTCAGCCGTGACGCCGCTACGGGCGAAAACAGCTTCAACGGTGAATATCTGGTTAACGCACAGGGTGAAGACGTTGTCGCCGGAATACGTACTCCGCAGCAGATTACCAAGGAACGCTCCGTACGCTGGGCTCAGCAGCAGGGTATATCTGAAGAAGAGCGCAAAGCCAAATATCCTTCAATGGAAGAGGCTATGCCTGAGATTTTCGCACAGCTTAATGAGCTGCAACATAAACTTGAGCACCACTATCACGATATGCAGGACATGGAGTTTACCGTACAGGAAGGCAAACTGTGGTTCTTGCAGACACGTAACGGCAAGCGTACAGGTACTGCAATGGTAAAAATCGCCATGGATCTGCTCCGCGAAGGCGAGATTGACGAGAAGACCGCTCTTGAGCGTTGCGAGCCTAACAAACTTGACGAACTGCTCCACCCCGTATTCGACAAAGAAGCGCTGAAGTCTGCAAAGGTACTTACAAGAGGTCTGCCGGCTTCTCCAGGCGCAGCATGCGGTCAGATAGTATTCTTCGCTGACGACGCTGCAAAATGGCATGATGCCGGCCACCGCGTAGTCATGGTACGTATAGAGACCAGCCCTGAGGACCTTGCCGGAATGGCTGCCGCCGAGGGTATAGTAACCGCACGCGGCGGCATGACGTCACACGCTGCCGTTGTTGCACGCGGTATGGGAAAATGCTGTGTATCGGGTGCAGGTGCGCTAAATGTTGACTACAAGGCACGTACCGTTGAGATTGACGGCACGGTGTTGAAAGAAGGCGACTTCCTGTCAATCAACGGTTCTACGGGTGAGATCTATTTAGGTGAAGTCAAGACTAAGCCGGCTGAGGTAACCGGTGACTTTGCTGATTTGATGAAACTGTGCGACAAGTACACCAAACTTGTTGTCCGCACCAACGCCGATACTCCTCACGATGCTCGTGTAGCACGAAACTTCGGCGCCGTAGGTATAGGTCTCTGCCGCACGGAGCACATGTTCTTTGAGAACGAGAAAATCAAGGCCATGCGTGAGATGATTCTTTCTGACACGAAAGAAGGCCGCGAAAAAGCACTCGCAAAACTTCTGCCTTTCCAGAAGCAGGATTTCTACGGCATACTGAAAGCCATGGACGGTTATCCTGTCAACATCCGTCTGCTCGACCCGCCGTTGCATGAGTTTGTTCCGCAAGACCTTGAAGGCCAGGAGATTATGGCAAAAGAAATAGGTATCACCGTTCAGGAAATCCAGCAGAGGGTTAACAGCCTGAGCGAGCACAACCCGATGCTCGGCCACCGCGGTTGCCGATTGGGTAACACATATCCCGAAATCACGGCTATGCAGACACGCGCTATCCTCGGCGCTGCTATCCAACTTAAGAAGGAAGGATATGACCCGCGTCCCGAAATCATGGTTCCGCTCATCGGTATCGTGTATGAATTTGACGCCCAGGAGAAAGTCATCCGCCAGACAGCGAAGGAACTGTTTGCAGAAGAAGGTATCGAGATACCGTTCCGCGTAGGCACGATGATTGAGATTCCACGTGCGGCCCTCACCGCTGACCATATCGCGGAGAAAGCAGAATACTTCAGCTTCGGAACTAATGACCTCACACAGATGACCTTCGGCTACAGCCGCGATGATATCGCCAGCTTCCTGCCGGCATATCTTGACAAGAAAATCCTTAGCGTTGACCCGTTCCAGGTACTTGACCAGAACGGCGTAGGCCAGCTTATCAAAATGGCCGTAGAGAAAGGACGCTCTACACGTCCTAACCTCACATGCGGAATCTGCGGAGAACACGGAGGCGAGCCTTCATCTGTTAAGTTCTGCCATAAAGTAGGTCTTAATTACGTTAGCTGCTCACCCTTCAGAGTACCTATAGCACGTCTTGCGGCGGCGCAGGCTGCGATAGAAGGTTGATAGGACACCCTACTAAATAATTGGTTTAGGCTGTAATGCTCCGAAAACAAGGAGGTTACAGCCTGAATTGTTTTTAGGAGGTTCGTACATTTGGCAGCATAAAATTTGCCATTTGAACGAGAAAAGCATACACTATAGCATACACTTGTGAAAGTAGCGCATACACCAGTGCATACACCTTAAAAACATTGTTATATGGCTACATTTAAGATAGTTGTAAGAAAGAAAAGAGCCGATGGCTTTTACCCGGTGTATATTCGCATCGTACATCGGTCACGAATGGGTTACATTAAAACTGACAAGCTCATTACGGAAAAACAAATATTAAAATCTGGAGAGATTAAAGATGCAGTAGTGAACGAGTATTGTGCAAAGGAAATTTTGCGATTTACAGATTTGCTGAATCGTAAGGATTGTTCGTCTTATTCTGTCATGGAAGTTATTGACTATATCACTCACTCGGATGAAGATGTAAGTTTTAGTGAGTACGCCGCAAAGCATGTGAGCAAATTGATAAATGATGGTCATGCCAGAAATGCTAAGAACTATCAACTTGCGGTAAATCACCTTGAGCGTTATCTGGGTTCAAATAACATTATGTTTAGCCAACTGACAACTACAGTATTAAAAAAATGGATTGACAGTTTGGCAAAGACAAACCGCGCTAAGGAGATGTATCCAACCTGTATTCGCCAGATTTTCAAAAGAGCAATTATTGAGTTAAATGATGAAGAACGTGAAATTATACACATAAAATATAACCCTTGGATGAAGATACAGATTCCAAAGTCTGATACATCCATGAAACGTGCCATCAGTGCCGAGGCATGTCGAGAATTTTTCAGCAGCCCACTACCCGAATCGAAAATGATATTGTCCCTCCCTGAATTGGGAAGAGATGTTGCCCTACTTTCTCTATGTTTAGGGGGTATAAACACAGTCGATTTATATGAGCTTAAAAAGAAAGACTACAGGAATGGAATAATAGGATACAAACGTGCAAAGACACGCCATTGCCGTAGAGACGAAGCATATATGGAGATGAGAGTTGAGCCGTTCATCCAACCCATTTTCGACAAATACCTGTCCAAAGAGGATGACGAATACCTGTTTTTCTTCCATAGCCGTTACTGTGATTGTGACAGTTTCAATGCCAATGTAAACCACGGCATTCGCCGGATCTGCAAGCACATGGGCATGGACAGGGAAGATTTCTATTGTTTCTATACGTTCAGGCACACTTGGGCTACAATCGCTCAAAACGATTGTGATGCCAACCTGTATGAAGTGGCATTCGGAATGAACCATACACACGGCATGAGTGTAACGAGAGGGTATGTAAAAATCGACTTCACCCCGGCATGGCGGCTTAATGCCAAAGTGATTGATTTCATTTTCTTCAGTGACGAAAAGAGCAAGCAAGGAAAGGCACATGACTTTGAGGAAACCAAAGATGCGTTGTTCCGTATCACGAAGAAAAGAATGATATATGCCCGTGCTTATTTCAAAGGAAAAGTGGTAGGCGAATTGACAGACATCGGTTTTAGTAATGTGGACGAGGTTATCGCAGCTCTTGTAAAACAGCTACCCAAGAACATCCCCGTCGGCTGTACCGTCCAGTTCCGTCTGACAAATTGTGATACACAAAGAGAGGCTGTTTATGAAAGAAGCAAAGGCAAAGGATTCTGATTATCCAATGTCACGCTAAAAGCACACCAAGGCAAAAGGGCACAATGCCATTCATAGTTAAGCCACACCTATTTTATAAACGGTGTGGCTTTTTCTATCATCCGTCTCCAAACAATCTTCTTCGTAAAACTGAGAACATAACACGTACCGGCCACATGGTTATCTTGAGCAATAATCGAATAAGCCATACGACTAACCTGAACAGCAACATTACGACAAACAGCAAGGGCAATATATATAACAAAAGCAACAGTTCAAACATAGCATTATTTTTTTGATAATTCCTTGATGATATTTAATTGTAAATATACTAAATATCAGTGAGTTATACAAATTCCAGACTGCATATTTTGCGGCATTTTCCCTTTTTTATGCCTACTCAATTATTCCGGAAATACGGCTTTCTTGGTTATTCCATACCATAGTAAACAGGTAACAAGGTTT
>URRR01000048.1 GCA_900550365.1 uncultured Prevotella sp. | reverse complement strand
CTTCTTTGGACTTTTCCTCATAATGGACACATGTTTTTATTGTTTCTATATGTGTCAACTTTTTTCAGGACAAGACACTCTGATCTTCTGAAGTAATTGAAGTTAAGGACAGAGGCTGATAAATAGGACGAATAGGGCTGATAGGGCTAATAAAATAGGGCAGATAATTAGGCTGGAAAATAGGGCAGATAAGGCGAATAGGGCTGATAAAATAGGGCAGATAATTAGGCTGGAAAATAGGGCAGATAAGGCGAATAGGGCTAATACTTTTTATCGGCGTTATTTGTCTTATCAGCCTTATTTGTCCTATTAACCCGCTAACCTTAAAACCCGCTAACCTTAAAACCCGCTAACCCAATAACCCACAAAACCGTTAAAACCCAATATTTATTTTGCCGTTAATTATAAATGGCGTAACTTTGCAGTCCGTTTATAATAATACAAAGAGAAATGTCATATTTGTTTTCTTCAGAATCAGTTTCGGAAGGTCATCCCGATAAGGTTGCCGACCAGATTTCAGACGCTATCCTTGACCAGTTCTTGGCTTACGACCCGCATGCAAGGGTGGCCGTAGAGACGCTTGTCACCACAGGCCAGGTAGTGATTGCCGGCGAGGTGCGCAGCAGTGTGTACATCGACCTGCAGACAATAGCACGTAACACGATAAAGAAAATCGGCTATACAAAGTCTGAATACCAGTTTGACGGCGACTCGTGCGGCATTCTCAACGCCATTCACGAGCAGAGCGACGACATCAACCGCGGCGTTGACAAAGGCACGGCCGACGACCAGGGAGCCGGAGACCAGGGCATGATGTTCGGCTACGCGTGCAACGAGACCGAGAACTATATGCCCGTAACGCTCGACCTGGCACAGCTCATCATGAAGACACTGGCCGACATACGCAAGGAGGGAAAGCAGATGACATACCTGCGCCCCGACTCGAAAAGCCAGGTTACCGTTGAGTACTCAGACGACGGCGTGCCGCAGCGCATAACGACAATCGTTGTGTCGACACAGCACGACGACTTCGACGAGAATGAAACGCGGATGCAGGAGAAGATAAAGAGTGACGTGGAAAACATACTGATGCCGCGCGTGAAGGAGCAGATTCACTCTGAGAAGGTGCTCGCGCTGTTCAATGGTAAGATTGACTATCTGGTCAATCCTACGGGCAAGTTCGTCATCGGAGGCCCCAACGGCGACACCGGACTTACGGGCCGCAAGATAATCGTTGACACCTACGGAGGCCGCGGAGCGCACGGCGGCGGAGCATTCTCGGGCAAAGACTCGAGCAAGGTTGACCGCTCGGCAGCCTACGCCGCACGCCACATAGCCAAGAACATGGTGGCAGCGGGAGTGGCCGACGAGATGCTGGTACAGATAAGCTACGCCATCGGTCAGGCAGAGCCTGTAAGCGTATATGTCAACACTTACGGCAAGAGCCATGTCGGCATGACTGACGGCGAGATAGCCGATAAGGTGAAGACCATGTTCAACCTGCGCCCCAAGGCTATCGAGGAGCGTCTGAAGCTGCGCCAGCCCATGTTCCTCGAGACGGCTGCCTACGGCCATATGGGCCGCAAGAACGAGGTGGTAAGCAAGACGTTCACCAGCCGTTACCATGAGAAGAAGACTGTAGACGTTGAGCTGTTCACATGGGAGAAGCTCGACATGACCGACAAGATACGCAAGGAGTTCTTCGGAAATTAAGGAAAGGAGAGAAGGAGGGAAGTAGTAAAAGGAGTAGAGTAGTAAAAGGAGTAGAGTAGTAAGGTAGTAAAAGGAGTAGGAGTAGTAAGAGTAAGGTAATAAAAGCAGAAAGGAGTAGGGGTAAGATTAAATTTGGCTAATGGCAGTGAACCAGGCTGACTCTATATCGGTGGCTGTGGCCGCGGAGCAGGGGGTTAAGGCACCCGCGCCGCAGCATGCGGGCAGGACGCTCACCCCGCGGGAGGTGATTGAGAGCCTGCCGGAGGATGCTACGCCCTGGCAGCAGGACTCGGCCGTGCAGGCCAACTTCCACGTGGAGAATACTCATCTGAGCACCCGTCCCGACACGCTTTGCCTGCCCGGCCACGAGCAGTGGACACGTCCGGGAGAGGTTACTCAGCCGGAGGAGTATATCAGGACGTTCTTCATGAACGACACCACGTTCCGTCCCGAGATAGGAGCTAACCGCCTCGGCATTGCCGGCGACCCCGTGCCCTACACCATACGCGGCGACAACACGCTCACGGCCCTGCTCGTGGTATGCTTCGTCATAGCCATGCTGGCCTTTGCCGGTACGCGCCGCTTCATCATGATGCAGGCACGCCAGTTCCTGCGCGGGTCGAGAAACGGCGACGCCGACTATTCTGAGACGTCGGCCGAGGTGCGTGCCCAGTTGTTCTTCGCTTTGCTTACGTGTCTGCTCTTTGCCATTATCTCCTTCGTATATACGCTCAACAACGTGGCCGACACGTTCATCCTGTCGTCACAATACCAGCTCGTGGCCGTGTTCTTCGGCATTTATGTGGCCTATTTCGGCGTCAGGATGTTCGTTTATTGGGCCGTCAACAGCGTGTTCTTCGGCAGCCGTAAGAGCGTGCGCTGGCTCAAGACGCTGCTTTTCGTGACGTCATTTGAGGGCGCGGCCCTGTTCCCCGCGGTGCTGCTTGTTTCGTATTTTGACCTTTCCATGCAAAAGATTGTCGCTTATGTCGCTTTTGTCATTGTTTTGGTTAAAATGTCGCTTTTTTTCAAGAGTTTTGTGGTGTTTTTCAAACATAAAACTTTTTATTTGCAGATTATTTTGTACTTTTGTGCCCTTGAAATAATGCCCTTGCTCGGATTATGGGGCGTATTGGTAAACGTAGTAGATTATTTGAAAATAAACTTTTAGTAAGTCGACAGATGGTAAGAAAGGTTTTAGTGTCACAACCAAAGCCTAGCAGTGACAAGTCACCGTATTTCGAGATGGAAAAAGAGTATGGCGTAGAATTGGTCTTCCGTCCGTTTATAAAAGTAGAAGGGCTGTCGTCCAAAGAGTTCAGACAGCAGAAAATAAGTATTCTCAACTACACCGCCGTGGTGTTTACGTCACGTCACGCAATAGACAACTACTTCAAGCTGGCCAAGGAGATGCGGCTCGAGATACCGGAGACGATGAAATATTTCTGTGTTACCGAGACCATTGCTCTCTATATCCAGAAATACGTGCAGTACAGGAAACGTAAGGTGTTCTTCGGAAAGACGGGCAAGATAGACGATCTGCTGCCCACGATGCTGAAACACAAGAACGAGAAGTACCTGATACCTATGAGCGACGTGCACGACGACAAGGTAAAGGCTCTGCTTGACGCCAAGAAGCTGAACCATACCGAGTGCGTTATGTACCGCACGGTGAGCAACGACTTCACGGCCGACGAGGTAAAGACGTTTGACTATGACATGTGCATATTCTTCAGTCCGTCAGGCATCAGCGCCTTCAAGAACACCTTCGGCGACTCGAAAAACGGTGAGGTAGTGGTCGGCACGTTCGGCCCTGCAACGGCAAAGGCCGCGCATGACGCCGGACTGGAGGTGAAGGTTGAGGCCCCGACGAAGCAGTTCCCCTCGATGACGAGCGCCCTCAACGAGTTTCTTAAGCAGAACAAGTAACATCTATATATATGTCTGAAGCCGGCGTTATGACATTACGCAAGGACGAACGGCTGTGCAGAAAGAAAGAGATTGACAGCCTGTTCACGAGAGGCGGCAGCCGTTCAATGGCGGCCTTCCCCCTCCGCCTTGTCTATGCCAGGATTCAGACAGATGACAGCCGGCCGGCCGTGCGGATGCTGGTGAGCGTGCCCAAGCGCTGTTTCAAGCGTGCCGTAAAGCGCAACAGAGTGAAGCGCCAGGTGCGTGAGGCCTACCGCAAGAACAAGCACATCATACACGACAGCCTTGAACAGATGGAAGGCGCAGGGCTGAACATAGCGTTCATATGGCTTGACGACAAGCTGTGGGACTCTGTAAAAGTGGAACAACGGGTGGTTAACCTGCTGCAGCGGGTGGCCGAAAAGATGGCCAAGCCATGAAAAGGCTGCTCAGGGCACTGTCAAGAGCCTTGGTCTGGCTGCTGTGTCTGCCCATATTGTTTTATCAGAGGTGCATATCTCCATTTACGCCTCCCTCGTGCCGCTTCACGCCTACATGTTCAGAATACGCTAAGCAGGCACTGAAAAAACACGGTCCGGTAAAGGGCCTGGCGCTGGCCATATGGCGCATACTGCGCTGTAACCCGTGGGGAGGCAGCGGATATGATCCCGTGCCGTAAGCAAACAATATTAAATTAAAGAATATCATCCGATGAACAAAAACTTTGTTGAAGAACTTAAATGGCGTGGAATGCTGAGCCAGATTATGCCCGGAACCGAAGAACTGCTCATGAAAGAGCAGGTTACGGCTTATCTCGGCACCGACCCCACGGCAGATTCATTGCATATAGGCCATCTCTGCGGCGTGATGATGCTGCGCCACCTGCAGCGCTGCGGGCATAAGCCGCTGGCTCTCGTCGGCGGCGCCACCGGCATGATAGGCGACCCATCGGGCAAGAGCCTTGAGCGTAACCTGCTCGACGAGGACACGCTCCGCCACAACCAGGAGTGCATAAAGAAGCAGCTGGCCAAGTTCCTCGACTTCGAGAGCGACGCGCCTAACCGCGCCGAGCTGGTCAATAATTACGACTGGATGAAGGACATGGGCTTCCTTCAGTTCGCCCGCGAGGTGGGCAAGCATATCACCGTGAACTACATGATGGCGAAGGAGAGCGTGCAGCAGCGCCTTAACGGCGAGGCCCGCGACGGTCTTTCGTTCACGGAGTTCACTTATCAGCTGCTCCAGGGCTACGACTTCCTGTACCTGTATCAGCACAAGGGATGCAAACTGCAGATGGGAGGAAACGACCAGTGGGGCAACATGACTACCGGAACAGAGCTTATCCGCCGCACTCTCGGCAACGAGGCAGAGGCCTTCGCGCTTACGTGTCCGCTCATAACAAAGGCTGACGGCAAGAAGTTCGGCAAGACGGAGACGGGTAACATCTGGCTCGACCCCAAGCGCACGTCGCCTTATAAGTTCTATCAGTTCTGGCTGAACGTAAGCGATGACGACGCCGAGCGTTACATCAAGATATTCACAAGCCTTGACAAGGAGACGATAGACGGTCTCGTAGAGGAGCACAGACAGGACCCGGGACGCCGCACCCTGCAGCGCCGGCTGGCTGAAGAGGTTACCGTAATGGTTCACTCACGTGAGGCTCTTGACGCCGCTATCGAGGCTTCAAGCATACTGTTCGGCAAGTCAACCAAGGACAGTCTGCTGAGACTTGACGAGCAGACGCTGCTCGACATCTTTGAAGGCGTGCCCCAATACGAGATAGGAAAGGACCAGCTCGGTCAGCCCGCGGTGGAAATCTTCACCCAGGCAGCGCCCGTATTCCCCAGCAAGGGCGAGATGCGCAAGCTCGTGCAGGGCGGAGGCGTATCGCTGAACAAGGAAAAGCTCACGGCGTTTGACCGTGTGATTACTTCAGATGACCTTATTGACGGCAAGTATCTGCTTGTTCAGAGGGGCAAGAAAAACTATTATCTGGTAATCGTAAAAGACTAAAAAAACGGCATTTTTTTTGGTAGTGGCGTAAAAAACCACTACCTTTGCAGCCGTGATTGTCCAATGGTGTAATGGTAGCACAACAGGTTTTGGTTCTGTTTGTAGTGGTTCGAATCCGCTTTGGACAACATTTTTACGTATAATTAATCCAATAATCGTATCTTTATATGTTAAAGGTGCGATTTTTTTTAGTATCTTTGCAAAGGACTACTGACAATCTGTTGCAGGCCGCATCGCATGCTTCAGGTCCTTTTGCAAACATAATCTTAAAACAAACCGATAAAAATATAAAGTATGAAAACAAATTACGAAATCCGTTACGCGGCGCATCCCGAGGATGCGAAGAGCTACGACACCAAGCGTATCCGTCGTGACTTCCTCATCGAGAAAGTGTTCACGGCTGACGAGGTTAACATGGTTTACTCAATGTACGACCGTATGGTAGTAGGCGGCGCGATGCCCGTCAACGAGGAGCTGAAGCTCGAAGCCATTGATCCTCTTAAGGCAGACTACTTCACTACACGCCGCGAGGTAGGCGTGTTCAACGTCGGCAAGGGCGAGGGCGTCGTTAAGGTAGGTGACGAGACGTTCACTCTCGGCTACAAGGAGGCTCTCTATATCGGCCGCGGTGACCGTGATGTAGTGTTCAGCAGCAAGGATTCTGCCACTCCGGCCAAGTTCTATTTCAACAGCGTTACCGCCCATAAGGAGTATCCCTGCAAGAAGATTACCAAGGCTGACGCCGTCGTTATGCACATGGGTTCGCTCGAGATGAGCAACGAGCGCGACATCAACCGCATGATAGTTACCCAGACAGTAGACACCTGTCAGCTGCAGATGGGAATGACAGAGCTGGCTCCCGGCAGCGTATGGAACACCATGCCGGCACACGTTCACAGCCGTCGTATGGAGGCATACTTCTACTTTGAGCTGCCCGAAGAGCAGGCAATATGCCACTTCATGGGACAAATCGACGAGACACGCCATATCTGGATGCAGAACGACCAGGCCGTTCTCTCACCCGAATGGAGTATCCACAGCGCCGCAGCAACCCACAACTACACCTTTATTTGGGGTATGGGAGGCGAGAACCAGGACTATGGCGACCAGGACTTCTCCAAGATTACTGATTTGAAGTAAATTCTTTTAGTAGTTAGAAGTAGTCAGAGTAGTTATCGCTCGCAAGCTCGCTAAGTAGTTAAAGTCAAATGCTTATTTTATCAGAGTTGTTTGTTTACACAGCCTTTTATATCTGACAAGGCATTTGACTTTAACTACTCTAACTACATCTGACTACTTTAACTACTTATAAAAACACATAATAACGAACAACTATGGACACATTTTCACAGAAATTCTCCCTTGAGGGCAAGGTTGCCCTTGTCACGGGAGCGGCTTACGGCATAGGTTTCGCCATTGCCGAGGCTTACGCCAAGGCAGGCGCAAAGATTGCTTTCAACTGCCGTTCGCAGAAACACATGGACCAGGCACTGGCCGACTATAAGGCAAAAGGCATCGACGCGAAGGGTTACATCTGCGATGTTACCAAGGAAGAAGAGGTAAAGACGATGGTTGCCGATATCGAGAAAGAACTCGGAACGATTGACATCCTCGTCAACAACGCAGGTATTATCAAGCGTATCCCCATGACCGAGATGTCGGTTGACGAGTTCCGCCAGGTTGTAGACATCGACCTTAACGCGCCGTTCATCGTCTCAAAGGCCGTAATCCCCGGCATGATAAAGAAGGGTCACGGCAAGATTATCAACGTATGCTCCATGATGAGCGAGCTGGGACGCGAGACAGTGTCGGCCTATGCGGCAGCTAAGGGCGGACTGAAGATGCTCACCCGCAACATCTGTTCAGAGTACGGAGAGTACAATATCCAGTGTAACGGTATCGGTCCGGGCTATATCGCCACACCGCAGACAGCTCCGCTGCGTGAGCGTCAGGCAGACGGCAGCCGTCATCCGTTTGACAGTTTCATCGTGTCAAAGACTCCCGCGGCACGCTGGGGCACGCCTGAGGACCTCATGGGACCGGCCGTATTCCTCGCTTCAGATGCTTCAGACTTCGTCAACGGACACATCCTTTACGTAGACGGAGGCATCCTCGCCTACATCGGAAAGCAGCCCTGACGTTTTGCCTCACGGCAGATGAAAATTTAAAAGACAGCCTTTTGTCTTGCAAAAGGCAATATATTTTAAGCTAAAAGGCCACCTCCCGCACCGTGGAAGGTGGCCTTTTGCATTTCATTTGGTATCGGAATTAAGTATTAAGATTTACAATCCTAAGAGAATAATGAACCAAATCCGCAGGAACGGGTGATATTTTTATCGGTGCTATAAATATTATTTGCCTTATTTGTCCTGACAACCTCATAACCTTAAAACCGTAAAACCTCAATCCCTTAAACCGTAAAACCTCATAACCTGACAACCGCAATATAAAATATTTTCAGACGATTGTCGTTTATATCATGATGAACGACACCGCGAGAGACAACAACAGCTACGGCCATGTGCTGAAATATACGGGCATATTCGGCGGCGTGCAGGGCCTGAACATACTTATCAGCCTTGTGCGCAACAAGCTCGTGGCCGTCATTCTCGGACCGGCCGGCATGGGTCTGGCGTCACTTTTCAATACGGCGGCCAACTTTCTGGCTCAGGCTACGAGCCTCGGCATATCGTTCAGCGCAATCAGAAACCTTTCAGAAATTATCGACAGCGGCGACAATGAGCGCATCTCACGCCTGGTAAAGACCGTCCGTGCGTGGAGCCTTGTGGCCTCTCTGCTCGGCGTGCTGGTATGCCTTGCCGCATCGCCGTTGCTCAGCCGTTACATGTTCGACGGCGAAAGCCATGCCCTCGAGCTGATGATGCTCGCCCCGGTGGTGGCCATGACCACGTTCACGGGCGGCGAGACGGCCCTGCTCAAGGGTGCCCGCCGGCTGCGCGGACTGGCCTATGTTCAGGTAATGATGGTCTTTGCGTCGCTTGTTACGTCAGTTCCGATATACCTTCTTTTCGGCGTCAGGGGCATAATACCCGTGCTCCAGCTTGCCGCCCTGGCCAATCTGCTGCTCACGCTGCGCTGCTCGTGCCGGCTGTTTCCCCTCCGTTTGGGCGGCGGCATGTCGCTTCTCGGCGAAGGCATGGGCATGGTACGCCTCGGCATGGCGTTCGTAGTGTCAGGCATTTTCGGCAGCGGAGCCGAGATGGTGGTGCGCTCGTTCCTCAACAACGCCGCCGACCTCGGCACCGTGGGGCTGTATAACGCCGGTTACATGATTACCGTAACCTATGCCGGCATGGTGTTCTCGGCCATGGAGACCGACTATTTTCCGCGCCTGTCGGCCGTCAATCATGATACGGCGGCCGTCAATCTCGCAGCCAACAGACAGATAGAAGTGTCGCTGCTGGTCATCGCGCCCATGCTCGCTTTCCTCATCACAGCCCTGCCCGTGCTCATTCCGCTGCTTTTCAGCGGGCGTTTCGCGCCTGTGGCGGGCATGGCCCAGGTGTCAGTGTTGGGCATGTACGCCCGTGCGATGATGCTGCCCGTGGCCTACATCACCCTTGCCAAGGGCCATTCGTCAGCCTTCGTAGTGCTCGAGGGGCTGTCTGCCGTCGGACTTATCGTGGCCATTGTCGCTTGCTTCAGCCGTTGGGGGCTGTGGGGCGCGGGGCTTGCCGTAACGCTGTCAAACGTGTTCGACCTCCTGACCATTCTCGTTTACGCCCGCGTGCGTTACCGTTTCCGCCTGTCGCGGCAGGTCTTGGCGAGTGTAGCAGTGCTTCTGCCCACGGGCATTGTGGCCTATGCCGCTACGATGATTGGCTCCACATGGCTCGGCGTTGCCGTCGGGATGGCCGCCACGGTGGCATGTACGGCGCTGTCGCTGCGCACCCTTTCAAGGAAAACACACATCGTAAGCAAGCTCCGTGAGTGGTTCACGCGCCGCCGGCGGTGAGCCTCCGCGGTTCATCCGCAGTTTAGGTGTATGGCAAATCGTTATTATCAGTGAAGAAAACACCCTCCAGTAGGGACATAATTCATTATGTCCGCACGCCACGAAGGGGCGTATAAATAAGATAAAAGTGAAAAGTTAAGAGTGAAGAATGGCCTTCGGCGATGATAAAACCGTGCGGGATATGTTTCTGCGAAACATGCGGACATAATGAATTACACTGCTGTCCCAAGAAAATCATTAACAAATCATGAAATCACCTGATAATGTGCGAGTTATGAACGAAAAAGC
>URRR01000047.1 GCA_900550365.1 uncultured Prevotella sp. | reverse complement strand
TAAAAAAGGAGTTTTTTATTAGTAGTTATAAGTAGTCAGAGTAGTTAATGTAGTTAAAGTCAAGTGTTCTGTTGTTGCTTTCAGTAGTTACAAGTAGTCAGAGTAGTTAATGTAGTTAAAGTCAAGTGTTCTGTTGTTGTTTTCGGTAGTTATAAGTAGTCAAAGTAGTTAATGTAGTTAAAGTCAAGTGCTCTGTTGTTGCTTTCGGTAGTTACAAGTAGTCAAAGTAGTTAATGTAGTTAAAGTCAAATGTTTTACAGGCAAAGCAAATGACTTCTAACTCCTTTTAACTGCTTAAGAATAACCCGCAAGGCAAATGACTTCTGACTCCTTCTGACTACCTCTAACTCCTTTAACTACTTAAGAATAATCCGCAAGACAAATGACTTCTGACTCCTACTGACTACTTCTAACTCCTTTAACTACTTAAGAATAATCCGCAAGACAAATGACTTCTTACTACTAAGCGAGCGCAGCGAGCGGTAACTTCTTTAACTCCTCTAACTACTAATTTAACTCCTCTAACTACTTCTTTAACTCCTCTAACTACTAAGAATCCCTTTTTACCCTTTTACCGTTTTACCTTTTTACCTTTTTAAGATATTCATATCCTATCCGGCAGCGGAGGCAGTCCTTACGGTCGCAGTACACTGTCTTAAGCTGTATCAGGGCCTGGCTGTCGGCGGCGCTGTCAGCCTTCAGGCCGCACTCGTTCCAGAGCCTTACGATGCGGTTACGCTCCGGTTTCAGTTGCGAGATGATGTCGAGGGCGCGGCTGCACATGGCCTCGTCGCCGCGGTGACGGCCGTAGGCGAAGAGCACCGGCACGGCCGTGTTGATGATGATGACGTCAAGCGAGGCGGCCGACAGACTCCTGTGAGTTGTCCCGCCGCTGCTGCCGAAGGTGTAATGCGTCTCCCAGTAAGGCGTGGCGTCGGCCCTCAGCAGCGCCCTCATCTGCGCCGCGCCGTCACACTCAACGAGGCGGCTCACGTCAGTCCGCCGCGAGTGATACAGCGAGGCAAGCTGAGATATGCGTATGTGAGGAAAGTTCTGCGGCCTCATCCGCATGAATTTCCATGCCCTGCCGTCAATCGGCGTAAGGCCGAACTTATGCCTGAGAAACGCATATTCGCCCCTCAGCCGCTCCAGATAGCCCTCTCTCATGGCGTTGTCAAGATAGCGTTCGGGCACGGCCGACGGCTCCAGCAGCCCCGCCTGCCCCATGAACAGAGCCTCCGTCTGCAGCAGGTCGTCCCTGTGCCGCCCCGCCGCCGTCAGCGGAATGCTCATCGCCCAACGCTCAAACGCGTCGCCGTTAACGCCGAACCCGTAGTTGCGGGCCATCGTTACGAACAGCGCCGACTCCCACGAACCGCCGCAAGCCTCAACCCTGCGCACGATGTCGGCCGTCTTACGCTCGAGCCTCTCCGCCAGCAGGCGGCTCATCCACGAGTGAACGGTCAGCCTGTCGAGCGACGGTATTATGGCATAGCACGGCGGATAGCGGTCCTCCGAGAGCAGCGCCTCATAGTTACGGGCCACTTCCGGGGGCACGTCCATGCGCACCTGAGCCACGCGCCGGCCCTCGCTCGTCACGACATCGGCGTCAACCACCGTCGCCACATGCAGCACAACATTGTCGTAAGCAGCGTCACGGTCGTGACCGTGCGCCTTCCAGTAAGACGACTTCTCGTGTATCTCGACATTCCCGACCCATACCGTACCGTCTATTTTCACCTTCGCGTTGAAGAAATCCGGCCCCGCGTCGGTATTCTGCAGGCCCGTGTCGATCACCTCAACGGCCAGCCCGTCGGTAGTAGTCAGCGTCCCGAGGGGTAACATCCTGTGCTTCCATGCGTATTGTAGGAGTGCTTCCATGTTGTTCAGTAGTTAAAGTAGTTAGAGTAGTAATCCGTTTATTTCCGCGTCATTCCATAACTTCTTGACTTTCAGACGATTACAGATTGATATGTAAAATGCCGTCTTTTGGCTTCTAAAAGACGGCATTTCATCGTGCAATTTGCCGTCTTTTACACGGCGGTTTGCGGCCTTTTGTCCGCCATATCGGGGACAAATATAGTGAAAGGTGAGCGCAATGGCAAGCAAAAGACGAAGTTTTTTGGCTTGCCATTGCCGAACCACATCCTATATTCGTGAAACAAATATACAAAAAAATCCCGTGAGCCATGACGACACACGGGATTTTTATAGTATGTTTTAATTAAGTCCTGTTACTTCTTCAGCACCTTAACGGTAGTGCCATCAGCCTTGCGCACGATGTTGATACCCTTCTGCATTTCGTTCAGCTTGCGTCCGCTGAGGTCGTAAATCTCGTCAACGCCGCTCGCGTTCGGGGTTGTAGTGATTTGGTCAATGCCAGTAGGAATAGAGGCACCATAATAAACTTCTACTGTAAATGTAGTGATGTTAATTGTAAAAGCAAGTGCTGTTGCTGTCATAGTTCCTTCCATTGTAAGAGGAATGGGAGTAGAAAATATAGGACTTGTACCATCGCTGAAAGGTTTGATAGTAACATCTCCATCGTATGAAAAGTTCTTAACGCCTTCGTTTTCAGTTACGTCAAGGTCTGCCAATTCGATCGTTCCAACAGGAATATCACCTGCTCTGAAATCTGCAAGAATAAGAGTATACTTGCCGTTAGCCTGTTCAATTACTGTTATAAGAGTTGGCTCTTTTGCAAGATCTTTACCTTCAAGTTTAACAAGCATATCGTCATTATACTTGTAAACACCGTATTCTGCGGTAATATTCAAAGGTGTTCCATATGCATTTGCTGTGATTGACAAATTCAGCATTAACTTTCCTTCTTTCATAACACTGCTGTTACCTTCATTTAAGGTTACGTTTGCTTGGCCTACGTGAGGGATTTGTAACGTCGCATTTGCTGTTTCAAACCAAACATTGCCGTCAGTGTCACTGTTACCTTTTACATTTTCAAGATTAATATCTCCAATCGGGAAAATGAATGTAAAGTCTTTAAGTGTTATATTATACAAACCATCAGACTCAGCAACTTCCTCAACGATTATTTTTGTATTGGGAGTATTGGTGGGATTGCCTCCTTCCAGAGTTACGACTAAATTGTCTTCGAAGTTGTAACTTTGTGCTTTAACTGCCAAAGCCATCACGGCCATGGCTACAATTGTAAATAATTTTCTCATAATTTGTCCTTTCTTTTAAGTTAATTATTTGATTCTGTATGAAATACCTATTGTTCCATAGATGGGATAGAGGTTCTGCTCGATGGTGTCGAAGTCGTTGTCGAAAATATCGGTGAAACCCCATGAGAGGTCGGCGAAGCATCCCCAATGCTTGTGGAAATACCAGTCAACGCCGGCAAGTATGCCGAACTGCCATGAGCGCATGTCCTCGGAGAAGTCGAATGTGCCGCGGCTGCTCTCGTCAGAGCCTATCTCCACCTTTGTGCCCGTAGGGTCGCCTACGCGTATGTAGCCGCCGTAGGCCGCTCCGGTGAAGTTGTGCGAGCGCACGTAAGAGAGGTACGGGCCGAGCTTTATGTGCACGTTCTTGTTTACGGAGTAGGTCGCGAGCAGGGGCAGAGTGAGCATCCACTGCTCCACCTCCATGCTTACGCCGCCCGTGAAGTTGCCCTCAAGGCGCTGTGAGCCACGCACAAAGGCCATGTGATAGTTCTTTACGGTGGCCTCAACGTTCATACCTTTGTTCTCGAGATACAGTCCGGTGGTGATGCCCCAGTGTTCAGACAGGTCACGGTAGACGCCCAGACCAAGGTTGAAGCTCGGCGTAAGGGTGTACTTGTCCATGCTGCGTATGGTGGCGGGCATGCCCATGGGGGCGGTGCCTCCTATGCTGTAACCGAAGCGCAGGTTGTAAATAAGGTTGTCGAGCAGGCCTCCCGCACATGCCGGCAGAGCCGTAACGGCGGCCGTAATGAGTGTCAGTATTGTCTTTTTCATGTTTATTCTTCTGATTCTTCGCATATTACCTTTACTTCATCTATGTAGAGCGTGCTGCCGATAGCACCCTTGAAATACGCTCCCTCGATGCTTGACGTGAACACAACGGCGAGGTTATAGCCGCGGTTGGCAAGCAGTTCGGGGTCGATCTCACCACGATATTCAAAGTCAACGGTGAACTCTGTCCAGTCGTCAACGTCGGTAACTTCGGGCACCTGGGCTATTGCCACTATCTGAGGGCTGGTCTTTACGTCGTCGCCATGCAGCACGAAGGCGTTGTCCTGAGCATCGTGGTTACGGTAAAGCACGGCGTAAATGTCGCCCTTGTCATACGAATCGTCTACCTCTTTGAGGTGTCCGTCGACAATTGGGCGTGCCGGATGGTATTTGTACCAGCCTGTAAACTGCAACGGTTTACGGTCAAACGGGCGGCCGAACATGGTTGCCTGCATTGCGCCGTCGCTTGAACTGAGTGCCTTTAGGGCGTCAAACTCACCTATGAACAGATTGCCGGCGGCTATGCCCATACCAACCATAGAACCAAATGTGCCAGTACTGCATGTTGTCAGCTTTACGGCCTTGCCGCTGTACCCGTCATCTACCGGAGACGACGGATAGTCCTCAGCGTCGATTGTACCGCCGATAAACTGTGCGGAGATGTTGAAACCGGAGTTACCCGTAGCCCAGTTGCCAAGCCATTCGCCGTCAGCCGAGAGGTCGCTCCACTCGTAATACTTTCCTTTGTTATCTCCTTCGACGAGGCGTGTGTTCTCAAAGTTGTACTCGCTTACGGGGTTTACCATTCTGAACGCCACGTTATAAGTGCGCTTCCATGAGCCGTCCTGCGACGTTACGGTGTAAACCACGGGCGCGCCGTTGCTGAAGTCGTGCTCGCTTCCGTTCGCGGGGCTTATCGTTGCGCCTTCGGTCAGCCTGAAAACAGGAGCCATGCGTGAAACGTCAGCGCCTTCCTTTATTTCAAATATCACGTCGTCGGCTTCTGAAATCACGTTGACAAGTGTGTCGCTTGCCGAGAAGAAAATAGCGGTAGGGTCGTCTACATGCACGTAAGCCTGCTCGATGTCGCATTCGGCGTTGAGCGGCTCGTCTTTAAAGCATGACGAAAGCGAGCAGCACACGGCCGCACCGAGCATCAGGTTGAGTATCTTCATATTATTATATAATGTGTAAATTGTGTGCAAAATTAAGTGAAAAATGGCTTGCCACCAAATTTTTTTACATTAAGTTTACATTTTTTCGTCTGATGCCCGGCGGCATGCGCGCAACGGCCTGGCCGTCAGCGGGTTTGCGAAAGGCCGCAAATTGCATTGCAAAAGGCCGTCTTTTACACGCCAAAAGACGGCCTTTTGCAGCGCGATTTGCCGTCTTTCGGGTTCATCCGCAGTTCAGGTGTATGACAAATCGTTATTGTCAGTGAAGAAAACACCCTCCGGTAGGGACATAATTTATTTATGTCCGCACGCCACGAAGGGGCGTATAAATAAGATAAAAATGAAAAGTTAAGAGTGAAAAATGGCCTTCGGCGATGATAAAACAGCGTGAGATATGTTTCTGCGAAACATGCGGACATAATAAATTATGTCCCTACCTGAGGGTGTTTACGGCAACATTTATGTCTTAATTTTATACATCTGAATTGCGGATGAACCGTCTTTCGTTACGGCAGGTTTGTAATCTGCCGGAATAGAGTATAAGGATTGCAAATCCGCATGAACGAAAGTTAAAGAAAAATGCTTTGTAAATGAAGAATTAAGAAACTTTTTTCAGCAGACAAGGAAATAAAGAATTAAGAGTTAAGAATTAAGTAAAGCATGCTTTGTTGATTCATAATTGCATACTTACTTAACTCTTAACTCTTAATTCTTAACGGTTATTTCTTAATTCTTAAATCCTGACTCTTAATTAAATAAGTCTTCGTCAGAAGCTCCTGAGCCAGGCTTCCAGCTCTAACTGCATCTGCTTATGGTAGATGAAGCTGTCGCGGTTGCCCCAGCCGTGGCCGCCTGAGGGGTAGACATGGAGCGTGGCCGGCACGTCGTGGCGGTACATCTCGATGTAATAGTTGACGCCGTTGGCCGGAAGAACGGTGTGGTCGTCGTCGCTCAGGGCTATGAAGGCGCGGGGCGTAACGCGGGTTACCTGCAGGTCGTTGCTGTACTTCTGCTCGTCTCTTTTCCTGGCGTCGTGGCCCAGCAGATTGTCGTGCGAGCCCTTGTGGGTGATGTCGGGCATCATCGTTATCACCGGATAGAAGAGTATCTGGAAGTCAGGCCGTGCGTCGCCGGTGGAGTGGGTGGCTATGGTTGAGGCCAGATGGCCGCCTGCCGACGAGCCCATTATGCCTACGTCTTCAGGGTTTATGCCCCAGTTCTGCGCGTTGCGGCGCACCAGCCTCATGGCTTCCTCGGCGTCGCTTATGGGCACTTCACGGTTGCCGTGCGGCATGCGGTATTTCAGTACGACGGCCGCTATGCCCATGTTGTTGAAGAACGGCGCCCAGTCATACCCCTCATGGTCCATCGCCAGATGAGAGTAGCCCCCGCCGGGGCATATCACCACGGCGCGTCCGGTGGCCGTCTCCTTCTTCGGCAGGAACACTTTCACCTTCGCCGTGTCCTGTGTGTCGCCGTTACTGTTGGGCGCTCCGCCGGGCCATAGCGGCGTCTCAAAACTCTGCTGGGCTGATATCGGCATGCATAAAACGCTCAGCACGGCCGCCAGCAACATCTTTCTTGCTTTCATATTTGTATCAGTGGTTTTTCGTTTTGTCTCAACACGCGTCGTAGTTTCTGCCTGTTGGGATTTATTATATTAATATTTTGCAAATGTAATGATTTTTTTTGTAATATTGCAGGCTCATCATTCTTTATAACAAACAATAAACCTGCGACATTATGTATAAACGTATTTTAATGCTTTCGGCGCTTGCGGCCATGCTGGGCGGCGCTGAGGCTAAGGTGAGGCTGCCGCATATTATCGGCGACAACATGGTTATCCAGCAGAACACGGGCGTGCGTCTGTGGGGCACGGCACGTCCCGGCTCAACGGTGAAGGTGGCCGTGTCGTGGGCCGCGGACGGCTATGAGGCGCGTGCCGACGGCCAGGGCGCGTGGCAGTTGGAGGTGAAGTCGCCCGCGGCTGACGGCCGCCGGCTGTCCATGACCTTTGACGACGGCGACGGACCGGTGAGCGTAGGCAACGTGCTTGCGGGCGAAGTGTGGGTATGCGCGGGGCAGAGCAACATGGAGATGCCCGTAAAAGGCTTTAACGAATGCCCCGTAGAGGGGTATAATGACGTGGTGGCCGGGGCGCGTGCCGACTCGCTGATACACTTTGTCAAGATACCAAGCGTCATGAGCATGACGCCGCTTGCCGACGCCGCCTGCCGCTGGGAACAGAGCAGCCCGGCCACGGTGGGCGAGGCGAGTGCCGCCGGATACTTCTTCGCACGTGAGCTCGCGAGGGCCACGGGAGTGCCTGTGGGCCTGGTGATGGCCAACAAGGGCGGCTCACGGGTGGAGAGCTGGCTGACGAAGGAGAACCTTGAGCGGTACACCGACGAGCCTACCGACACCGCGGGGATAGTAAGCAGCCAGAAGGCTGACTACAAACGGGCCATGGTGTGGGGCAACGGCACGTTCAGCCCGATACTCCGCTATACGGTCAGGGGCATACTCTTTTATCAGGGCTGCTCGAACGTCGGCGACCCCGGCAACCGCTATTCTGACCGTGTGGCGCTGCTGGCAAGGCAGTGGCGGACGGCCTTCGGCCTTGGCGACATACCTTTCTATATAGTCGAGATAGCGCCTTACGAGAGCGGACAGGCCGACGGCACATGGTCGGCACGCCTGCGCGAGCAGCAGCTCAGGGCGTCGCGGATTATACCTAACAGCGGCATCGTGGGCACCAACGACTGCGTTTACCCCTGGGAACTGAGACAGATCCACCCGGCGCAGAAGCGTAAGGTGGGCGAGAGGCTGGCCTGGCTGGCGCTCAACAAGACTTACGGCATGAAGGCCTTCAGGTGTGAAAGCCCCGTATATAAGGCCATGACGGTAAGCGGCGACACATGTTACGTAGAGCTGGACAACACCTACGGCGGCCTGAACCGTTACGACGGCATGGAAGGTTTTGAGGTGGCAGGGGCCGACCGGCAGTTCCATAAGGCGCGCGCATGGTTCGTCAAGGGGCGCGGCATAGCCGTAAGCTGTCCCGAGGTGAAGGCTCCCGTGGCCGTAAGATACTGCTTCAGGAACTTCAGTCTGGGCAACGTGGCCAACATGGGAGGGCTGCCGCTGCTGCCGTTCCGCACCGACGACTGGGACGAATAAGACTGAAAACCACGCTTTCTTTTTGTTCTACGTCAACATTTTGTTATCTTTGCTTGTGCAAATGATAACTGTTGACATTTATGAACATACTTGAGAAATTCGGCTACTGCCCTGAATGCGGCAGCAGCCACTTTGAACGTAACTCGGAGAAAAGCCTGAAATGCGGCAACTGCGGCTTTGAATACTTCATGAATCCGGCTGCCGCCGTAGTGGCGCTGATAACCAATGGCCGCGGCGAGCTGCTCGTAGAGCGCCGCCGTCTGGAGCCCGCCAAGGGCACGCTCGACCTGCCCGGGGGCTTCGCCGACGTGCAGGAGACGGCCGAGGAGGCCGTGGCGCGTGAGGTGAAGGAGGAGACCGGGCTCGACGTTGTTGAGGCGCGTTATCTCTTCAGCGGGCCTAACATCTACCGGTACTCGGGGCTTGACATCAGCACGCTCGACATCTTCTTTGCCTGTAAGGTAGAAGACGACACGGCTCTCACGGCCGGCGACGACGCCGCCGAGTGCTTCTGGCTGGCTCCGGGCGACATACATACCGAGCAGTTCGGCCTCCGTTCGGTAAGGCATGGCCTTCAGCGCTATCTGCAGAGACGGCGCTGAAGGCGCCGTAAGCCTTTTACTTCTTCAGTTCGAGGCGTGAGGGCAGCTTCTGCCACTTGCCTCTTACGGCAAACTTCAGTGTGCTGCCGTCTTCTTTCTTATACGTATATGTACCGTCGGCGTTGGCTTTCAGCGTGGCGGTAAAGTCCTCGCTGCCATAGTCGTTTATCACCTCAATCTCGGCCGTCTGCGCGTCAATGACGGTTGAGCCTACGATAAACCACTTGCTTGAGCTCTGCGTCGACCCGAAGTATCCGCCCACTTCGCCCAGCACGTCCTGTCCGGGCACCTTTACGTTGTTGTCGTAAAGGTTGAGGCGGATGTAGATTTTATACTCCTCGTTGCGTATTGTAGCGTCAAAAGGGCGCTTCTCCTGCGCCACGGCCATGGCCGCCGTGAGCTGCAGCAGCATGATGAATAACAGTTTTTTCATTTCTATCGGTATTGTCGTGGCAAATGTAATGACTTTATATGAGAAACCGAAAGACAGACGGAAAAAGATTTTTTTAATTCATAATTCACAATTCATAATTCATAATTGAGAAGGTGAGAAGGTGAGAAAGTGAGAGGGTGAGACAGCAAAGCTAATGACTTTAACTACTTCTAACTACTCTGACTCCCTTTAACTACTTTCTAAAGTAATGGCTTTAACTTCTAACGAGCGAAGCGAGTGATAACTTCTTTAACTTCTCTAACTTCTTAAGAAACCCTTTCCAAAAGGCCACCTTTCAGCTTCCGAAAGGTGGCCTTTTGGCGTGTAAAAGACGGCCTTTTGCAGCGCGATTTGCGGCCTTTACGGATTGAAACCACGGCAGGCCGTTTTGCTTATAATTACAGGCTGAAATGCCTGCGGCGGCGGCTTGTCGTAAGCATTGAGGCGTGTTGCGCTTACAGTTTTTATCCGTGTATGGACGGCGGGCGCTTTGCGGCCGGGGGCGTGACGGCGGAAATGCGGGGCGTGATGATGATAAGGGCGGTAGAAGAATATGAAACGCGACGGAGGCCTGCCGGCTCTTATTCTGCATGAAAAGAGCTAAAAAATGAATATTTAATGTAAATTTCAGGCCCAATAGTCTTTTGTTCTGACAAAATTAGTTACCTTTGTTGCGATTTTTTTTGATGTAAAAAGACATTTTTTTATTTTTTAGATGAACGTAATTACAAAAACAGTTTCATTGCCTGACGGAAGGACCATCAGCATTGAAACCGGGAAAGTGGCAAAACAGGCTGACGGCTCTTGCGTGCTCCGCATGGGAAACACCGTATTGCTCGCCACCGTTTGTGCCGCAAAAGATGCAGTTCCCGGAACAGATTTCATGCCTTTGCAGGTTGAGTACAGAGAACAGTATGCCGCCGCCGGCCGTTTTCCGGGCGGCTTTACCAAGCGCGAAGGCAAGGCAAGCGACAACGAGATTCTTACTTGCCGACTGGTTGACCGCGCCTTGCGCCCCCTTTTCCCGGCAGATTTCCATGCCGAGGTTTACGTAAACGTTATTCTCTTCTCAGCCGACGGCGTTGACCAGCCCGATGCATTGGCAGGCTTCGCAGCCTCATGTGCCCTGGCCTGCTCGGACATTCCGTTCGAGTGCCCCATCTCTGAGGTGCGTGTGGCCCGCATCAACGGCGAATATGTCGTTGACCCGACATTTGAACAGATGAAGAACGCCGACATGGACATCATGGTCGGAGCGTCTAAAGAGAATATCATGATGGTAGAGGGAGAGATGAAGGAAGTGTCTGAGCAGGACCTCCTCCAGGCTCTCAAGGTGGCTCAGGAGGCTATCCGCCCGATGTGCGTGCTCCAGGAGGAACTCTCAAAGGAGCTCGGCACCGACGTGAAGCGCGAGTACTGCCACGAGGTAAACGACGAAGACCTGCGCGAGCAGCTCCGTAAGGAAACCTATGACAAGTGCTACGCCATAGCCGAGGCCGGCGACCACGACAAGAAGGCACGCGAGGAGGCTTTCGACAAGATCAAGACCGACTTTGAGGAGGCTTACGCCGCAGCCCACACCGACCTTACAGAGGACGAGCTGGAAGAGAAGTATGCCCTCGTTGACCGCTACTATCACGACGTCATGCGTGACGCTATGCGCCGCTGCATACTCGACGAAGGCAAGCGCCTCGACGGCCGCAAGACCGACGAGATACGCCCCATCTGGTGCGAGGTGTCACCTCTGCCCATGCCTCACGGCAGCTCTATCTTCACACGCGGCGAGACCCAGAGCCTCACTACATGTACGCTCGGAACGAAACTCGACGAGAAGCTCGTTGACGACGTGCTCGACCGCTCTTACCAGCGCTTCCTGCTGCACTATAACTTCCCGCCGTTCTGTACGGGCGAGGCTAAGGCACAGCGTGGCGTGGGACGCCGCGAGATAGGCCACGGCCACCTGGCATGGCGCGCGCTGAAGGGTCAGATACCTGAGGACTTCCCCTATACCGTACGCCTGGTGTCACAGATTCTCGAGAGCAACGGCTCGTCTTCAATGGCTACCGTATGTGCCGGCACACTGGCACTGATGGACGCCGGCGTGCCCATGAAGAAGCCCGTCAGCGGTATCGCGATGGGTCTTATCAAGAATCCGGGCGAAGACAAGTACGCAGTGCTTAGCGACATCCTCGGCGACGAGGACCACCTGGGCGACATGGACTTCAAGACCACCGGTACGAAGGACGGCCTGACGGCTACCCAGATGGACATCAAGTGTGACGGACTGAGCTTCGAGATTCTCGAGAAAGCACTCATGCAGGCCAAGGCCGGACGTGAGTATATCCTCGGAAAGCTGACCGACACCATCGCCGAACCGCGCGCTGAGCTGAAGCCGCAGGTACCGCGCATCGAGGCATTCGACATTCCTAAGGAGTTCATCGGTGCCGTGATAGGCCCGGGCGGAAAGATTATCCAGCAGATGCAGGAAGAGTCTGGCGCCACAATCACTATCGACGAGACCGACGGAGTAGGCAAGGTGCAGGTAAGCGCGCCCAACAAGGAGAGCATACAGAAGGCAATCGCCAAGATTAAGGCCATCGTCGCTATACCCGAAGTGGGCGAGGTTTACGAGGGAACGATACGCTCGATCATGCCTTACGGCTGCTTCGTAGAGATACTTCCCGGCAAGGACGGCCTTCTGCACATATCTGAGATTGACTGGAAGCGCCTCGAAACCGTTGAGGAAGCCGGTCTGCACGAGGGTGACAAGATAACCGTCAAGCTGATGGAGATAGACCCGAAGACGGGCAAATACAAGCTGTCTCACCGCGTTCTCATCCCGAAACCCGAGGGATATGTTGAGCGTGAGCGCCGCCCCAGAGGCGAACGCCGTCCGCGCGGAGAGCGTGGCGACCGTCGTGAGGGCCGCGAGCAGCGCCGCTTTGAGCACCGTCCGGCACGCGAGGAGTATCATGACCCGCTGGCGCCGAAGGAGCCCAAGGACTTCAACGACAGCCTTGACCACGACAACTTCTGATTGTCGGTGAAGCGATAAATAAAACGGCGACGGTCAGCTGACCGCCGCCGTTTCTTGTATAAACCGTCAGTTTTATGATTATGAACAGTAAAGTAATTATCCTTACGCTGGCCGCAATGACTGCATTGCCGTTTTCTCTGCCCGCCGGCAATATCTTCTCACGCTCTGAAGCCCTGTCGGCTGCCGTGCAGAAAGACCGCCATGACCGCCACAAGGACCGTCACCGCGGCCATAAAAACCGCTATGTGGTGATAGACAATGATGTTTTCTATCGCGGCGTTAAGATTAAGGACGCCAGCGCAGGCTCGTTTACTGACCTCGGATACGGCTACGCCAAGGATGCCTTCAACGTGTATTATAAGGGCAATGAACTGCCAGACGCCACGTCGGGGTCGTTCGTCATTCTCGCGGACGGCTACGCCAAGGATGCTTTCAA
>URRR01000046.1 GCA_900550365.1 uncultured Prevotella sp. | reverse complement strand
CACACGTCTTTCTTTTGTCTTCATTACTTTTTTATTTTAATTGTTAAAACCGTGTGAAGTTTTTCTGTAGCAAGACAATGTGCCGTTTGACAACAGCCAACTGACAGCCCGGAATAAAAGCAAGCGGGATAACCTTAAACGCCTGAACCGCAAAACTCTCCTTGCAAATATAATCATTTTACAGATAAAAACATATCATCAAGCGAACTTTTTCAGCAGACAAGGAGATTACTTTAGCAGATTGACATCTCGGTAAACAAAAATAAAGCAAATCTCCTTGTCTGCTTGTCTGCTCGTATCTTATCTGCTGAAGCAAAGCATATGGCTTTAACTTCTAACGCCCGAAGGGCGTGATAACTTCTCTTTTCTTAGCAGACAAGAGACAAGTAAACAAGCAGACAAGCAGACAAGGAGATTTGCTATGCAACCAACAAAGCATTCGGCTTTAACTTCTAACGAGCGGAGCGAGTGATAACTTCTATAACTTCTCTAACTTCTTTTCAATATGCCGTCTTTTGTTTTGTAAAAGACGGCATATTGAAAGCTAAAAGGCCACATATTGGACGCTAAAAGGCCGTCTTTTAGAAGCCAAAAGACGGCCTTTTGCAACGGTGCTGATTATCAGGCAGTTACAAAGGGAGTAAAAGACGGGCGTCAACAGTCGGCAAAAAGGAAAGCCGCGCCATGCGCAGCCCGCGTCAGACGGGGCTTGCATGGCACGGCTCGTGCTAACCGTAAAAGCCAGAAAAGTATCAGTAACAGCTTACGCTGACATTGCTGAGCTCAATGGTTCCGCCGTAGCAGTTGACTGACCAGCAGTTCTTCTGCGTGCGGTAGAGGCGCTGCGTGCTTACAACAACGTTGTTTACATACATCACGCAGACAGAATTGTCGGTATATATGGTCACGTTATAAGTGTTGTCAGCCGGCGTGGGGAATGCGTAACTATCCATTCCGCTTATCAGTCCTGTGCCTGCCGTGCCCTCTTCGTTGAGGTTGATGCGGCGTTTGTTGTCGTTGTCCTCAGGGTCTAAGGTCAGAGTATAATACTTGTCTGAGTCACTTCCGCGCACCAATGAGACGCCGAACTTGTCGCCCTTGCCTGCCGTCTTGACCGTAAACGAAATCTTGTTGTGCACCTTCAGGCGTGTGAACAGCACGTAAGCGTCGCCCGTCAGCGTGTAAGTTCCGTTGCTTTCGGTAACTCCGGCATCGCTCTTAGCCATAACGTTAACGGCAGTAGTCTCGGTGTATTTGCTGTCAATGCCTGGCACGGGGCCGAGCGTCAGCGTTCCGTCAGCGTTCTGGATTATCTTGTGACAAACCAGATTGCCGGCCCACTGCGGCTCGTTAGGAGCGGCGCCTACGTTCAGGTTGTCGTTGCCCTCACGCGTCGGGCACCAGCCCCAGATGTATCTGTCGGTACCGTCAGACGCTGTCTTGCCTGCATAGAACGCGCGGGTATCGAGGTAACCCTCGTGCTCGTCAGGCCAAAGTCCTGCGTCGTTGGCTGTCGCGGCCTTGATTTCGTCGAGCGTGCGGCCCTTGAAATACTGCACCTTGCGTATTGCCGAATGCTTCTCCGAGTAGACGAGGTACCACCAGTCGCCCATCTTGAACACGTCAGGACACTCATAGAAGCGGTCCCACATCATCGTCATGAACACGCCCTGATGCTGCCAGCTCTTCAGGTCGGATGAAGTAAACTCTACAAGCGAGCCCTTTCCGTTCTGCGTCGTTGATATCAGCATGTGGTAAACGCCGTCGTCACCCTTGAATACGAAGGGGTCACGGAAGTCAGTGGTGCTGTATCCATAGTCATCTCCTTTCAGATAAAAAGCCCTGTCCTTGGTCCATGTCTTGAAATCAGGCGACGTAGCGTACATCACTACCTCACGGCTCGAAGTGTGGCCGGTATAGAAAGTGTAGTACAGCTTTGAGCTTTCATCATATACGGTGCTGCCCGTACCGATAGCGGCGTCAGCCTCGCCTACCTCACCGCAAGAGATAAGCTCGCCCAGCGACGTATAGTCAGCGCCGTTCTTGGTGCTGAGCCCCCAGATAGGGTGATAGGTCTCAGCCGGATTCGGACGGAAGTCCTGCAGGTAAAGCACCTTGAAATCCTGTGCCACCGGGTCATAGAAAGGCATCGGGTCGCCCACGTAGCCTACGTAAGGCTTATAGTAACTGCCGAACAGATTCTCGTCAGTGGAAGCGAAATATTCGCTCGTTCCCTCCCAGTCTTTTTGTGTCAAGACGGGGTCATCATCGTCGCTGCAGGCTGAAAACGGCAGTATCATCGCAGCGAGCATCAATGAATATAACATATTTTTCATATTAAAATGTCGTTTTTATTTATTGACCGATAAGATAATTTATGGCGTTCTGTGTCATTGTAGCCACGTTGCCGTGATACTGGTCGGCAGAAGTGTCAACGCCGTAAGCGTACCAGTCGTATGCACCTGAACCGATGCAGAGAATACGTGCGCCATTAGCGTTAGCCGGATACTCCCAGACTACTACCGCGCCGTCGCCTCCCCAGCCGAGGTCTGTTGCTCCGTGCAGGTTGCGCCAGTCGTCAATGGTAGGATATCCGCCCCAGTCTGAGCCGATGTGCCACTGTGCAGTACTGTTGGTTATTCTGTAACCTGTGTCGCAGGTGTAGACTCCGTTGCGGCCGTCGATAGTCGATACCACGCCCTGGAACATCGGATGACTTGCGTTGTCGTCAACATAGAAGCTCCACGGACCGGTTGTTATTTCGGCGGTTTCCTCGCTCTGTCCCCAGCAGTTGTTAGGATTTGCACCGTCCTTAGTAGCACCGAGCTTGACTGCATAGTAAGTCGCGTAACGTGTCAGCAGGAAGCTGCCGCCGTTGTCGTAATAATCCTTCAGCACGTTAACAGCGCTGAGAGCTGACGGAGCGGCCGCGTCAAACTTGTCCATGTTGTCTATTCCGCCGTCGATGTGCAGATGCCACCATACAACCTTGCATTCGCTGAGGTCAACAGCGCCGTTGGCTACATCGTCAAACGAGACGTATTGCGCTCCGCTTACGTTCTGCAACATCCACATTGCGGCCTCTTTCTCCTCGCCATTGAGCTCGTCTATCGTAGCAGCCAGACCTACATAAACAGCAGAAGGAGCGTCTGACTGGTTGACGGTAACGGTATAAACCGTCGTCGCTGTCTGGTAAGTAACGGTAAACTCTACGGGATTGGTAAAGTCTACAGCCTGTCCTGAAGCCGGCGTTACTGTCGCACCGGCGGTTGTCTCGATAGTAGGCACAAGGGCCGTAATGTCAAGAGTGGTCGGCACGGTAACCGTTATGGTATGATTTGCCTCGTTGATTATTCCGGTATATCTGTCGTTCAGCTTGAACGAGGTTATCTTTGCCTCGTCGCGTTTTACGGTAACCATATAAGTAAGATAGGCATTGCCGTTGGTCACCTTTATCGACTGGGGGAACGAGAAGTCAACTACCTGACCCACGCCCATTGACGCCACGGCACCCTCGGACACTCCGATAGAGGTAACCGTCATGGCACTGACGTCGTAAGTCTCGGGCACACCTACGGTAACCGTCATGTTGTCGTTGTCTATTATGCCGGCGTAATCGTCAATCTTGAGCTCCGTCAGCCAGCATTCTCCGTCAAGGCGCATGTCTGACGTGTTGTCGTCGTCACAGGCGGTGAAGGCAAACGTCATCAGCAAAGCCCACACCAGCGCGGCGAGTTTGGTTATTGTTGTTTTCATGATGTGCTTGTTTGTTTAAAAGTTTTTTATCACCAGCCTCCGCAGTTCTGCGTGTAATTGCCGTTGCTTGCAGCTATCTGGGCAAACGGTACAGGCAGGTATTCGTTCTTGTTCTTCGTGAAGTGCGCGTTTGAATATATCGTGCAGTCATTAGTTTCTTCGGCATAGTACTTGTTGAGAACAGTCTCAGCCTCTCCCCAACGTACAAGGTCAAAGAAGCGGTCGCACTCCATTGCCAGCTCAACACGGCGCTCGAACTTGAGCATCTTCAGCGCGTCAGCCTGTCCGTAAGAGCCGGTATAGGGCTTAACATTGAACTTGACGCCGTACAGTGACGGATAGTCAGCTATCATGGTAAGGCTCTGCGCTGCGCGGCTGCGTACCTGGTTAATCAGGCTTATGGCCTCGTCGATACGTCCGTCGTTAAGCTGTATAAGAGCTTCGGCACGCATAAGCAGCACGTCGGCATAGCGGATCACGATGCGGTTCATAGGGCTTCCCCACCAGCTTCCCTTGATAAGATAGTCGCCATCGGGGTCAACGTTCTGCTTCAGGGCAACATAATATCCGTAAAGTCCGTTGCTTCGGCTCCATGTAGAAGAGCGGTCCATCATGTATTTCTTGTTGAACTCATACGGAAAACCGGGCATTCCGACCGTCAGGAACAGACGCGGGTCAACGTTGTCTACATCCTTATTATAATCAGAACTGTTGAAAGTGTCGAACAGCGGGTGACCGTCGGCATCGGTTCTGAAGGCGTTCACCAGGTTCTGACTTGGCTTGTAAAAGTCGCAACCGCCGTCAGTAACGCCCGGAATGGCAGGAACTATGAGTCCGTATGACCAGTTACAGTTACCGTTATTGGTTCCGTCGTTCATCGAGTACTGCATTGCCCAGAGTGACTCGGGGCCGTTCTCATACTGCGGTTCGGGGCGGAAGTTGTTGTGGAAGTCAGGTTCGAGAGCGTAACCTCCGGCCTGCATTATGGAGTTCTCAGTGTATTCAACCACCTTGCGCAGGTCATCAGCGTTGATGCTTGTAACCTCATTGTTGTCAGGATTGTCCTGGCGGTAAGCCTTGTAAAGGTAAGTCTTGGCAAGATATGCCGCTGCCGCAGCCTTGGTAGGACGTCCCTTGTCGGCCTGAGTGGCAGGAAGATTGTCGTAAGCGAACTGGAAGTCGTTGGCGATTTGCTGCCAGCCTTCGTCGTTCGTGTACTCGGTGTTCGACAAATTGTTGTAATCGTCGTACGTGAGGTTCTCGTCGTTGGTGATTGGAATATGCTTATAGAGGCGCTTCAGCAGGAAAAGTCCGTGACCGCGGAGGAATCTCATCTCTGCGATACGCTGCTGCTTGAGCGGATAAGAGCTTTCGTCAACATTATCGAGTGACTGCAACGCCACGTTGGCGCGTGATACGCAGTTATACAGGCGCTCCCACATGTCACTGATGTTCCATGCCGTCGTCATTACACCTTGTGATATCTCAAGAGCGTGGAACACGTCACCGTCCTCAGTACCGTTACCGCCTTTGTAGGCGTCATCTGAACGGACGTCATAGTTCCACATAGAGAACGACGAGTTGATGTCCTCGGCCGATATCCATATGGCATACGCCGAGATGACCAGATTGTCGACATAAGCGGGGTCTTGTACCTGCTCGTTGTCAATGGCTCCTTGCGGTACCTGATCCTCAAGGAAGTCAGAACATCCGCTGCAGACAAGGCTCAGCGCCAAGGCCGTTGTATATATAATCTTTTTCATGACTTTTGTTTTTGCTTGTTTTTTAGAAACTTACGTTTATTCCGAACGTCAACGTGAGCGGGATAGGATATCCGTAATTCGGGTTCTCGGGGTCAACGCCGGTGAAGTTCTTGCTCTTTATGGTGAGCAGGTTCTGTGCGCTGATGTACACGCGGAGGCGTTCCATCTTCAGTTTGCTTACCACACTCTCGGGCAAGTTATAGCCGAGCTGTATGTTACGGAGCTTAAGGAACGAGCCGTCCTCAACGAAGTAGGTTGACACGCGCTTCTCGTTGTTCACGTCATCACGGGCCAGTGCGGGGATGTTAGAGTCTGGATTGGTGGGCGACCAGGCGTCAAGCAGACGCTTACCCTTGTTCAGGAAGCCGAGGTTAAGACCGCTCCAGAGGTCAGTCTCCTTCTTAAGATCACTGATAACGTCAACACCCTGAACGCCCTGCCAGAACATTGTGAAGTCGAAGTTCTTGTACTCAAGATAGATGTTAAGGCCATAGCTGAAGGCCGGAGTCGGGTCATAGATCCACGTCTGGTCAGCCTCGCTTATCACGCCGTCGCCGTTAAGGTCGCGCCAACGTATGCGGCCGAGGCCTGCGCCTTCCTGAGTTGCGTGGTTGTCGATTTCGTCCTGAGACTTGAAAATGCCGTCAGCGATGTAGCCCACCTGTGCTCCGTTAGGATGACCGATTACGCTCTCAACGCCGTTTCCTCCGAAAGTACCGTTGGCAGCTACGGTTGCAGGCAGCTTGGTTATCTTGTTGCGGTAAGCCGAGATGTTACCGTTGATGCTGTATTTCAGGCCGAACGGAGTTTCGTTACGGTATCCGAGGTTGAACTCGAAGCCTCTGTTCTCCATCTCGCCGGCGTTAATCCACTGCGAGCTGCCCTCGCCCATGGCTGCTATTCCGGCCATCTGTACAAGGATGTCGGTAGTCTTCTTGTAGAACCAGTCAAACGATCCGTAAAGAGTCTGGTTGAACAAAGAGAAGTCAAGACCGATGTTAGTCTGCGTGGTAGTCTCCCACTTGATGTCATCGTTACCTATCTGATTACGCTTGAAGCCTGACTGCAGGATGCTGCCGCCGTTGGTTCCGGCGATGTCGTAAGACGTACCGTAGCTCTGTCCGCCTGACTCGGTAACACCATAGTTAGGCACGAAGATAGTGTAGCGTGCGATGTTAGAGATTTCCTGGTTACCGGTCTGTCCCCAAGAGGCGCGTATCTTCAAGTCGTCAATCCACTTCAAGTTGCGCATGAACTTCTCACTGCTGATACGCCAGCCGGCTGATACCGATGGGAAAGTAGCGTAGCGGTTGTTCTTACCGAAGCGTGACGAACCGTCGTGACGTATCGTGAGCGAAGCAAGATACTTGCTGTCGTAAGAATAGTTGAGCTTTCCGAAGAACGAAACCAGTGAGTATCCCTCGCCGGAACCGTAAGCCTGAGCCGTGCCTACACCTGCATCCGGCCACATATAGTCGGGATTAAGTATGGCAAAATCTTCCTTGTAACCTGAGAAGTTGACATCATCCTCACGGTTAAGCTCCATACCTACCATCACGTCGCCGCGGTGCTTGCCTATCTCGAGGTTGTAAGTCGCAACGGCGTTCCACATCCATCTCATCCAGTGCTCCTGCTTTGCCTCTACCGCATTCGTGTCGTTAGCGACGTTACCCTCAGTGATAGGATAAGTGAAGATGCGCTGTTCCTTCTGGGCGTAGTCGATACCGAAGGTTGAGCGGATGTTGAAGCCCTTGAACAGGCTGAGGTTTATGTAGGCGTCACCGAACATACGCCAGTAAGTATAGCGGTTGTCGGCGTTGCGCTGCAGGCGTGCCAGCGGGTTCTCACGGTCAGGATAGCCGCCTACCGGGCCTGCAAACTCACCGTCAATGGTGTAGACCGGAAGTGACGGGTTAAACTGGAGCACGTTCTGCAGGAAGCCGTCGGGCGCCTGAACCTCAGACGTGCGGTTGAGCGTAAAGTGCTCGCCAATGGTTACCACGTCGTCAATCAGCTTGTACTCAGTGTTCATACGGGCCGAGAAACGTTCAAAGTCAGAATATTTGATGATACCGTTGTTCTTGTAATAACCGAGCGAGAAGAACGATGAACCTTTCTTAGAGCCGTTGCTTACCGAAACGTTATATTGCTGGATAAAGCCTGTACGTGTAGTCTCGTCGAACCAATCTGTGTCGGCAGAGGGCGTCTTGTTGGCTGAGTCAAGGAAGCGGGACATGGTTATTCCGTTAAGCATGGGATAGCCGTTGGCGTCATATCCCCAGTCATAGTGATAACCCAGCGGGTTGGTGTTAGGGTCTTGTCCGCTGTTGACGTAGGCCTGCCACATTGCCTGGCCGTACTCCTCAGCGTTAAGCACCTCCATTTTGTTAGTGTACATCTGGGCAGACAGAGAGGCGTCGAAGTTTACTTTCAGCTTGCCGTCCTTGCCTTTCTTTGTCGTGATGATGATTACGCCGTTGGCCGCACGCGAACCGTAGATAGAGGCTGAGGCCGCGTCTTTCAGTACCTGTATTGACTCGATGTCGTTGCCGTTAAGCTCGTGCATGCCGGCCTTCGTGGGCACACCGTCAATGATATACAGCGGGTCGTTGTTGTTAAGCGTACCGATACCACGGATACGGATAGTCGTAGAGCCGCTGGGGTTACCGTCGGCGGTGATGTTCATGCCCGGCACGCGTCCCTGAAGGGCCTTCATCGGGTTGTTCTCATTCTGCTTGGCAATCTCGTCCATGTCAACAACGCTTATGGCACCGGTAAGGTCAGCCTTGCGCTGAGTGGTGTAACCGGTCACTACGAGGTCTTCAAGCATGGCGGTGTTCTCTTCAAGCACCACCTCCATTGAGGGTCCGGCCTGCACGGTTACCGTCTTGCAGCCTACATAAGAGAACTGCAGCTTGCTGTCGGCACCTGACACTTTCAGTTTGAACTTACCGTCAAAGTCGGTTATGGTGGCGTTCTTGGTATTGCCTACCTCTACGACTGAGGCTCCTATTACGGGCTGACCGTCCGTCTTCAAGGTGACAACTCCGCTTACCTCCATGTTGCCTTGGGCATGCAGGTTGGCGCATATTCCAATAAAGAGCAGCACCAGCAGGATTGCCTTTTTCTTAAAAAGTCTTTCAATCATTGTGCATTTAGTTTAAAGTAAAGTTAATTTAATTGTTTCGGTTAATCTGGCCACGGTATCAAAACGTCAGCAAAATTAATCGGGGGGGGTAATTTGTGTATAAAAATTGTTTCAAATTGTATCAAATTTGATACATTATAACAAATAATCCCATAATTCTTCAATTATGTAACAAAAATGGAATAAACAGCGGTTAGCTAAAAATTGTTTATTCAAAGAGTATGAAATTAAGAATTAAGAGGTAAAAATTAAGAAAGAATATAGGACAAATAGGACAGATAGGGACAAATAATCCTGTTAGGAATGTTTTCCCTGTACTGGTCGGATTTGCAATCCGACGGAAATGAATGTCAGGATTTGCAATCCGAAAAAACTATCTGATTATTTGTCGGATTACAAATCCTTATACTCATACATGCGGATTACAAATCCGCATGAACACCCAAATAAGATTTGTTGTATTTCTTAATTCTTACCTCTTAATTCTTAATTAACAAAGCATTCGGCTTTAACTTCTAACGCCCGAAGGGCGTGATAACTTCTATTTGCTTAGCAGACAAGGGACAAGAGACAAGCAGACAAGGAGATTTGCTTCGCAAATTAACAATTAAAAATTAACAATTAAAAATCAAACTGCCGCGCAAACAACAAAGCATATGGCTTTAACTTCTAACGCCCGAAGGGCGTGATAACTTCTATAACTTCTCTAACTTCTTTGCAATTGACGGTCTTTGAGAAAGCAAAAGGCCGTCAATCGCAAGCTAAAAGACCGTCTTTTACAAGGCGAAAGACGGCCTTTTGCAACAGCACTGATTATCAGGAAGTTACGCGGACGGCATCTGTGGCCGCGCAAAGGCACAAGAAAAGGCCCGGAGGCAACGCTTTGCGCCCCCGGACCTTGCCGTAAGAGAAGTAGGTTTATGGACTGTTATTTCTTCTTTGTCGTGATCATTATCACGCCGCCGGCTGCCGCCTCGCCGTACTTGTCAACGGTGTGTTCCTTGTCTTTGTAGACTTCTATTTTTTCAATGTCATTGGGCTTGATGGCTGGTATGCTGTCAACGACGTATTTGCCGTCAACGACGATGTACATCATCTTCTGCGCTTTTCCGGCCTCCGGCCTGCCGAGACCGGCCTTTTTTTTGTCAGCTTTTCCAGCTGTGGTGCTGAAGTTCACCGGCATAACAAACCTTACGGCCACTGCCTTGCCGTCCTGCTTGCCGGGAGTCCACCGCGGCATAGAGCTGACTACACGTATCGCCTCGGCGTCAAGGGCAGGGTCAACGCCGCGAACTATCTCCGGCTCGGTTACGTTTCCTTCGGTATCAACCACAAACCTCACGATAACGCGCCCCTGGATACCGGCTTTTGCGGCTGTCTCTGGATATTTAATATTGGCGGCGATATATTCCATCATGGCTCCCATGCCGCCGGGAAACTCGGGCTTCACTTCCACAACGTCGTAGACTTTGCCCTTTTTGCCGTCGCCGTTATAGCCTACAACGGCTATTTCTGAATTGTCTGCCGCCACATTTCTGCCTGTATCGGCAACACCGTCGGGCGTTACGGCAGTCTGTAAGGCGGTCTCTTGCGGCGCTACTGACGACGGACTGACCGTGCTTACGACCGCACTCATGAGCGAACGGCTCTCGGCATTGATTTCGTTACTCAGGCTCTCGGCCTTCGGTGTGGCAAATGCCACTACGGCAACTGCCGCAACCGGGAGGGCGAGGAGTATCCTCGCGCCGCTCCACGGATTTGACTTTTTAGTTAACATCATAGTAATTCGTTTTTTAATAGAACATTGATTTAGATTGTTTGCCATGGTAAACAGCTTGTCACCTACGGCCTTACGTATCAACAGTAACTGGTATTCAGCGGCGTCGGCGCCTGAGGCGAGCACGGCTCTGTCGGCCTCAAACTCGTGCAGATTCTGCAGTTCGGCCTTTATCAGCCATGCGGCGGGATTGAACCACTGGAACATTATGAGCACGTCGCACAGCAGAATGTCTACCGAATGGCGGCCGGCCACGTGGGCACGCTCGTGGGTTAGGATGAACTCCGGGCTGTGGGCATAGTCGGTTTCGCTGATTATGATGTTGCCGAACCAGCTGAACGGCGACACGTCTCCCTTGACTACGACGACCCATACGCCGCCGTCACGGCTGACGACACGGCCTGAACGCACCATGCGGCACAGGCTGACGAGCGACCATACCTCACGAATGAGGAAAAACGCAACACCTATTATATATATGACTATGCACGCCTGAAGCAGTGAGAACGCGGGAGCGGCATAGCCAGACGCCACCGACTCTATTATAAAGTCTTCAATAACAACGAAGCCTCCGGCTGCAGGCATGTCGCTGCCGCCGTCAATCTGAACTAACGGAAGCACGAGCGAGAGACCCGTAAGGCCGAGAACCACGGCGCGGTTGAAGCCGAAGAACGTCTCACGGCTTAGCAGGAGCTTGTACAGCAGATAAAAGGCCGCAAGGCAGAAAGCCACCTTTAATGAGTAAATGAAAAACAGTCCCATGATTATCTGTCGGTTAAATGCGTTGTCAAAACTTGTTTTATATTTCCTTGCTCACGGCCGGCACTGCCCTTGAGGACGGCCGTCAGCGATGCCGGGAACGGCTAACGGCGCTGCTGCTCTACTTTCTTTATCAGCTCGCGCAGGTCGTCAAGCGATATCTTCTCGTCCTTCACAAGGGCTGAGACCACGCCGAGGTATGACTTGTTGAAGAACTTGTTGACTACGTTGCCTAACGAACCGCGGCTGTAATCGTCGCGCGAGATAAGTGTGTAATACTGATAACAGCGCGGCGTTATGGCCTTATGAGCCAGAAAGCCCTTGTCCTCAAGGATGTGGACAAGCGTCGACAGCGTGTTCACGTGTGGCTTGGGGTCGTCATACAGAGCCTGAAGCTCGCGTATGTGCATGGCCCCGTGGTTCCAGTAATGGTTCATTATCTCTTCTTCACGCTTGGTTAATGTATTCATTGCTATGTCGTTTTATTCTGTAAGTTATGTTTTTCTGTGTCACGATGCAAAGTAACTAAAAAATTTAGTAACCTCCAAATGTTTTACAGTTAATAAAACTAAATGTTATAGTTTTACATCGTTTTCAGGCCGTGGGCAGGCCTGAAAGGCCTTGAAATGCAATATTCTGGCGGCCGCGACGTTATCCTATATATATGGAATGGACTGACAGAATACGCCACGTCAAGATAATTCTCGTGGCCGCGGCTGTAATAATAGCCGTGGTCTCGCTCGTTGTGTCAAACTCGCTGGTGGGTGAGCTTGCCCATGAGGAGCGCAACAAAATGGAGATTTGGGCTGAAGCGATGCGCTCACTGAACACTGCCGACGCCGAGACTGACCTTGCTCTGGTGCTGAAAGTGATTAACGAGAACAATACGATACCCGTTATCGTGACCGACGCCAAGGGCGAAGTGCAGACGTTCAGAAACGTGAAACTTGACGGAAAAAACTTGGCTGACAGCATAAACTGCGCCAAGATAATAAGCCGCAGACTTGCCGATGAGGGTAAGGTTATAAGAATTGCCCTCGGCGAGAACGCCCGCGACGGCTATATCAACGTGTGTTATGACGACTCTGTCATGCTGAGACGCCTCGCGGCCTACCCTTACATCCAGCTCGGAGTGGTTATGCTGTTCGTGGTTGTGGCCATCTTTGCACTGCTGACATCGAAGAAAGCGGAACAGAACAAGGTGTGGGTGGGTCTGTCAAAGGAGACCGCACATCAGCTGGGCACGCCCATATCAAGCCTCATGGCATGGACGGAGATACTGAAAGAGAACTATCCCGACGATGAACTGATACCTGAGATGGACAAGGACGTGAAGCGGCTTGAACTGATTGCTGACCGCTTCTCGAAGATTGGTTCGCTGCCGGAACCGGTGGAAACAAGTCTGAACAGCGTAATGCAGCACGTCATCGACTACATGCAACGCCGCACTTCGTCAAAGGTTGAGTTCATTAAAGAATTTACAGACCATACGATTAACGTGAAGATTAACGCCTCGCTGTTTGAGTGGGTGATAGAAAACCTCTGCAAGAACGCCGTTGACGCCATGGAGGGATGCGGCACAATAACAATTAGAATCAAGGAAAACCCAGACAAGGTGATAATTGAGGTAAGTGACACGGGCAAGGGAATACGAAAGAAAGACCTGCGAAACGTGTTCAAACCAGGCTTCACCACGAAGAAACGCGGCTGGGGACTGGGTCTCTCTTTGGCAAAAAGGATAGTGGAGGAATACCACAAAGGCCGTATATTCGTCAAATACTCAGAACCAGGAAAGGGCACGACGTTCCGCATTGAACTTAAAAAGTAATAACAGAATCACACAGTATAAGCTGTACACTGCATTGCAGATACTGCCTCAATCCGCAATGCCTTAATCAAGACATCATCTGCCGTTGCGTAACCCCTGATGATTTGCTTGAAGAAGTATCAGTAGACAGCCTGTATTTCGTCGCAACTGGTGGCGGAATAACATTCGGAGGAGGAAAACCTTTGCTAAACAGTGCTTTCATAACAGAATTTTCCAAGATTGCCGACCCTCAATGGCAAATCAATATTGAAACTTCACTGAATGCTGAAACAGCTTTACTTAAAATTGTTCTGCCATACATTGATCATTTTTACATTGACATTAAGGATATGAATCCACACATTTACAAGGCCTATACTTCAGGATCTAACAGTATTGTAAAACAAAATCTGCATCTGCTTGCATCGCTGATCTCACCAGAAAAAACAACAATACGCCTGCCACTCATTCCCGGTTTCAACAATGAAAGCGACATTCAAAACAGCATAAAAGAGCTAAGGCAAATGGGATTTATAAACTTCGACACGTTCAAATACATCAGGACAGACACCGTCAGTAATCCCGACAGGCAATAAAATGGCTTCAACGCCAACAATCACCTCACATCTCTCCCATCTCTCTCATTACTCCCATCCACACCCACTGACACAAAAAAAGAGTCCCGCAGGGAAAATCCCAGCAGGACCCTCATTCTCAAAAAAGGCGGCCTCCTACTCTCCCGCATCGCATCGCAGTACCATCGGCGCAGGCGGGCTTAACTTCTCTGTT
>URRR01000045.1 GCA_900550365.1 uncultured Prevotella sp. | reverse complement strand
TAAAGCCATATGCTTTGTTACTAACAAAGCAAATCTCCTTGTCTGCTGGTCTGCTTGTATCTTGTCTGCTGAACTTAGAGAAGTTATCACGCCCTTCAGGCGTTAGAAGTTAAAGCCATATGCTTTGTTACTAACAGAGCAAATCTCCTTGTCTGCTGGTCTGCTTGTATCTTGTCTGCTGAACTTATCTTGTCTGCTGAACTTAGAGACTTCACTTTTCACCATTCACTCTTAACTCATAAATCCCTTGCTTTCTGAAGAAAAATGATTAAATTTGCGGCCGGAATAATTATAGCTGAGTTATGAAGAATATAAATACAAGGCGTAGCATACGCAAATACTCTGACCGTGAGGTGAGCGACGAGCTGCTTAACCGTCTGCTCACGGAGGCGGCACGCACCCAGACGATGGGCAACATGCAGCTGTATAGCGTCGTTGTGACGCGTTCTGAGGAAATGAAGGCCAAACTTGCCCCGGCTCATTTTAACCAGCCGATGGTTACCGGAGCGCCTGTGGTGCTTACGGTGTGTGCCGACTTCAACCGCGCCAGCACCTGGTGCCGACAGCGCAAGGCCGAACCGGGATATGACAACTTCCTCTCTTTCATCAACGCCGCTACCGACGCGCTGCTATATACGCAGACGTTCTGCAACCTTGCGGAGGAAGAGGGGCTCGGACTCTGCTTCCTCGGCACCACGGTCTACATGCCGCAGATGATCATTGACACGCTCCAGCTGCCGAAACTCGTGATGCCCGTGGCCACGATTACATTAGGATGGCCGGCGGAAGAGCCTGCGCTGAGCGACCGTCTGCCGCTTGAGTCGTTCGTTCACGACGAGACTTACCACGACTATACGCCCGCCGACATCGACCGGTACTACGGCCCGAAGGAGGAACTTGACGAGAACAAGGAGTTCGTACGCATAAACAACAAGGAGACTCTGGCTCAGATTTTCACCGACATACGCTACACTAAGAAGGACAACGAGGCCATGTCGGCAGGCATGCTGGAGGCACTGAAGCGGCAGGGATTTATCTGATTGAAGACAACAAGGCGGCAACGGAGCCGCAAAAAACTGCACACAAAACCTCTGGTGTGCAAATAGAAGCCTCTGATTTGATAAAAAAACAAAAAACAAGTGATTTTGTCGGCTGAATATTTTGACGTTAGCGGAAAAATCACTATCTTTAGGGCAGAAAACAAATAAGCACGACATAGCTGTCAGCGGTCACGGAAATATTGGAGAATGAAATGTCAGACAACTCTGATATATTAGACAACTGATGAACGTGTGATGTACTTTCGAGCGACGGGAGTAAGTAAAGAGATGCAAATGTTGATGTCAGGAAGATGTTTTTAAATTTTATGATGAAAGGGGAAACGTAAGAAAACAAGTTGTTGATATGGATGTTTTGGTAGATAATAAGCTTCTCCCTGTTGCTTAACCCAAAAAGAAAGAGGATGTGTCGAGGCGGACATGTCCTCTTTTTCTGTGAAAAGCCGTAAAGCCCGCAGCACCATAAAAACAGACGCGGGGACATTAACAACGATAACGGACCAGCCATGACGGAATATAAAATAAAGGTAAGGCGCGGCCTCGTGATGCCGCTGCAACAGTTTATCAGACGTGAGAAATCAGCCGGAATAGTGCTCGGCATCAGTGTCGTGGCGGCGCTGCTGCTGGCAAACTCACCGCTAAGTGACGAATATTTTCACCTGTTTGAACATAAGATTGGCTTTATGTTCAACGGCGAGCCGGTGCTGTATTACTCGCTGCACCACTGGATTAACGACGGACTTATGTCGATGTTCTTCTTCGTCGTGGGGCTTGAGCTTAAGCGTGAGTTCATAGGCGGCGAGCTGGCCAACCCCCGGAACACGGTGCTCCCGATAGGCGCGGCGGTGGCGGGCATGCTCGTTCCGGCACTTATCTACACCCTGCTCAACGCCGGCTCACCGTCGGCTGGCGGCTGGGGAATACCAATGGCAACAGACATTGCCTTCTCTCTCGCCATAATCTACGCCCTCGGCGACCGCGTTCCGGCGGCGGCAAAGGTGTTTCTTACCACCCTCGCCATCGTTGACGACCTCGGCGCGGTGGTCGTGATAGCCCTGTTTTATACGTCAGAGATCTCGCTCGTCAATGTCGGCGTCGGCGTGGCGTTCCTCGCTGTGATGTTCGCCGCCAACAAGATGGGCGTGAAGAACGTAGTGTTCTACGGCGTGCTGGGCATCGGCGGAGTGTGGACGGCCTTCCTGATGTCGGGCATCCACGCCACGATAGCAGCCGTGCTGGCGGCCTTCATGATACCGGCCGACGCGCGTCTGTCTGAACCGGTGTATCTCAAAAGGGCTGCCGCCAACCTTAAGAAGTTTGCAGGAATAAGGCCTAACAACGTGTCGACGCTGGAGGAAAAGCAGGTTGAGGTAATCGCTGACATGATGAACGACACGCGCGACGCTATCCCGCCGTCGCAGCGTCTTGAGCATGCCATGCATCCATTTGTGTCGTTCGTCGTGATGCCCGTGTTCGCTTTAGGCAACGCCGGCGTGTCTTTCGCCGGGCTCGACGTGGCCTCGGTGTTCTCTACAAACGTAGCTTCGGGCGTAGCTCTGGGCCTGCTTTTTGGCAAGCCGGCAGGCATCGTGCTCTCAGTGGTTCTCCTCACACGCCTCGGCATAGCCCGTAAGCCCGTGGCGCTGAGCATGAGATGCGTCATAGGACTTGGTTTCCTGGCCTCTATCGGGTTCACGATGTCGATGTTCATATCCACCCTTGCATTTACCGACGACGCCATGCTGATGCAGGCAAAGCTGGGTATCTTCGCCGCGTCGGTAATCGGCGGGACAACAGGCTACCTGCTGTTGAAAACCGGCAGACCGGGCAATGACCGGCCGGACGCCATAAACCGTAACGGCGGCGGGAGCCTGTTAAATAATAATTGACAATAAAATAAAATCCCGTATTTTCCGTTTTTTATTGCAAGTGTATAAAAACAGTATATGAGAATAAGACAAATCTTAGAGAAGAAGGAACTCATACTGCGCAAAAGACGCATCGTGACGATGCTTTGCAGCATAGCAGTATTGGTAGCAGTGTACGTCATTCTCACCTGGCCCGGCAAGAAGGAGCCTGAGTATCCGGTTGTGTCGGTTGAGCCGGTAGGGGTCGACGACGTTGAGATATACGGCGACTACGTGGGCCGTGTACGTGCCCAGCAGTTTGTTGAGGTGCGTGCCAGAGTGGAAGGATTCCTCGAACAGATGATGTTTGCCGAGGGTACGTATGTAAAGAAGAACCAGGTGCTCTTCGTGATTGACCAAAGACAGTACAAAGCCAAGGTGGACAAGGCCCGCGCCCAGCTGCGCAAGGACTCGGCACTGGTGCGCAAGACCAAGCGCGACCTTGACCGCATACGCCCTCTGTTCGAGCAGAACGCCGCCAGCCGCGTTGACCTTGACAACGCCATTGCCGCCTATGAGACGGCCGTAGCCAGCATGGGCATGAGCCGTGCTGACCTCGACCAGGCCGAGCAGGAGCTTAGTTACACCAACGTGCGCTCCCCTATTTCGGGCTATATCAGCGAGCGTCTGGTTGACCTCGGCACGCTTGTGGGCACTTCGGGCAAATCTCTGCTGGCCACGGTGGTTAAGAGCGACACCGTGCTCGTTGACTTCAGCATGACCGCCTTGGACTATCTCAAGAGCAAGGAGCGCAACATCATCCTCGGCCAACGCGACTCGTCACGCTCATGGCAGCCGTATGTAACCATTACACTGGCCGACAACAGCGTTTATCCTTACAAGGGTCTGGTAGACTTCGCCGAGCCTCAGGTAAGCCCGAAGACGGGTACATTCTCCGTGAGAGCCGAGATGCCGAACCCTGACCACGTGCTTCTGCCCGGACAGTTCACCAAGGTTCACGCCCTGCTTGACGTCCGCGAGAACGCCACTGTGGTGCCGCAGAAGGCTCTTATAATAGAAAAAGGTGGTGCATATATCTTCGTAATGCGCCGCGACTCAACAGCCGAGCGACGCTTTATCGAGCTTGGCCCTGAGTTCGGCAACAAGGTTGTGGTGGAGCGCGGACTTGCTCCGGGCGAGACAATCATCACCGAGGGATACCATAAGCTGACCCCCGGCATAAAGGTTCGCGTTGAACCGAAAGGTAAAAAGAACGGAAACAAGCCGCGCGCACAGGCTGGCGGAACCAAAGCATCTGACAAATGAAAGTAAGTTTCTTCATAGACCGCCCGGTATTTTCAATCGTAATATCGGTGCTGACAGTCATCATCGGACTTATCGGACTGACGATGCTGCCCGTTGACCAGTATCCGCAGATAACGCCTCCGGTGGTAAAAATCAGCGCCTCTTACCCCGGCGCAAGCGCCCTTACAGTGTCGCAGGCCGTGGCAACGCCGATAGAACAGGAGCTGAACGGTACTCCGGGGATGCTTTACATGGAGTCAAACAGCTCTAACTCTGGTGCTTTCTCAGCTACCGTAACATTTGATATTTCGTCAGATCCTGACCTTGCCGCCGTAGAGATACAGAACCGAATAAAGCTGGCCGAATCGCGTCTTCCGGCCGAAGTGGTGCAGAACGGCATCGAGATTGAGAAGCAGGCGGCCAGCCAGCTGATGACAATCTGCCTTACGTCTGACGACCCGAAGTTTGACGAGATTTATCTAAGCAACTTCGCAACGCTCAACGTTCTCGACCTGCTTCGCCGTATTCCGGGCGTAGGACGAGTGTCAAACATCGGCAGCCGGTACTACGCCATGCAGATATGGGTTGACCCCGCACGCCTCGCCAGCTTCGGACTTACCGTGCAGGACGTGCAGAACGCCCTTAAAGACCAGAACCGCGAGTCGGCCGCCGGAGTACTTGGACAACAGCCGGTGCAGGGACTTGACTTCACCATTCCTATCACGGCGCAGGGCCGATTGTCAACTGCGGCACAGTTTGAGGAGATTGTTTTGCGTGCCGACGCTGACGGTTCGTTCATCCGTCTGAGGGATGTGGCGCGCGTTTCGCTTGAAGCGCAGTCGTATAACACCGAGAGCGGCATCAACGGAGGTAACGCGGCAGTGCTCGGTGTGTACATGCTGCCGGGCGCGAACGCCATGGAAGTGGCCGAGAAGGTGAAGAAAACCATGGAGGAAATAAGCAAGACGTTCCCCGAAGGGATGAAATATGAGGTGCCGTTTGACATGACCAAGTACATCTCAGAGTCCATTCATGAGGTTTACAAGACACTGTTTGAGGCTCTTGCGCTGGTCATCATCGTAGTGTTCCTTTTCCTCCAGAGCTGGAGAGCAACGGTAATACCGCTCGTGGCGGTGCCTATCTCACTGATAGGAACGTTCGGCTTCATGCTTATTTTCGGCTTCTCGCTCAACATCTTGACGCTTCTCGGCCTGGTGTTGGCCATAGGTCTTGTGGTGGACGACGCCATCGTGGTGGTTGAGAACGTCGAACGCATCATGGAGGAGGAACATCTCAGCCCATATGAGGCCACGAAGAAAGCCATGCAAGGCCTCACGGGCGCACTTATTGCCACGTCAATGGTTCTGGCGGCGGTGTTCGTTCCCGTAAGTTTTCTTTCCGGAATAACGGGCCAGTTGTACCGTCAGTTCAGCGTGACAATCGTCATTTCAGTGCTGCTTTCTACCATTGTTGCGCTTACGCTGAGCCCTGTGATGTGCTCACTCATCCTTAAACCCGTTGACAAGAACAAGCCCAAGAACCGTCTGTTCCGTGCAATCAACCGCTGGCTTGACTTCGGTAACACCAAATATCTTGCCGGAATATCCCACATTATAAAGAATCCGCGCCGCGAGGCGGTGGGTTTCTGCATGGTGCTGATTATGATTTTCGTGCTCTACCGCCTCACTCCTACAAGCTTCCTGCCTGCGGAGGACCAGGGATACTTCACCGTTGAGCTTGAAATGCCTGAGGGAACGACGCTTGAACGTACACGTGCCGTAACCGAAAAGGCCGTGAAATATCTCATGGCCGACCCCGCCGTGGAGTATGTCCAGAACGTAACGGGCACAAGTCCGCGTGTCGGCACCAGCCAGAACCGCGCCCAACTGACCGTTATTCTGAAAGAATGGAAGAAGCGTGACGACACCACCATTGGCGACATCATGGCCGGAGTAAGCCGTGAACTGACCGAATATCCTGAGTGTAAGTTCTATCTTTCCACGCCGCCGGTCATCCCGGGACTCGGCTCTTCGGGAGGTTTTGAGATGCAGTTCGAGGCCCACGGCGACGCGACTTATGACGACCTGGTACGCGCTGCGGACACTCTGATGCACTATGCGTCGAAGCGTAAGGAGCTGTCAGGCCTCTCCTCGTCGCTTCAGGCAGAGATTCCGCAGCTGTATTTCGACGTCGACCGCGACAAGGTGAAGATGCTCGGCGTGCCCATGGCTGACGTTTTCTCCACCATTAAGGCATACACCGGTTCGGTGTACGTCAACGATTTCAACATGTTCAACCGCATTTACCGTGTCTACATACAGGCTGAAGCGCCATATCGCGAGCACCGTGACAACATAAGTCTTTACTTTGTGCGCGGAGCCGACGGCGACATGATACCCCTGACAGCCCTCGGAACAACCGAATATACTACCGGTCCGGGCAGCATCAAGCGCTTCAACATGTTCAACACGGCCATTATCCGCGGCACGGCAGCCCAGGGATACAGCTCCGGTCAGGCAATGGAGGTAATGGAAGAACTGGTGCGCACCCACCTGCCCGACAACATCGGACTTGAGTGGAGCGGTCTTTCTTATCAGGAAAAGCAGGCCGGAGGCCAGACAGGACTTGTCCTCGCGCTCGTCTTCCTGTTCGTGTTCCTCTTCCTCGCGGCACTTTACGAGAGCTGGAGCGTGCCCATTGCAGTGCTTCTGTCGCTGCCTGTCGCCGCGCTCGGAGCATATATCGGCGTTACGGTATGCGGTCTTGAGAACGACACTTACTTCCAGATAGGCCTCGTGATGCTTATGGGTCTGGCTGCGAAAAACGCCATTCTCATCGTCGAGTTCGCCAAAGAAGAGGCCGACGCGGGCGTCAACCTGTTCAGAGCAGCCCTTCATGCGGCGCGCCTGCGCTTCCGTCCTATCCTCATGACGTCGTTCGCCTTCATCCTCGGCATCCTTCCTATGGTTATGGCTTCTGGTCCCGGAGCAGCCAGCCGCAGGGCTATCGGCACGGGCGTGTTCTTCGGAATGATAGCCGCCGTTACCGTAGGCATATTGCTTATACCCTTCTTCTTCATCCGGGTATATAAGGCAAAGGCAAAGAAAGGCGGCAAGCGCCCTAAAGAATTACCTCATCAAGAAGCATTATGAAACAAGACTTGAAACATATCCGGCGCGTCTTCGTGCTGCTTTCAGCCGTCATACTAATGGTGTCTTGCAAGATAGGGCACCATTACGTGCGCCCCAATATAGATATGCCGGCCACGCTTACCGACGGCGAAAGCACCGATTCGGCTTCTCTTGCCGACCGTTCATGGACTGAGGTGTACACTGATTCCATACTGCAAGGCCACATAATAAAATCGCTCGCGTACAATAAAGACATGCTCATGGCTGCCGCACGCGTAAAGGAATTGGCCGCAATGAAGCGCATTGACTATGCAAACATCTTCCCGTCGCTCGGTCTCAGGGTGTACGCCGAGAAGGAACAGGACAATTACGGGGGCGACAACAGTCAGAGCGACAACGAGTTTGACCTGAAGGCAAACATCTCATGGGAGCTTGACTTGTGGGGAAAGCTGCGCTGGGCTCACGATGCGAGCATGGCCGAGTTTATGGCTTCGATAGAGAATCAGCGTGCCGTGCAGATGAGCCTTATCGCCCAAGTGGCGCAGGCTTATTATGAGCTGGTGGCACTTGACAACGAACTATCTATTGTCAAACAGACGCTTACGGCGCGCCGCGAGAGCGAACATCTGGCCAAGATACGCTATGAGGGCGGTCTCACGTCAGAGGTTACTTACCGCCAGGCACAGGTCGAGCTGTCACGCACGGCCACTCTTGTGCCTGACCTGGAACGTCAGATAACGGCGAAGGAGAACGAACTGGCTTTTCTCACCGGTGATTATCCCCACCACATAGAGCGTTCAGAGCTACCGCAGGAAGTAACCTTCCCCGACAGTCTGCCCGTAGGCCTGCCTTCATCGCTGCTCGAGCGACGCCCTGACGTGCGCGAGGCCGAACAGCACCTCATCGCCGCCAACGCGGCTGTAGGCGTGGCATACACCAACATGTTCCCGAACATAACGCTGACGGCCAACCTCGGCGCAGAGAGCGAGGAGCTGAAAGACCTGCTCCACTCGCCTTATCACCTGCTCAGCGCCAACCTCTTGCAGCCGATATTCGCCATGGGCAAGAACAAGGCGCGGCACAAGGCAGCCAAGGCGGCTTATGAGCGTGCGACGTATGCTTACGAGAAGGCCGTGCTCGCGGCGTTCAGAGACGCCTATGACGCCATTGCCAACTTTAACAAGATGAAGGAAATATACAAGACGCGCTATGCGCTTGAAAGCTCGTCAAAGACCACCTTGTCACTGGCTCTTGTGCAATATGTCAACGGAGCGATAGGATACATGGACCTGCTCGACGCCCAGCGTACTTATCTTGACGCCCAGATAAGCGTCAGCAACGCCCTGCTCGACAGCCAGTTGGCCACGGTCAATCTTTACAAAGCCCTCGGCGGAGGATGGTAAAGATATAAACACAATAAAGCCCGGGCCGTCAAAAGGAATGACTTTTGACGGCCCGGGCTTTATTGTGTAGTTAAGGAATAGTCCTTAGGAGTTAAGGAGTTATGTAGTTAAGGAGTTAAGACAATAGCTCACGTAGTTAAAGGAGTTAGAGTAGTTAAAGGAGTTAAAGTCAAATACCTTATAGGCTTTATTCTGTATGTCTTTTCCTCCCTTAAAACCGTAAAACCTTATAACCTCACAACCTCAACCAAGCATTTCTCCTTGTCTGCTTGTCTGCTCGTCTCTTGTCTGCTGACAAAGACTACTTGCACGCCGGAGTCCACGGCTTCAGCTGCTTGAAGAAGTCGTTACCCTTGTCGTCAACGAGGATGAAAGCAGGGAAGTCAACAACGTTAATCTTCCATATTGCCTCCATGCCAAGCTCAGGATACTCAACGCACTCGATGCTCTTGATGCTGTTCATTGAGAGAACGGCAGCCGGACCGCCGATGCTTCCGAGATAGAAACCGCCGTGCTTCTTGCATGCGTCGGTAACAACCTGCGTGCGGTTGCCTTTTGCTATCATCACCATAGAGCCTCCGTGGTCCTGGAACTCGTCAACATACGGGTCCATACGGTTGGCCGTTGTCGGGCCCATTGAGCCGCAAGGCATGCCTTCCGGAGTCTTGGCCGGACCGGCGTAGAGCACGGGATGGTCCTTGAAATACTGCGGCAGGTCCTCGCCTGCGTCCAGACGGGCCTTCAGCTTGGCGTGAGCTATGTCGCGAGCCACGATAATCGTGCCGTTAAGACTTACTCGTGTGGCAACCGGATACTGTGACAATATCTTGCAGATCTCGCTCATCGGCTGGTTCAGGTCTATGCGTACGGCGTTACCCTCGCCTGCGTTGCGCATCTCTTCGGGTATCAGTTCGCCGGGGTTATCGTCCAGTTTCTCTATCCATATACCGTCCTTGTTAATCTTAGCCTTGATGTTACGGTCGGCAGAGCAGCTTACGCCGAGGCCGATAGGACATGAGGCGCCGTGGCGGGGCAGACGTACCACGCGGATGTCGTGGGCGAAATACTTGCCGCCGAACTGCGCTCCGAGGCCTATCTTGTGAGCTTCGTCGAGCAGTTGCTTCTCCAGCTCGATGTCGCGGAAGGCGCGTCCCGTCTCGTCTCCTGTCGTAGGCAGACTGTCATAATAGTGAGTTGAAGCCAGCTTAACGGTCAGCAGGTTCTTCTCGGCTGACGTTCCGCCTATTACGAAGGCGATATGATAAGGAGGACAAGCGGCTGTTCCGAGAGTCTTCATCTTCTCAACGAGGAACGGAACCAGTGTGCCGGGGTTCTGTATCCTTGCCTTTGTCTCCTGATAGAAATATGTCTTGTTGGCAGAGCCGCCGCCCTTTACCACGCAGAGGAACTTGTATTCCATGCCCTCGGTAGCCTCGATGTCAATCTGTGCGGGCAGGTTGCAGCGTGTGTTCACCTCCTCATACATTGAGAGGGGCGCGTTCTGAGAGTAGCGCAGGTTCTCCTCGGTGTATGTCTTATACACACCTTTAGACAGAGCCTCCTCGTCGCAGAAGCCTGTCCACACCTGCTGTCCCTTCTCGCCGTGTATGATTGCGGTACCTGTATCCTGGCAGAAAGGCAGCTTGCCCTTGCATGCCACCTCGGCGTTGCGCAGGAAAGTCAGAGCCACGTACTTGTCGTTGTCACTTGCCTCGGGATCGGTCAGGATTTTTGCCACCTGCTCGTTGTGCGAGCGGCGCAGCAGGAAGTTAACGTCGCGAAAGGCCGTGTTGGCCAGCATCGTCAACGCTTCAGGACTTACTTTAAGGATGGGTTTCCCCTCAAATTCGCTAACCGACACGCCGTCTTTGGTCAAAAGATAATACTCCGTGTCGTCTTTGCCCAACTGGAACATTGGGGCGTACTTGAATTCCGGTGTTGCCATAATGTTTTGTTGTTTATTGGATTTAAGCGGGATCATGGCACACGCACGTGACGCACGTTCCCGCGACACCATGTTTTTTATTGATTATTCATCTGCAAAGTTATATAAAAAAAACAAATTTCAGAGTCTTTCAGATGTTAATTTAGTATTGCGCGTAATAAGGTTAAGTCTGCGATACATGAAGATAAATGTTTATCAACATTTTAAAATATGGATAATATTAAAGTCTTAACAATCATCTCCGGCTTATGTTCACATCTTTCCATTGATGATTTTATTTACTCTGTCAGCCCATGCCGCCTGCTTTTCCGCAATGTCACGCCGCATATTTTCCATATACAAATCAGCGGCAGCCTTATTGCCGGCCTTCGCTTCTTCAGCCACTTCTCTCATAATCTGGCTCAACATCTCGTCAGAAGGCTCATTGTCGGGACTGAAGCGGTATGAATTCAATTCTTGTTCAGACATTGTAATGCAATTTTATCCGTTAAACAATTGCGCTTTTTATCGTTCTGCAAATATACTCTTTTTTATTGAAAGATGAAATAAAACGTGCTGTTTCCTGCTTTATTTTGCTGTTACTAAATGCGGTTAATCCGTGCTTTGGCGGCAACGCCGGGCTGCCTGGTGGCGGCGGGCTGTTTTGCCGGCTTATTTATGCTGCGAAAAGAGCCAGTCCTGCACGCCTTTAATGCCGTAGGCCACGAACCATGTGGCGCGGTGGTTGCCGCCCGTAAGGTGGGTAAACAGCAGGTGGTTGCCCTCTGCGCTCATCTTGTCGGCCTCTTCCGACATTTTGTCTTGCGGCCAGGTCATTTCCCATGTAGCTTCAGTTACTTTGCTGCCGTTGCCCCGCCACTGCTCTACGGCCTCTCCCTGAAGCGTGTTTGACGACTGGTCGCCTTCGCAGGAGATAATCCACAGGTTCTGTCTGTCGAGCGGAGCCATCACCTCAGGGTTCCACTTGCCGGCCACGAGCAGCGCTCCGGCGAAGAGGTCAGGTTCCTTCAGCATCATCACGATTGACGACATGCAGCCCATCGACTGCCCGGTGGTGTATATCCGGCAGGTGTCTATCGGGTAACGCGCGGCCAAATCCTTAATCAGGGCAATCGTCGCGTCGAGATGGTGGCTGTAGTTCCAGTTGTCGTCAACGGTGATATAAGGATATTCAGGCGCTACGACAAAGCACTTGTGGCGTGCCTGCGCCTCTGGTTCAGCCCACGATGTGGCGCCGTTACCCTGATACAGCGGCTGCCTGACCTGTGCGCTTGCCACTCCGGCGTCGTGTATGAAAAGCACAAGCGGATATTTCTCGCCCGGTTTGCAGTCCTTGGGAATATACAGATTATAGGGCAATGTCTGCCCAGTGTACGGGCTCGTGAACTCCTGTTGCACGAAATCGTCGGCAACGAGGCATTTCTCCGCCGTGCTCTCAATCGGCTCACTGTCAGCCTTGTAGACAGTTCCTGCAGTTGTCTTGATGTCTGCCGTCTGCCTTACAACGGCATTTCCGGGATATTCGTCGTTGCCGCCGGTGCTCCATCCGGCACGCAGTCCGGGGCCGCCCTGCATCCTGTCACGTTCCCGTTTCATTTTCATGTCGGCTTCGGTCGGCTGCTTCGGCTGAGCGTTAAGGTCCACTTCGGCTTTCACCTTTATTATTACATACTGCCCGTCGGCGCCGTTCCCGCTTTCTTCGGGCGACGTGTTGGCGTAGATGCTTTCAACCTCTTTGCCGTCAACGCTGAAGCTTTTGTCTGTCAGGCTTTTATTGCTGACAGGCGCGTCGTATTCAAGTATTACGGCCGACACTTTCCGCCCGTCGCCCAGCACCTTGCTTACGGCGGTGGCTGACTTAACATGATTTGATGAAGTGGAGTTGTTTTGGGCTTGCGCGATGCCCAGGAGTCCTGCCAGAACCATTGTAACTAATGTTTTCTTATACATGATTACAATGTTTTATAAAAGTTTGTTTATGAATAAATCCATGGCAAAGTTAGTTTTATTTTTCGTAAAAACGGGATGTAATTTTGTGAAATTGAGCAAAATAAAAATAACGCGTCATGCAGCGCGTTTCTGCGTTCGGCAGTTGGGCTGAAGAACGTCCGGTATTCAATTGACGGCCTTTTGCTTTCCAAAAGACGGTCTTTTACAACGTAAAAGGTGGCCTTTCGCAACGCAAAAGGCCACCTTTTGGAAAGCAATATGTAATTATCTGATTTTCAATCAGTTACATTTAGAGTAAAGACAGGCGTCAATAGCCGAAGATTTCTTCGGTCGTAAGCCTCTTTACCGGGCCGATTTTCTCCAGCGACTCCATGTCGAGCTGCTTCTCGTCGCCGAGGATTATGTAGCGGTAAGGCTTCTTTGCCATCACTTCTTTCTCAAACTTCGCCACGTCGTCCATCGTCAGCGAGGGCACGGCCTCGTACACTTTCTTGTTGATGTCGTAGTCAATGCCGCGGTCGCGTGCGCCAAGATATGTGTAAATCAGGTTTTCCTTGGTGACACGTCGTGTGGCGAGGCGCTTCATCAGAGCCTGTTTCGCCAGTTCGAGAGCCTTGTCCGACTGCGGAATAGTGTCGATGATGCTGTTGAAAGTGCGGATGCAGTCCATCATCTTGTCGTTCTGCGATATGATGTAAGTGTAGGCGTATTCAGGCTGTCCCTTGTATCCCGGCGTGCCGTACATGGCGAACGCGCTGTAAGCAAGGCCGCGGGCTTCGCGCAATTCCTGGAACACCACCGTGTTCATGCCGCCTCCGTAGTACTCGTTGAACAGCGAGATGACCGACTGCTGCTCGGGGTTCCATTGGCGTCCGTCGTTGTGGAACTGTATCATGTATATGTTCTTGGCGTCATACGGGGCTATCAGCACCTCGTTCTGCGTGGTCTGCTGCATCTTGTAAGGCTTGCCTGCGGGCACGTCTGCAAGTGTCTTGGCCGCCTTCTGGCCCTTGTCGATAACGGCGGTAAGCTCGTTCAGCTCCATCGGGCCATAGTAGAGCACCTCGTGCTTGTAGCCTTTCAGTGCCTTAATCATGTCGACGAGCTTTTGCGGATTCATCTCTTTCAGTTCTTCCGACGACGGAATGTTGAGATACGTGTTGTAAGCGCCGTACATTCCATACGTTTGCAGGCGGCTGAAGTTTGCACTTTGGTCGAGCTTGTTGTCGGCACGCGACTTCTCTTCTATGCCCACAAACTTTGTGTAAGCGTCCGTGTCAACCTTCGCGTTGGCTATTACGTCGTCGAGCAAAGCCATCGCCTCGGGCATGTTTTCAGCCAATCCGTTCAGGTAAATCCTGATGGCCTTCGTGTCAACTATTATGCCGTAGTTGCAGGCTAAGCTGTAAAACTTCTGCTTTACCTGCTCGGCGGTCATCTTGTCAGTGCCGAGATAGTTGAGATATTGTGCGGCGTAAGGCAGCCATTTGTCGCTTTCCTCGCCGAATTTATAGTAATAGCTCAGTGTGAAGCGGCCGTTTTCGGTGTTCTTCACGTACAGCACTGGCAGGCCGTTCTTCGTCGTTGCCATGGTCAGGTCTTTGTCGAAGTCTACGAACTTGGGCTGTATAGGCTCCGTTTCAGAGTTTATTATCTCCGTGACGAACGCGCTCTGCATGTCGCGGTTGGTAGGTATTGCCGTTATTTCGGGCTTGTCTATCTTCTTGATTGTCGAGTCTACGCCCGTGCGTTTATACACTGCGATGTAGTTGTCAAGGAAGTGTCGGTTGACAAAATCAACGATTTGCTGTTTCGTTATTCCCGAAATGCGGTCTAAGCGGCCAACAACGTCGCTCCACTTCTGACGGTTTATGAATGCGTTGACGAACATGTCGGCACGCCCGGCATTACTTTCGAGCGTGGTGTAGAAGCTCAGCTTCTTGTTGTTGATAACCGCTTTGAGCAGATCTTCGCTGAAGTCGCCCTTCTTTATCTTTTCAATCTCGCCGAGCATCAGTGCCTTAACGTCGTCAAGAGACTGTCCCTCTTTCGGGAAACCGGCCATTACGAAGCCCGAATATTCGGCCAAAGGCATGGAGAACGCTCCTCCGCCGAGCCATTTCATCTGTTGGTCGAGGTCAAGGTCGAACAGTCCAGCCTTGCCGTTTGACAGCA
>URRR01000044.1 GCA_900550365.1 uncultured Prevotella sp. | reverse complement strand
GCCAACAAAGCATTCGGCTTTAACTTCTAACGAGCGAAGCGAGTGATAACTTCTTTAACTTCTCTAACTTCTTGATAAAACTTCTCTAACTTCTTTCCAATATGTGGCCTTTGGCGTTCCAAAAGGCCGTCAATTGCAGGCTAAAAGGCCGTCTTTTGGAACGCAAAAGACGGCCTTTTGTAAAGCATTGATTATCAATATGTTATGAAGAAGGTTTTTTCATGCTTTCACAGATGCCTCCCGGCGGCTTCCACGCGTCAGCCGGCGTATCCACAGATAATAGCCCGTGAGGGGCAGCGAGGCCCCGAGCAGGGCGGCGAGGAACCACAGTATGCGGGTAATCAGACCGCCGAACGTGCCGGCATGTACGGAGTATATCCAGCCGCGCAGCTTGCCTGAGGGCGCCGAGTCGGCATATCTGGTAAGCGAGGTGATGTGCCCCGTGCGCTTGTCGAACGTGTAACGGTCAGTCGCGCGGCTGTTGCCGAAGCCTCCCAGGTCAACGGTCGCCGTGCCGTCTGATACGGTTATCGACGGCGAATCGGGATTGGCGGCATGCAGATTGTCATAAACCTTCTGCCATACGGCCGGCCGTGCCGTGCCGTCTCCACGCTCTCCGCGCTGCCCCTTACGGTCTTTCTTGCCGCCATGTGCCTTGTCTTGCCTGCCGGCTCCGGCGGTATGGCCGCCATGACTGCCGCCGCCCTGCGACTGCTCTACGCCGAACACGGCATAGAACGCTGAGCGATACCATGCGAACGACCATGTAAGTCCGGTCAAAGCCATGGCCAACAGCAGTACGATTACATACATTCCGCCGGCTACGTGGAGGCTGTGCCACAGGCGGAAACGCCCCTTGCTCAGCGTGAGCTTAAGCGAGTTGCGCAGCGCCTTGCGCGTCTTCGGCCACCAGATGACGATGCCCGACACGAGCGCCACCACAAACATGATGGTAGATACGCCGACGATTATCTTGCCCCACGCCGGCCGTCCTTCGGGCTTTCCGGTGTCGAGCAGCCAGCGGTGGAGGCGGAACATGGTGGCGAAAAACGCCGGACGCTCCTGCCGTCCCTTTATCTCGCCGGTGTACTGGTTGACGTATATTGAGGCACGGCGCGGCTTTGAGAGACTTACCTGGTAAGCCTCCGTGGGGTCACTGCTCACCGTAACGCCCGTAACACGCACTCCCTCGGGCAGCGTGCGGGCTACGGAGGCCGCAATGACGTCAACCGGCATAGGCTCGCCGGCCGGCTTACCTATGCTCCGTATGTCGGAATAGCACAGCTCGGTAATCTCCTTCTCGAACACGAGCATCGCCCCCGAGAAGCATATAAGGGTTATCACTATGCCGAAAGGCACCGACAACCACAGGTGGATTTTCTTAAAAAAACGTCTCATTTCTTTATTAGATACGAGCAGACAAGTGACAAGCAGACAAGCATTCAGTGAACAAGTGACAAGCAGACGAGCAAACAAGGAGATATGCCTGTCAGCAAAGCAAATCTCCTTGTTTGCTTGTCTGCTTGTCACTCGTCAACTAAGAACTTGTCTACTGAAAGCTTGTCTGCTGATTTAGTCAATTCTTCCGATACCTGTCAGAGTAGTAGCGCCGTTGACGGTGAGCGTCTTCATTGCCACGCCTGACGCGGGATTAATCTGCCATATTGCGGGATAACCGCTCTCAGTGTTCACCGCAACGTAAGCCAGACCGTTCTCAAAGTAGGGCGACTTGCCGAAGCCCGTAACGTCAGAGGGCAGACCCGTTACCATGGTGAGCGTCTTGTCAGATGCGTTGAAGACAGCAAGCTGGTTGGCAGTCTTGTCTGATGACGTGATGGGAGCGTCGTACATGAGGAACAGGAAGTTGTCGCCGCCGATGTACCAGCTCTGCATCAGACCGTTGGTTGACAGCGCCTCAAGGTTGCAGTAGTAGTCGTCAAAGTCCTCAGTCTGCGTGTCTATGCGCACAACGCCGGCCGGCAGAGATGTCTGCTGGCGCGTGTCAGCCATCGTCTTGGCGTAACTGGGCGAGATAACGTACACGTAACGGCCGTCGTCGGTCGCCCATATCATCTGATAATACTGTGACTTCATGCGTCCGCAGGCGTAGCTTATCTTGTCGGTCTTCAAGAGTTTCTTGCCCGTAAGCGTGTTGTCAGAGAATATAGCCACCCAACACTCGTCGGGCCATTGTGTCCATTGCAGCTGGTCTTTATAATACTTGCTGCTGTTAGAGCCGCCGTCCTCTGTCTTGATAAGGTCATCGTAGCCCGGGCGCACCCACTTACGCTGCGTCTTCGTGTCGTCGGTGAACTGCTTGCAGCCATACGGCGAGAGACCCATCGGCACCGCAGCGCTGTATATCTTGCTGCCTACCTGCTCAAGACCGGCCAGCGTAACGTACTCACCGTTGCCCAGGAAGTTCTCGCAGATGTAGTCTTTGCTTCCTACCTGAGACTCTCCGTCAGCGCCGGTTATCTCGTTGGAAGTGAACGTCTCGTTGACAACGTCAAGATAAGAGACCTTGAACGCGTAAGGAATATAGCCGGTCTCAGGGTTAGCCCAGGCAGGGTCGCCCTCTCCGCTCGATGTCGTCATGATGTCGTTGTCATACAGTCCGTAGGTGGTGAAGCGTGTAACGAAATACTCTTGTGAACGCTGCTCCAGCTCGCCAGTCGACGAATTGCGCACGTAAGAGTATGTTGTGCCGCTCTCGCCCTGGTGATAATTAAGCGCGTAAAGATACTTGTTGCTGTGGAACACCCAGTAAGTGGCGCCGTCGTTGACAAGTCCGCGGGTTGTTATTTCTCCCTCAAGGCTCTCAGCCGTGGTAAGAATGTTGGTCGAGGCGTTAGACCCTGACACCGTGGCGGCTATCACATACGGCATGGTTATCGACGCGTTACCGCCGCCAAGGTCGCCGCTACCGCTGCCTCCGCTGACGTCATCGTCGTCAGAACATGATGTAAAGAACATGCCGGAAGCCGCAATGGCGAACAGTCCGGTCAAAAGATAAGATTTCTTCATTTTGCTTTTATTTAATAATTGGTGATTATTTTTAATAGGATTTATAAGGCTTATAGGACTGATAAGACAAATGGGCCAATAGCCAACGTAGCATTTGTCTTAACTCCATAACTACTTTACTCCTTACTACTTTACTTCTTAAGAAATCATCTCCCCAGATTCACCCTGACTTTAGCGTAAAACGCGCGGCCGGCTTTCTGCAGACTGAAGTTGTCATAGAGGTTCTCGTCAGTGAAGTTGCGGCACTCTACCGAGAAGTTATACCGCCCGTTGCTGACGCTGTAGGTAAGAGTAAGGTTGTGAGAGAACTGCGTCGGCACCATATAGTCGCTCAGATTGACGGCCTGCACGCCCTCAGAGTAATAGCAGAAGCTGTGCAGATACTGGTTGTCGTAGGTCACCGTGAGCACGTTTGACTCTCCGCCGAGACCGTGCCAGTAGAAGTTGACGTCGCTGTCGGCGAACTGATAGGGCACGTTAGGCATGCGCGAGCCGTACACGGGGTTGGCAACCGACGTAGAACCTACCATGATACGCTCGTTATCCTTCACGTCCATGCGGGTGAAGTTGCCGCCGATGCTGAGCCAGCGGCCGAAGTTATAGCGCGCCGAGAAGTTGTAACCGGTGGTCTTCACCTTGCCGTAGTTCTCGTAATACGCGCCCTCACGGTTGCCGCTGAGTGAGGCTATGGAGCGCTGGATGTAGTCCTTCGTGTCACGATAGATAAACCCTCCCTCAAGATAGAACGAGTGGAGGCCGAGCGTCTTCTGGTAACTCAGGTTCACGTTCACGTTGTCGCTGTTCTCAGGACGCAGCAACACGCTGCCCGTCTCAAGGTCTTCGTCGCCGAACATCTCCTCTATCGTGGGCAGGCGGTAAGCCTTCTCGTAAGACAGCTTGGCCTGAAGGCCGGGCAGGATGTAGTAAGTTCCGGCAGCGCCGTAGCCCCATGAGTCGAGCGAGCGTGAACGTCTTACATAGTCTGACGCGTTCTCGTCGACGGCCACAGGCCCCGCGACGTAGAGGTTATAGTACTTTCCGAACACTGACACGTTCCACTTTTCAGACGGCATGAAGCGGTAAGAAAGGCCCGCGATGTCCTTGCGGCTCTCTTTGGCGATGGGCTCTGTCGTCTCTGTATTATATAATAAAGAGGTGTTCTTACGGCTGAACGAGTTGAAAACGTTGTTGAACGTCAGGGTGTGCATGCGCGAAATGCGGTAGTTTACAGTTGCGGTGGCACTCCAGTTATTGTTTATCGAGCGCAAGAACTGATATGACTGCTCGCCCGGCGAACTCTTCTTGCGCCGCTCGCCGAGCCAGTTATACTCATAGGTAGCGGTGTCGACGTTGGTCGTTGAGTTGCGGTTGTAGTTGGCCGTGGCCACCACGCTGAGCCCCTTTATGAACAGGTCGCGCTTTGAATACTCAATAGACGGCATGAGAGAGTGGCCGTAACGGTGCTTCTGACCGAACACAGTCTTCTGCCTTACGCCAGTCTGTATGTCCTTGTACATGTGAGAATAGGTGAAGCCGAGCATCAGCCGGTCGGCCCACTTCTTGCCGACGATGCCCACCTTGGCCACGACGGCCTCGTTATGATATGTGTCGTTAAAGCGCTTCACGTGATGCAGAGTCTTGGTGTCGAGGCTGTTCGTGGTGAAGTCGAGCACGGGAGCGTCAACGTGATAGTCGTTGTCAGAATAGTTCTGGAAGGCGTTTATCTCGTAAGTAAAGCCGTTCTTGAAGGTCTGACCGAAGTTTACGTATGACTTGTGCGTATTGAACGAGCCGTAAGAATAGCTCGCGTCGAGGAACCAGTTGCGGCGTTTCTTGTTGGTGACGATGTTGATTACGCCGCCGATAGCGTCGGTACCGAAGCCCACGGGGACAACACCTTTATATACTTCTATGCGGTCAGCGAAGTTCACGGGTATGTTGTTAAGCCCGAACGAGCTGCCCACGCCCTCCTGCGGCACGCCGTCGATAAACACCTTCACGTGCTTGCCGCTGAAGCCGTCGAGCATCAGGTTCATGTCCGACCCTACTCCGCCGCTCTCGCGCAGCTTCAGTCCGGGAGCCTTGGCGAGCGCCTCGCTGAGGCTCTTCGTAGTGTTAAGCATGTCGCGGGTGTCAATGGCCACAGCGTTGTAAGCCGAGTTCTTGACACGGCTTACGCCGGCAGACACAACCGAGACCTCGCCTAACTGTATGGCCTCCTCTTGTATCCTCACGTTCATCTTGATACGTTCGCCGGCGTGAAGGGTAACGTCTTTCTCCACCGTCTCATACCCCACGGCACTTACAACAAGAGTGTATTTGCCGGCCGGAGCCTTGACATGATACAGCCCCTCGTCGTTGGTGGCACTGCCATAGCCCGTGCCCTTGAGCTTCACCGTGGCATAACTTACGGCCGACTTGTCGCCTGAGATTATGCGGCCTGAGATTATTCCCTCGCCGTTACTCTGCGCGCAAAGTGACAATGAAACCATTAACAGCGTTAACAATAGCGTTGCTTTTAATCCTTTTACCTTAAACATGGATAATATTTTTACCTATTTGATTTACCGCTGCAAAGATAACCACCGGCCGGGAAACCCGCAATCGCAATTTGTAGGTATTTTAACAATCACAAAAGTAGGTATCGGCCGACACTGCATCCGGCAATGACAGGCTGCAGAACGGCATATTGTTTACGTATGTTAAAAGCGTTAAAGCCATGCTTCAGTTTTTCGCTTATTTGCCGGCAAACGGTCAGCGGCACGCAAATAAGCGAAAACAGAGGCCTCAACGTAAGGTTCAATGTATCAGCGTGTTAGAGATTTTACCGTATATTTATACGCTTAATATACGGTAAATTGCGGCCAAAACAGGCTGAAACAGCGCAAAACGACTGCCCGAAAGACGGCAAACGGAAATACAAGAGACGGCCTTTGAGGATGCAAAAGACGGCCTTTGACCTTGCCGAAGACCGTCTTCAGCACAGCCGAAGGCCGTAAACGGCATCGCAAGAGACTGAAAACGGCTCCGCCGCTGCTGGTTTGCCGATTTTCAAGTGTTAACGGGAGAGCATGCTAACGGACATGAATGTTAAATTAGAATAAAAGGTAAACCTGAAAAATGAGTGCTAATATATCTTTCGGCGTTTATCTAAACGTTAAACATTTATATGTGTTTGCTTATTTGGAAACAAATCATTACCTTTGCAAATAAAAATACCTTATGGTAGAACAACGTAAATTCAAGGTTGTATATTTAGAGGAAGCGATAAACTTTCTTGAAGCAATGCCGCCGAAAGCCAAGGCCAAAATGACTTATAACATAGGCAAAAGTATGTATTGCATTGATAAAGAAACATTCAAAAAACTGGGAAATTCAGACATTTGGGAGTTCAGAACGTTGTATAATGGCATGGCGTATCGGCTGTTCTCTTTTTGGGATACTGATAATGAAACATTGGTTGTGGCTACGCATGGGATCGTAAAGAAATCACAAAAGACACCTAAAAAAGAGATTGAAAAGGCAGAAGCAATGAGAAATAAATACTTTAATGACAAAGAATAATGTATTATGGCAAAGATGAAATTATATACTCATGAAGAAATGCTCGACAGAGTATTAGGACCGAAAGGTTCACCTGAAAGGGACAACTATGAAGCAGAAATGAACTCATTCCTGGTTGGCGAGGCCATAAAGAATGCGCGCCTTAAGCAAAACCTCACACAAGAAGAATTGGGCGAGCGCATCGGAGTGAAACGCTCACAGATATGCAAGCTGGAGAACGGCAAGAGTTCAATCACTCTCTCTACCATGGCCAAGGTATTCAAAGCCCTAGGAATACCTACGGCTACGCTTGACTTGGGAATAGCAGGAAAAGTGTCTCTTTGGTAAATACAGGACAAAACTGTACTTCATCATCTGTCAACAATCCTCCACAAACAATCTTTATAATGTATATCTCATCCTTTTTCACGTTGGTAAACCATAACGACAGTTTATAATGGGACAAGTTTTTTTTGTAGAATATTTGTAGAAGTTTTGCTAAAAAAGTGATAAAAGTGAGTAAAAACAGGCAACAAGCAAGGCGGTATCGGCTGCGAAACAACGCCTGAATATCATACCCTGACGGGGCATCTGACACATAACTGAAGTATAACAAACCAATGCTTAACTTATTGAATCACAGCTATTTACACGAAAAAGGCCGCCCTGCGGACTGCATGCAGCCATCGGGCGACCTTTCAAGTGGTCTCACCGAGAATCGAACTCGGATCTAATCTTTAGGAGAGACTTGTTCTATCCATTGAACTATGAGACCAAAAGCGAGTGCAAAGTTAGTCAGTTTATAGCGTAAATCCAAATAATTTGTGAAAAAACATATAAACGATTAAACTTTTTGCGATAGTTTTAATCTGAATAAGTGTCATGAAGAAACTTATCATTTTCATCCTGCTCACATTGAGCACGGCTCTCTGTTACGCACAGGGAAGCGTAAGGGGTAAAATCGTTGACACGGCAACGGGCGAGTCAATGCCCTACGTCAACATTGCCGTTTATAACAGTGCGACCCAGAAATTCGTCAAAGGTGCCATCTCTGACGAGAAGGGTCTGTTCAGCATATCAGGCCTGCCTTACGGCTCTTACACGGTTAAGGTGTCGTGTATCGGCTTCACCGACGTAAGCAAGAGCTTCACCGTAGAGGAGCAACACAGGCACGCCAATTTCAAGACAATTGGCATAACGGAAGACAGCCAGACGCTCGAGGAGGTCACGGTGACGGCCCAACGCCCGGCCATGAGACTGGAGGTTGACCGCAAGTCGTATGACGTGACCCAGGACATAAGCAACGCCGGCGGAGCGGCCAGTGACGTGCTGGAGAACATTCCGTCAGTAGAAGTCGACACTGACGGCAACATATCACTGCGCGGAAACACCAGCGTGGAGGTATGGATAAACGGAAAGGCCAGCGGACTGACCAGTGACAACCGCGCGGAAATACTGCAACAGTTGCCCGCCGAGAGCATTGACAGAATAGAAGTGATTGACAACCCGTCGGCAAAATTCAGCGCCGAGGGCAGCGCCGGCATAATAAACATCGTGCTGAAGAAGAACCGCACGGCCGGATATTACGGCTCGGTGCAGGGCGGCGGCAACACTAACGGCAGCGCGAACGCCAGCGGAAACATCAACTTTAACATCGGACGGTGGGAAGGTTACCTTAACATCGGCTACCGCCACCGCTCTAACGACGGCGGCTCACGCAGCTATCAGGAGTATCTTAACACAAATCAGTACCAGTCATACGAGACCGAGAACGACCGTATGGGCAACAACCTCTTCGCCCGCGCGGGCCTTACTTATAACGCGACAGACAAAGACGCCTTCTCACTGAGCGGCATGACAATGATAGGCTCGCACCATAACGGCGGCACAACGCCTTACCACTACGGTACCATCGGCGCCCCGACTGACAGCTATATCATGCTGCGCCGCTCGTCAGGAGGCAACGACATGCGCATGTTCTACGGCGAGTTTAACTACCGCCACAACTTCACTGACCGCCATTACCTTGACTTTACGGTGGATTTCAATAACTGGCACATGGACCAGGGCAACATCTATCAGGACAGCACCACGTATATTGACGAGCCGCTGCCCACGGAATACTCTTACCAGAACCGCCCGATGTACATGCGTAACCGCTCATGGGAGGTGAAACTTGACTATGAGAACCCGATAACCGACAACATAACGCTCCAGGCCGGATACCAGGGTAACTTCAGCCGGGAGAACTCTCCGCAGGAAAGTTATATCGACGAGACGTCTTGGGAGGGAACTAACCAGACTGAGGACAAGGAGTATTACAACCGCTTTATCTACAACATGGACCTTCACGCGCTGTATGCAACGGCTTCATTCAAGCTCGGCAAACTGGGCGTAATGGCCGGTCTGCGCGGCGAATACTGGAAGGTGAACACCGAGAGTTACGACTATGAGCAGGAGCATGACCCCTCAAAGCGTGACAAACCGTTCAAGAACGACTTCTTCCAGCTGTTCCCCAGCGTGTTCCTTTCTTACCAGTTGACCGAGACCCAGCAGCTTCAGCTCAACTATACACGCCGTCTGCGCCGTCCGTGGGGAGGCCAGCTTAACAGCTTCCGCAACACTCGTGACGCGTCGATGACGTCGTTCGGTAACCCCGAACTTACCCCGGAGTACAGCAACTCGTTCTCTCTTAACTATCTGAAGACGTGGCCCGAGCACTCACTTCTGCTCAGCGCGTACTATCGTCCCACGTCAGACGTGATACAGCGCATCAGCTACCAGAGCAGCACGGACAACATGATGTACCAGACTTACATGAACGTTGCCAAGAGTCTGAGCACCGGTGTCGAGCTTGTTCTTAAGAACCAGATATGCAAGATACTGTCGCTCACAACCACGGCTAACGCTTATTACTACAAGCTGAACGGCTTTTCATACGACATTGACGGGCAGACCATTTACGGAGAGGGCAGCAATAACTTCACGTGGAACGCCCGCATGCAGGCCTCGCTCATGCTGCCTTACGACATATCAGTGCAGCTTACGGGCCGCTACCGCTCACGTCAGGTCATCACGCAGGGCTACCGCAAGGGTAACTTCACCATGAACTTAGGTATCCGCAAGACGTTCCTCGACCGCAAGCTAACGCTCGCCATCAACTGCCGTGACCTGCTTAACACGCGTAAGTTTGAGAATTTCACAAGCTCAGAGACGTTCACCCGCCACCAGACTAACTGGGGAAGCGGCCGCATGATGAACTTCACCCTGACCTACAGCTTCGGCAACATGAAGGCCAAAGCGCCCAAAAAGAAGGTTAACAACAGCGCCAACATGGGCGGCGAAGGCGGCGGAATGGAAGGAATGGAGTAATCTTTTAAGTAGTTAGAAGGAGTTAAAAAGGAGTTATCGCCCGCTGCGCGGGCGTAGGACTTGCCGCTTTAGCTGCGGAAGTTGCATGTTGCATGTACTGGTAAAAACAATATGGAAACGCTAAGAAAGTCACGTCCCATTATAGGATGTATGTTTATCAAGGTGTTGTTTGCCCTCACGGCGATAGCCGAATTGGTGTTCTGCATCGTGGCGTTCGCCAAAGGAGGCGATGCCGGCGACGAGGTGAAAGACGCATTGAAGCACCTTTTGAGGTTTGCGCTCTTGGCCTTTTATTTCGTCGACGACATGCTCTACCGCAAGAAAATATACGACACGCAAATTCCGGTGATATTTGCAATAGCTGCCTTTGGGTGCCTAACGATATTTTAGAAATTAAGAGTTAAGAATTAAGAGTTAAGAAAAAAATGCTTTGTCGGGTAACAGCTTATAAGCCATATAGGGTCTAAAAGCCCTATAAGAAGCCACCCGACAAAGCATTTTTTTCTTAACTCTTAATTCTTAATTTGCGTCAGCACACCTGGCTGCCGGGCTTTACGTCGGCGGTGGTGGTTATCACGCTGAGCGAGCCGTCAAAGTCCTCGGCAGAGAGAATCATGCCCTGGCTCTCGATGCCCTTCAGCTTGCGCGGAGCAAGGTTGGCGACGAAGCAGACACGCTTGCCGACAAGGTCTTCGGGGTTATAATATTTCGCGATACCTGACACAATGGTGCGGTCTTTGCCGCTGCCGTCGTCGATGGTAAACTTCAGCAGCTTGTCTGCCTTCTTCACTTTCTCGCACGCTTTGATAAGACCTACACGCATGTCGAGCTTCTCAAAGTCTTCAAAAGCTATCACCGGCTTAATCTCCTTAGCCTTATATGCGGCCTCGGCGTTGGCCTTCTTGGTGGCCTCGAGCTTGTCGAGCTGATACTGGATGACGTCATCCTCAATCTTCTCGAACAGCAGTTCGGGCTCGGCAAGCTGATGTCCGGCAGGCAGCAGGTCAGTAGAGCCGAGCCGGTTCCAGTCGAACGAGTCGATATTGAGCATCTTGCGGAGGCGTGCCGAGCTGAAAGGCAGGAACGGCTCGAAGGCAATCGAGAGGTTGGCAACAAGCTGCAGAGAGATGTTGAGGATAGTCTCGACGCGCTTCATGTCGGTCTTTGCCACCTTCCATGGCTCACAGTCAGCGATATACTTGTTGCCGATGCGGGCGAGGTTCATGGCCTCTTTGAGTGCATCACGGAACTTGAAGTTGTCCAGCAGACGCTCAACGTTTGCCTTAACGTCATGGAACTCATCGATAGTCTGGCGGTCGATGTCGGTCAGCTCGCCGCAGGCGGGCACTACGCAGTTAAAGTATTTCTTCGTAAGCTGCAGCGCACGGTTGACGAAGTTGCCGTAAATGCCAACCAGCTCACTGTTGTTACGCTCCTGGAAATCTTTCCAGGTGAAGTTGTTGTCCTTGGTCTCGGGCGCATTGGCGGTAAGCACATAGCGCAGCACGTCCTGCTTTCCGGGCAGGTCAACGAGGTACTCGTGCAACCAAACGGCCCAGTTGCGGGATGTCGAAATCTTGTCGTTCTCAAGGTTAAGAAACTCGTTTGCCGGCACGTTGTCGGGCAGAATATAGTCGCCCATGGCGTGAAGTATCGACGGGAAGATGATGCAGTGGAACACGATATTGTCCTTTCCGATGAAGTGGACAAGGCGTGTCTCAGGGTCTTTCCACCACTTCTGCCACTCGTCGGGCAGCAGTTCCTTCGTGTTAGAGATATATCCTATCGGCGCGTCAAACCACACGTAGAGCACCTTGCCCTCAGCTCCCTCTACAGGAACGGGTATTCCCCAGTCGAGGTCACGCGTCATCGCGCGCGGCTGCAGGTCGAGGTCGAGCCATGACTTGCACTGCCCGTACACGTTCGGGCGCCACTCCTTGTGGCCCTCAAGTATCCATTTCTTCAGCCAGTCCTGGTATTCATTCAGCGGCAGATACCAGTTCTTGGTCTCGCGCAGCACGGGTTTCGAGCCTGTGATAGCGCTCACCGGATTGATAAGCTCGGTCGGGTCAAGGTCAGAACCGCACTTCTCGCACTGGTCACCGTATGCCTTCGGGTTGTGGCAGTGGGGGCATTCGCCCGTGATGTAGCGGTCGGCAAGAAACTGATGCGCCTCCTCGTCATAATACTGCATTGACGTTTTCTCTACCAGCTTGCCCTCATCGTACAGCTTCTTGAAGAAAGCTGACGCCACCTCGGTGTGCGTATCCGACGTGGTGCGGCTGTAGATGTCGAACGAAATGCCGAAGTCCTCAAAGCTCTTCTTGATGAGTGAGTGGTAGCGGTCTACCACCTGCTGGGGCGTTATGCCCTCTTTCTTGGCGCGGATAGTGATTGGCACGCCGTGCTCGTCGCTTCCGCAGATAAACTTAACGTCCTGTTTCTTCAGTCTCAGGTAACGCACGTAGATGTCCGCAGGCACATACACTCCGGCCAGGTGACCTATGTGCACTCCGCCGTTGGCGTAAGGCAGGGCGGCGGTGACGGTAGTGCGCTTATAATTCTTTTGATTTTCCATAATCTGTTTGATATGTGTTGCAATGGGCGGGATGTGCCCACATGTGGTGCAAAAGTACTGAAAAAAATCGTAACAACGGGGATTGGCGCCGTATTTTTGCGCATATGGCGTGTCGCCGACGGCCACACGCATTCCAAAAGGTGCCCTTTCGCCTTGTAAAAGGCCATGAATTGAACGATAAAAGGCCGCCTTTTAGCGGGTAAAAGGCGGCCTTTTGCAAAGCGGTTTGTATGTTATTGAATATCAGGCAGATATATTTTGCGGTGTTATCAGCGCACAACCATCTTGCGGCCGTTGACGATATACAGGCCGCGGGGCAGTCCGCTGACAGCCTCTGAGGCAGAAGTGCCGCGCTCAGTCATGCGCACAAGGCGGCCGTCTATCGTGTAAACGCCGGGACGGCCGACGGCTTCGCCATTGCTGACGGTGACCGACGAGATGCCCGTTGAATAGTCGGCGGTAACGTCGTAGACGAGATGATGGCTGCCTGACGTCTGCGTGGAAATCTCATAATACTTATCCGTGGTGACGTTTTCCACATTAACCGTCTGGTTTGCATTCGACCCTGCATCGAACACGAAGCTGACATAATCGCCAGAAGAGTTGAGGCGGTAGGTGTTATAATACCACGTCTTGCCGCCCACTTCCTTGGTTGCCGTAACGAGTTTGCCCGGCCAGTTGGTGCCGTGAGAGCCGTCGCCGCCCCACGTGTGGTAATACATCTGCTGCCAGCCCACGGCGTCGGCATTGACGTAAACGGTGATGTCGTGCGGCTGGAAAGCCTTTATTGTATAGTTGCGCGTGATAATTCCGCTTACCGTTCCGCCCGAGAGCAGGCCTGCCTTGAGCGTACAGCCGGTGCTGACGGTTATCTGCGCGCCGTCGTTTACCTTAGTGCCGTTAGCAGCCGAAGGCTCCGTGCCGTCAGTGGTGTAGACTATCTGCACGCCGTCTTGCGCGGTAACAGCATTCAGCGTAACGGTTATGGCGTTGTCATAAGTGCCTGAGGGCACGCTGGCCCATGCCGTCTCGGCGCTGCGCGACAGGTAGTAGGCGAAGTTGTCGCCCGTCTGCACGAGGAAATAGTCAGCCTCCTCGGCTGTTGAGCTGGGCCATTCCGTGCTGCCCATGAGCACCACCACCGACGCGCCGGCGTCTCCGTTTACCTGAGCGGCGTACTGTGCGGTGGTGTTATTAAGTCCCTTAAACGTGCTCATGTTGCTTATTCCGACGGCCTTGCGGGCGTAAATCATCTGCTTGATAGCCTGCTTATAGGCTTTCCAATGCGGCAGGAAGACGCACGGAGTGCCGGGCATTGCCAGTATGAAGGCGTTGGCGGCCAGGACATTTTTTGTAATCTCACTGTCATTGCCGCGGCCATAAGTGTCGTGATTGTCCACGAATGTTACGGCGTAACGCCTGTATTTAGGCGAGAACATGAGGCTGTTGTCGATCTGTCTGTTCCACCCCGAATTGGCATTGCAGCAGTCGCGCAGGTAGTATTTCAGCGGGAAATCAAACGCTGCCGACTGTATAATGCCGTCGCTCTTGGTGCCGTCTATCCAGGCTTCCACGTTAGATGCGTTGCCGTCCCAGTATTCACCTACGGAGTATTGGGGCTGTGCCGACGCGTTATAAATCGCCGTGTACTTTGGCGCATAGCCCTTAACCATATCGTAACGGAAGCCGGCATAGCCTAAATCATTTAACAGGAAATCGAGATATGCCTTGACAACGGTCTGCACGTTGACGCTGGAGTGGTCGAGGTCTCGTGCCCCGTCAAAGCCGTCGCCGCTGTCAGGCGCGCCCGTGGGCTCCTCTTCCGGATTGTCCGGACTTGCCGCGTCGTCATTTGAACATACGTCGGCGGCGCTCATGGTGTAGGTCTTTCCGTTGTAAGTCTCAACGGGGAACTGCATCCATGTGCCGGCGAGCGTGGAGCGATGGTTAATCACGACGTCGGCTATCGTGCCCAGTCCCTTGCTCTTAAACGTCTTTATCATCGAGCGCAACTGTGCCTCGTTGCCGAACGAACTGGTATAATCCGTGAACCACCAGAGGTCGTCATAACCCATTGATTTGTTGGGATAAGACCCCGACTTACCGCTCTGCGGTATCCAGATAAGGTCAAAAAACTCGGCCAGCTCGTCTGCCTGGCTCTCAAGATTGGTCCACTGCGTGTCGGCGAAAGAGTCCCAGTAGAAGCCTTGCAGCATAACTCCCTTATACTGTGCGGGCCACCCTTGAGCCATCAGTGATGCCGCTGCGAGCAGCGAAACGAATAAGGTAAAAATCTTTTTCATGGTAATAACTGTTTCTTTACACGACATAAAATTAGCCGTTTCGTGCTTTGGCTGTATGCCTTTAATAGCTGAAACGGCTGAAAAATCAGTGCAAACGTTTGCTGAAAATATGCTTGCGGCAGTGTAACTTTATGAAATTTTTAAAGTTACACACCGTACTTAATGCTTAGATTTATCCCAAAGTAATTGTCTCTACGTCAACCGGCTCGTGCATGAAGATACGCGCCGACTCGCGGAACTTGTCCTTGTTCTCGGTCGTGAGGTAATGACAACGGCCGTGCTTGGTGCACATTACGTCCATCTCCGGATGCCGCGCGAGATAGGTCTTGAGGCTTGCCGCCACATATTCGCCCTGCGGTATGATCTTGACTCCGCGCGGGGTGTACTTCAATATCTTGTCGAGCAGGATAGGATAATGCGTGCAGCCGAGGATAACGGAATCAATCTCAGGGTCGCGGAACATCAGGGTATCAATGCGTTTCTTTACGAAATAGTCAGCTCCCGGCGTGTCGTACTCGTTGTTTTCGATAAGCGGCACCCACAGGGGGCAGGCCACTCCCGTTACCTTTATGTCGGGATAGAGCTTGTTTATCTCCATTACGTAACTCTCGCTCTTGATAGTTCCCTCAGTGGCGAGTATGCCGACGTGGCGCGTGCGCGTGATGTTGCCGATGCATTCGGCCGTGGGGCGTATCACGCCCAGCACTCTGCGGGCCGGGTCTATCTGTGGAATGTCGTTCTGTTGGATTGTACGCAGGGCCTTAGCCGACGCCGTGTTGCAGGCCAGGATGACGAGATGGCAGCCCAACGAGAAGAGTTTGACGACGGCTTCGCGCGTAAACTGATATACTACATCAAACGAACGCGGGCCGTAGGGAGCGCGGGCGTTGTCGCCAAGGTATAGAAAATCATACTGCGGCAGCAGGCTGCGCATCTCATGAAGAATGGTAAGGCCGCCGTAACCGGAGTCAAACACGCCTATTGGTCCGGCTCCGTCATGCATGGCCATGCCTGCTCCGGCAGGCGCGTCAGCGGCCGCGCCCTCTGAAAGCAACGGGCTTTTACCGGTAATGCGGATATCTGATGTGTTCATATGGCAATATTGTTTTTCTGCGGAAAAGCGCACATGAGGCTAACGTTGCTGCGGCTGCTGCTCCCTGACGGCATCAAGCACGAGCGCCGTTATGTCTTCACCGTAAACCGTACTGACAAAAGGCAGGGCGTCGCCGTCGGTGTTGAGGATGAAGGCATAGCCGCGTTCCAAGCCTATCTTATTGAGAATGTCGTCGAGCTTCTTCTTCAACGGCGCATACATATCGGCCTCGGCCTGCTTTAAGAGGCGCTCTGCCTCCTTCTTGAACGAAATATTCTTTGTAAGCATCTCTTGCAGCTCTGACTGTCGCTTCTGCAGAATGGGGCGGTCAAGACTGCCCTGCCCTTCAAGGAACAGCTCGTACTTTTCATTGAACTCTGCCTCCGAACGCTTGGTCTCGTCCTCATACTGCGTGCGGAGCGTTGCCAGATTCTGCTGCATGACGGCATAATCGGGCATGGCCTTGATGGCATCGCCGTAACTGAGATAACCGAACTTGACCTGCGCCCCGGCAGTCAAGGTGAATAACATTACTGCCAGGAGGGATAATAGTTTTCGCATTTGTAAACCGTGCATTATGTATTTTAAAAACTTAAGGGAGTTAAAGGAATTAAAGACAGCACCCTGACGACCGCGACAAACGGCGCGGAGCAGCGGCGGCATAGCCTTTAACTACTTTAACTCCCCTGACTTATTGATTAGCCTTACGGGCTGTTATTTTATCTTGTTGATTTCTGCCTTTACGTCCTCGGTAACGTCCTTGCTCAGCGTATCGCTGATATAAGGTATGCCGCCGGCACGGTCCATGATGTAAACATAGCCGCCGTTCTTGCCTACATTCTGTATAGCCGTCATTACCTTGGTCATGATAGGCTGCAGCTTCTCCTGCTGTGCCTTCTGCAGAGCGGCCTGATTGTCCTGATAAGCCTGCTGAACCTTCTGGAAGAGCTGCTGCAGCTCGTTCTCGGTCTCGGTACGCTTTGTCTCGTTCATGGTGCTCTTCGTCTTGTCGTACTCGTCAGACTTGCGCTGCAGCTCGTCCTGCATTGCCTTCAGGTCGTTCTCGTACTGCTTAGATTGTGCTTCAAGCTCGCCACGTGCCTTGATGAACTCAGGAAGACTGGCCATGATAGCCTGTGAGTCAACATGTCCGAACTTGGGAGTAGTCTGTGCGAAAACTGCCATTGGCGCGCACATAAGTAACATTAAAACTAATTTCTTCATTGTCTTTTAATTGCTGTTTTTCTATTAAATGTTTGTATTTATCTGCAAATATAGTGAAAGGCGAGCGTAATACCAAGAGAAAACGAAGTTTTCGCTATTGGTATTACCGAGCCGCATCCTATTGTCGCGTCAGCAAATATAGTGAAAGGCGAGCGTAATACCAAGAGAAAACGAAGTTTTCGCTATTGGTATTACCGAGCCGCATCCTA
>URRR01000043.1 GCA_900550365.1 uncultured Prevotella sp. | reverse complement strand
GAAGGTGAGAAAATCAGGAAAAAGTGAGAAAGTGAGAGGGTCGGAAAGTGAGAAAAACAAAAAAGGTGAGAAAGCCGGAGGCTCTCACCTTCTCACTTTCTCACCTTCTCAATGTCTCACTTTCTCACCTTCTCAACGTCTCACTTTCTCACCTTCTCACCTTTATTTTACTTCTATCTGCTTCATGGTTTTCTCTTCCTTATGCTCAACCTTCGGCAGGCTTACGGTAAGGACACCGTCGTTGACTTTGGCCTCAATCTTGTCCTTGTCGACATCATCGGGCAACAGAAGCGTCTGCTCGTACTTTGAGTAAGAGAACTCACGGCGCAGGTAGTGGCTCTTCTTGTCCTCGTCCTTCTTCTCGTTCTTGCTCTCCATGTGGATGTGCAGGTTACCGTCCTTGTCGATGTTGACGTTGAAGTCCTCTTTCTTCAGGCCCGGAGCTGCAAGCTCTACGGTGTACTCACTGTCGCTCTCCTTAACGTTGATTGCAGGTGCCGTAGCATTTGCGCGTCCCATAAAGTCGTTGTCGAAAAAGTCATTGAAAACTTCAGGCATCCAAGTGTTTCTACTAAATACTGGTAACATAATCAAATCCTCCTTATTTTTTTATGTTTTGTTTTATTTTTGTTATCCGGTCGCCCACCCTTTCGGGCTTCGCTTCCTTCGATTGCCTCTCGCTTCCGTTCGAAGCTTTCACCCAACATAATGCAACATCCGTGCCATTGACATATTTCGACAAAGAGGCATATTTTACTGACATATAGTCAGAAAAGATTAAATATTTTAATCATTATAACATACATTTAATGACAAAAATGTCAATAGAGAACAAGAATTGGTGTCTGTCTCAGCCAATTCATATACAAAAAACGGCAGCACACATTGCCGTGTACTGCCGTTTTTTATCAGTCTGTTTAAAAGATAGTCTTAGTCGTCGAGCTTTGCCTTGATGAACTCGCGGTTCAGGCGGGCGATGTTGGCGATTGACTCGTTCTTCGGGCATTCAGCCTCGCAGGCACGTGTGTTGGTGCAGTTACCGAAGCCGAGCTCCTCCATCTTCATCACCATTGCCTTTGCACGCTTAGCCGCCTCGGGGCGTCCCTGGGGCAGAAGGGCGAGCTGGCTTACCTTAGAGCTGACGAAGAGCATTGCCGAACCGTTCTTGCAGGCTGCCACGCAGGCACCGCAACCGATGCAGGTAGCGCAGTCCATAGCCTCGTCGGCGTTCTCCTTCGGGATAAGGATGGCGTTGGCGTCCTGGGGCTGTCCGGTGCGAACGCTGATGTATCCGCCGGCCTGCATTATCTTGTCGAACGCGCCACGGTCAACCATGCAGTCCTTGATAACGGGGAACGCAGCCGAGCGCCACGGCTCAACGGTGATGATGTCGCCGTCGTGGAAGCGGCGCATATAGAGCTGACAGGTAGTAGCTCCGGTTGCCGGTCCGTGGGGATGACCGTTGATGTAGAGCGAGCACATGCCGCAGATACCCTCGCGGCAGTCGTGGTCGAAGACGAACGGCTCCTTGCCGCTCTCGATGAGCTGCTCGTTCAGAATGTCCAACATCTCGAGGAATGAGGTATCCGTCGGGATATCCTTCATCTCGAACGTGTCAAAATGACCTTTTGCCTTAGGCCCGTTCTGACGCCAGACCTTCAGCGTGAAACTTATATTACCTTCCATTTTTATAATCGGTTTTAGGGTTTTATGGTTTTACGGTTTTGAGGTTTTGCCGGCGGTTCAGCCATGTCCCGGTTCTTGCGGGTGTGTATCAATGACTGAATCATTCTATTTACGGCCTCGTTAAGGCATTCAAGCTCAATGAAATCATCGTCACTGACATACTCAAACTGCCGCGACAGGGCGAGCTGTGTATCCAACTCGTTTGACGAACCGAGCGCAATATACAGAAAATGTATCAGTTCCGCATTTGTGCCCCGACCGTAACCTTCGGCTATGTTTGAAGGTATCGACACCGCACAGCGGCGCATCTGGCTTACAAGTCCGAAGAGCTCTTCTCTCGGGAAACCTTTGGTAACACGGTAAACACCGGTTGCCAGCCTCATGCCTTCACTCCATACTCTCAGGTTCTTGTGCGGTCCCATAGTTCATTTAACCGTCAGCTGCCACAAGGTCCTTATAACCTCATAACCTTATAACCTTACAACCTTGATTGATATTAATTCTTGTAGTTACGTGTCTGAACCTTTATTGCCTCATAGTGGAGCGGCTCCTTGATGAGCTCAGGTGCCTTCTCGTCGCTGCCCTGGTACTCCCAGCAGCCAACGTAGAAGTAGTGCTCGTCGTCGCGCTTTGCCTCGCCGTCCTCGGTCTGGTACTCCTCGCGGAAGTGACCGCCGCACGATTCGTTGCGTGAAAGTGCGTCGTAAGCTATCAGTTCGCCCATAGTGATGAAGTCGCGCAGGTGGATAGCCTTGTCAAGCTCAGTGTTAAGGCCTTCCTTAGTGCCGGGGATGAAGAGGTTAGTCTCAAACTCCTTGCGGATTTTCTTTATCAGTTCAAGACCTTCCTTCAGGCCTTCAGCGGTGCGGCCCATGCCCACATGCTCCCACATGATGTGGCCAAGCTCCTTGTGGATTGAGTCTACAGAGCGCTTGCCCTTTATGTTCATGAGGCGGTCAATCTCCTTCTCGACGCCCTTCTCGGCCTCCTCAAACTCGGGCAGGTCGGTAGAGATGCGGGGCCAGATAGACTGGTCAGCCAGGTAGTTCTGGATAGTGTACGGCAGCACGAAGTATCCGTCAGCCAGACCCTGCATAAGAGCAGAGGCGCCGAGGCGGTTGGCTCCGTGGTCAGAGAAGTTGCACTCACCGATGGCGAAGAGGCCTTCGATAGTGGTCATCAGCTCGTAGTCAACCCAGATACCGCCCATGGTGTAGTGGATAGCGGGGTAAATCATCATCGGGTTGTAATACTTCACGCCGTTGATTTCGTTGCCCACCTCGCCCGGATTGACGTCGGTGATTTCCTCATACATGTCGAACAGGTTGCCGTAACGCTGCAGAACGACGTCGAGGCCGAGGCGCTCGATGCTCTCAGAGAAGTCGAGATAAACGGCCAGACCGGTGTTGTTCACGCCGTAGCCCTTGTCGCAGCGCTCCTTGGCTGCACGTGAAGCCACGTCACGGGGCACGAGGTTACCGAATGCCGGGTAGCGGCGCTCCAGGTAGTAGTCGCGGTCTTCCTCGGGGATGTCGGTCGGTTTCTTCTCGCCGCGCTGCAGAGCCTTGGCGTCCTCAAGTTTCTTGGGCACCCAGATGCGGCCGTCGTTACGCAGAGACTCTGACATCAGCGTCAGCTTCGACTGGTTGTCGCCGTGTACGGGGATACAAGTCGGGTGAATCTGGACGTAAGACGGGTTAGCGAAGTAAGCTCCCTTACGGTAGCAAGCCATAGCGGCCGTGCAGTTGCAGCCCATGGCGTTGGTAGAGAGGAAGTATGTGTTGCCGTATCCGCCGGTAGCTATCACTACGGCGTTGGCAGAGAAGCGCTCCAGCTTGCCTGTCACGAGGTTCTTCGCGATGATGCCGCGTGCACGGCCGTTCACGATAACCACGTCTTCCATTTCGTAGCGGGTGTAGAGCTTTACGCGGCCCGTGTGAACCTGGCGGCTAAGAGCCGAGTAAGCGCCGAGCAGCAGCTGCTGGCCGGTCTGTCCCTTGGCGTAGAACGTACGTGACACCTGCGCGCCGCCGAAAGAGCGGTTTGCCAGCATGCCGCCGTACTCGCGAGCGAACGGAACGCCCTGAGCCACGCACTGGTCGATGATATTGTTTGACACCTCAGCCAGACGGTAAACGTTAGCCTCACGAGCGCGGTAGTCGCCGCCCTTTACGGTGTCGTAGAAAAGTCGGTAAACAGAGTCGCCGTCGTTCTGATAGTTCTTGGCGGCGTTGATACCGCCCTGTGCAGCGATAGAGTGTGCACGGCGCGGAGAGTCCTGGATGCAGAAGTTCAGGACGTTGAAGCCCATCTCGCCGAGTGAAGCCGCAGCGCTGGCACCTGCCAGACCCGTGCCCACTACGATGACGTCGAGCTTCAGTTTGTTCTTAGGGTTAACCAAACGTTGGTGAGCCTTATAGTTGGTCCATTTCTCAGCTATCGGCCCCTCAGGTATCTTGGAATCTAATTGCTTTGCCATGATAATTATGAATTATAAATTATGTATTATGAAATGGTATTACCACATGCTCGGAGCCAGTCCGAAGGCGAACGCCAGCACTACAACGAGGAAGCCCAGCATAAGCAGCGATGTGTAGACAAGGCCGATGGTCTTCCAGCGGTTGAACCAAACCTTGCCGTTCCAGCCGAATGTCTGCATGGCGCTCCAGAAGCCGTGAGAGAGGTGGAACCAGATAGCGGCCAGCCAGATGATGTAGAGCACTACGTAAAGCGGGCAAGAGAACGTGTCGATGATGTAGGCGAAGCCGTCTGAGGGCAGATGGGGCACCGTGATGCCGGTCAGCTCGGCGAACATCATGTTATACCAGAAGTTGAACAGGTGGAGCAGCAGGCCCAGCAGCACGATGATGCCGAGCACGAGCATGTTCTGAGATGCCCATTCAACTTTCTCAGGACGTGACGTTACGGCGTAACGCTCGTTGCCGCGCGCGCGGCGGTTCTGCATCGTCAGCAGGAACGCGTACACGATGTGGATTACAGCCAGGGCAGCCAGAGCCAGCGTCGCTATGAGCGCGTACCAGTTAGCCCCGAGGAACTCACACACCGCGTTGTAAGCCTCGCCCGAGAAAAGAGCAACTAAGTTCATTGACATGTGGAATGTCAAGAACAGGATAAGCGCGACGCCCGTTACCGACATCACAACTTTCCTTCCGATTGGTGAATTACATAACCACATAAATGATTGAAATTTTAAGTATTAAAAATGAATTATTGTTAATCCGGAATCACGTCGCCGACGGGCGCGCCCGCTACCTATTTATAAGTATGGCCACGCCCTTCGGGTGTGCAAATATACTCTATTTTGGCGATAAGTCAAAGTATTTATATAAAAATTCAATTTAAATTCTTACTTTTGCGCCAGCAAACAGCAAGGCGAGAGTGTGAGAAAACACATCCTCACCTTCTCACTTTCCAACCTTCTCACCTTCAAAGAAATGATATTAAAATACGACGTTATCGTTATCGGCGGCGGACACGCCGGATGTGAGGCCGCGGCCGCGGCGGCGGGCATGGGCGCCAGCACATGCCTCGTTACCATGGACATGAACAAGATAGCCCAGATGAGCTGTAACCCGGCCGTGGGCGGCATAGCCAAAGGCCAGATCGTACGCGAGATTGACGCCCTGGGAGGCCACATGGGCCTGGTAACCGACGCCACGGCAATACAGTTCCGCATGCTCAACCGCTCGAAGGGGCCGGCCGTATGGAGCCCCCGCGCCCAGTGTGACCGCGGCAAGTTCATCTGGCAGTGGCGCTCGGTGCTCGACCGTACCGACGGCCTCGACATCTGGCAGGACCAGGCCGAGGAGCTCATCGTAGAGCAAGGCAGGGCCGTAGGCGTGCGCACCGTGTGGGGCGTGGAGCTGCGCGCCGGGAGCGTCGTGCTCACGGCGGGCACCTTCCTCAACGGTCTTCTGCACATAGGCCGCCGCCACCTGCCCGGCGGGCGCATAGCCGAACCGGCCGTGGAGCATCTTACAGAGAGCATCACACGCCACGGCGTGACGGCCGGACGCATGAAGACGGGCACGCCCGTGCGCATAGACCGCCGCACCGTCCACTTTGAGGATATGGAGGTGCAGGAGGGCGAGCACGACTTCCACAGCTTCAGTTTTATGTCCCAGAGCCGGCCGCTGAAGCAGCTTACGTGCTGGACATGCTACACCAACCCCGACGTTCACGCCACGCTCATGGCCGCCATTGCCGACTCGCCCCTGTACAACGGGCAGATACAGAGCATCGGCCCGCGTTACTGCCCGTCGATAGAGACCAAGCTTGTCACCTTTCCTGACAAGCAGCAACATCCGCTTTTTCTTGAACCCGAAGGCGAGGACACCAACGAGATGTACCTCAACGGCTTCTCGTCGTCAATGCCGATGGAGGCGCAGATAGCCGCACTGAGAAAGATTCCGGCCCTGCGCGACGCCAAGGTCTACCGCCCGGGCTACGCCATTGAGTACGACTTCTTTGACCCTACACAGCTGCGCCACACGCTGGAGTCAAAGATAATACCGGGCCTCTTCATGGCCGGACAGGTGAACGGCACCACCGGATACGAAGAGGCGGCCGGCCAGGGGCTCGTAGCCGGGGTAAACGCCGCGCTGAGCTGCTCGGGCGGCCGGCCGTTCACTCTGGCCCGCGACGAGGCTTACATAGGCGTACTAATAGACGACCTCGTGACCAAAGGCGTCGACGAGCCTTACCGCATGTTCACCAGCCGCGCCGAATACCGCATACTGCTGCGCCAGGATGATGCCGACGCACGCCTCACCGAGAGGGCTTACAGCTTAGGTCTTGCCCGCCGCGACCGCTACGACTGGTGGATGCAGAAGAAAGAGGCCATGGAACGGCTGACTGATTACTGCACCGCCACACCGGTAAAACCGCGCGACATAAACTCGCAGCTTGAAGCCTTGGGCACCACTCCCCTGCGCGAGGGTTGCAAGATAGCCGACCTCATAGCGCGCCCGCAGCTCACGCTGAACAATCTTTCTGAGATTCTGCCGGGGCTCAAGCAGGCGTTGGAATCGCTGCCAAACCGCCGCGAAGAGATAGCCGAGGCGGCAGAAATCAAGATGAAGTATAAGGGCTACATAGAGCGCGAACGCCTCGTGGCGGAGAAGATGCACCGCCTGGAGAACATCAGAATACGCGGCCACTTCAAGTACTCAGAGATGCAGCAGCTCTCGACCGAGGCCCGTCAAAAGCTTACAAAAATAGACCCCGAGACGCTGGCGCAGGCAAGCCGCATACCGGGCGTATCGCCGAGCGACATCAACATCATGCTGGTGCTCATGAAGAGGTAGTCGCGGCATATGTTCCACGTGAAACATTTTGCCGATTTTTTATCAAGCGAAAACGGTGGAAAGGTCTGAAAAACTGCAACATACGGACTTCACCCACAAACTTGCTTGAAGATGAAAATCATCACTTAAGGCGATGAAACGGAGCCGGCTGAACAGCCACGGCACACATATAAAAATACCGCCGGCGAGGAGCCGCCGCCCCACTCCACACGGCGCACAAAACGGGCGGCAAAACATGCCTTTGCGAAAGGCCGTCTTTTGTCCTGCAAAAGACCGTCTTTCATCCGGCAAAAAGCCGTCAATCGGAACACGAAAGACGGCATTTGGCAAAACGCCCCGCAACGGGTGCTGACAAGACAATTACCAATATTAATATAATAACGTAAAAAATGAACAACAAGACATTGCTGGAAAATCTGCGCAACATTCCTGATTTTCCGAAAAAAGGAGTAATCTTCAGAGACGTTACGACGCTGTTCTCTAACCCCGACTGCCTCCAGATAATGGAGCAGGAACTGTATGACCTGTACAAGGACAAGGGCATCACTAAGATTGTAGGCATCGAGAGCCGCGGCTTCATCATGTCTTCGGCGCTTGCCGTGAAGCTGCACGCAGGCGTAGTGCTTTGCCGCAAACCGGGCAAACTGCCGTGCGACACCATTCAGGAGAGCTACGCCAAGGAGTACGGCACCGATACTATCGAGATTCATAAAGACGCCATAACGAGCGACGACGTCGTTCTGCTGCACGACGACCTGCTGGCAACTGGCGGCACAATGAAGGCTGCCTACAACCTCGTGAAGAAGTTTCACCCGAAGAAAATCTACATTAACTTCATCATAGAACTTACACGCGAGGGCATGCACGGCCGCGACAACTTCGACAGCGATACGGAAATCACGACGCTGTTGCAGGTGTAGTTTCTTTTAAGTAGTTAAAGAAGTTAGAGAAGTTATCGCTCGCAAAGCTCGCTAGAAGTTAAAGCCAAATGTCTTGATATTATAAGGTTATGAGGTTTGGCGGTTATGAGGTTGTAAGGTTATACGGTTATACGGTCTTACGGCCAATAGGACAGATTGAACTAATAATCTATAAAGCATACGACTTTAACTACCGGCGGACGAAGGTCGCCTTAACTCCTCTAACTACTTTAACTACTACCAGCCTCCTTGTTGATGCAAGGCTAATGACTTTAACTACTAAGCGAGCGAAGCGAGTGATAACTTCTTCTAACTCCTTTAACTACTAAATGATTAAAGTTTCACGTGAAACATTATTTCTCGAAACCTCTATAAACAAAGCACTTACACGTCATGACTAAAGAAGAAAACGAGAAGCGGCTGGAGCGTCTGAAGGCCATCGTGAGCAACATGCCCACGAAGCCCGGCAGCTACCAGTACTACGACGAGCACGGAACGATAATATACGTGGGCAAGGCGAAGAACCTTAAGAACCGCGTGTCGTCCTACTTCCACAAGGAGGTAGACCGCTTCAAGACGAAAGTGCTGGTCAGCAAGATTCACGACATTACCTACACGGTGGTCAACACAGAGGAAGACGCCCTGCTGCTGGAGAACAGTCTGATAAAGAAATATCAGCCCAAGTACAACATCCTGCTCAAAGACGGCAAGACGTATCCCTCGATATGCGTCACGAAAGAATACTTTCCGCGCATTTTCAAGACGCGCACCATCAACAAGAAATGGGGCACTTACTTCGGCCCTTACAGCCACATCGGCTCGATGTACGCCATTCTTGAGCTTATCAAGAAGCTTTACCGGCCGCGCACGTGCCGCTTTCCTATCACGCGTGAGGGCATCGAACAGGGCAAATATAAGCCCTGTCTGGAATACCACATACATAATTGCGGCGCTCCGTGCATCGGGAAACAAAGCTATGAGGACTATCAGGAGTGCATCGCCCAGGCGCGCGAGATACTGAAAGGAAACACGCGCGAGCTGCAGCGCAGCATCTACTCGCGCATGATGAAGCTGGCCGAGGAGATGCGTTTTGAGGAGGCCGAGGTGCTGAAACAGCGCTACATGCTGCTCGAGACTTTCTGCGCCAAGAGCGAGGTGGTAAGCCATACCATCACGAACGTCGACGTGTTCAGCATCACTGACGACGAGCGGACGGCCTACGTGAACTACATGCACGTGATGAACGGCAGCATCAACCAGGCACAGACGTTCGAAATGAAGAAAAAACTGGGCGAGACGGCGCTCGAAGTGCTGCAGCTCGGCATACTGCAGATACGTGAGCGCATGGGCAGCCGGTCGCGTGAGATAATCGTGCCGTTCCCCGTCGAGATGACCATTGAGGACGTAACGTTCACCGTGCCGCAGCGGGGCGACAAGCGTACACTGCTGGAACTGTCGGAGATGAACGGCAAACAGTACCGTTTCGACCGCCTGAAGCAGGCTGAAAAGCTCAATCCAGAGCAGAAATCGGTGCGCCTGATGAAGGAAATACAGACGGCACTGAAGCTGCCTAAGATGCCTTATCAGATAGAGATGTTCGACAACTCAAACATCAGCGGAACTGATGCCGTAGCGGCGTGCGTGGTGTTCAAGAAGATGAAACCGAGCAAGAAGGACTACCGTAAATACATAATAAAAACGGTGACCGGGCCCGACGATTACGCGTCAATGCAGGAGGTGGTGCGCCGACGATATTCTCGCATAGTGGAGGAAGGCCAGCCCCTGCCCGACCTTATCATAACTGACGGCGGACAGGGGCAGATGAGCGTGGTGCGCGAGGTGGTCGAAGACGAGCTTCACCTCAGCATTCCTATCGCCGGACTGGCCAAGAACGACCGCCACAGAACCAACGAACTGCTGTATGGTTTTCCGCCCGTTGTGGTGGGAATGAAGACCGACAGCGAGCTGTTCCGCCTCCTTACGCACATGCAGGACGAGGTTCACCGCTTCGCCATAACCTTCCACCGCGACAAGCGCAGCAAGCATGCGTTGCACTCAGAGCTTGACGACATCAAGGGCATAGGCCCTAAATCTAAGGACCTTCTGCTGAAGGAACTGAAGTCGGTGAAGCGCATCAAGGAGGCTGATTTAGAGACTCTAACGGGCATTCTCGGGCCTGCCAAAGCCGGCATAGTGTGGAATTATTTTAAGAAAAAGGAGTAATTTTTCAGGAGTTAAGGAGATTAATTCCAGGAGTTAAGGAGTTATGTAGTTAAGGAGTTAAGACATATGTTTTGCTGATAATAAACAAATATAGTTGTTTACACAGCATACGAAAAGACAAGAGACGAGAGGCAAGCAAGCAAGAAACAAACAGTCAAGGAGATTTGCATTATAAGGAGCAAGGCATATGTCTTAACTCCTTAACTACATAACTCCTTAACTCCTATATAAAAATAAACAAATAGGATGAAAACAGTAATTCAACGCGTCAGCCGGGCATCGGTAACCATTGACGGAAAGGTAAAGTCAGAGATAGCGAAAGGCTACATGATACTGCTCGGAGTGGCTGAGGGCGACACCGTGGAGGACGTTGACTGGCTGGTGAAAAAGATTGCCGCGCTGCGCATTTTCGATGATGCTGAGGGCGTGATGAACCTGCCCATAACCGAGGTTGGCGGCGAGATACTCGTCGTAAGCCAGTTTACGCTGCTCGCGTCGTACAAGAAAGGCAACCGCCCTTCATGGATTCACGCCGCCCGCCACGAGGTTTCCATACCGCTTTATGAGGCCTTCTGCGCCAAGCTTCACGCCGCAACGGGGCTTCGTGTGGCCACGGGCGAGTTCGGAGCGGACATGAAGGTGGAGCTTGTAAACGACGGACCGGTGACCATCTGCATGGACACGAGACACAAGGAGTGAAGAAAGTGAAGAATTAAAAGTGAAAAGTGAAAAATCCAAATGCAATGAACAGTGAAATAACTATTAAGGAGGCGCAACTCATTGTGGACCAATGGATTAGGCAATATGGGGTGCGCTATTTCAGCGAACTTACCAACATGGCGTGTCTCACGGAGGAGGTGGGCGAGCTGGCCCGCGTCATGGCGCGCAAGTATGGCGACCAGAGCTTCAAGGAGGGCGAGCCTACCGACCCTGCTGACGAGATGGCCGACGTGCTGTGGGTGCTGCTCTGCCTGGCCAACCAGACGGGCGTTGACCTCACTGAGGCGCTCCGCAAGAACATCGAGAAGAAGACCAGGCGCGACAAGACGAGACACATTAAGAATGAAAAGTTAAAAGTGAAGAGTGAAAAATCTATTTGATTTTGAGTGAAAAAACATTATTCTAACAAATAAAAACATTGATTATGGCAACAGAAGAGAACAAGAAGCAGTGTGAGTGCGGACATGAGCACAAGCATGAGCATGACTTTCCGAAAATGAGCAAGTATGACGAGGCGCTCAGCAAGTATCCTACCGACCTTGACGACGCAGCCGTGCGCGACGCCGTAAGAAAGATTATCGCTGAGAAAGTGCACGAGAACGACACGCTTGAGGTGAAGAAATTCCTCTTCGGCAGCATCGAACTGACGTCGCTCAAGACCACCGACAGCGACGAGAGCATACTCGCCCTGACGGAGCGCGTAAACCAGTTTGACGCCACCTACCCTGACCTGCCCCACGTGGCTACAATCTGCGTGTATCCGTGCTTTGCCCAGACGGTGAGCGAGTCGCTCGAGGTTGACGGCGTAGAGATAGCCTGCGTATCAGGCAGCTTCCCCTCATCGCAGGCTCTGATAGAGGTAAAGGTGGCCGAGACGGCGCTCGCCGTGAAAGACGGTGCTACCGAGATAGACATCGTAATGCCCGTGGGCAAGTTCCTCAGCGGCGACTATGAGGGCGTAAGCGACGACATCAACGAGATGAAACAGGCCTGCGGCGACGCCCCGATGAAGGTAATTCTCGAGACGGGATGCCTCAAGACGGCGTCTAACATCAAGAAGGCCTCAATCCTGGCGATGTATGCCGGCGCCGACTACATCAAGACCTCTACGGGCAAGCTGGAACCCGCCGCTACGCCGGAGGCAGCCTACGTGATGTGTCAGGCTATCAAGGAATACTATGAAGAAACGGGCATACAGATAGGTTTTAAGCCCGCTGGCGGCCTTAATTCGGTCATGGATGCAATTATCTACTACACGATAGTTAAAGAGGTCCTGGGCGAAAAATGGCTCACCAACAAGTGGTTTAGGCTCGGCACCAGCCGACTGGCCAACATGCTGCTCAGCGAAATACTCGGCGAGGAGACGAAGTTCTTCTGAGAGAGGATAGGACTAATGGGGCTGATTAGGCTGATAAAGCAGATAAGACAATGGGAGAAATAAGACTAATAAGGCTGATAGGGCTGATAAAAGAAATAGGACTAATAAGGCAGATAGGGCCAATAAACCGGCGCATGAGCGCTGTTGAGCGCAACGCGGCGCAGCCCTATAAGCCCTATTTGCCCTATTTGTCTTATAAAATTATCAGCCCCATCGGCCCTATCGGCCCCATTTGTCCTATTAAATCATCAGCCCTATCAGCCTTATCAGCCCCATTTGTCCCATTAAATTATCAGCCCTATAAGCCCCATCATCCCCATTATTAAAAGAAAAAATTAATCAATAATTAAATAACAACCGATACCATGAACAACGACATCAGCAATTTCATGCCCCAGCGCGGCAACTACCGTGACCTGAAGGTGTACAAAAAGTCTGAATGTATTTATGACATAACGTACCACTTCGCCCACAAATATCTTGAAAAGGGCGACAGGACGATCGACCAGATGGTGCAGGCGGCACGCTCGTGCAAGCAGAATATTGCTGAAGGCAGCGCAGCCAGCACAACGTCGAAGGAGACTGAGCTGAAGCTGACTAACGTGGCCCGCGCCAGTCTGCAGGAGCTGTTGCTTGACTATGAGGACTATCTGCGCGTGCGCGGTCTTGAACAATGGAGCATAAACGGAGACAAGGCTACGGCAGCGAGGGCAGCGTGTTCAAGGCATGACGACAGCGCTTATTACCGCAATGCGATAGAGCTGAGAAATGATGTTGCCGTGGCCAATATTGCCATAACACTTATTCACCAGACAGACGTGCTGCTGCGCAAGCTGATAGAGCGGCTTAAAAACGATTTTGTCAAGGGCGGCGGACTGCGCGAGGAGATGTACCGCGCAAGGGTGGACTGGCTGAAGAGAAACAGAAAGTGATGCGGCTGATAGGGCTAACCGAACTAATGGGGCTGATAACAAATAAAGGGGCTGATAATCAGCCATATTAATCTTATCAGCCCCATTAGCTCTATCAGTTTAATCAAGCTTATCAGCCCTAATACACCTATCAGCCTCCTTTTATTACCCTTAACCCTGTTCACCGACCCATCGGCCGCATACAGCTTTACAAAACACCACCTTTTACCACGCCAAAGGCCGCCTTTCGCAGTGCGAAAGACGGCCTTTTGTAATCCATTGAGTATCAAATAATTACGCGATGTTAATTGTTGCGCTTCACAACGAAGTCAAGATAAGCCGTAAGGCTGCGGCGGAGGGCCGGGTCGGTTACCTGCGTCGCGATGAAGTTCTCGGCCTCGGCATGCAGCTCGTCCATGCGGCGCTCGGCATATTCTATGCCCCCGTTCTGCTTCGTGAAGTCCACGAGGCGGGCTATCTCGTCGGCCGTCACCGTGCCGTCCTTCACCTTACGCGCCAAGGCGAGCATGGCCTCGTCGCCCGTTGAGCGCAGGGCGTAGATGGCGGGGAGGGTAAGCTTGCCCTCAGCCATGTCGTTGCCGGTGGGCTTTCCTATTTCGGCGGAGTCATAATAGTCGAAGATGTCATCACGAATCTGGAAGATAATGCCCAGCGTGCGGCCGAAGCGCTTGGCCTCGCCCACCCTGCTCTCGGGCACGCCGGCCGATATGGCGCCGATAGAGCAGCAGGCCTCGAAGAGGGCGGCCGTCTTCCGGCTGATTATTCTATAGTATGTATCTTCAGAAATCTCGCTGTCTGATATGCTCGTAAGCTGGAGTATCTCGCCGTCAGACAGCGTGCGGCCGAGCTCGGCCAGGTATCTTACTATCAGTTCGTTATGCGTTATCGAGACGTGCAGCAGGGCCGTCGAGAGGATATAGTCGCCTACGAGCACGGCCACCTTGTTGCCGTAGACGGCGTTTACCGATGCCTGCCCGCGCCGCTCGCGGCTCTCGTCTACCACGTCGTCGTGAACGAGCGAGGCCGTATGCAGCAGCTCAAGGCCCACCGCGGCGTGCAGCGTGGCGTCGCTGATTATGCCGTAATTCTTGGCCATCAGCATGATGAGCATCGGGCGCATGCGCTTTCCGGCCCGGTTACGGATACGGGCGAATATCTCTTCCTGGAGGTTATCCTCATGAGTAAGTGACGTGTTGAAAAGAGTAACGAAACTTTCAAGTTCTGTTTTTATCGGTTCTTTTATAATAGATAAATAATCCATACACGCTGCAAATTTGATACAAAAGTAGTGAATTTATCCGATTAATGACAAAAAATTAGTAACTTTACACGTAAAAACAGTCAAAAATATGGATAAACTTTTCCTTTTGGACGCTTACGCGCTGATATACAGGGCGTATTACGCTTTCATAAAGAACCCGAGAATTAACTCCAAGGGCATGAACACGTCGGCCGTGCTGGGCTTCTGCAACACGCTGCACGAGGTAATAACCAAGGAGAAACCTACATATCTGGGCGTGGCCTTCGACCCCCACGGCCCTACCTTCCGCAGCGAGGCTTACGCCCAATACAAGGCGCAGCGAGAGGAGACGCCCGAGGACATACGCCGCTCTGTGCCCGTGATAAAGGACGTGCTGGCGGCCATGCACATACCCGTGCTCGAGGCTGAGGGCTTCGAGGCCGACGACGTTATAGGCACACTGGCCACCAAGGCCGGACAGGAGGGCATCAGGACGTACATGCTGACGCCCGACAAGGACTACGGCCAGCTGGTAGGCGGCAACGTCGTGATGTACCGCCCGCGCCACGGCGGCGGTTACGAGACGCTCGACGAGGAGGGCGTCTGCCGCAAGTACGGCATCGGGACGACGGCTCAGGTCATCGACCTGCTCGGCCTTATGGGCGACGCGGCTGACAACATTCCGGGCTGTCCGGGCGTGGGCGAGAAGACGGCCGTCAAACTGCTGCAGCAGTTCGGCTCGATTGACTCGCTGCTGGAGCGCACCTCCGAGCTGAAGGGCGCGCTGAAGAAGAAGGTTGAGGAGAACGCCGACCAGATACGCTTCTCAAAGTTTCTCGCCACGATACGCACCGACGTGCCCGTAAGTCTCAACCTCGACGAGCTGCGACTGACCGAACCCGACCGCGACAGCCTGCGCCGGATATTCGCCGAACTGGAGTTTAAAACGCTCTCAGACAAGTTTCTTAACAACCGTGAAAACATCAAAAATAACGCTAATCAACAACTCGATTTATTTTCAGAAAACGCGGCCGAGGAGGCGGAAAGCTCAGAAAATTCAAATTTGAGAGCCTTAACTGACACGCCTCACACGTACAAACTCGTTGACACTGAGGAAGATATGCTGAAAATCCGTGACTTTTTCATGACAAAAAGTTTTTTAAGTCTGGACACGGAGACAACCTCAACCAACGCGATTGACGCCGAACTGGTGGGTCTGAGCTTCTCAGTGGCCGAATTTGAGGCGTTTTATGTGCCCGTTCCGGCCGACCGTAAAGAAGCTGAAAAGATTGTTAATATTTTTAAACCGATATACGAAAGCCCCTCAATCCTTAAAATCGGGCAGAACATCAAGTATGACCTTGAGGTGCTGGCTAACTACGGCGTGACGCTCTCCGGCGAGATGTTCGACACGATGATAGCACATTATCTGCTGCAGCCGGAGCTGCGCCACAACATGGACTACATGGCCGAGGTGTACCTTAAGTATAAAACGATACACATCGACGAGCTTATCGGTCCTAAGGGCAAGGGCCAGCGGTCAATGCGCGACCTTGACCCGAAGGAAGTGTATGAGTATGCCGCCGAGGACGCCGACGTCACCCTGCGCCTTAAGAACCTGCTGGAGCCGCGGCTGAAGGAGGCCGGCGCGTGGCAGCTCTTCAGCGAAGTGGAGATGCCCCTGGTGCGTGTGCTGGCCTCAATGGAGATGGGCGGCGTGCGCATAGACACCGCGTCGCTTAAGGAGACGTCGGCCATGCTGACCGAAAGGATGAACGCCATTGAGAAGGAAATATACGCCCTGGCCGGCGAGGAGTTTAACATCGCGTCGCCGAAGCAGGTGGGCGAGATTCTGTTCGGCAAGATGAAGATCGTGGAGAAGCCGAAGAAGACCAAGACGGGGCAGTATGTCACGTCGGAGGAAGTGCTGCAGCAGTTGCGCGGCAAAAGCGAGATTGTGGGCAAGATACTGGAACACAGGGGGTTGAAGAAGCTGCTCGGCACCTACGTAGACGCCCTGCCGAAGCTGATCAACCCGCGCACGGGCCACATACACACGTCGTTCAACCAGACCGTGACGGCCACGGGGCGCCTCTCCTCGAGTGACCCTAACCTGCAGAACATACCCGTGCGCGGCGAGGACGGCAAGGAGATACGCAAGGCCTTCGTGCCCGAGGAGGGCTGCCTCTTCTTCTCCGCCGACTATTCTCAGATTGAGCTGCGCGTCATGGCTCACCTCAGCGGCGACGAGAACATGCAGGAGGCCTTCCGCGAGGGCTACGACATCCACGCCGCCACGGCCGCGAAGATATACCACGAGACGATGGACAGCGTGACGCGCGACCAGCGCACAAAGGCCAAGCGGGCCAACTTCGGCATCATCTACGGCATCACCGTGTTCGGCCTGGCCGAGCGTCTGGACATCAGCCGGCGCGAGGCCACCGAGCTGATTGACGGCTACTTCGCCACCTTCCCCAAGGTGGCGGAATACATGGAGCAGGCAAAAGAGACGGCACGGGAGAAGGGCTACGCCGAGACCCTGATGCACCGCCGCCGCTATCTGCCCGACATCACGTCGCACAACGCCACCGTGCGCGGCTTCGCCGAGCGCAACGCCATCAACGCCCCCATACAGGGCACGGCCGCCGACATAATAAAAATCGCCATGGTGCGCATCTACAAGCGCTTCAGCGACGAGCACCTGCGCTCAAAGATGATACTCCAGGTGCACGACGAACTTAACTTCAGCGTCTGGCCCGACGAGAAGGAGACGGTAGAGCGCATCGTTCTCGAGGAGATGCAGGCCGCCTACCCCCTGAGCGTCCCCCTCGTAGCCGACTGCGGCTGGGGCACAAACTGGCTCGAGGCGCACTAAAGGGAATTAAGAGTTAAGAGGGAAGAATTAAGAAAAATGCCTCGGATATGTACCCGAAAACGCCAAAACGGGTACACGTCAAGGCCCCTGTTCATGCGGATTTGCAATCCGCATGTATGAGTATCAGGATTTGCAATCCGGCA
>URRR01000042.1 GCA_900550365.1 uncultured Prevotella sp. | reverse complement strand
TACGAGTGGATGAAGGGAAAGGAGGAAGGAGTAAAGTAATAAGTAGTAAGGAGTAAAGGAGTAAGTAGGAAGGAGTAAAAGTAGTAAGGAGGAAGTAGTAGAGGAGTAAAGTAAACCCGTTGGCGGAATTATTTATGGCGGCACGATGATGATTACAGTTTCAAAAGATGTCCTTTCAGCTTGCAAGACATGGCCTTTTGCCTTTTAAAAGATGGCCTTTTACACGATGAAAGGACGTCTTTTGCAAACCGGTCGGAAGCAAGTGAAAACTGTAAGTAGAATCATTCAAAATGCAATAAACCGAAAGTGCCTGCCGGAAAGGAGGAAAGTAGGAAGGAGTAAGGAGTAAAGTAGTAAGGAGTAGAGGAGTAAGTAGAAAGGAGTAGAGTAATAAGGAGTAAGTAGTAGAGGAGTAAGTAGGAAGGAGTAGAGGAGTAAGTAGAAAGGAGTAAAATGGCCTGCCGTGCATAAAATTGTTAAATATCATGGTGGGTAAGGTTACAACTTATAATATAAATCGCTATCTTTGCATAATTTAGCGAACATTAAATACTTTGAAAGATGAGAAAGACCACACTGGCGGCACTGATACTTGCCGCAACGATACAGGCCAAGGCGCAGACCATAAGCGACGTGCTGGGCAGCGTGGAGCAGAACAACATGGAGCTGAAGGCCTTGCTGAAGGGCAACGAGGCGGCCGATCTCGAGACGCGGCAGCAGAACAATCTTGAGGGCCTCTCTGTGGAATACAGCCCGTTCTTCAACAAGGATGAGAGCGGAATAGCCAGCTCTGAGCTGATAGTAAGCCAGGGATTCGACTTCCCCACCCTATACGGCGCACGCAAGAAGGCGGCCCGCCTGCAGCGCAACGTGCGCGAAATGGAGTATGAGACGGCGCGCCGCGACATCCTACTGGCGGCCAAGAACCTTTGTCTTGACCTGATTCACTGCAACAAACAGGAGAAGATACTGGCCGAGCGACGCCGGAACGCTGACGAGATGCTGGCCATGTTCACCGAGAAATATAACGGCGGAGAGGCCACCGCGCTTGAGCTTAACAAGATAAAGATGGAGCGCATGAACCTCGAGACTGAACTGGCGGAGGCCAAGGCGGCGCGCTCTGAGGCTCTGCGTGGGCTCCAGGCGCTCAACGGGGGCAAGGAGATTGACGTCACCATGACTGATTATCCGGCCCTGCCGACTGACAGCTACATGGAGATGTACGAGCAGGCGGTGACCTCTGACCACGGCATGATGACGGCGGAGGCCGCCGTGCGCGCCGCCGAGCAGGACGTGAAGGTGAACAAGCAGGGCTGGCTGCCGCAGATAGAGATAGGCTACCGCCGCAACACTGAGGGCAACGACGCGAGCCACGGCTTCCTGATAGGCGGCTCGATACCTATCTTCGCCAACAAGAACAAGGTGAAACAGGCCAAGGCGCGCAAGGCGGAGGCTGAGATGCAGCAGGCCGAGGCGCGCATAAAGGCTGAGAGCTCGGCACGCGCCATGGTAGAGAAGATGCAGCAGCTGCACGCCGCCGCCAAGACGTATGACGTAAAACTGATGTACGAGACGCTTGAACTGCTCAATAAGGCGGTGGAGAACGGCGAGCTGTCGGTCACCGATTATTACACCGAGGCCGACGAGATTTATCTCAACATCCTGTCTTTCCTTAACGTGGAAAGGCAATATCAGGGCGTCGTCGCCGACATAACGAAAAACAGTCTCTGACAGCAGACAAGCAGACAAGTCTTCAGTGACGAGCAGACAAGTCTTCAGTGACAAGCAAACAAGTATTCAGTGACAAGCAGACAAGATACAAGCAGACAAGTTATTTGCATACGTGGCTTTGATGAGTCTATAACGTTGGCAAGTAACTTGTCTGCTTGTTTACTTGTGTCTTGTCTGCTAAACAAGACGGCTTGTCTGCTTGTCTCTTGTCTGCTCGTCAACTGATTAAAGTGGCTTGGCTGCTAAAGGATTTTTTCTTAATTCTTAATTACTTATGCAAATCTCCTTGTCTGCTTGTCCCTTGTCTGCTTGTTGACTCTCTTATAGCAGTCTTTAAAGTCGCAGAGGCCGCAAGAATAATCAAGTTTTCGTACGTCACGGCCAAGCCCGATGACGCCGCTTACCGACTTGATAGGCAGCATCAGGCTCGACTCCGTCAGCACGACGCCGCACGGACGGGCGTCGCCGAACAACGGGAAGAGCGCCTGCTGACCCGACACATGCCAGCCGCAGTAGCCCGGACTGAAGCGGTTGGTGTGCCGCCAGCCGCGCGGCTCAATCTCATCTTGCAGCGCACGCTCCATGGCATCGGCCGTTAGCTCGGCAATAACAGAGCCGAACGAGTCGGCAATGAACGTGCGCACCATGTCGTCATCGTCCTTAAGGCGCATCTGAAGCTCCTCAAACTCCGTTCCGGCCGTAGCCACAAACAGGGCGAAAGCCTCGCTGCCGCGCAGCTGCCGGGCTATGATGCGGCCTACGTCGAGCCTCGTCAGGCCAACGGTAAGCGTGCCCTGGGCGGCGTCGAGCGTGCCGTCGGTGATGAAGTAACGGAAGCGCGGACGCGTTACGGCTTCAACCATTGCCTCCACAGCCGCCGTCTCGGCCTCAACATCATCGTCGGGAGTGGCGTCGCCGTAGCCCATCTGGCGGTACACCTCGGCCATGTCGAGCCGCAGGTCAGCGTATGTGCACGCTCCCTCGCGGCCGTATGGCGGCCTCAAGATGTCGGTTATTCTCATTATATGATAACGTTTATTGTCATTATTCCCGTCTGATTATCTTACCTTCTGCCACTGTTCCACGCCTCCACCTCGTCAAAGAAGGCGTCGATGTTGGCCATTGGCGTATGCGGCGGAGTGTCGCATCCGCTCGAAATCACGAAGTTACGGTAGCTCTCCATGCGCCCGAGCAGCTCCCGTGTGGCGCGTCGCACACCGTCGGGCGTGGCCTCCTTGAACACCGACACGGGGTCGAGGTTGCCCATCGAGAGCGCCGCAGGCGGCACGTCGGCCGTCACCCGTGCCATGTCGCAGCGGTTGCCGAAGTGGTAGGCGGCGGCTCCCGTGGCCGTCATGGCGCGTGTACACTGCCCCGTGTTGCCGCAGTTGTGCAGCACGAGGGCGAATCCGTCGTCCTGCACGGCCTCTACCACGCGCCTGACATACACCGACGAGAAGCGCCGGCAGTCGTCGTCAGACAGCAGTCCGGCGGCCGGCTCGGCCATTACCACGCCGTTTGCGCCCGCCTCCTTCAGCGCGATGCAGTATTTCAGGATAAAGTCAGTACACTTGTCGAGCAGCTCTGCGGCGGCGTCAGGGTTCTCGATTATCAGCATCATTATGCCCGACATGTCGTAAAGCCTGCCCGCCAGCGAGAACGGACCGATGCATCCGGCCAGCACGGGGCGGTCAGTAATGCGCCGCGCGGCCAGCATGTTGGCCTTGATATACTCAGGCACGCGCCCCTGCCGCAGCGAAGGCACCTTCAGGTCATGTATGTCGGCCGGACCGTCGAGCAGGTGTCCCCTCACGGCAGGCACCTCGTCGGGCTCCTTCACTATGTCGGCGCCGAAGGCCTCGGCCTCAACCGTGAGGTCCATTATCACCGTGGCGGCCGCCGTAGGATACTTGTCGGCCAGGGCGCACACGGCGTCGGCATGCACGCGGCCGTCGCTCACGGCGTCAATCACGCGCCGCCCTATAATCTCAATTCCGGGATGCGTCATTATCGGCACGGCCGCAACGCGGTCGGCCTCAACAACAGAGCGCATCCATTCAGTCATGTTGATGTTCATCGTCAGTAAAAGGTTAAGTTTGAAAGATTTTCCGTTGATTACGTCATTCAGATGCAAAGATAGCATAAAGAATTAAGAGTTAAGAATTAAGAGTTAAGAAAATGGGGTTATGAGGTCTTAAGGTTATCGGGGTTGAAGGTTATGAGGTTCCAGGTTATCGGGTTATGAGGGTGTCAGGTTTTACGGTTATGAGGTTTAAGGTTTAAGGTTATCAGGTTTAAGGTTTAAGGTTATCAGGTTGCAAAGCATTTGTTCATGCGGATTTGCAATCCGCATGTATGAGTATGAGGATTTGCAATCCGATAAACATTATATTTATCGTTTGCGCGCGCACATTGCAACTACTTCCGTAACGCATTGATATCCAATGCGTTGCAAAAGGCCGTCTTTCACCTTCCAATCTACGGCCTTTTGCACGATAAAAGACGGCCTTTCATCACGTCATTTGCCGCAGATTGGAAATCAAGAGGCTGAAATTAATTCCCTGCGATGTCACGGCTGATTTGTAATCTGCCGGAATTGAGTGTGAGGATTTGTAGCCTCATAATCTTAAAACCTGACTACCGTAAAACCCGATAACCTTATAACCGTAAAACCTGACACCCTCATAACCTCATAACCCGATAACCTTAAAACCTCATAACCCGGTAACCTAAAGCCCCCATAACCCGATAACCTGACAACCTTCAAACCCGATAACCTTAACACCTCATAACTACTTGTAACACGTTTGTAATTATTTGTTAAAATTAATAACAAATTCATGTAATACCAGTGTAACATGGAAGTCAGACCTTTGCAGCGTCAAATCATTCAAGTTTTTTTATGAGAAAAAATTACAGAAAACTATCGACACTTTATTTGGCGGCCATGCTCGGCGCTACAGCCTTTGCCGCCCCAGATTCTAACGAGGCAGCATTCGGCGTGATGCGCGGACGCATTGTTGACGCCCAGAACCAGGTGCTGCCGGGAGCTACGGTAATGATTGAGAGCCTGCACACGGGTGTTGTGAGTGATGTTAACGGTTACTACACGCTCACTAACCTGAAACCGGGCACATATATAGTAAAGGTTTCTTACGTAGGATACCAGCCGAAGACTATGAAGCTGACCGTTACGCCTGAAAATACGGCCGTTCAGGACTTCGTACTCTCTGACGGCGTCGAGCTTGAAGGCGTTGAGGTTAAGGGCGCATTCCACGGACAGAGCCGCGCCATCAACCAGCAGAAGAACAACTTCAACCTGACTAACGTCGTGTCGGCTGACCAGATTGGCAAGTTCCCTGACTCAAACATAGGCGACGCCCTGAAGCGTATCAACGGTATCAACGTGCAGTATGACCAGGGCGAGGCACGCTTCGGACAGGTGCGCGGTACGTCTCCCGACCTCTCCAGCGTATCCATCAACGGCAACCGAATACCCTCAGCCGAGGGCGACGCACGCAACGTGCAGCTCGACCTCATCCCGGCTGACATGATACAGACCATCGAAGTGAACAAGGTTGTTACCGCCGACATGGACGGCGACGCCATCGGTGGAGCCATCAACCTCGTCACCAAGAACACTCCTTACAAGCGCGTGTTCAACATAACGGCAGGAACCGGCTACAACTGGATTAGCGACAAGTTCCGCCTCGACCTCGGAGCGACATGGGGCGACCGCTTCTTCAACGACAAGTTCGGAATCATGGCCGCCGTGTCCTACCAGAACTCGCCCGCCGGCTCGGACAACGCAGAGTTTGAGTATGACCTCGACGACGACGGCAACGTGGTGCTCACTGACGCTGAGATACGCCAGTATTACGTCACACGTGAGCGCCAGAGCTACTCGCTCTCAATGGACTATGACTTCAGTCCGACGCAGAAGATATACTTCAACGGTATCTACAACCGCCGCAACGACTGGGAGAACCGCTACGGACTGTCTTACAAAGACCTGGCCGACGGCCCCGGCGAGATGAGCGTAGAGTCACAGCTTAAGATGGGCTCGCACGACAACCGCAACGCGCGCCGCGAGCTGCAGCAGACAATGGACTTCACCCTCGGCGGTAACCACCTGCTCTGGAACAGGCTGCAGGCTGACTGGATGGCCTCTTACTCACGTGCAAGCGAGGACAAACCCGACGAGCGCTACTTCACGCTGAAGCAGGAGGGACTGACTATCGACATGGAAGGCGCAGGCGGAAAACACCCGTACTCGCTGACACCTGTATCTCTGGCCCTCGGCGACTGGGAAGTTGACGAGCTGACAAACGGCAACGAGAACGTTGACGAGGACGAGTGGAAAGCCAAGGTTGACTTCGAGCTGCCCCTCGCAAACGGACTGTTCGGCAACTCTCTGAAGTTTGGTGCCAAGTACACCCACAAGCACAAGACCAAGGAAGCAAGCGTATTCGACTACACCGACGGATACATTGACAACTACGGCGACGAGTGGAAACAGTACCTGACGATGCAGGTGCGCGACGACTTCATGGTAAGCGACCACTACAAACCGACCGAGTTTGTAGACAAGAGATACATCGGCGACTTCACCCAGGCACAGCTCGACGCCATGGGAGGCGAGCAGGATCTCGAAGAGTCGTCAGGCAACTATGACGCCACAGAGCAGGTTACGGCCGCATATCTGCGCTTCACGCAGAAGCTGGGGCGCAATCTCTCGCTCATGGCAGGTCTCCGCATGGAGCACACCAGCCTCAAGACGAGCGGCGTAAACTACGTTATTGACGAGAACGGCGACGGCTCTCTCGGCTCAACCGGCATACGCCGCCACGACTATACCGACTGGCTGCCGAGCGTGCTGCTCAAGTGGGACGTGAACAACGACTTCAAGGTGCGCGCATCTTACACCAAGACGCTGGCCCGCCCGAAGTATTCTCACCTCGTGGCAAGCACCACTTACAACACCGAGGAGACACCGGTCGAGATAACTCTGGGCAACCCTGACCTGAAGCCTATCACCTCTAACAACTATGACCTCTCGGCAGAATACTACTTCAAGAGCGTGGGTCTCGTGTCAGCTTCACTCTTCTACAAGCGCGTAAACAACTATATCGTCAACCTGACACGCGACATCCCTTACGGCAACTACTCTGAGGCAAGGGTTTCACAGCCGCTCAACGCCTTTGACGCTGACCTCTTCGGCGTGGAGATAGGTTACCAGCGCGACTTCAGCTTCATCTCTCCGGCACTTAGCTGCATCGGCTTCTACGGCAATTATACCTACACTCACAGCAGCATCGTGAAGTCTGCATTCGGCGACAAGGACGAGCAGGCGCTGCCCGGCTCACCAGAGCACATGGCCAACGCGTCACTCTACTTCGACAAGTGGGGCCTGAACGTACGCCTCTCTTACAACTTCACGTCAGCCTTCCAGGACGACGAGGAGTACCAGGAGGAGAGCCAGCTGCGCCGCTACTACGACGCTGTCAACTATCTTGACCTGAACGCAAGCTACACATGGGGCCGCGACATCAAGTACACCTTCTACGTTTCGGCAACCAACCTGCTGAACCAGCCGCTGCGCTACTACCAGGGCGAGAAGGACCGCACGATGCAGGTAGAGTACTACGGTGCTAAGGTTCAGGCCGGATTCAAGCTGAACTTCTAATATTTTAAACAATAAATAAAATCATCATCAACGGCCGGGGTAGCCAGTAACAGTCAATTACGTGAGCCAGTAAACGACTCAGGCAGACTGTATCTGACTACCCTGACTGTTTAATTTAACAGTAAAACAGAACCCAATGAGACGATTTTCATCTGTCATCCTCCTGCTTGCGGTGGCCGTGGTTGCGGCTTTCGCGCAGACGCCCGCCGAGTGGGCAAAACTTGAAAAGTCAGTAAACTTCTACGTGGCCAACGACCTCGGCCGCAACGGATACTATGACCAGAAGCCCATAGCCGAGCTGATGGGCCGCATGGCCGAGACCGTTGGCATAGAGTGCGTGGCCGCTCCGGGCGACGTTCACCACTTCGAGGGCGTGCGCAGCACCCAGGACCCGCTCTGGATGACCAACTATGAGCTGATTTACTCTCACCCGGAGCTGATGCTGCCCTGGTATCCCACATGCGGAAACCACGAGTACCGCGGCAACACTCAGGCCGTACTTGACTACGCCAACGTAAGCGCACGCTGGGAGATGCCGGCGAAATATTACACCAAGGTGCTTGAGGACGACAACGTAACGGTGCGTCTGGTGTTCCTTGACACCACCCCGATGATTGACAAATACCGCAAGGACACTGAGAAATACCCCGATGCGGGCAAGGAGGACATCACCCGCCAGCTGGCATGGGCTGACTCCGTGCTGACCGCAGCAAAGGAAGACTGGGTGATAGTATTGGGCCACCACCCTATCTACGCCGACACTGAGAAGAGCGACAAAGAGCGTACCGACATGCAGAACAGGCTGAACACCGTGCTGCTGAAGCACAAGAACGTTGCCATGTACGTATGCGGCCACATCCACAACTTCCAGCACATACGCAAGCCGGGCTGCGACATCGACTACGTGGTGAACACCAGCGGCTCGCTCAGCCGCCCCGACGTGAACAAGATTGACGGCACACAGTTCTGCTCAGGCGTTACGGGCTTCTCTCTCGTATGCGCCGACAAGCAGACCCTCGACCTGCATCTTATCAACAAGGACGGCAAGGTTGTATATACGGTGAGCAAAAAGAAATGAATCATTTAGTAGTAAGGAGTAAAGGAGTAAGTAGTAAGTTGACTGCTTGCAAGGAGTAAGATAACTTCTATAAATTCTTTAAATTCTATTCAAGAGACGGCAAATCGCGTTGCGTTTTGCCGTCTTTTGCCTTATAAAAGGCCGTCTTTTACACGCCAAAAGACGGCCTTTTGCAACTTATTGAATATCAATGTATTACAAAGACAGCCAACAAAGCAAATCTCCTTGTCTTCGTTCATGCGGATTTGCAATCCGCATGCATGAGTATAAGGATTTGTAATCCGGCAAAAAAGGTCATTATGTATATATAATCCGGATTACAAATCCGGATACTCAACACACACGGATTGCAAATCCGTGTGAACGAACTGCTTGTCTACTTGTCTGCTGAAGAAATCTCCTTGTCTGCTTGTCTGCTGAGGACTTGTATCTTAAAAAAAACTTGTTTTGTCAACTGAAATTGAGTATTTTTGCGTTTAAAATCATTGAATGATGAGAAAGTCACTTGTTATAATCATGCTTGCCGCCCTGCTGGCCGTGCCCTCAGCGGCGCAGAAACAGGGCGCGAAGACGAAGACGGAGCTGTCGATGGAGCGGCAGGGAATGGTAGACATTCACACGAAAGACCCGTCGATAAAGGTAAGTCTGATGTACGCGAGGGCCGACAACTTCACCGGCAGCGTGCTCTACACCGACCTCACCCGCGCCTACCTGCACCCCAAGGCAGCCGCGGCACTGGCCAAGGCGCAACGCAGACTGAAGCAGCTGCGCCCCGACCTCAGTCTGAAGGTGTACGACGCGGCACGCCCCATGAGCATACAGCAGCGCATGTGGGAAAAGGTGAAGAACACTAAGAAGTACTTCTACGTGAGCAATCCCGCCCGCGGCGGCGGCCTTCACAACTACGGGATGGCCGTCGACATCACCCTGTGCGACGCCAAGGGCGACACGCTCGACATGGGCACGAAGATTGACTACATGGGAAGCGCGGCGCACATCGACCGCGAGGAGGCTCTCGTAAAGAGCGGACGCATCAGCCGCCAGGCACTGAAGAACCGCCGCCTGCTGCGCGACGTGATGCGCTATGCCGGCTTCAGACCCCTCAGAACGGAGTGGTGGCACTTCAACTTCATATCACGCGCCACGGCGAAGAAATACTATAAAGCGATAAAGTAAAAGGAGTAAGGAGTAAAAGGAGTAAGGAGAAAAGGAGAAAAGAAGTAAGGAGAAAAGAAATAAAGGAGTAAAACAATCTGACATCAGCCCTCCCGGCTCTCCCAGTCCTCCCAGTCCTCTCAGTTCTCCCACCACTCCCAGCTCTCCCAACCCTCTCAGTCCTCCCATTAACCTTAAAAACCTCAAGCAACATGAACACCGACTTCATGCCCCAGAAGGGCGACTACCACAAACTGATTGTCTACCGCAAGGCCGAGTGCATTTACGACATAACCTACTACTTCGCCCACAACTTTCTACAGAAAAGCGACCGCACCATCGACCAGATGATACAGGCGGCGCGCAGCGGAAAACAAAACATTGTGGAAGGCAGCAAGGCCGCGACAGCCTCGCGGGAAACGGAGTTGAAGCTGTACAACGTAGCTAAGGCCAGTCTGCACGAACTGCTGGCCGACTATGAAGATTATCTGAGGGTAAGGAACATGGAGACTTGGCAAAAAGACTCTGCCAAAGCTACACAGACCCGAGCCGTTTGCCGCCGCCATGCCGACTCAGCATACTTCCGTGAACGTATGACATCACGCTCGGCAGAGTCGCTTGCCAATATCGCAATAATATTAATCCACCAGACTGACTTTCTGATGACACGCCTCATCGAGGCAGCAAAACAACGGTTCCTGACAGAGGGCGGCATCAAGGAAGCTATGACAAGAGCAAGAATTAATTATAGAAACAGGAAATGAGAGAGGCTTAAAAGTGGGAGAGATGATAGAGATGGGAGGGCCGGGAGAATTGAGAGGGCTGGGAGGTTTGAGCGGGCCGGGAGAGGTGGGAGATTTGAGAGAACTGGGAGATTTGGGAGGACTGAGAACCAGACCGGTCAACATAACATTATAAACAATAACGTGGTCTGCACCATTCCCAGCTCTCCCAAACCTCCCAGCCCTCCCAATCCTCCCAAATCTCCCAGCCCTCTCAAATATCCCAGCCCTCCCAGTCCTCCCAAATCTCCCACCTCTCCCAGTAAAAAAGAAAAGCCATGACAACCGAAGAATTCATCCATGAGAATGCCGACGGCGACATACGCGCACTCGCCTTGAAGCATGCAGGCCGCACAGATATTGACCTCGCCTACGCCCTCGACCAGATAGCGGGCCACCGGAAGGCGCGCACGAAGCTGCCGCGGTGGGCCGCTCACGACGGCATAATATACCCGCCGCACATCTCTATGGAGCAATGCTCGTCGGAACAGACCGCCCGCTACAAGGCCGCCGTCGCCGCCCGACTGCTCAAAGAGCTGCCCGGCAGCCCCTCAACGGCACCGCATAACCCGACAACCGGCAACCAAATAACCGAAAATCCCGATAACCTTATAACCCCAAAACCCTCAAACCCAACAACCCTCATCGACCTTACCGGCGGCTTCGGGGTAGACTTCTCATACATGGCGCCGCTGTTCGGCCGTGCCGTATACATTGAGCGCCAGAGCCATTTGTGTGACGTCTCGCGGCATAACATGGCCGAGCTGGGCATCACACAAGCCGAAGTGATTTGCGGCGACTGTGAGCAAATTATCGAAGCGACAGCCCATGCCGACATGATTTACGCCGACCCGGCACGCCGCGACAGCCACGGCGGACGCACGTTTGCCATTGCCGACTGCACTCCCGACCTGCTCTCGATGAAAGACATGCTGCTCGAGAAGGCCTCATACGTGATGATAAAGCTGTCGCCCATGCTCGACTGGCGCAAGGCCGCGGCCGACATGGGAGTGCATGTGGGCGAGGTTCACATCGTGGCCGTGGGCAACGAGTGCAAGGAACTGCTGCTGGTGATGTCGGCAAGGTACAGCGGTCTCAGCCGGATTTACTGCGTAAACGACGACGACACGTTCACCTTCACGCCCGACGAGGCGGCCTCGGCCGTGGCGGCAGGCGGCACGACAGCCGGCGATGACGGCGCCGAAGGACAGCCGCCGGCTTATCTCTACGAGCCCAACGCAGCCCTGATGAAGGCCGGATGCTTCGCCCTGACAGCGCGGCGGTACGGCGTAAGACAGATAAGCCGCGACAGCCACCTGTACGTCTCGCACGAGAAGACAGACCGTTTTCCAGGCCGCACGTTCGCCATACGCGCCGTCACGACGATGAACAAGCGCGAGCTGAAGGCGGCGCTTGCCGGCACAGAGAGGGCCAACGTAAGCGTAAGGAACTTCCCCCTGTCGGCCGACGCGCTGCGCAGGAAGCTCCGCCTGAAGGACGGCGGCGACACTTACATCTTCGGAACTACAACGGCTGACGGCCACCACGTGCTCTTTATCTGCACCAAGGACATGCCGGCAGACAACAAAACTGATGCTTTTTAAAACAACATAATCATGAGAAAACCATTAATATCGCTCGCACTGGCGCTCATTACGGCCACGGCGGGCGCGCAAGGGCCGCAGGTAAAGACGGCCGCAGGCGTGATTGAAGGCACTTACGAGTCTGGAATAAAGGTGTTCAAGGGCGTGCCCTTCGCCCAGCCTCCCGTAGGGGAGCTGCGCTGGAAGGCGCCTCAGCCCGTGAAGCCGTGGAGCGGCGTGAGGGCGGCCAAGGACTTCGGACCTAACCCAATGCAGCAGAACCTCTTCGGAGACATGAACTTCGGCACCGACAAGATGAGCGAGGACTGCCTCTATCTGAACATCTGGACACCGGCAAAGACGATGGACGAGAAGCTGCCCGTGCTGATTTACTTCAACGGCGGCGGACTGATGGCGGGCTCGGGCAGCGAGCCGCGCTATGCCGGAGACGCCATGGCGCGACGCGGAATAATATCTATCACGGCCAACTACCGCGAGGGAATATTCGGCTTCTTCGCTCATCCCGAACTGTCAGAGGAGACGTCTTACAAGGGTTCGGGCAACTACGGCTACCTTGACCAGGTGGCTGCAATACGCTGGGTGAAGGACAACATAGCGGCCTTCGGCGGCGACCCTTACAGCATAACGATAGTGGGCGAGTCGGCAGGGTCGGCCTCTGTCAGCGCGCTCATGGCCTCGCCGCTGTGCAAGGGGCTGTTCGCGCAGGCCATGGGGTCGAGCGCGTCGGTGATAGGCTTTGACCGCATAGCCACGCTGGAGGAAGCCGAGAAGGCCGGAAAGGAGGCCATGAAGACGGCCGGATGTAAAAGTCTGGCCGAGATGAGGGCGCTCTCTGCCGAGGAACTGCTGAGCAAGGTGCCGTCAATGGACATGCCTAAGATGTATAACGTGGACGGTTACTTCTTCACAGAGCAGCCCGAGGAGACGTTCAGGAACGGCCGCCAGGCCCGCGTGCCGCTGCTGATAGGCTGGAACTCTACCGAGGTTCCCATCGCGTCGGTAATCGGAAAGAACCCCATGACGACAGCTTCGGTCAAGGCGGCGCTGGCCCAACGCTTCGGCAAGGATGCCGACAGGGTGATTGAGGCTTACGGACTGAAGACCGACGCCGACGTTGCCGGCATGGCGGGGGCACGCCTGGCGGGCGACATGTTCGTAGGATTCTCTACGTGGAAATGGGCCGACATGCACGCAAAGACAAGCGGACAGCCCGTCTACCGCTACCTCTACTGCCACCCGCGGCCGGCAATGCGCGACGCCGGACTGGTGCCGGGACTGGCCGGAGGAGTGCAGAAGAAGACCGAGGAGAACAAGGACGCGCTGAAGGTAAGCGGCGCGGTACACTCGGCCGACATCGAATATGCCATGGGAACGCTGCCCACCAACCGCGTGTATGACTGGCAGCCGGACGACTTCACCGTGTCGGCGATATTCCAGGGTTATTATCTCAACTTCGTGAAGACGGGCGACCCTAACGGCCTCGGACTGCCTGAATGGGCACCGGTGAACGGAAACGACGTGCCGCCGGTGATGCAGATTGACGTCAAGACATATCAGAAGGCCGACGCGCAGACAGAGAACGCCTACCGCACGGTTGACTCGATAATCTGGGGCCGCTGACCTGCCCCGCCGCAAGAGACGGCAAATAAAAAAGAAGTGGATGTATATTAAAATATTTAACTCCATACATCCACTTCTTATATGATTTAATGAAAGAAAATTTATATAATAATCCAAACACAGAAGCTATTCTGCAAAGCTAAATGTCGGCTCCAATATTTCAATTTCATCATCAGTTTCATCTATACAAGCATTATCTTCCAACACAGTGTCAATATAACCGCCGGAACAAACAATATCATAAAATTCCTTGTTATGCTTTTCGTCCTTTGAAACAAATCTAAACATCGAAGCTGCAATATAACTTCTATTTATTTCAAAACACATCCAGTTTCTTTTAAGTTTTTCACAAACTTCACCAGTTGTACAGCTTCCTCCAAATATATCTAATACGACATCGCCTTCGTCGGTAAGCATCTTCACAAAAAACTCAGGCAACTTATACGGGAATCTTGCAGGATGGGCTTGCACATTAAGAGCCTTGCAGACAGACAAATATTTACTATTACTATCAGAATTACTGATTTGAAGCATATTGGAGGGGATCGCTCCTCCATTATTTATACCGAATCCCGAAGAAATATCATGCCCGGAAGGTCTTTTCTTGGGAGTATAAAATTTCTCAGGAGCTTTAATCAACTTCTTCATTCTGTCAGAATAAGGAACCAATACTTTCCTTATATCAGCTTTCGGATTGTCGGTCTTACTAAACCACCAGACTGTATCGACACTATCCTTAGTTCTTATTTTACGTTTATTGACCCATTCTATGGGTGATGGTAATTTTGAAGGATTAAACCAGTAAAATTCTTCTGCGAGCTTATATCCTAATACTTCACAGAAATAAATCAGCACTTTAAAATTATATATACTCCTTATAGGCTTTCCTTTTATATACGCACCTCCTAAATCTATAACAAAAGAACCTGAATATTTTAATTTAGGATAAATTTTTTTTGCAAATTGTCCTAACCATTCTACATAGTCATCCTGGCTTTCATTACCATATTCCTTTTTTCTAAGAAGCGCAAATGGAGGAGATGTAATTACTAAATCTATAGAATTGTCGTTTAATTGTTCTATCAGATTCAAAGAATCACCACAATATGCAGCACCATATTTTGTCCTATAAACAGGTCTCTGTTTCATTTCTTACATTTTTTATATTTGCAAATATATAAATAAATTTCAACTCTTCCAAAAAAATCCGAATATATTCGGAGAAAATAAGAAGAGAACGTTTGTAGTTTTGCAATATGAATGAAAAAGAGCAAAAAATACTTCAATCTATTGGGCAAAAAATATTAGAAAGAAGAAAAGAATTAGGTCTTACACAAGAAGATTTAGCTTATTCTGCTGATGTAGACAGAACCTATATCGGGTATCTTGAAAATGGCAGAAATAATGTCTCTATTATCATGCTTTATAAAATAGCAAAAGCTTTAAAAATAGATATAAAATCTTTATTATGACAAACAAAGAAGCGATAGAAAAATTTAATATGCTATTTCCATATATAAGGGAATATCAAAAACTGGCTAAAGAATTTGCCGACATAGAAGATATTTTTCAAGATAATGGAGGAAAATTATTACAAGTTTTGTTGGTAACAAATCTCCAAAATTTAACCGAAAGCCGCGAAGGTAATGACGCAAAAGACTCTTCAGGTATGGAATATGAATTGAAGTCTGTCAACACTATGCTGACAAAATCTTTCAGTACAAACCATCACCTTAATAAAAAGATTATTAATAAATATCGTAAAGTAGACTGGATTTTTGCTGTTTATGAAGATATTGAGCTAAGAGAAATATACTTAATGACACCAACCATGCTTGAACCATTTTATGAAAAATGGGAAATACAATATGAAAAGACAGGAAAAGATATAAACAATCCTAAAATTCCACTTAAATTTGTACGCGAAAATGGAATTCTAATATTTAAGCACAACAATACAAATACATTATATTCAGTCCCAATAGAAACAATAAAAAAGCCATTTTGAGCTAACAATTATTTTTGAATTCATAAATTAAGCTTATAGAAAAAGAGAATATTAAAATATATTCTTTTCAATAATCTCCTTTTCTTTTTTTTGTGTTTTGCCGTCAATCGGAAACCAGCCGGTTATAAGCGTGGAACTCGGGGCGGAACTCGAAGTGCATCGTATCAAAGTGATACCAGCGCCCGCCCCATATAAACCCGTGACGCTCAAACACTTTCACGATGTCGAGCGGTATGCGGTTGACGTATCCTATGTCGGCAGTCTCGCTGCGTCGGGGGTATTTCCAGAGCCAATAGTCAGAGTACTTGGTGTTGATGTCAATGGCAATGCCGTAGCTGTGGGCGCTCAGCCTGTCGGCCCCGCGCACCTTGCGCCAGTAAAACGACGAGGCGTTGACCAGATACTTGCGCAGCGCGGGCATGGCGGCCAGCTCACGGGCAACGGCCCTGAGGCTGTCGGCCGCGCCGCAACGGCCGCTGAAGCGTATGTTCTGACCGAACCACCTGACGCTGACGAGATTGTGGCTCACCTCGGCACGGCTGTCGCCGTACATCTTGCGGAACAGCTGCTCGCAGCGGCCGCGGCCGGTGTCTGACAGCCGGGCGGGCTTCACGGCCGACGTGTCGTATGGCGTGAAGAACATGTCCTCGGGGTCGGTGTCGTCGAGACGGGCCACAAACGACTTCTCACGGCCGTCGTCATAAACCACCGACGAGCCGTCTGCCATAATCAGGCGGCCGTCTTCATAACCGCTTATCATGCCGGGATAGGCCTCAATAAGCGCCCTCGCCCCGGCCGGGATGTCGGCACGCGGAGCGGCGGCTACGGTGTCAGGAGGGGCTACGGTGTCGGTCTGAGGGGCAGAATGGCGGCCCGTGGCGCCGCCGCATCCGAAGGACACGGCGCACACCAGGGCCGCAACAAACGTAAAGTATAATCTATTCATTTGATTTAAGGAACTGAATGTTTTCCTGTTCAAGACGACTCAGACTGCCGGTAACGTCTGACGACACGGGCTTGTACCACGTGAACTGGCTGAAATGCTCAAGCAGCTTCTTGTCCTTGAACTTGTATCCGTGCATGGCGAAAATGGCGTTGCGCAGCAGGCGTATCTCCTCGCTCGACATGCCGAGTATGTCGTTGGCGTTGACGGGGCGCTCGCTGAGCCACTGATAGGGGTTGTCGTCGGCTGTAAAGGTGGTCGGCCCGGTTGCCGAAGAACCGCCCTGAGCGCCCTCAGGAACGTCTGTGTAAGGCTCAACGGTGACTACTCCGTCGACAGTGGCAGGCGCGGCGGCGGTCTCCTTCTTCTTTACACGCTCGTACTTGACGCTCTGATCACAGACGTCGAAAAACGACGCGTTGACGAACGTTTTGCCCACTTTCTTCCAGTCCTTCGGGCTTAAAAGCATGATCTCTTCACCGTCTCCTACAATAAAATTGTCGCCGAGCTTTAACGGAAGAATCCCGTCATACTCAAAATCCTCAAGCGTGTTGTCTTCCTTGTCAACAAAACCGAACTCGCCTTTCTTCTTCGCCGCGAAAATGCCGCCGCCCATATTGAGCAATGCCTGGTACTTGGGACGGATAATCTCGTTGCCCTTATAGTCAACGACACCGCATTCTCCGCCCTTGCCCCGGTAGACAATGTACCCGTCTTTCACGCCTGATACAAGCAAAAATACCGCGTTGTCATCAAATGAGGAAGAATAAGAGCCGTCAACGGTTAACAACGGCTCGCCCGTATAGCCTACCATGACCATCTCCTTGGTCTTGGTATCATACAAGGTCATCATGCCGTCAACGAACGAGAAACTGGTAATCTCAGCATATTTCTTAAAGTCTATCGTGCCGGTAACATTTCCCTTTTTGTCGATTATCAACAGTTCCCGCTTCTCTTTGTCCTTCGACTCGCTACCTACACACGCGTGACCGTCAGAGAACCACAGCGCCATGTCATAGCTCGCGGGGATAGCCACGTTGCCGTCACGGTCGAGATAGCCCCACTTATCCTTACTGTTCCTGAACAAAGCCATGCCCTCAAAGTATCGTGATACCTCGACAATGTCCTCAGAAAGCGTCTTTACCACCTTGCCGTCAGTGTCGATTATCTTAATAGGCTCGTCGGGATTGCTCACCACGGCACGGCCGTAGGCGAAGTCGGTGGCGTTGCGGTAGACGGTCTTAATCATCGGGCGCTTAGGCTCCTTGATGCTGTAGAGGTGGTAGCCCTCGTCGTCCTTCACCCAGTAAACGCCCTTGTAAATCGTCGAGACATAGCTGGCTGACGAATATTCTTCCTTCACTACTACCTCGCCCCGGGCGTTGATGATGCTCCAGTCTTCTCCGTTGTCAAACTGTACGGCAAGATATTCCACATCCCAGAAGTTTTCCTTATCCTCGCATGAAGACAAAAACGGCAGAACGGCCATGACCATAAGCATGGCGAACAATGGTTTTAAGTTTTTCATGATAATATCGTTTTGGTTAATAATATTCACAACTCACGTGAAGCAAGCACGCCTCCGCCATGCCAGGACGGGGCTGAAAGCGTAAACCTTTGATTTACACAAAGACGCGTCAGGCGGCAAAACGGGTGATTA
>URRR01000041.1 GCA_900550365.1 uncultured Prevotella sp. | reverse complement strand
TTTCTGACATTTTGTTACTTTCCGGTAGTCAAAAATACTATATCTTCATGTGTTAATTTTTTCTTGGGACAGCAGTGTAATGAATTATGTCCCTACTAGAGGGTGTTTACTGCCACATTTATGCCTTAATTTTATACACTTAAATTGTGGATGAACCACCTCCGCCACGCCGCGGGGCGTCAGTTTAATAGCGGTTTTGCCGCGTATGTTTTCCTTTTATCACGTCTTTTCGTACCTTTGCAGCATGCTTACAAAGTTTCATCCGCTGCATACAGACATGGCTGAACCGGCCAAGTTCACCAATCCCTTTCACTATGAGCCACATCCTCTGTGCCTTATGGCCGCCGCGGAGGTGCAGACCTGCATCGCCGCCGACGCCGCTCTGCGTGCCGATGCCGACCGCGGTAAGATGTTCGGCGTGCTCGTCGTGCGGACGGCTGACGGCCGTTTAGGCTATCTCGCCGCATATTCAGGCCTGCTGGCCGGCAGCAAAAGTCATGAGTTTTTTGTTCCGCCGGTGTTCGATGCCATGCGTCCTGACGGCTATTTCAAGACCCGTGAGGCCGGGATAACGGCCATAAACCACGAGATTGACCGCCTGACGCGCTCTGACGGCTATGCCGCCGCGCTGGCCGCGAGAGACCGTTGCCGCCGCGACAATGAGGAGCGCGAGGCCGCTTTCAGGCAGACCATGAAGGAGGCCAAGGCCGCACGCGACGCCCGCCGCGCCTCGCCGGCCGGCATTACGGCTGAAGAGGAGGCCGCGCTGACGCGTGAAAGCCAGTTTATGAAGGCCGAGCTGCGCCGCCTGAAGAAGCGCTCTGCCGTGCTTATGGCCGAAGCCGAGGCCGCCGTAAGCGCCATAGAGACCGAGATAAACCGCCTGAAGGCGCGGCGCAAGGCCATGTCAGACAGTCTGCAACGCTGGCTCTTTTCTCAATATTCCATGCTCAACGCCCGCGGAGAGCGGCGCGACCTCTGCTCCATTTTCGCCGGCACGCCGCAGGGCACGCCCCCGTCGGGCGCAGGAGACTGCTGCGCTCCCAAGCTGCTCCAGTACGCTTACCTCAACGGCATGCGCCCCGTGTGCATGGCAGAGTTCTGGTGGGGCCGGTCGCCGGCTTCCGAAGTGCGTCATCATCTGCGCTATTATCCCGCCTGCCGGGGCAAATGTCTGCCCATATTAAGCTACATGCTGCAGGGCCTCGACGTGGCGGAAGGCAGCGCCGAGCGAGCCGTCAGCGAGCCGTTGGAGATTGTTTACGAAGATGAATATGTGGCAGTGGTCAACAAGCCGGCCGGAATGAAGTCGGTGCCGGGCCGTGGCGGTGCGCCGTCGGTTGTCGAAGAGATGCGCCTGCGCTATCCCGGCCGTGCTGAGATAATGCCCGTTCACCGCCTCGACATGGACACGTCGGGGCTGCTCCTCATTGCTTTCGACAGCCAGACGTACAAGGCCTTGCAGGCGCAGTTTGCCGCCCGTGAGGTCAAGAAGCGCTACGTCGCCCTGCTCGACGGCGTCACCGCCGCGCCCAATGAGGGCCGCATCAGTCTGCCGCTGGCCCCCGACCCGCTCGACCGGCCGTATCAGAAGGTTGACCCCGTGAACGGCAAGCCTGCCGTTACCGACTATAAGATAACCGGAATCAGGGAAAACGTAACCCGCATAACCCTCAGTCCGCTTACCGGGCGCACCCACCAGCTGCGCGTACACTGCGCCCACGCAGGCGGATTGGGCACGCCTATCCTCGGCGACCGTCTCTACGGCCACGGCGGAGCGCGCCTCTGCCTGCATGCCGAGGCCATAACGTTTACCCATCCCGTCACCCGCCGCCGCATGACTTTTGAGCGCAAGGCCGTGTTCTAAGTGCCTGCTCACCAGCCGGTTATGCCGCATGGCGCACTGCCCCGCCGTTGACTGCCGTGGCAGGAAAAACCTGACAGTTTCTAAAAGGCCGTCTTTTGCATTGCGAAAGACGGCCTTTTGGCTTGCGTTTGACGGTCTTTTGCAGACCAAAAGACCGTGAGTTGGAAAACCTCCTGCCGTCAGCCGTTATTCCGTTTGCCTGCAAACGGATGTTAAATTATCGTTTTTCGATAAATATTTATTGAAATAATTTGTCGCTTTCAGATATTGAACGTATATTTGCATATCGAAAAACGATAAATAATCATCATTTTTCGATAATGACAACACACAGTGTCATTACTCTCTCTATTTAATAATTAATATGTCGGGAGTCCGCTGCCGCCGGAAAAACGGCAGCGGACAACGGAACAACAAAAAGCGGATACGATGAAAAAGAAACTCAACCTGTTCTGCATTCTTATCTTCGTGGTGCTCGCCTGCGACGTTTTGATGATGTCAAGAGTATTCATGGCAGGCTTTGCCAGCGGCATGCGCCACGCCGAGGAGAGCAACGGCCGCGTTGAAGCGATGAATTATGAGTACAGCACGGTAAGCCTGCTGCCCACCGAACTGACGCAGGCCAACGCCCAGACCCTTACCGACAAGGTAACCGGCCGGCGTATCCAGGCATGGCCAACGCAGATGATTGTGCCCAAGACAGCGACAGAGGGCTTAGGCGTAACGCTGTTCAAGCTGTTTTACCAGCTGATTTTCGGCGCGCTGTCAGGCGCCGCCCTCGTGACGTTTATCCTCTTCGTGCGCAACATCAACAAGAACCGCATCTTCATGCCGCTCAACATCCGCCTGCTTCGCGTTGTGGGCTGGTGTCTTCTTGCGGCAGGCGTCATAGCCACGGCCGACGGCTGTTACGACATTTATGAGGCCACTCAGGAGTTCAGTCTCAGTGGTTACGCCGTTGATTACGGCTCGGCCGCCAGCATTTCCGGCATCATTTTCGGTCTCTTCTCGCTCGTTATGGCCGAGGCTTTCGCCATAGGTCTAAAGCTGAAAGAAGACCAGGAACTGACAATATAAAAGGTAAGGCGCATGGGAAAGATAATAGTTAATCTCGACGTGATGATGGCCCGGCGTAAAATCTCGCTCGGCGAGCTGGCCGAGAGGGTAGGGCTGACCCAGGCTAACCTGTCCATCCTGAAGACGGGCAAGGCCCGCGCCGTGCGTTTTTCCACGCTCGAAGCCATCTGCCGTGAGCTCGAATGCCAGCCGGGAGACATTCTTGAGTACAGCGACGGCTGAAGTTACGCCCGCAATCTGTTATTATATGTAATAGCCGTTTTCGACTACGAAAGATATAAAAATTATTAAATTTGGCATAAAAACGGCAATCTTGAAATAATAAAAACCTATATTTGTAGAACCATTTTAAACAAATTTTTATGAAATTAAAACACTTGCTTGTTGCTGCCGTGTTGTTTATCACAAGCGCGGCGGCGGTTATGGCGCAAGGAATGCAGATGCCTTCGATACCCGTCGACTCTGCTGTAAGGATAGGCAAGCTGCCTAACGGCCTTACGTATTACATCCGTCATAACGGTTATCCCGAACACCGTGTTAACTTCTACATCGCCCAGCGCGTAGGTTCTATCCAGGAGGAGGAAGACCAGCGCGGACTGGCTCACTTCCTGGAGCACATGGCCTTCAACGGCTCTGACAACTTCCAGGGCAACAATCTTATCGAGTATCTGCGCTCGATAGGCGTTGAGTTCGGTTCCGACTTGAACGCGTACACCGCTGTTGACCAGACTGTTTACCGTGTGTGCAACGTGCCTTCTGCTAATGTTGCGTCGCTCGACTCGTGCCTGCTCATACTCAAGGACTGGTCGAACGGACTTACTCTCGACGCCAAGGAAATCGACAAGGAGCGCGGAGTAATCCATGAGGAGTGGCGTCTGCGCTCTTCCGCCGGCCAGAGAATGATGGAGCGCAACCTCGAGAAGCTGTATCCCGGCAGCAAGTACGGCAAGCGTATGCCCATCGGACTTATGTCGGTGGTTGACAACTTCAAGCCCGAGGCCCTGCGTGCGTACTACCATAAGTGGTACAGACCCGACAACCAGGCCATCATCGTGGTGGGCGACGTTGACGTGAACCGCACCGAACAGAAAATAAAGGAGATGTTCAGCTCCATCAAGATGCCCGAGAACCCCGTACCGGTGGTTGACGAACCCGTGCCCGACAACAACGAGGCAATCATCATCGTTGACAAGGACAAGGAGCAAAGGACTGACGGCATTTCAATAAAGTTCAAGCACGACGCCTTCCCCGACAGCCTGAAGAGCAACGTAATGTACCTGATGCAACAGTACGGGGTGTACACCTGCACGCAGATGCTTAACTCGCGCCTCTCCGAGGTGGCGCAGAACCCCGACTGCCCGTTCGTAGCTGCGTATGTATATGACGGCGAGTACATCTACTCAAAGACGAAGGACGCCTTCTCGCTCGACATCATGCCGAAGCCCGGCAAGACCGAAGAGGCCATCAAGGCGGCAATGCGCGAGGTGATGCGCGCCGCCAAGTTCGGCTATACCGCTACCGAGTACGTCCGCGCAAAGGATGAATACATGAGCTGGTTGGAGAAGGTTTACACCAACCGCGACAAGCAGGAGAACAGCTACTGGGGCGATCAGTACCGCGACAACTACCTCTCTAACGAGCCTATTCCTTCTATTGCTGAAGAATATACGCTGATGCAGCAGATTGTTCCGGTAATCCCCGTCGAGGCTATCAACGAGATAATGAAGGAACTCGTGAGCGTTACCGACACCAACCTTGTGGTATATGCCGTTTACAACGAGAAGGACGGAGCCGTTTATCCCACTCCCGAGGCTATCAAGAAGGCCATCGACAGCGTTCACGGAGAGCAGCTCACTGCGTGGGTTGACAACGTGAAGAACGAGCCGCTCATCACCACCCTGCCCGCTAAAGGCAAGATCGTGAGCGAGAAGGAGAACGCAAAGCTCGGCTATAAGGAGCTTACCCTCTCTAACGGAGCGCGCGTACTGCTGAAGAAGACCGACTTCAAGAACGACGAGGTGATAATGAGCGCAACGTCGAAGGGCGGCTCGTCGCTGCTCGGCGAGGCTGACCTCGTGAACGCAGAGCTTTACTCTCCGGTCATCGCGGCCAGCGGATTAGGCAATTTCAGCAACAATGAGCTTGAGAAGGCGCTCGCCGGTAAGCAGGCAAGCGTAACCCTTACGCTCAACAACCTGCATGAGGGCGCAAGCGGAAAGTCAACTCCGAAGGACATCGAGACGCTCTTCCAGCTTACATATCTTTATTTCACCGACGTCAAGAAGGACGAGAAGAGCTACAACGCGCTGATGACCATACTCGAGAACAACCTCAAGAACCAGGCAATCCTGCCTGAGGCTGCGTTCCAGGACTCGCTCATGTGCACGCTCTACTGCCACAATCCGCGCTACAAGATGATGAAGGTTGATGATCTGAAGAAGGTCAACTATGACCGCATTCTGCAGATAGCTAAGGAGCGTACGGCCAACGCCGCCGACTACACCTTTACCTTCGTGGGCAACTTCGAGGAGGATTCTATCCGTCCGCTCATCGAGCAGTACATCGCCTCACTGCCTGCTAACGGCGCAAAGGAGAACTGGAAGAAGGTATCGACATTCGCCCAGGGCAACGTCGTAAACAAGTTCTACCGCAAGATGGAGACCCCGAAGGCCAATGCCTACATCTACTGGTATAACAACAAGACTCCGTACTCGCTGGAGAACGCTGTAGCAGCCGACGCGGCAGGACAGGTGCTCTCGATGATTTACCTCAAGGCTATACGCGAGGATGCGAGCGCCGCTTACTCTACAGGCGCCGCCGGCATAGCTAATCTCGGAGGCGACGTGCCCTTCACGGTGCTCATCGGCGTATGCCCGATGAAGCCCGAAATGAGCGACGTTGCACTGAAAATAATGAACGACGAGGCGCAGAAGATGCGCACAACCGTTGACGCTGACATGCTCAACAAGGTTAAGGAGCTGATGCTGAAGCGTGCCGACGAGGAGGCTAAGACCAACAGCTACTGGGTAAGCACGATAAATAATCTTGACGAGTACGGCATCGACACCTACACTGACTATAAGAAGTGCATCAACGAACTGACTCCCGAGAAGGTTGCAGCGTTCATCAACGACGTAATCTTCAACGGCGGAAACAGCGTCAAGGTAGTGATGCTGCCGGAGGAAGAGAAGAAATAATTTACCTTTTCTATACTTAAAACATCGTGTCCCTTTTCTGTACGGAGGTGCAGGAAAGGGACTTTTTATTTGGCGCGGTTCAGTAAGATTGCGGGCTGTAAGCGGCTCGTTGCGCCCCATGAGCGTTAGCGTTTACGGCCGCCGGCCCGGCAAATATCGTCCGGCGTGACGTCCCGTGATACGCCTCAGTTGACCGCCTGCGTATCTTCCTGACTGTCAGCGTGTTGCAAAAGGCCGTCTTTTGGTCTGTAAAAGACGGCCTTTCGCCATGCGTTTGACGGCCTTTTGGAAAGCAAAAGACCGTCAATTAGAACTTCATCCGCAGTTCATCTGATACAGTCGGCACTTCACCGTAATATCTGATGGGCACATGAAGCATTGCAACTCGCCGTTTTCTTAAAATCTGTTTACATGCAGCCGATATTCCATTGGTAATCGTAAACTAAAGTTAAAACAACGTCTTTTCTTGCATTTTTTCGTCGAAATATTTGGAAGCAATGTGTTATTGACGTACATTTGCAGTGTACTACAACAATAGTACACTAAGAAACAAGAAAACATAAATATAAATATTGACAATTTAAAGACTTTAGCAATTATGGGAACTATTATCACAGCAGCCACAATCCTGGCAACTTACATCAGCTCAACGGCAAACATCAACTCACAGTACTGCTACAACGCAGACATCGAGAACGGCCAGGTAAAGACAATGTACGTATATGACAAGGACGGACAGGCCCTCAGCGGCAAGCTGGAATACCGCTACACTTACGACCGTCTGGGCCGCCTTACCGCAAAAGAGACGCTCCGGCGCGACGCACGCACGGGCCGCATGACGCCTGAGAGCATGCTGACCTACACCTATTCGGCTGACGGCTACACCCTTGAGCGCAGCCTGTGGAACGCCTCGGCCGGCACCTATGACAGCGCCGACAGCCGCACCGAATACCGCTACGAGACGGCAGGCGTTATCTCGGTAACCAGCTATGAGCTTGCCGCTGACGGCTCGGTATCGTCTGTAAAGGACAACATGCTGGTAATGTTGCCGGTAAGCGGAGAACTGATGGCGGGTCAAATCAAGTAGTTAAAGGGAGTCAGGGTAGTCAGAGTAGTTAAAGTCAAATGCCTCGCAGGCTTGAGAACAGGCTACGCTCACTGCCCTTCACTACAAGCAAACAAGGAAAATTGCTCCGCAAGCAGCAGGACATTTGACTTTAACTACTAAGCGAGCGCAGCGAGCGATAACTTCTTTAACTACATTAACTACCAAATAAAAAAACAAAACCTCTAAAGAAATGATACACATCGAGAACTTGAAATACAAGTACCAGGGCGCAAAGCAGTACGTGTTTGACAACTTCAGCCTTGACTTCGAGGACAATAACATCTACGGACTGTTGGGAAAGAACGGCACCGGAAAGTCAACTCTGCTCTATCTTATCAGCGGTCTGCTGCGCCGCACGGCCGGCAGCATTACCCTTGACGGCACCGACACGTCGCTCCACCGGGCCGAGACGCTTGAGGAAATATTCCTCGTTCCCGAAGAGTTTGACCTCGCCTCGATGACCCTTGAGGCCTACGTCAAGCTGAACAAGCCGTTCTATCCGCGCTTCAGCCGCGACATACTGGAGAGCTGTCTGCGCGACTTCGAGCTTACGCCGGACATCCATCTGAAAGAGCTTTCAATGGGACAGAAGAAGAAAGTGTACATGAGCTTCGCCCTCGCGGCCAACACCCGTCTGCTGCTTATGGACGAACCGACCAACGGACTGGACATTCCGTCGAAGAGTCAGTTCCGCCGTGTGATAGCAAACAACATGAGCGACGACCGCACAATGATAATATCCACCCACCAGGTGCACGACATCGAGTCGCTGCTCGACCACATCGTGATGCTCGACCGCTCGGAGATACTGCTCAACGCGTCGGTCAGCGACATCTGCGACAGGTACAACTTCGAGTTCCGTTCGCTCGGAGAACCGCAGGACGACGTGCTCTATGCCGAGCCGTCGGTGCAGGGCAACGCCGTCATTACACGCAAGCAGCCCGGCGACGGAGACACTACGCTCAACCTGGAGCTGCTCTTCAACGCCGTTACAAAGCGCGCCCTGAAGTGACACCGCAGCCCGGCAACCCCGTGATTAAAGTACATTCCCCTTTAAATAAAGTATAAGCCATGACAAATTTCGATATACACCGCTTCGGCAGAACGTTCGTCTGGAACCTCCAGATGACCAAGAAAGAGATGCTGACCAACGCCGCCGCAATGACGTTCGCCTTCCTCGTGCCGTTCATCATACACGTCCTTTCAAGCATAAAGGCACCCGCCGACTACATCTCCACTAGCCTGGATGACGCCACAAAGATAAACATCTTTATCTATTGCATCTTCTTCGTGATGGGCGGAGGCTATATTTTCAAGAACATGAAGACAAAAGAGCAGCGCATAACGTTCAGGATGCTGCCCGCCACCGACCTTGAGAAGTACGTTGTCCGCGTGCTTTACGCCACGGTGATGTGGTGGATTTTAGGTCTTGTAGCCTTCGTTCTGGCCGACCTTTTGCAGATGCTTGTCAGCCTGCTGGCCGGTATTGACTATGTAGGCAGCGCCTCGCCGTTTTTCTTCTCGATGCTTTTCGGACTGGAAGACACCAACATCACCATTACCAACAGCGGCGGAGACTCGTTCTATGTGGCGCTTGTAATAGCCGTGTACGCCTGGAGTTTCTGGGCATATTCGCTCTACATACTCGGCGGAGCGCTGTTCCGTCGCCGACAGCTCGTGCTCACCACGCTTGCACATTTTATCATAGGAATGGCTCTTACGCCCGTTTTCATAAGTTTTGTGGACAAAGCTGACGGCGAGTCTGTCCGCCTGGCGGCCACCGGACTGGCGTGGGCGGCAGCCGCAGTGTTCATCATCGTGTGCCTGATTAACTGGTGGCTGTCTTACAGAATATTCCGCCGTATGCAGGTAATCAACAACAAATGGCTTAACCTATAACACTGATTATGAGTAATTTCGATATAAAACGTTTCGCGAGAACCGTCCTCTGGTCTTACCGGATGAACTTCAAGGGCGTGCTGTCGTTCACCGCCGGACTGTCAATCGGCTGTCTCGGCCCCTACATCGGGTGGATGTATCCCTACCTGAAGTACGGCGGTCAGGTCAGCGCGGAGCGCCTGATGCACAGCGTAGAGCTTGAATCGCTAATCTACCTGTTGGCTATTATCATCTGCGGAGCATGGATTTTCGCCGACATGAACACCAAAGAGAGGCGCATAACGGTGAAGATGTTGCCCTCGACTGACCTCGAGAAGTTCCTCGTGCGCTTCCTTGCAGTAACGTTGGGAGCCATGATTGTGAGCTTGGTGGCGTTCATTATAGCCGACCTTCTGCGCATTGTGGTGTGCCTGGTTGCCGGCATCGACTACGTGAAATTCTGCCTGCCTGACTTTCTCGAGATGCTTTTCACCAACCGTCAGAGCGCCATCACGGCAGGCAACGGCGGCCATTTATACCCGCCGGGAGTGCTGTTTATGGCGATGAGCTGGGTCGTATGGGCACAGTCTCTGTACGTTCTCGGAGGCACGCTGCTGCGCCGTTACCAGTTTGTCATTGTCTCAACGGTACATGTTCTGCTGTTTATCGCCATGGCCGCACTGACAGCTTACGCCGTAGGCGACATCGAGAAACTTGTAGACAACCCTGCCAACGGCCCGCTGTTCTTCGCCGGCGGCGGAGTGCTCTCAGGCTTCGCGCTGCTCAACTGGTGGCTGTCTTACCGGGTGTTCAGCCGCATGCAGGTTATTAACAATAAATGGATTAACTTATGAACTTTACGACAGAAAAAGCGATTTACGTACAGATAGCCGACCGCCTGTGTGACGAGATACTGGCAGGAAAGTTCGGCGACGACGAGCGCATCCCCTCGGTGCGCGAGTATGCGGTGCTGCTTGAGGTGAATACTAACACCGCCGTGAAGTCATACGACCTCCTGGCGACAAAGGGTATAATATATAACAAGCGCGGACTGGGCTACTTCGTCACCGCCGGCGCAAAGGAACGCATCCTTGAGGAGCGCCGCCATGAGTTCATGGAACAGAAACTTCCCGAGATGTTCCGCCAGATGCAGATGCTCGGAATAAGCATGGATGACGTGGAGAAGGAGTGGAAAAACAATAGTAGTTATAAGGAGTTAAAGTAGTCAGAGTAGTTAAAGTCAAATGCCTTGACGACTGTTCACGCCGCTGTCTGCGGTTAAATCAAAGGTGCCTTGCGGCCGTGTTGCCATAAAAAACTCTCTCGATAAAAGGCCGCAAGGCATCAGACATCAGTAAAAAATATAGCTTCATTGCAACTTTTCAGCACGTATGTGCGTCTAAAGGATATGATAAGCGGACAAGATACGAGTAACAAGCAGACAGGGAGATTTGCCTTTCAATCAACAAAGCAAATGACTTTAACTACTAACGCCCGAAGGGCGTGATAACTTCTTTAACTCCTTTAACTACCAAATAATATAAACAATGAATATGCTTCACCTTAAAGACATCAACAAGACATACGACAACGGGCAGCCGCTGCACGTGCTTAAGGGCATCAACCTCGACATAGAGCGGGGCGAGTTTGTGTCAATCATGGGCGCGTCGGGCTCGGGCAAGTCAACGTTACTGAACATATTGGGCATCCTCGACAGCTATGACTCGGGCGAATACACGCTTAACGGCACGCTGATAAAGAACCTCTCAGAGACGCGTGCGGCCGAATACCGCAACAGGATGATAGGCTTCATCTTCCAGTCGTTCAACCTCATATCGTTCAAGACGGCCGTGGAGAACGTCGAGCTGCCATTGTTTTACCAGGGCGTTCGCCGCCGTGAGCGCCACCGCAAGGCTATGGAATACCTCGAAAGGCTCGGTCTGAAAGACTGGGCGGGGCATTATCCCAACGAGATGTCGGGCGGACAGAAGCAGCGTGTGGCAATAGCGCGCGCCCTGATAACGCGCCCCCAGATCATCCTTGCCGACGAACCTACGGGCGCGCTCGACTCAAAGACGAGCGTGGAGGTGATGAAACTGCTGAAACAGCTTAACGAGGACGACGGCATGACCATAGTTGTGGTGACCCACGAGAGCGGCGTCGCCAACGAGACTAACAAGATTGTGCACATCAAGGACGGCGTGATAGGCAACATTGAGGTGAACTTCGACCACCACGCATCACCCTTCGGAGCTGAAGGAATAATGAAATAGAAGCCCCTCCCGACCTCCCCTGTGGGGAGGAGAAGAGTTTGTCTTGAAGCTGAAAATATATTGACGGCAAAATGGAGCAAGATTGATAAAATACCAAAAGGTGGTCTTTTACGATGCAAAAGATGACCTTTTAGAGTGCAAAAGGCCACCTTTTACAAGCCAAAAGGCCGTCTTTTAGAAACGCAAACATAACACATTGATATTCAATAACTTACAAAACTGCTAAAAATATCTGTCAAATGAACAACATAAAGAAGAACAACCCTCAATACAAATACGGTTCCTCCCCACAGGGGAGGTCAGGAGGGGCTTCTCATCCGCTCCTTAACTGTCAATGCAAACATGGTTCCTCCCCACAGGGGAGGTTAGGAGGGGCTGCCCTATGAGAGACATTTTCGGCGAGATATGGAGCACGGTGAAGCGCAACAAGCTGCGCACCGCACTGACGGGATTTGCCGTAGCGTGGGGCATCTTCATGCTTATCTTCCTGCTGGGAGCTGGCAACGGCCTTATCAACGCCATGCTGCAGCAGAGCGACACTTTCCTCGACAACTCGATGGTGGTATACGGCGGATATACGTCGAAGCCTTACGACGGACTGAAAGAGGGACGCGAGATAACCCTGAACGACAAGGACATGGCCGTGACTGACAACAACTTCAAGGCCAACGTGGACAAGACGGGCGGCACGTATGCCATAGACGACCTGACAATGGTAAACGGCGTAAACTACGTAAGCAGCACTCTGACGGGCGTTTACCCTAACGAGATAGAGATAAATAAGAAGAGTATGCTCTACGGACGCTTTATCAACGACATCGACATAGCGCAGATGCGCAAGGTGATTGTGCTGAGCGAGGACGACGCCAAGGAGCTGATGCCACGCGGAACTGAGCATATCGTGGGCCAGTATATTGACGTTGACAGCATAGCCTTCCGTGTGGTGGGCGTCTACAAGGCCGACCGCAGCGGCATGAACACGTCGGCCTACACGGCGTTCACGACTATCCGCACGATATATAACAAGGGCGACAAGGTCGGCACGATACTCTTCTCGTTCAAGGGACTTGACACGCAGGAGGCCAACGACGCCTTCGAGCAGCAGTACCGGGCGCGCATCAACGGCAACCACCGCGCTGCTCCCGACGACGAAAGCTCCGTATGGATATGGAACCGCTTTACCAGCAACCTGCAGATGCAGAAGGGCATCGGCATAATACGCACCGCGCTGTGGGTGGTAGGCCTGTTCACGCTGCTCAGCGGCATAGTGGGCGTGAGCAACATCATGCTTATCACGGTGAAGGAACGCACCCGCGAGTTCGGCATACGCAAGGCCATAGGCGCCCGTCCGCTGTCAATCCTCAAACTGATAATCATCGAGAGCGTGGTGATAACCACCTTCTTCGGCTACATCGGCATGGTGCTCGGCGTGGCGGCAAACGAATACATGGACGCCACGATAGGCCGGATGAAGGTAAACAGCGGTCTGTTTGAGGCCACGATGTTCTACAACCCCACTGTCGGCATCGACGTGTGCGTGGCCGCAACGGCAGTAATGATTCTGGCAGGCACCCTCGCCGGCCTTATCCCCGCACGCAAGGCCGCCCGCATAAAGCCCATAGAGGCACTGAGGGCGGAGTGAATTTTTTGAAGTAGTAAGGAGAGAAGGAGTAAGTAGTAAGGAGGAATGGAATAAGTAGTAAGGAGAAAAGGAGTAAGTAGTAAGGAGGAATGGAGTAAGTAGTAAGGAGAAAAGGAGTAAGTAGTAAGGAGGAATGGAGTAAGTAATAAGGAGAGAAGAAGTAAGTAGTAAGGAGGAATGAAGTATGAAATAAGAAGTATGTAAGAAACTGAATATGTCATTACAAGACATTTCTACTTACTACTTTACTCCTTACTCCTTTACTACTAAAATTAAAACAAATAAAGATGAAAATAGACATCGACCGTTTCCGCGAGATACTCGACACCCTGACGAGGAACAAGACGCGCAGCTTCCTGACCGGATTCGGCGTCTTCTGGGGCGTGTTCATGCTCGTGGCGCTGCTCGGCGGCGGCCAGGGGCTCAAGGAAATGCTGCAAAGCAACTTTGAAGGGTTCGCCACCAACTCGGCGATTATCTTCGCCCAGCCCACCACGAAGCCCTATGCCGGCTTCCGTAAGGAGCGCCAGTGGAGCATGGTTTACAACGACGTGGAGCGCCTGAAGCAGTATGTGCCCGAGCTGGAGACCGTCTCGCCCATGCTGTCTCACTGGGGCGGAACCGCCACTTACAACGACAAGAAGACCAGTTGCACGTTGAAAGGTCTGCTGCCCGACTATCAGAAGGTTGAGACTCCGCAGCTTTTCTACGGCCGTTACATCAACGACATGGACATAAGTCAGAACCGTAAGGTGTGCGTTATAGGCAAACGTGTGTACAAAGAGCTGTTTCCGGGCGGCGGAGACCCGTGCGGCAAGCGCATCTGCATCAGCGATATATACTACGATGTGGTTGGAGTTGACTACAGCGCGGGCAACATGAGCGTCAACGGACGTAACGAGACGTCAGTCATTGTGCCGCTGACAATGATGCAGCGGGCCTATAATCAGGGCGACAGCGTTCACCTGATATGCGTCACGGCGAAGCCCGGCGTCACCATGAGCAGCATCACCCAGAAGATGCGCGACGTAATAGCCCAGGCTCACCAGATAGACCCTACCGACGAGAAGGCCGTCACCGTGTTCAACACAGAGGTGCTTTTCGGCATGCTCGACAATCTTTTCACGGGCGTGAACTTCCTTATCCTGCTCGTCGGCATCGGCACACTGCTGGCCGGAGCGATAGGTGTGAGCAACATTATGATGGTCACCGTGCGCGAGAGAACTACCGAGATAGGCATCCGCCGGGCCATAGGCGCCACGCCGAAGAACATCCTCGGGCAGATAATAACCGAGAGCGTGATACTCACTGCGGTGGCCGGAATGAGCGGAATACTCTTTGCCGTGATGATACTTGAGATGCTTGAGCTTGGCAACACTACCGACGGAATAGTCTCGGCGCACTTCCAGGTCAGCTTCTGGACGGCTGTCGGCGCCACCGTTCTGCTCGCCCTGCTCGGCGTTCTGGCAGGTCTCGCTCCGGCGTTGCGCGCCATGAGCATCAAGCCCGTTGACGCAATGAGAGACGAATAGTTAATTCACAATTCATAATTCATAATTGGGCGGATGGGTACAAACCGCAGGAGCAAATCTCCTTGTCTGCTTGTTACTCGTTAACTTGTCAACTGGAAAATTCTCCTTGTCTGCTTGTCACTTGTCTGCTTGTTAACTTAAAGAACATGAAAAAGTACATTAAGATTTTTGTCGCGGCGTTAGTCGCCCTGGTGTTTATCGGAACGTTCGTGTTCCTTTACCAGAAGTCAAAACCGCAGCCGGTGACCTATGATGAGTTCACTCCGAAGGTTGCGGACATCAACAAGACCACCGTGATAACAGGCGCGATAGAGCCTCGAGACGAAGTGGAAGTGAAGCCGCAGATAAGCGGCATCATAACCGAAATATACAAGGAGGCGGGCCAGACGGTGCAGGCCGGCGAGGTGATAGCCAAGGTTAAGGTCATACCTGACATGAGTCAGCTAAGCTCTGCGGAAGCCCGTGTACGCCTTGCGGACATCAATCTGAAGCAAGCCGAGGTGAACCACCGGCGCGAGAAGCAGCTTTACGACAAGCAGCTGGTCAGCGCAGAGGAGTACGACAACATCCGCCAGGCGCTCGAACAGGCACAGGAGGAGAAGAAAGCGGCCATCGACGCCCTTGAGGTTGTACGTGACGGAGTGTCCAGCAGCAATGCAAGCGCCAGCAGTACGCTCATCCGTTCAACGATAAGCGGCCTCATTCTTGACGTGCCGGTGAAGGTAGGTAACTCGGTGATTCTCAGCAATACGTTCAACGACGGAACTACTATCGCCACCGTGGCGAACATGAGTGACCTTATCTTCCGCGGCAACATAGACGAGACGGAGGTAGGAAAACTGGTCACGGGCATGGACATGAAGATAACGATAGGCGCCCTTCAGAACCTCAAGTTCGACGCTAAGTTAGAGTATATCTCGCCCAAAGCCACCGACAACAACGGTGCGAACCAGTTTGAGATAAAAGCTGCGGTAACCGTTCCGACGGGCAACGAGATACGCTCGGGCTACAGCGCGAACGCCGAAATAGTGCTGGCCAGCGCAAAGAATGTGCTCACCGTGCCTGAGAGTGCAATCGAGTTCAGCGGCAACGACACGTTTGTCTACGTGGTGAAGGGCGCCGGAAAGGAGCAGACTTACGAGCGCCGCAAGGTCAGCACAGGTCTCAGTGACGGTGTGAACATCGAGATTAAGAGCGGACTGAAGAAGAACGAGAAGGTGCGCGGCCCGCAGAAGGTCAGCGAGAGTTAGGAATCTTTGAAGAATTTAGAGAAGTTATAGAAGTTAAAGAAGTTATAGCCAAATGCCTTTATGGCTGGAAACTTGGAGAATTTAGAGAAGTTATAGGAGTTAAAGAAGTTATAGCCAAATGCCTTTATGGCTGGAAACTTGAAGAATTTAGAGAAGTTATAGGAGTTAAAGAAGTTATAGCCGTATGCTTTGTCGCTGACTATTGCATATCGAAAGGCTGTTGCTTCAGGAACAAAAAACAAGAGAACAATGTACCGGATTATATTTACTTTATCGTTCATTATGGCTGCTTTGGCCGCTTCGGCGCAGGAAGTGAGTGAGTGGACACTGCGTCAGTGCATCAGTCATGCGCTGGACAACAACATCACCGTGAAGCAGCAGGACGTGACGAGACGGCAAAACGAGGTGGAACTGAGCACCGCCCGTAACAGCCGTCTGCCTGACCTTAACGCCTCGGCGTCACAGAATTGGTCGTTCGGCCGCGGTCTTACGTCAGAGAATACTTACTCAAACCAGAACACGAGCAGCACGTCGCTGAGCCTCGGAACGAGCATCCCGCTGTTCACCGGCTTCCGCATACCGCGCACGATAGAGCTGAACAAGCTGAACCTGGAGGCTGCCACGGCCGACCTTGACAAGGCCCGCGACGACATAAGCGTGCAGGTGGCGCAGGCATATGTGCAGATTCTCTATGACATGGAGCTGCGCGACGTGGCCCAGAGGCAGATAGACATCGACTCGATGCAGGTGGAACGCCTGCGCGAGATGTACCGCACGGGCAAAGCCAGCGGCGTGGAGGTGGCGCAGCAGGAGGCCACTCTCGCCCAGAGCCGCCTCACCTACACGCAGGCCGACAACGACTGCCGGCTGGCCTTGCTGTCGTTGGCGCAACTGCTTGAGCTGCCCACGCCCGAAGGTTTCGCCATTGTGCGCCCCGACACGGCTGCGATAACCGTAAGCGGAGCGGCCGCCCTGCCTTCGCCCGACGAGATATTCCAGGAGGCACTGGCTTTCAAGCCCGAGGTAAAGGCGGAGACTCTGCGCCTGAAAGGCACCGAGACGAGCATCAAGATAGCGCAAAGCGCGCTGTGGCCGACGCTCTCTCTGTCGGCCGGACTTGGCTCAAACTATTACAAGACGTCAGGATTTGATACCGAGAGCTTTGGCCGTCAGCTGCGCAACAACTTCAGCCAGTACATCGGGCTGAGCCTGACTATCCCCATATTCAACCGCTTTGAGACGCGCAACAGCATCCGCACGGCGCGCCTTAACCGCGAGACGCAGCAGCTGCAGCTTGAAAACGTGAAGAAAGAGCTGTACAAGGAGATACAGCAGGCCTACTATAACGCCGTGGCGGCACGCGCGCAGTACGCCAGCAGCACCGAAGCAACGAAGAGCAACAGGGCCGCCTTTGACCTGACCGCCGCCAAGTATGAGTACGGCAAGGCCAACATCACCGAGTTCAACGAGGCCAAAAACAACTGGCTGAAGGCTGAGAGCGACCTCGCAAGGGCTAAGTTTGAATATATGTACGACACCAGTCTGCTCGACTTCTACCGCGGACGGCCGCTCGACTTCTGACCCCTAATCACGCCACATAATATCATTAAACCCATAAAAAGACAACTGTTATGAAGACAAACTTACTTATCGCCGCTGTGGCAGCCATGCTGCTGCAGTCGTGCATGGTCAGATTCAACGGCAAGAATAGCGGCGCCACCCCGGCCGCGAGCACCGAGGAGGCCATGACTAATGCCGCCGGCGCGGCCGCGAAGGGCTTTACGCGCATTGAGGCATACGGCAGCTATGACATCTATTACATGCAAGACAGCGCAACGGCGGTCAGGCTTGAGGGCGATACGGCCTGCATACGTCGCACCGCAGTGAAGTGTGACGGCACGACGCTGAAGATATATGAGGCTGCCGGCAACGATTTTTTCAATGACCACGACAACGATGTAGACATCTATATCACCTCGCCTTCTCTCACCGGGGTAAGCATGTACGGCTCAGGCGACTTTACTACGAAGGGCGCAGTGACCACAAGCGGCATGGCCATTGCCGTAGGCGGTTCGGGCGATATACGTTTTGACGGGCTCAACACGGGCAAGCTGACGGTGTCAGTGGCCGGCTCGGGCGATGTCAAGGTAGACAGGGCAGGCGCCAAAACGGTTGACGCGAGCGTCGCAGGTTCGGGCGATATCGGCTTTAACGGCGTGAAGACAGGCAAGATGACGGCAACCATAGCCGGCTCGGGCGACATAAAGGTAGAGCACGCCAATATCGACAAGGCCGAGTGTACGGTAGCAGGTTCGGGCGACATTATCATTAACGGCCGCGTAGGTCAGTGTGACAGGAGCGTCGCCGGCTCTGGTTCGGTGACCGTAAATAATTAGTCCGTCAGAGCCTTGCGCGGCCGTCGGTAAGTCCGCCGGAAGCCTTTCTGTAACTGCCTGATAATCAGTATATTTACAAAAGGCCGTCTTTTGGTTTGCAAAAGACGGCCTTTTGCGTTCCAATAGATGACCTTTTGGAGAGCAAAAGACGGCATATTGGAGTTCATCCGCACTTCGGGTGTATAAAATTAAGACATAAATGTTGCCGTAAACACCCTCCGGTAGGGACATAATTTATTATGTCCGCACGCCACGTAGGGGCGTATTGGACTTTTAACAGTTAAGAGGTAACAATGAAAACAAAAGTTCGTTTCTCTCACTTTTGTTTTGCATTTCACTCGGCTTGCACTATCTTTAGATAACATAGGC
>URRR01000040.1 GCA_900550365.1 uncultured Prevotella sp. | reverse complement strand
CTTGCATGTGTTAAGCCTGTAGCCAGCGTTCATCCTGAGCCAGGATCAAACTCTACATTGTATATTTCTTGTTTCTTTAATATACCTTCAAACGCCTTCCTTACTCGGCATGACCATGAGAACCGCTCTTCTTCACAGCGGCTCACCGCATGCTCCCTGTCTGTGTCATGTTTTCAAAGAACTTCCGCTCGTCTCAGGGGTAACCCCTGAAAAGCGGATGCAAAAGTACGCACTTTCAGGGTTATATCCAAATATTTCACTGAAAAAGTTTCAGAAAAGGCCATATTTTAACAGTCGTTCACAATTAAACAGCCAAGCAGCACCCGACCCACCTTATTATATTATATTAACGGCAGCACTGTTTTAAGACAGCTACAGTTTTATTAACGGGGATAAAGAACCAGGTAATTAGGGCTGAAAACGCAACGGACAAAATGCCGAAAAGAGAATATAAATGAAACAAATAGCCCTCATATTTGCCTTGGTTGGCGAATATGAGGGCTAATATCAATATACAAAATCCGTGATTATTCAGCTACATCGCTGCTTTCAGGAGCCTTGTCAATAAGGTCCATGAACTGGTCGAGCTTCGGAGTGATGATAATCTGGGTACGGCGGTTGCGCTGCTTGCCTACAGCTGTATCGTTAGATGTTACCGGATTATACTCTCCACGGCCTCCGGCTGTAAGGCGTTTCGGGTCAACTCCGTAATCATTAATAAGCGACTGAACCACGCTTGAAGCACGGAGACAAGACAAATCCCAGTTATTGCGGATATTCTTCATTGCTGCTGATGCTGTATTTACGGGCACATTATCGGTGTTACCTTCAATCAGCACGTCATAATCTTTGTAATCCTTGATGATTTTCGCAATTTTGCTGAGCGTCTCGGCAGCACGTTCATTGATTTCATAGCTTCCGCTCTTGTAAAGCATGTTATCAGCCAACGAGATATAAACTACGCCCTTGAGCACCTGCACATCGACTTCTTTAAGCTCCTCTTTGCTAAGAGAACGTGTAAGATTGTTTGTGAGGATAAGATTAAGAGAATCGCTCTTGCTCTTAACTTCAACCAAGTGACGTATGTATTGATTTGACTCATTAATCTGGTCAACGAGCTTTGAGATGTTCACTGTCGTCTGGTTGCTTGCCGTGAGGCTCTTATCGAGAGAGTTCTGCAATGAAGACAAAGTGCCCTTTGTCTGTTCAAGCTGTTCCTCAAGACTTTGCACACGCACCTTGCTTGCTGCAAGTTGGGTGTTAGCTTCAGACAGTTTATCCTGAGTATCCTGATATTTGCCTGTCAGTTCTTTGTTTTCCAACTGGCAGTTCTCAAGATCTTTCTTACTAACACAACTGCTTACCAACAAGCATCCTGCGATAAGCGAGATAACCAAAACATTTTTCTTCATACTTTAAATATTTACGTTTAAGTGATTATTTGTTGCAAATTTATGTATATGACGCATAAGTTGTGCCGATGTTGAAAAGCCTTAACGTAAATTAACTGCAATAAGTCACGGCGTTTTCATATGTTAACAAAATTCAATGCGCCCCAATCTTCATTGGAGCGCATTGAACACCGGACCGCCATTATAGGTTTTCAGCAATATTGGAACTGGTTAATAAGCGGGAATTTAGCCATCGTCTTCGACAGCTTGATAGTCCACGCGCCACATACCTGTCTTACATTCTGCGGCAGACAGTTGGAATCTCTCATACTTACAAACAAGTCCCTCAGAGGCAAACCTGGCGCAGTCTGCGAATCATTTAACAATCCGGCATGTGCCAACTCACGGTTGGCTTCCATGTCATTAATCTCTTTCTTGCTCTTTGACATCATGTAGTTGTCAAGGAATGAAAGGATAGCCGTGAATTTTTTTAAATCTACCATGATACTAAATTATAAATACTTGAGACGTTACAAATATACAATTTTTATTTGAGAAAACAAAACTTTCCAAGAAAAATGTCTATGAATGTGGTCATTTTAATGTTTTTTCAACTATCAGCGAGAATTTATAAGCAAATTGCCATATAGAAATAGCAATCCGTAACCACAAAAGAGATATTTCTTATAAATCAAAACCAAAGAACATTCAACCGCAAACCTCTTACCGGCTTACGGCCAACAATATAATTAGATGTCAAGCTCACGCGTAAGAATACTCTCAAGCTGCTCGGCAGACAGGCGCAGATGGAACTGTCCGCGCAGGGCAACAGATATGCGCCCCGTCTCCTCAGACACGACTACAGCTATCGCGTCACTGTCCTGCGACATGCCCATGGCAGCCCTGTGGCGCAGACCCAGCTCTTTAGGTATGTCGAAGTTATGGCTCACCGGCAATATGCATCCGGCCGCACGTATGCGTTTTTTCGATATTACCATTGCTCCGTCATGCAGGGGAGAGTTCTTGAAGAATATGTTTTCTATCAGGCGCTGGTTGATATTGGCGTCAATGATGTCACCCGTCTCCACGATATTGTCGAGCGGCGTCAGACGCTCTATCACGATAAGCGCGCCTACCTTGCCCTTGCTCATGTTCATGCACGCCATCACTATCGGCATAATCGACTCCCTGTCAACGTCATCCTTCTTGTCGCCGGACGAGAACAGGCGTACAATGCTCTTTACCTTACGGTGGGCTCCAAGGTTATAAAGAAACTTACGTATCTCCTCCTGAAACAATATTATTATAGCTATCACGCCGACGCTTACCAGCTTGTCCATTATGCTTCCCAGCAGGCGCATCTCAAGCACCTGGCTGACGAACAGCCAGATGATGATAAACACCAGGATGCCGATAAACACATTCAGTGACCGCGACTCTTTCATGAGGCGGTAAATGTAGTAAAGCATCAGGGCGACACTGAAAATGTCGATAAAGTCTTTTATGCCGAATTCAAACATATTCAAGCGTTTGTTTTACTATTTTGACAGCCTCCACGCACTGTCTTACGTCATGCACACGCAGCACCGAGGCTCCGCCAAGCACCATTGCGAGAGTGTTTACCACCGTAGTACCGTTAAGCGAGCCTTCAGCATCTGTGCCGAGAAGGCGTGATATCATAGACTTGCGTGACACGCCTACAAGCACCGGCAGCCCCATCTCACGCAAAAGGCCGAGACGGGCCAGCAGGGCGTAATTCTCATCCACAGTCTTGCCGAAACCGAAACCGGGGTCAAGTATGATGTCCTTTACGCCGAGGTCGCGCAGGCACTGCACCTTAGAAGCAAAATCCTGCATGACACTCATCACATTCGGACGCGACGACATAAGCACATAAGGCACTTTCAGACGCGCCACCTCAGCAAACATGGGAGGCACTTGTCCTTCGGCCAAGCTGTAACAAGCAGTCTCTTTCAGCTCAGAACCGCCGAAAGCGCCTTCAGGATTGCCGCCGGATACATCATTTATTATGCCTGCGCCGAACTCCTCTACCGCCATACGTGCCACCTCGGGACGGAAAGTGTCAACAGACACGATGACATCAGGCTGCACCCGGCGCACAGCCGTAAGAGCCGTCCGCATACGTTCCATCTCCTCACCGGCAGTAACCTCAGCGGCCCCAGGCCGTGTAGAGTAAGCCCCCACGTCAATAATCATACCGCCCTCCTCCACTATCTGACAGGCACGTGCCTCTATTTCAGCCTCAGTCTGCCTGCGGCTGCCAGCGTAAAACGAGTCGGGCGTGGCATTAAGTATGCCCATGACGACCGGCTCTGACAAGTCAACAAGCCGGCCGCCTACATTTATCGAATATGGTATGAGGCCTTTCATGATTGGCAAAGGTACGGATTTATATTGATAACTCGGCTTTTTTGACGATTTTTATAAATATCTTTTTTCAATATGTGGCTCACGTCAAAGTCTTGTGTCAACGGCCTACGTATTTACGCTTTCCGCTCGCCTCGATGATGTCAAGGCGGATTATATCCACACGATGAAAGGATTTTTCAGAATATTTCATACCCAGCTCACGGTATTCAGGCGACAGCTTGTCCACAATCAGGCGCAGCGCTTTCCTCCGTTCGTCATCGTCAAGCCCCGTCACGGCGTTACATCTCATCACTACGCTTTCATATTCAGTGGTAAAGCGCTCTGGTAAAAGATGCGTCATGCCTACAACACAGAATGAGACTGCCGGATTTTGTCTTATGGCGGCCAGCTTCTCTCCCTCGGGAGCGCAATGTATATAAATTGAGCTGCCGCCGTCCCATACGTAATTCAGCGGCACGCCGTACCCCCGGCCGTCAGCCGTCACCATTGACATCACACCATATTCTGCCTTACGCAGTATCTCCCGCGCACGCTCTTCATCGAGCAGACGGTCCTGCCTGCGCACCTTTTCATTATTATATACCATTATTATATGTTTTTGTCCGCATACTGCGAATATACTGAAAAAAATCTGATTGTCCAAAAGCTGATTACCTGTGGTTTTACAAAAGACGGCCTTTCAGCCCGCAAAAGAGCGTAAACGACATGACAAAAGGCCGCCTTTCGCAAATCAAAAGACGGCCTTTTGCAAACCGGCGGCTAAAGTCTGCGGCCACCGCTAATCCAAGCCGCGGTTTACATCATTTCCTTTTCTTTCGTTCACCGGAATTGTTCCTGCCCTTCGCAGGAGGCCTGTTGGCATGCTTGATGTCCAGTTTGTCGCCCGATTTCATCCATATCGGCGTGCCGTCCTCGTTACTTTCGGTTACCTCAAAATCAAGTTCCGGCACATCAACAATACGGTCAAGCCTGAACGGTACGCCCTGCTCGGGCGTATATTTCTCAACTTTCACCATGGCTACGCCTGATGATATTATGCCAATTTGCTTCGCCGCGGCATACGAGAGGTCGATAATCCTGCGCGAGCCGCAGCGGTCAGTCACCTTCACCACCACGCTCTTGCCGTTCTTCGGATTGGTTACTTTAAGCAAGGTGCCCAGCGGATAGCGTTTATGCGCGCACGTAAGGCTGTCGCGGTGGTAACGTGTGCCGTCGCTCATCCGCCTTCCATGCAGACGGTTAGAATAATAACTGGCCATACCTTGCTCCTGTGCGGGGAGCAAAGTACAGCCAATTATGCTGAAAAGGATTATGAGAAAAATTCTGTTTGTCACTATTCTTTTATGTTTATACTATGCCTTGGGCCATCATGGCGTTGGCAACCTTCATGAAGCCGGCAATGTTAGCACCCCTTACATAGTCCACGTAGCCGTCAGCCTGACGTCCGTACTTGACGCACTGCTCGTGGATGTTGTGCATTATCTGGTGCAGCTTCTCGTCAACTTCGGCCTCGCTCCAGCTCAGGCGGATAGCGTTCTGCGTCATCTCAAGACCTGAGGTAGCCACGCCTCCGGCGTTTACAGCCTTGCCGGGAGCGAAGAGCTGCTTGGCGGCGATAAACTTCTGTACGGCTTCCTCGGTGCATCCCATGTTTGAAACCTCGGCAACGCAGAGCGGCTTGTTGGCCAGAAGCATGTCGGCATCCTCACCGCTTACCTCGTTCTGGGTAGCGCACGGCAGAGCTATGTCGCACTTAACCTCCCACGGCTTGCGGCCGGGTACAAACTTAGAGCCGGGGAACTCGTCGGCATAAGGCTGGCAGACGTCATTGCCGCTGGCACGAAGCTCAAGCATGTAGTCAATCTTTTCGCCACTGATTCCGTCGGGGTCATATATATATCCGTCAGGTCCTGATATGGTGATCACCTTCGCTCCGAGCTGCGTAGCCTTCGTTGCTGCGCCCCATGCAACGTTGCCAAAACCGCTGATAGCCACCGTCTTGCCCTTGATGTCGTGTCCGTGGGTCTGCAGCATCTGGTTTACAAAGTAGAGAGCGCCGAAGCCTGTTGCCTCAGGACGTATCTTAGAACCGCCCCACTCGAGGCCCTTGCCCGTAAGCACGCCGCCCCACTTGTGGGTAAGTTTCTTGTACATACCGAACAGATAGCCAATCTCGCGTGCGCCTACGCCGATGTCTCCTGCGGGCACATCCTCGTCAGGACCTATCACGCGGTAAAGCTCGGTCATGAAGGCCTGGCAGAAACGCATAACCTCAGCATCGCTGCGGCCTCTCAGCGAGAAGTCAGAACCGCCCTTGCCGCCGCCCATAGGCAGAGTGGTAAGCGCATTCTTGAAAGTCTGCTCAAAGCCGAGGAACTTCAGGATTGACAGGTTGACCGACGGATGGAAACGCAAACCGCCCTTATACGGACCTATCGCGCTGTTGAACTGGACACGGTATCCGATGTTCACATGCACTTCACCTTTGTCGTCAACCCATGGAACACGGAACGTAACGACGCGCTCCGGCTCTACAAGACGTTCTATGAGCTTTGCTTTCTCAAACTCGGGATGCTGGTTGTAAACGTCCTTTATTGAAATAAGAACTTCTCTTACTGCCTGCAAGTACTCCAACTCGCCCGGATGCTTTTGCTCCAGGTCTTGCATTATTTTCTCGACTTCCATAGTATAAGTTTTTTGTTAAACTAACATTGTGTCATTGTCTGAATGCAAATATAGGACTTTCAAATGTAACCGCAAAGAGAAAAAGCAATTATTTGACTTGTCGTGCTTGCTTTTTGTAATTTTTCACAGTAAGGGAGAATTACGGTTATGAGGTTTTGAGGTTATAAGGTTTTAGGGTTATTGGGTTTTACGGTTATAAGGTTATTGGGGCTTACGGTTATAAGGTTATGAGGTTATTGGGTTGTAAGGTTATAAGGTTTTACGGTTTATGGGGTTATTGGGTGGATTGGGCTAATAGGACAAATAAGACCAATAGGTTGAATAAATCCTAAAACCTGACAACCCTAAAACCTAATAACCACAAGACCTCAAAACCCTATAACCTCAAAACCGTAAAACCAGATAACCACAAAAACTATATCTGGTCGAGAGCCTGCTTCAGGTCGTCGATGATGTCGTCAATATCCTCAATACCTACCGAGAAGCGGATAAGGTCGGGAGCGATGCCAGCCTCACGCAGCTGCTCGTCGCTGAGCTGGCGGTGGGTATGGCTTGCGGGATGCAGAACGCATGAGCGGGCGTCAGCCACGTGGGTAGCGATATGTACAAGCTTCAGCGAGTCCATAAACTTAACGGCAGTGTCACGGTCGCCCTTCAGTCCCAGCGCCATTACGCCGCAAGAGCCGTCAGGCAGATACTTCTGTCCCAGTTCATAGTCAACGTCATCCTTCAGCCCGCAGTAATGAACCCATGCCACGCGCGGGTCGTCATGCAGGAACTCGGCCACCTTCTGGGCGTTCTCACAATGGCGCTGCATGCGCAGGTGAAGCGTCTCGAGACCGATGTTGAGGAAGAACGCGTTATGAGGCGACGGTATGGAACCGAGGTCACGCATGAGCTGGGCCACGAGCTTGGTCATGTAGGCAGCCTTGCCGAACGCCTTGGTATATGTCAGTCCGTGATATGACTCATCGGGAGTGGTAAGCCCGGGGAACTTGTCAGCATGCGCATCCCAGTCGAAGTTGCCGCTGTCAACGACGCATCCGCCTACCTGCGTAGCGTGTCCGTCCATGTATTTCGTCGTAGAATGGGTCACTATGTCGCAGCCCCACTCAAACGGGCGGCAGTTAATCGGAGTAGCGAACGTGTTGTCGATGATGAGGGGCACGCCGTTCTTATGAGCTATGCGGGCGAACTTCTCGATGTCGAGCACGCGGCAGCCGGGGTTTGAGATTGTCTCGCCGAAGAGAGCTTTGGTGTTGGGACGGAATGCTTTCTGGATTTCCTCCTCGCTCGCGTCCTGGTTCACAAAGGTGCACTCTATGCCGAGCTTCTTCATCGTAACGCCGAAGAGATTGTATGTTCCGCCGTAAATCTCGTTAGAGGTAACGAAGTGGTCGCCTGCCTGGCAGATGTTGAACAGAGCATAGAAGTTGGCAGCCTGGCCTGAAGACGTAAGCATGCCGCCCACTCCACCCTCGAGCGCAGCTATCTTAGCGGCTACCGAGTCGTTGGTAGGGTTCTGCAGACGGGTGTAGAAATATCCGCTCTTCTTCAGGTCAAAGAGCATTCCCATTTCATCGCTGTCATCGTATTTGAATGTCGTACACTGAACGATAGGCGGCTGCACAGGCTCGCCGTTCTTCGGTTTCCAGCCTCCGCGCACGCAGAGGGTTGACGTCTTGAGTTTCTTTTCCATGTTTTTTCCTTAATTTATTAATACCTTTACAAACAGCCGCCGGATATGCCGACGGCCGCCACGTGCAGATAATCAGTCTTGACTATGCACGGCTGCAAAGATACGATAAAAATCTTACAGAACGCAAACAAAATGATATAAATAGTGTTTATAAGCTATATTAAACGGCCTTTCTTGATTTAAATCGTCAGTTTACCGGCGGTAACGTAAACCTGATGAACAAGGGGAAAACACACTGCCGAACAAGGCCCGGCAGCAGACTTTATAACGCGCTGATATCCAACATGTTACAAAAGGCCGTCTTTTGGTCTGCAAAAGACCGTCAAACGCACGCTGAAAGGCCGTCTTTCGCAACGCAAAAGACGGCCTTTTGGAATTCATCCGCAGTTCAGGCATATGACAATCAGTCCTTATCCACAAAGGAAACGCTCTTATACACGTGGGCGAAGCCTTTGATATTCAGGTATAAACGCCATATGCTTAAACCGCGGACGAGCAATAAATGTACTGCCAGTCATAAAAGAACGACGGCAGACGAGAGTTGAGATATGGAAAAAACGGCGCTAAACGGCAAGCATGGCGGCCGTGAACAGCCTGCTCACTTGTAGTTTATGATAAGCGTAACCTTGGCGTATCCGTAGCCCGTGTCTCGCCGGCCGGGATTATACGGCCTCGTGCACAGCATCATGTAGATGCGGTTTTGCCCCGCGCCTTGCGTGGTAAGCATCAGCGTGCAGCCCTCGTTGTCATACTTCTCGCTGAAGTCTCCCGTCTTTGACTCTCTGCGGAAAGCCTTGACAAAGGGACTTACGTCATTATTGTGGAGATGCAACACCTTTACCACTTTCTTCACCTTGCGCATGGCGGGGTCGCGTTCTACGGCCGAAGTAAACTTGCTCATGCCCACCGAAGAATAATTCTCAATCATCCGGTCGATGCTGTTCTGGGCCACGGCAGCGGCAACAAGCCCCATGAGAAGCGTTAAGGTAATTATAATTCTGCGTATCATCTTATCCCTTTCTTTTTATTTCAACAGTTCCATTATGCGCTGCCGCTCTGCCGGGTCGTCTATGCTGTTGAGCACGTCTTGCTCAGCCTGCTCAACGGGCGACGACTGCTCTACGCGCGCCTCTATGCGTTCGGCGTCGCCGAGGGCGGCCTCTATATCTGTCTTTATACGGCTGAGGTCGTCAATGCGGCGGCCGTTCTCTATGACGTAGCTGCCTCCGTAGACGCGCGCCAGCATGCGGTCTTCATGATAATTGAGATATGCCGACACACCGAGGATGAGCACCAGCGCCACGGCCGAGGCGCACGCGGCACGCTTAACGACAGATATCAGCCGTGCCTTGTGCCCGCCGTCGGCCGTCATCAGGCCGAAGCCTCTGAACAGGGGGCGGTATTTCTCCAGTTCGGGCGGCAGCGAACGGCGTGAGAACGTGCGGTAAAGGCGGCGTTCATCGGCCAGCGACGTGTCGCCGTTGAAAAAGCGTTCTATCAGTTTCTCGGTTTTCTTTATTTCCTTATTGTTCATCCTTCAGTTCCTCCAAATAATACTTTCTTACGGCAATACGCGCGCGGCTTAGTATCTTGCGCACGTTAGGCTCGCTGTAACCGGTCAGCCGGGCGATGTCGCCCGTGCTCATTCCGTCGATATGTCTGAGGCGGAGCACCACCTGCCTGTCGGCAGGCAGCGTGTCGATTACCTTCATCATGCGCTCAAGCATGCCGTCGGCAGGGCTGTCGGCAACCGGCAACGACAGGGCCGACGGCTCAATCTCTACCGTAGGCCGGCGGCGGCGCAGGCGGTCAACGCAGATGTTACGCACGAGGACTTTAGCCAGCGGAGCGGCCGGACTGCGCAATGCGTCGGCCATACCCCACAGCTTCATCAGCGTCTCCTGCACGGCGTCCTCGGCATCTTCGGCATTGCCGAGATAGCCGCAGGCCGCCGAGAGCAGCATGGGACGCATCTGTCCGGCCTCACGTTCAAAGTCCTCTGCCGTCATCTGTCAGAACTTATTGAGGCCCTCTGTCTTTATGTCAGAGATACCTGAGCCGCTAAATTCGGTGTCGTCGGCACGCCCTGAGACTTCAAGAGTAATCCTGCCGGTGTTGGCCGAGGTCAGTTTGTCACAGTCAACGTCAAACTTCATTTCCATTATACCGTTGCACGTGATGTCCATGCTTTGACCTTTGAAGTTAACATTACCGTTTGAATGGCCGGTGACAGCAATGCTCATGCTTTCAGCCTCGACATCGAGCTTGTCATTGGTAACGCCCATATTAGTGAAAATCATTCTCCCGGTATTTACCTTTCCGGTGAATTCTGAATGTCCGGTGTTCTCATACTTCATGTCTGCAACATCAAAATCTACCTTCATTTTACATACTCCGAAGTTGGAGTAATCCATTGCTCCGCCTTTGACAGAGCCATTGAATTCCGTGTGACCGTTGTTTCTATAATTCACGTTCCCGCCATTAAAGTCTGCTGTAATATTGCATACACCGGAATTGGAATAATCCGTTGTCCCGCCATTGTATGAGCCTTTTATTTCAAGCCAGCCAGAATTGTCAATCCTGAAGTTTGAGTATTTCATACTTTCAACCTTCACATGAAGCACACCTTTGTTGTTTATTTCCATGTCGTCCACCGTGAAAGCAGAGGCGTAGAATGATGTCCGGCCGTCATTTTTTATTACGTTCATCTTCGGGGCGGTGATGTACAGTATCACCTTATTATTACTGCCGTTGTTCTTGTCTCTGCCCTTTTTCAGGCACGTCAGCAGACCATCCTTCACTGATATTTCAGTGGTTTCAAAGCCGTATTCGTTGCTTTTCGCCACAACTTTATACGTGTTGCCCTGCGTGTAATGTATGTCAACCGATGAATTGACCGAGACTCCGTGAAAGTCTTTCAGCTTGAGCGTACGCTCAACATTCTTATCTGAATCGTCTTCATAGTCTTTTTCTTCGACTATACTTACCGGCCGAATATCGGTATTCTTGCTTAAACGGTGGAGAGAGTCGCCAGATATCCTGATGCTACTTAACGGCCGGTTGTCTAAATTCTTGCTTGAACTGCTGCATGCGGTAAGTGAGAATGTCAGCACCGCAAACGTGATTAAGATTGTTTTTGCTTTCATATCGTAACGTATTTTATTGTTTTGCTTCTGTTTTAAGTACGCAAAACAATGCCGTTTGTGACAAAAGAAATGATGTTTTTTCAAAAAACGCACAAAAAAATCCGCTTTCCGGTCATCTGAAAGCGGATTTTTTATGATTAAAGAGTAAATGTCTTGGTTATCGTTCCGTCATAGGTGTTGATTTCAATAACAACCTCATCGCCTGCGACAGGCTCTATCGGGAGGCGTGAAACGGCTATGCTGACGTATGTATCGACCGAATAATACTCCGGCACTCCGTTCTGGTCGTGGTACAGACGCAGGTTTATCCGGCTGCCGCCGTCGGCTTTTGTCTCCACATTATCACATATAAGCCCTATTGTCTGAGCTGAATACTGGCCGTCTTCAGAGCCCACCTTGATTGACAGTTCGAGGTTAAGATACTTGCCGTTTGCGCTCGGCCACGAGCTGACAAAGTCTACGGGGTCGGTCTTTACCTCACCTTCCACGTCAGCAACGTCAGTCACTGAAGGGACAAGCACCTGCGTAATGCCGAGCGGTTCGGCACGCGACGTGCCATTGTCTGCCTCCACCTTATTATAATACAGCAGCGCACGGTAGACTGTATCGGGGCGTTCCGCCCATGAGACATTCACCGCTCCCGTGAGAAACATCTGCTCACCGGCATCTGTCTCTATGCTTACGATGTTGGCAGAAGCGTCAGTCGCGGCCTCGACAAAGTCTGCCCGCATATGCGACAGAGCGCCGTCACCGGTCTCATAAGGGTCATTGCTGCATGCGGACAACATGAACAGAAATGAAAAGAGAATATATGCCTTGAGCGTTTTCATCGTGTAGCGTTGATAAAATTGATTGCCGGATTGGCATACATGGTAAGCATACGTTCCATAAGGAACGCCTCATCCTTACCAGGAAGATCTATTTTGGCAAGCTGTCCGTCAAGGTATTTCATGAACTTTGACTTGTCTCCGTCGGTATATTTGCCGGCATTCGAGCTGTCTCCGTTGAGCATGTCAAGCGCAATGTAATTCACCGGGTACAGCATGTAGTTCCGGTGTATTTCGTGGTCGATGTATCTCGCTATAACATTGAACACCTCCGACTTTGGAATATCAGGTCCTAAACTCTCCAGCCACGGGTCAATACAAGGGGCGCATTTATAATGTACATGCCCCTTATACCCCGTTATGCCTGTCTGCATGCTGACAATATCGTCCATTGCGGACTTCTTCCATGATGCGTCATCACGCTTCTGCTGAAATTCTTTAGCCTTAAGGAAATCGCAAGGATCGTACTCATAAGAGATTGCAAGCGGCACTATGTGCAGCCGGCGGAGCTTTTCGACAACGTCACCTTTACCTCCGCCAATAGCCATCATCTTCAGAATGGCGGGCTGGGTACGGTCGTCAGAGTCCTTGGCACGCCCTTCACGCTGGGCAATCCATATGTTGTCATGCTTTTCTTCGATTACAAAATGCATGTAATCTGACATCAGTTTGCTTGCCTGCAACGTCTCACGGGGCGATAATCCGCGACGCACAATAAATGACTTGTTAACCCTCACAAGGTCTTTCACCCAAGGGAGGGACAACAGATTGTCGCCAATAGCAATTTCACATGTGGTCTCAAATCCCGCGTCAATTAATAATTTGTCAAGGAAACCGGAATCTAACACAATGTCACGATGATTGCTTACGAACGTATAACGCCATGACACGTCAATGGCTGAAGCGTCGATTTCACAACCGGTAGTGAGCTTGTCAATGAGCGACTGCACAAAATTATAACAGAACTTCATCTGAAACTCAAGATTGCTCTTGCATAAAAGCATCTTTTCACGGATTGTCTCAAATGGCATTCCCGGCACCGCATAAGCCAGAACTTGTCTGAACTGCGGATTGTCAAGCAGCCTTTCAAACACCTCGGGCAACTCCTCCGGCTCGTAAGGGCGTATGCCGTCAAATTCAGCGGGGACTTTCATAAAATGTTTTTGTTAGATGTTTACTTGACTCACGGTTAATTAACAGATTATCTGAACTGGTTCTCCACTATATCGGTCAGCACGTCCGTCATGTTAAGTCCGGCTGCCTTGACCTGCTGCGGAACAAAACTTGTGGCTGTCATGCCTGGAGTGGTGTTGACCTCAATCATGTTAATCTTGTCAACGTCCTGTCCGTCACTGTTCTTTCCACGGCTGATAATATAGTCAATACGTATTATTCCGTTGCAATGAAGAATGTCGTAAATCTGGCTTGTGATTTCTTCTACTCGCTTGGTTGTCTCCGGAGCGAGGCGTGCAGGCGTGATTTCCTGAACCTGCCCGTTGTATTTTGCATCGTAATCAAAGATTTCATGCTGGGTAACAACTTCTGTCGCCGGCAGCACAACACTCTTCTCACGGGTCTTGTAGCAACCGATTGAAATCTCTGTTCCCTCAACATATTGTTCTACCATAACGTCTTCGCTCTCAAGCATGGCTTTACGTATGGCAGGAGCAAGCTGGTCTTTGTTCTTCACTTTCGACACACCGAAGCTGCTGCCGTCGGCCGCAGGCTTAACGATACACGGCATACCGATACGCTCTTCGATCTCATCATCGCTCACGATTTCCTCATATCCCTTGCGGATAAGCAGGCTGTCAGCCACGCGGACGCCGTAACCGCGAAGATACTGGTTAAGCACAAACTTATTGAAAGTAAGCGCCTCAACAAGCACTCCGCTTGTTGAATAAGGCAGATGCACCAGCTCAAAATAGCCCTGCAGTATTCCGTTTTCGCCCGGAGTGCCATGTATCGTGATGTATGCGTAATCAAATTGAACAAGCTTTCCGTTCTCCATGAACGAGAAATCGTTACGGTCAATGGGAGCAGTGGTTCCGTCAGGCAGGCAGACATGCCAGTCAAGACCTCTCACCACAACGATATAAACATTATATCTCTCCTTGTCAAAGAAAGAATAAAGTCCTTGACCGGAACGCAACGAAACGCCATACTCAGAAGAATCTCCTCCACAAACTATGGCAATCGTTCTTTTAAGATTTTCCATGATGTACTATTGTTTTAAATCGTTTCCGTTAATATACTTTCTCCATTTATTTATCAGGGCCTCCATATCAGCAGGAAGCGGCGACGTAAAGTCAACCTGTCTGCCTGTAGCAGGATGCACGAAGCCCAGTGTCTTGGCGTGGAGCGCCTGCCGTGGACATATCTTAAAACAGTTCTCAATAAACTGTTTGTAGCTGCCTGAGCGGTTTCCACGCAATATCTCGGTACCGCCGTAGCGCTCGTCGGCAAAGAGCGGATGCCCTATATGCCGCATATGAGCCCTTATCTGGTGAGTACGCCCGGTTTCAAGAATGCACTCCACCAAAGTGACATACCCGAAGCGCTCAAGAACCCTGTAATGAGTTACGGCATGCTTGCCAATGCCTGAGTCAGGCGGGAACACCGCCATTCGCATCCTTTCTCTCGGGTCACGGCCTATATTGCCTTCTATTCGCCCCTCATCTTCAGTAAAATTACCCCAAACCAAGGCGTTATAGCTGCGGTGGGTAGTCTTGTTGAAGAACTGGACTCCAAGTTTTGTCTTTGCGTCAGGCGTCTTTGCCACAACTAACAGACCGCTCGTATCCTTGTCGATGCGGTGCACAAGACCTACCTCCGGGTCATTAGGGTCATATGACGGGACATCTTTCAAATGCCATGCTATCGCGTTCACCAACGTTCCGTGCCAGTTTCCGCAACCCGGATGGACCACGAGTCCTGCCGGCTTATTGATTACCATAAGCTCAGAGTCCTCATAGACAATGTCAAGCGGAATATCCTCCGGCTCAATAGTGTTGTCATATTGAGGGCGGTCGAGCATCAAGGTGATGACATCAAGCGGACGAACTTTATAGCTGCTCTTTACCGGCCGGTCGTTAACGTGTACGAATCCGGCGTCCGCCGCACGCTGTATGCGGTTGCGGCTGGTATGCTGCAGCTTCTTCAGCATGAACTTGTCGATGCGTAAAGGCTCTTGTCCCTTGTCCACAACAACACGAAGATGCTCGTACAGTTGTCCTTCCTCGTCGTCCTCTATCTCGTCAATATAATCTTCTGCCATTACGTTTTACATTTCTCTGCCAGAGCTCCCGGCATTCAGCCGGCCATGCGCCGGTCGCCGTTATCATTCCGGTCCGGTTACAACTTCAAACTCATCCACGTCACCAGAACTGTTCGGATCAACATAGATACCGTCATTCTGATACGCTGGTTCAGCCAGAGAGTCTCCGTATTCGCCATAGAAATCTTCCGGCTCGGCATAAATTATAGAGTCGTTCATGTCACGCATGCCGTCACCCACCTGTATTACGACAATATCGTTGACCGACACTTTCTGCCCCGTACGCAACAGCTGTCCCTTCGACTTCAGGCCGTAGACCCACTCCTTCTCACCGGGGATATATTCAGTCGGGCCCAGTCTGAATCCCATTGCAATCAGTTTCGCGCGTGCCTCACGGTAAGAGCAGTTGTCAATAATGTCAGGAATGGTGAGCATCGGCGAGTGCGATGAGTTTATAACGACATAAACCACTCTGCCTGACTTGACTTTCTTGCCCGATTCAGGTGACTGTTCCAGTATGCAGTCGGGCGGCAGCGTCTTGACGTATCCGGTATCACTCACAACGACTTTAAGCCGTGAGCCGAGCAATATGTGCTCTGCGTCAGAGAAGGCCTTGCGCCTTACGTCAGGCACCGGTATTTCCTCGCCGTGGTGGGTATAAATGTCAAGGCCGAACTTGACGCCTAAGCTGAGCAATATGACGACAACCAGCATGGCGCCAAGGTTAACCCATAGCTTCACGCTGAAGATTTTCCGGAAGAAATCCTTTGTCTTCATTCTTGTCGTATGTTTTTCTGCAAAGGTATGAAAAAAACAGAAAGAAGCAAAGACATCGCTTTACTTCTTTCCCATTCTCTTTCAAAATCCTGGTTGCCGACGGTTATTTGCCGTGATTTTCGTCAGATACTGTAAGCTTCTTGCGACCCTTTGCACGACGTGCCGCAAGCACCCGGCGGCCGTTCTTCGTAGCCATTCTCTCACGGAAACCGTGCTTGTTCACTCTCTTCCTGTTGTGCGGCTGAAATGTTCTCTTCATGTTCTTATATTATTTTATTGTTATTTTATTTTCACGCTTTGGGCTGCAAAAGTACACATTTCTTTTTAAATAACCAAAGAATATGCGTTTTTTAGCCATTTGTTTTATGCTTTTTTCTAAAAAAATAGTAACTTTGCAGCCTGAAAGTCAGGACTATGCGGGCGAATAGCAGTTGACGGATGAAGCGGGCACCGCTTTCTTACAGCCGTCATATTCGCTTTTTTCAGATGATATTTATCATTAAATTACAAATACAATATGATTAATTCACAGGAAATAAAGAAAGGAACATGCATCCGCATGGACAACCAGGTATGGATTTGTATTGATTTCCAGCATGTTAAGCCGGGTAAGGGTAACACCGTTATGCGTACCAAGCTCAAGAATGTTACTGACGGACGTGTGCTTGAGCGCACATTCCAGATCGGATTCAAGCTTGAGGACGTACGCATCGAGCACCGCCCCTATCAATATCTTTATGAAGACCCGACTGGCCTTATCTTCATGAATCAGGAGACCTTTGAGCAGATTCCTATCAACCGTGACGCAATAATCGGAGTTGAGTATATGAAGGAAGGCGACGTTGTTGAAGTAGTGACCGACACAACCGACGGAACAATACTTTACGCTGAAATGCCTGTAAAGACCAATCTGCGCGTAACCCACAGCGAGCCTGGCATTAAGGGCGACACCGCCACAAACGCTACAAAGCCCGCTACTCTCGAGACCGGCGTTGAGATTCGCGTTCCGCTGTTCATCAACGAGGGTGACCTTATCCAGGTTGACACCCGTGATGGCAGCTACCTCAGCCGCGTTAAGGAATAATATTCCCGTCAGGGAGGCTGCATATTAAGGAGTAAAGGAATCAAGACAAATGTAGCGTTGCTGAGACAACGGTTCTCCAATAAGACATTTGCCTTGAGTTCTTTACTCCTTAATGTTTAATACGTATTGCGCCGCCGCATTTTTACTGCTGAACGCATCATGATTACGTATTGACGCCTCAACTCTTTATTTCCCTTGAATGCTTAACTTCTGATATTTTATGAAATACTCTTTTATCATACCGGTATATAACCGTCCTGACGAAGTTGACGAACTGCTGCAAAGCCTTACGGCACAAAGCGTGAAAGATTTTGAGGTCATTATCGTTGAAGACGGCAGCTCAGTCACCTGTAAAGACGTATGCGACAAATATGCCGGCCGTCTCGATTTACATTATTATAATAAGAAGAACAGCGGCCCGGGGCAGAGCCGCAACTACGGCGCAGAGCGTGCCCGGGGCGAATATCTCATAGTACTTGACTCTGACGTGGTAGTACCTGAAGGGTATCTTCAGGCAGTTGAAGACGAGCTCAGGCGCGAACCGGCTGATGCCTTCGGCGGTCCTGACCGCGCACACCCGTCGTTTACCGACACACAAAAGGCCATAAGCTACTCGATGACAAGCTTTTTCACCACAGGAGGCATACGTGGCGGAAAGAAAAAACTTGACAAGTTTTATCCTCGTTCCTACAATATGGGCATACGCCGTGACGTCTACATGAGACTGGGCGGATTCTCAAAAATGCGCTTCGGAGAGGATATCGACTTCAGCATACGTATATTCAAGGCGGGCTGCCGCTGCCGTCTGTTCCCCGAAGCGTGGGTATGGCATAAGCGACGTACAGATTTCCGCAAGTTCTTCCGCCAGGTATTCAACAGCGGAATAGCACGTATCAACCTTTACAAGAAATATCCCGAATCACTTAAACTTGTACATCTTCTGCCCATGGTGTTCACGGTCGGCGTCTGCCTGCTTGTACTTACGTCGGCCGTCGGGCGTGTCCTGATGGCGTATGACGACATCCACCGCTGGTACTGGCTGTGCGCGGCGCCGTGGCTGCCGATAATTCTTTACTGCCTGCTTATCTTCGTCGACTCGTCTGCCGTCAACAAGAGTGCCAAGGTAGGACTGCTTAGCATTCCCGCGGCCTTTATCCAGCTCTTCGGCTACGGCTGCGGATTCCTTACGGCCTGGTGGAAACGTTGCGTGAAAGGGCAGGACGAGTTTCACGCTTTCGACAAGACTTTCTATAAATAACCTGACATGAACAAGCTGTCAATCAACCAATGGGCCGAGGAAGACCGCCCGCGCGAGAAGCTTATGATGTCGGGCGCGGCCGCGCTAAGCAACGCCGAGCTGCTGGCTATCCTTATAGGGTCAGGCTCTCATGATGAAAGTGCCGTTGACCTGATGAAGCGTGTGCTTGCCGACTGCGGCAACAATCTAAACACGCTGGGCAAGATGACGATAGCCCAACTTACCGACGGCCGCTACAAAGGCCTCGGTCCGGCTAAGGCCGTCACCATACTTGCGGCCTGCGAACTGGGTAAACGCCGGCAGGCGGAGAAGGCGGAGGAGCGCAAACAGCTAAACTCGGCCACAGCTATTTATGAATACATGCACCCGAGAATGCAGGACCTGAGCGAGGAAGAGGCGTGGGTGCTGCTGATGAACCAGAATTTCAAGCTGATAAAAAGCGTACAACTGTCTCACGGCGGCATAACCGAGACGGCCGTAGACATACGCGTGATAATAAAGCAGGCCCTGCTCTGCAACGCCACGGTGATAGCTCTGTGCCACAATCATCCGAGCAACAACGCCTCGCCAAGCGGTGATGACGACCGCCTGACGCAGCGGCTGAAAAAGGCATGCGAGCTGATGCGCCTGCACCTGCTTGACCATCTTATCATTACCGACGGCCGTTATTACAGCTACACTGAGGAAGGACGGCTGTAAAAAAGCGGCTTCACACTGTTTATTCGGATACGTTTTACGTCATTAAAACAGACGTAAAATCTCATAAAAACTCAACTTAAGGATAATGAGGCATGAACGGCACGGCTGTGCGCCGCCGCTTACGTTCATGCCTCGTTATCCTTTTTTATATTCATATTGATACGTTCCAACACCTTGTCACGCTCCTGGCAGCTAAGCATATACGGGCGTCCGGAGCGCAACTTTATGTAAAACGCCTGACTGTAACGGCCTACATACTCATAATGGCGGCCAAGCCCACCGCCAGCAAACCAGCCTATATACCCGAACAAAGCGCCCGAGCCGCATGTCCGCAACAGCGCATGTGGCCATCCGCTCCATGCCTCTGCTTCATAAATGTCAGCATAAGGCAACACCTTTTTACCTGCCACACGACGTACAACAATCGCATCCGCCGTAAGCTCAATCCGCCGGGGCATCATAAGATATAATCCGAATATGCTCCCGAACACCGCCACGGCAATAACCACGGAGACAATAAGAGTCTCCGGACCGTCAGCAGAAAAGAAGAATATGGGAGCGAACACGACGACAAGCAGTATCATAACTCCGGCCGTGACGCCCTTCACGGTATTGCTCTTTTCCACCTTAAATGCCATTGTTCCGTTGTTGTCCATAAGCAAAGATAAATTTTCTTTTTCTATGTAAGCAAAGATAATAAAAATCCTGGAATAAATTTCACTATATGTAAAAAAACAGATGATATGCATACATCTGTAGTAAAACGCGAAAAACAGCCCCGTCAGCAATTAGTGTTTATCGTGTTAAAACTTATAAATAAGAGGTGCTAACCATGTGGCTTGGGACTGATTGCCGTACCCCCGAACTGCAGATGCCTTCTAAAAGGCCACCTTTTGGAAAACAAAAGGCCGTCAAACGCACGCTTAAAGGCCGTCTTTTGAAGGCCAAAAGACGGCCTTTTGTCTTTTCCTAAAATATGTTGACAGATTTTGTTTAAATAAACTACATCAGTTTACACATTC
>URRR01000039.1 GCA_900550365.1 uncultured Prevotella sp. | reverse complement strand
CGGACGGCTACGCCAAGGATGCTTTCAAGGTGTATTATAAGGGCAAAGAGGTAAGCGGGGCGACAAGCTCAAGCTTCAAGGTCATGTCTGACGGTTATGCAAAGGACGCTTTCGACACATATTACAGAGGGCGTAAGGCCGACTGACTTATTGCGCGCAGCTGTGCTTCGGCTTGTCGGTATGCCGTGTCGCGGGTAATATCCGGCCGGCTTCGTAGTACTGACATACATCTTTACAGCCTGTAAAAAAGGCCCGAAGGAACTGTCCTTCGGGCCTTTGTTGTTGATGAGCCGTAGCATTCTGCGCTGCCGCCGCTTCCGGCTGACGACCGCTCACGGCGGTGCTTGTATTATGCGGCCGCACGTAATGACCGCTCTCAGGCGGCGTTCCGCCTATTCGGCGAGCATGCTTTCAATCTCCTTGTCAAGGTTCTCTACCTGAATGTCACGCTTGCGCAGGGTGTTGGTCTTGTCTATCAGGAAGAACGTAGGTATCGAGCGCACGTTGTAGAGGGCAAGATTGTTCGACTGTATGCCCTGCGGGTCGCGCACGCTTATCCACGGCAGAGCAGCCGTCTGGGTCTTCCAGAAGTGCTCGTCGGGGTCGAGTGACACCTGGTAAATCTCCAATCCGCGGCCGTGATACTTATTATATATGTCACGCATCTGCATTATGCGCTTGGTAGAACCGTCCGCGCCGAACACGTGGAAGTCAAGCAGCACCACGCGGCCCTTAAGGTCTGTCAGGCGGCGCGTTGCTCCCTTGTTGTCGGTCAGGGCGATGTCAATCAGATTGGCCACGTTCACCTTGCTGGCGTCAACGGCCTGGGCGGCCTGCTGGTTGCGCACGATGCGCACGTTTCTCATGCCCTGTATGGCTATGTTGTGCAGGTTCTTGCCGCGCAGCGAGCCCGGGTGATACGTGTCCCAGCTTGTAGCCACGGCGGCGAAGGCCTTGATGTCGTCCTCGCTCTGGCGCGGGTCGAAGATGAGGCGGTTGCCTAATGTCTGGAACAGGGCGAAGTATGACGACGGGCGCATGGGCGCCTTGAAGATGTAGTTAAGCTTGATGTCGTGCTTGTAAGCCTCTATCATGCGGGCTATGCTGTCGCGGGTCTGGTCGAAGCCGAGCGCGCTGTTGCGCTCAACGGCGATGACACGGCCCAGCAGGTCAATCTGCTTGAGGGTCAGTTCCTTTATTGTGGCGCACTCTGACGAGCCTTCCACGGTGTAGCCGGTGGCCATTGTGGGGAACGAGGCCTTGACGGTGATTGTCTCGGTAGAGTCAACGCTGAGGTTGATTATCTGTCCGGCTATGCGCAGGCGGTAGAACTCGGGAGCCTCGGGGGCCTTCTCGCTGAAGCTGAACGAGCCGTCGGCGGCCAGCTTGGCAGAGTCGACAGCCACCGGTCCGTCAAGGCTCATGTTCTCAAGATAGAGTACGGAGTCGGCCGCGTCAGTGATGTTTCCGTCAACGCGGAACTTCCGGTTGTCGCACGAACCGAGGGTGACAACGGCAAGCGTGGCCACGGCAAAGGCCGTAAGGCGTGATAAAATCTTCTTCATTATATACGTTTTTATGGTTTTCAGGTGTAATAATCAATGCCTGCAAAGTTACTGAATTTATATTGAAAAACCGCCGGAAAACCGCAGATTAACGCTAAGTAAACGGATAATATGGCGCACTTGGCCCCATGCCGCGCCGCCGCAGTGAAAATAAATGGAAATCCACAGTTGTGCAAAAGGCCGTCTTTCGGCTTGCAAAAGACGGCAAAACGCACGGTAAAAGACGGCCTTTTGGAAAACTCTTGATTCCTGACCCTCAAACTCTTAATTAGCAAAGCTATTGTCTTAACTCCTTTACTACTTTACTCCTTAACTCCTGAAAATATTCTCCTTAACTCCTGAAAATACTTTTTACCTGTAAATACAATAAAGGCTGATGTCGGTTGAGGTTACAGGGGCATGCCGGCGCTGCACCATATGCATCTCGTCGGGCGTAAGACTGATGATGTGGAAGGCTGTGCCGGAGGCCGTCTCAACGTAAAATCCGTTGGCACGGTAATCATAGGCGGCCGCCTCGCGGCTTACCGTTCCGGTAATGCTGTCGGCCGTCAGAGTGTAAAGCGAGTCGGCGGTAATCTCATAATCCACGGGCGAAAGCCCCGACGGCGTGGCGAAAAAGTCAGCGGCCACGTAGCGGTGGCCCACGAACACGAGGTGCGCCTCAGTGCATCTCCACGTCCGGCCCACGGCCATCGCGCTGAAGTCGTCGGCCGTTATCTGCTGCTGTTCGGGCATAGAGGGATAATCCTGGTTAAGCGTTGCCAGGTTGTGTAGGTAGCTGCGCTTCAACTCCGTAGCCTCGCCGGGCGTCATGGCGCGGTAAATCGAGTAGACGTAGATGCGCTTGCCGTCGCCCGTAATGCCCTCGAGCTGTATCAGGCGCAGCTCGTTGGCGTTGACGTCAACCACGGTGAACACCTCGTCTTGACCCGCCATGAGGCGGTTGGTGCCGCTGTCGAAGGTGAACTGCCTGGTTACATAGCCGTTTATGGGGTAAGCGTCGATGTACATATAGGTGGTGACGGTGTTGCCGCTGAAGCTGTAATGCACGGGCGCGCCGCCTGTCATATCGTCCCAGTAGCTGTTCTTCGATATGCTGCCGTTACTCTTTATCTCGTAAGAATCAACGTGTTTCCATGCCTTCCCGTCAACGCAACGGGTGAATTCCTCTGCCGTCATCATTCTTATTGACGGCATACGGGCATCGTCGTCGTCGTCGCACGATACGAACAAGGGTATAACCAGGGTAATAAAAAGCGCTGTAATGACATGGCGTGTGTTCATGGCCGGTAGTTTTATGGTTATGTCTGCAAATATAATTTATTTCCGGAAGAAATGTATAAAATCAAGAGTTAAAAGTGAAAACTTGAAAAGCAATTTTTCAGCAGACAAGAAACAAGCAGACAAGCAGACAAGGAGATTTGCATATTTTCTTAATTCTTCCCTCTTAATTCTTAATTTTTCAGGCACATCTCCTTGTCTGCTTGTCTGCTTGTTTCTTGTCTGCTGAAAAAATCTCCTTGTCTGCTGAAGAAGCAAAAAGGCCGCCTTTCACGTTGCGAAAGACGGCCTTTTGGAAAATGTCTGAAAATCAGGGCGTGATTACTTGCTGCTCCACTGTCCGTGAAGGGTGCAGTATTCACGTGCGTAAACGTCGGTGGCGTCGGTGTAGAACACGGCCTCCGGCTTCTCGCCCGGCTTGAGATACTTGCGCTGTGCCTTGCCGTCCTCTACCAGTTCAATCCACTCGATGTAGTGATTGTCGGTCATCGGGTGCTCAACGCTGCCCACCTTGACCTTATATCCGCCCTCGATTTTCTCGATTACGGGTACGTGCTTCTCGGTAGCAGCGTCAACTGTGTTCTCTTTCATAAGCTCCATGGGCTTGCCGCAGCATACCAATGTGCCGGCTGCGGGGTGTAACACTTCTACGATGTTGCCGCATACAGAGCAACGGTAAACTTCGTTTCTGTTCGTCATAATCTTGTTCCTTTCTTTTAATTGTTATTTTTCCGTGGCCGCACGTTGCGCTCACGTATGTTGAGTTTATGTTTATATGCCTCATAAGAGACGGCCTCCGGGAGGCTTAGTCGTCGTCCTCCGTGGTGTCATTTTCGCCGGTTTCATCGGCATTCTCGCTCTCAGGCTGCTTGTAAGTGCCGTCAAGAATTGAGCGGTAGAGGGCCGGGTCGTTGATTATGCGGCAGGCCTCTTTCATCTGCTTGTCGTACCGCAGGCTGTTCTCCACGGCTCCGCCCTGATAGTAATATGACGTCACGAGGTCGTTGGTGATGATTTGTTTGAGTACCTCCTTGTGCATGTCAAGGTCGCGGGCGATGTTGTGCTTCAGCTTCTTCTCAAGGTTCTCAAACTCTGTCTTGGCGTCGTCGTAATAGCCTTCAAACTGTACTATCTTCTTCAGAGACTTCAGGGCGCGCTCGCTCTCGGGGTCATACGTGAATCCGCTCGCGATGACACGCTTCTTGAACTCCTCGTAATCAGCGTCGCTCAGCTCAAACTCTGACGCCGGAGCGATGGTCGGGTGGGCTGCCATGTAGTCAACCTCATAGTCGAGCAGCACCTCGGTGGAGTCAAGTCCGCTGACTGTCAGATAGTAAGCGATGTTGGGCATAGAGTCAGGACGCACCACGATGTCGGGCTTTATGCCGCCGCCGTCACGTACCTCGCGGCCTCCGGCCGTGTGGAACACCTTGGTGAGGCTGTCAGGTATGTGCTCGGTGTAGCCGCCGCGGGCGTGGCGATAGTTGATGGCCTGGATGCAGCGGCCGCTGGGAATGTAGTATTTTCCGGTGGTAAGCTTGAGCTGTCCGTTGTACGAAAGGTCGACGGGGCGCTGCACGAGGCCCTTGCCGTAGGTGCGTGTGCCCAGTATCACGGCGCGGTCGAGGTCCTGCATGCTGCCGCTAGTTATCTCGCTGGCGCTGGCGGTCTCGCCGTTCACCAGGACTACAACGGGCATTATTGAGTCAATAGGGTCAACGGTGGTGGTGTAATCATAGTTGGCACGCTTCAGCTTGCCGCGCGTCTTTACCAGCGTAAGGCCCTTGGGCACAAACATGTTCACTATGTCAACGGCCTCGGTAAGCGAGCCGCCGCCGTTGCCGCGCAGGTCGAGCACAAAGCCCTTCATGCCCTTATGCTTCATCTCAACGAACGCCCGGCGCACGTCCTTGGCGCACCCCTCGGTAAAACTGCTGAGGTTCAGGTAACCTATGCTGTCTGGACGCAGGCCGTAGTAAGGTATGGTGGGGGTCTCGATAGAGCGGCGCGTTATCCTCATCTTCATCTCCTTGCCGGTGGAGGGGCGGCGTATGGTCAGCACGAAGGTGGTGCCCGGCACGCCCTTCAGATGCGTGCTGACGTAGGCGGGATACTTGCCCGCCATTGTAGAGTCGTCAACGGCAAGGATGATGTCGCCCTTCTTAAGCCCTGCCTCGGCGGCCGGACTGCCCTGCATGGGCTCGTCTATCACTACGTTGTCAATCTTCTGGTTGTAACGTATGACGGAACCGATGCCGCTGTAGCGGCCCGTAAGCATCGTCTTAAGGTCTTTCACCTTCTCCTCGGGGTAATAAACGGTGTAGGGGTCGAGCGATTTCAGCATCGAGTTTATGGCCGTGCCTACCACCTCGTCGGCGTCAAGCGTGTCGACGTACATGAGGTCAAGGTAGCCGTAAATCTCGTTGAACACCTGCATGTTCTTGGAAACGTTGAAGTTGTGGTCCTTGTCTTCCTGCGCCGTTACGGCCGCCGCGGGCAGCATGAGCAGCAGGAAGAGCTGCAAAATACGTATTTTCATTTTGTTCTTTTTTGTTCTTCTGTAATATAAAGGATAAAGCACGGCACGGCTCCGGGGCGCCTTGAGGCATGCTCCGTGTGTCGCCTTATTTTATGCAAAGATATACTTTATGGCCGTAAAACGCCGTCTTTTAGCAGAAATTTATTGTATTTTGTGTGAAAATTCAATTTTTTAGCCAAAAAATTTGGAGGTTTCGGAAAAACGCATTACCTTTGCATCGCATTTGAAACCAAATGCTTTACTGCTTCAATAGCTCAGTTGGTTAGAGCACCTGACTGTTAATCAGGGGGTCGTTGGTTCAAGCCCATCTTGAAGCGCAGCGCAAGACGCTGAATTTCAGAGAGTTGCAAGTCATACAGCTTGCAACTCTTTTTGTTTATAGAAAACTGCCGCCGCTCGCCGGCAGGCATGCCTCAGCCTTACGGCGGGCTGAAACCATACCGTTTTTAAGGCTTTTATCCTCAGTCGGGTTAAATTTCTTTGAAAACTCATCAATAATAAAATAAAAATATGTAAGTTTGCAAATCGGTATGGTACTGAACTATATTTGGATAGCGTTTTTCCTCATAGCGTTCGTCATCGCACTGGCGAAGCTTGTGTTCATGGGCGACACCGAGGTGTTTCCGGCCATGATGAACTCTACGTTCAGCTCAGCCAAGACGGCTTTCGAGATATCTCTCGGGCTTACGGGCGTGCTCTCGCTGTGGCTCGGAGTGATGAAGATTGGCGAGCGCGGAGGGGTGGTAAATGCGCTGGCGAGGGTGCTCAGCCCGGTGTTCACCAAGCTCTTCCCCGATATTCCGAAGGGACATCCTGCCACAGGCTCCATCTTCATGAACATCGCCGCCAACATGCTGGGCCTCGACAACGCGGCCACACCGCTCGGACTGAAGGCCATGGAGCAGCTGCAAAGCCTTAACAAGAAGAAAGACACGGCCACTAACCCGATGATAATGTTCCTCGTGCTTAACACGTCGGGACTTACCATTATCCCCGTGTCGATACTTGTCTACCGCGCGCAACTCGGCGCGGCGCAGCCTACCGATGTGTTCATACCTATACTTATAGCCACGTTCTTCTCGACGTTGGCCGGCGTCGTGGTGACGAGTATTTACCAGCGCATCAACCTGCTCAACCGTACGATGCTGCTGACGCTCGGCGGCATGAGCCTCGCCGTGGCTGCGATAATATGGCTCTTCGGCTCAATGGACAAGGAACGGATGAACCTCGTGAGCACAACCGTGGCCAACATATTGCTGATGTGTGTCATCGTGGGCTTCATTCTTGCCGGAATAAGAAAACGTGTGAACGTTTATGACGCTTTCATCGAGGGTGCCAAGGACGGCTTTACCACGGCCGTGCGCATTATACCTTACCTCGTGGCGATACTCGTGGGCATCGGCGTGTTCCGTGCCTCGGGCGCTATGGACGCCGTGGTGGACGGCGTTAAATGGGTGGTAGAGGTTTGCGGAGGCGACACTTCGTTCGTAGGCGCGCTGCCGACGGCGCTCATGAAGCCATTGTCGGGCAGCGGAGCGCGCGGCATGATGGTTGACGCGATGTCAACGTATGGTGCTGACTCGTTCGTGGGCAGGCTCAGCTGCATCTTCCAGGGCTCAACTGACACGACATTTTACATCCTCGCCGTTTACTTCGGCAGCGTCGGCGTGCGCTACACCCGCCATGCCGTCGCCTGCGGACTGATGGCCGATCTCGCCGGCGTCATCGCCGCGATAGCCGTGTGCTACATGTTCTTTTAAAGGTGAGAAAGTGAGACGGTGAGAAAGTGAGACGACCGTAAAGGCGAGCCTGAGAGTCTGAATAAGACATAAAATATCATAAGGCAGGACATGACAGAAGATGAAAGAAAAGAACACTATATCAAAACTAAGCAAGAATTTTGCGCTTAGGATAATACGGCTTTACAAATACCTGCTTGAAGAAAAGCATGAGCTTATTATGTCAAAGCAGGTTTACAGGTCGGGAACGAGCATTGGAGCCAACATCGCCGAAAGTCGCAACGCACAAAGCAAGGCGGACTTTATAAATAAACTGAGTATCGCTCTGAAAGAAGCCGACGAGACGATGTATTGGCTTGAACTGCTTCACGAGTCAGACACAATTGATGACAAGCAGTTTGATTCAATCGTGAACGATTTAAATACGATAATAGGAACATTAATAAACATAATAAAGAAACTGAAAAGAAGTTGAGTCTGATAGTCAAGGTTTCACTCACCTTCTCACTTTCTCACCTTCTCACTTTTAACCATGGGTAATCTTAAAGGTTTAGCGAAGGACACCGCGATTTACGGATTGAGCAGCATTGTGGGGCGTTTTCTCAATTATCTGCTCGTTCCGTTGTACACGGCTACGCTGTCGGCGGCCAGTGGCGGCTACGGCGTCATTACCAATGTTTATGCCTATACGGCGCTGCTGCTGGTCATACTGACTTACGGCATGGAGACCACTTTCTTCCGGTTTGCCAACAAGGAGGGAGAAGACCCGCAGCGGGTTTACTCTACTACGCTCGTGTCGGTAGGCTTCACGTCGCTTGTCTTCATCATTCTTGTTCTGTCGTTCATATCCCCCATATCGGCGTTCATGGGCTATGCTGACCACCCTTCGTATGTATGGGTCATGGCGGTTACAGTCGCTCTTGACGCGTTTCAGTGCATACCGTTCGCATATCTCAGGTACAAGAAGCGGCCGGTGAAGTTCGCCGCGCTCAAGTTAGCCAACATCCTGATGTCAATCGCACTCAATCTCGTGTTCTTCCTTGCGCTCCCTGCTTGGTACGAAAGTGCCGGCGGAGAAGGCTTTGTAGCGCAGATTTACTCGCCGGAGGTAGGCGTGGGATATGCGTTTTACATCAATCTGTTCTGCTCCGGAGCGCTGATGTTCCTTCTGTTGAAGGAGCTTACGGGCTTCAGATACGTCTTCGACCGCGCCCTGCTGCGCCGTATGCTCGGCTATAGTTGGCCGATACTGGTGCTCGGAATTGCCGGAATACTCAACCAGACGGCCGACAAAATCCTCTTCCCGTATATTTACGGCGGTGCGGATGCCCACTCACAGCTCGGCATTTACGGAGCCGCCAGCAAGATAGCGATGATAATGGCCATGATAACCCAGGCCTTCCGCTACGCTTACGAGCCGTTCGTGTTCGGCAACGCGAGGTCGAAGGACAACCGCGAAAGCTACGCCAAGGCGATGAAGTTCTTTGTTATCTTCACGCTGCTGGCCTTCCTTGCCGTCATAGGCTACATGGACATACTGAGATATCTGATAGGCCGCGACTACTGGGAGGGCCTCCGCGTGGTGCCCATTGTCATGGCGGCGGAGATTATGATGGGCGTATATTTCAACCTTTCGTTCTGGTACAAGCTCATCGACAAGACCATTTGGGGAGCCTATCTGTCAGGAGCGGGCTGCCTGGTGCTTATCATTGTCAACGTAGTGTTTGTCCCCCGTTACGGCTATATGGCCTGCGCATGGGCCGGTTTCGCAGGATACGGCACGGCGATGCTGCTCTCTTACTTTGCCGGACAGAAGCATTACCCGATTAATTACCCTGTACGCGAAATCATGGTCTACGTCGCCGTAGCCCTGGTGATGACCGCAGGCATGTCGGCAGCCAACCGCAATCTGCCCATGTGGGCAGCTCTTCTGGTGAACACACTGCTCATCGTGCTTTTCGCAGCAATGATAGTGAAGCGAGACTTTCCGCTTGCCAATCTGCCCGTGGTGGGCAAATATTTCAGGAAAAAGTAACTCCGGGCGCGGGTAAGGGGCCGCGGCCGGCCGCCGCCCTCAAGCTCCCGCCCGGCTTGACATGCCGTAAGCCGTCGCCGCGGCATGTCATATTACATCCTTATGACCTTAAAACCATATAAAATAAAAAACGCAATGAAAAAGTTATCAATGTTATTCTTAGGTCTGCTCACCCTCTTGCCGGCCAAGGCCGACGAAGGAATGTGGACCCTGTACAACCTGCCTCAGGCGGTGTACGACCAGATGAAGGCTTACGGCTACAGCCTGCCTTACGAGAGTCTTTACTCTGGCAGCAATCCCATTAAAGGCTCGGTGGTGCTTTTCGGAGGATTCTGCTCAGGCGTGGTAGTGTCACCCGAAGGCCTTGTCTTCACCAATCATCACTGCGGTTTCGAGGCTATCCGCAGCCATTCGACGGTAGAGCACGATTACATGCTCAACGGATTTTATGCCAAGACGACCAAGGACGAGCTGCCGAACGAGAACCTTTTCGTCAGCTTCATGATTGAGCAGCAGGACGTTACGGCACGTCTGCAGGCCTTAGGCATCGACGACATGCCCTTTGACCGCCAGGCCGCGGTGATTGACTCTGTGGCAAACGTCATGACAGACTCTATCAAGAAGATTGACAAGTCATACCACGTAGAGATTGACCCCTACTATGAGGGCAACCAGTATTACGCCACCACTTACCAGCTCTTCCCCGACGTGCGCCTCGTTTTCGCCGTTCCAAAGTCAATGGGCAAGTTCGGCGGCGAGACCGACAACTGGATGTGGCCGCGCCAGACGTGCGACTTCAGCGTGTTCCGCATATACGCTGACCCGCAGACCAACGGCCCGGCGGAATACTCTGAGAACAATGTGCCTTACCGTCCGAAGACATGGGCGCCCGTGTCTCTGCAGGGTTACAATGACGGCGACTTCGCCATGACCGTAGGTTATCCAGGAAGCACGGAGCGTTATCTATCGTCTTACGGAATAAAGGAAATGCGTGACGCCGGCAACGCCACACGTGCGCAGGTGCGTGGGCTGAAGCAGCAGATAATGAAGCGCCACATGGAGGCCGACGAGGCCGTGCGCATCAAGTACGACTCGAAGTACGCCCAGAGCGCCAACTACTGGAAAAATTCCATCGGAATGAACAAATGTATCGATTCCATCGGCATTATCGAGCAGAAAAAGGCCTATGAGCTGCGCATGCGCCACTGGCAGGACACTACGGGATACCTCAAGGGCAAGCTCGACTTTGACCTCATGGCGAAGCTCTATGCCAAGCGTCTTGAGCGCATGCGGGCGTTCTATTATTGGAGCGAGACGTTCCGCGGCACCAGCGAGCTTGTAACCCGCGCGATGAAGGCCGGCAACGGAATGGAAGTGAAAGGACCTGAAGGCGACCCGAAGAAGCAGTACATCGAGTTTGAGGACAACCGCGACTCATGGGACGAGGCACTCGACAAGGAGGTGCTCGCCGCCCTCATGGAGAACTACCGCAGCCACGTCTCGGCCGAGTATCTGCCGTCAGTCTACAAGACCGTTGATGCCGATTTCGGCGGTTCGTGCGCAGCTTATGTCAACGCGCTTTACAAGAAATCAATCCTGATGAAGAACGGCAAGAAGCTGTACTTCAACAAGAAGAACTTCAACAAAGACCTCGGCGTACAGCTCGGTCTCAGCCTTATCGACTATCTCGCTGAACAGAAAGAGGCGCTCGAGCCGCTCTCTGACTCTATCGACCTGCAGGAGAAATACCTCTGTGCGGCCAAGCTGCGCATGGAGCAGGACATGCCCCATTACAGCGATGCCAACATGACAATGCGTCTGAGCTACGGCCGCGTGGGCGGATTCACCATCAACGGCTCACCCTCAGGCTATTACACCACGGCTGAGAGTATAGTAGAGAAGATGAACATGAGCGACCGCATACCCGAATATTTTGCCGAGCCGATTATGAAAGAACTGCTCTCGGCGAAGAACTACGGCCCGTATCAGGACAAGACCACCGGCAAGATGCAGCTCTGTTTCCTTACAAACAACGACATCACGGGCGGCAACAGCGGCTCGCCGATGTTCAACGGCAAGGGCGAGCTTATCGGCCTGGCCTTCGACGGCAACTGGGACAGCCTCTCGAGCGACATCTACTTTGAGAAGAACCTTGCCCGCTGCATCGGCGTCGACATACGTTACGTGCTCTACATGATTGACAAGTGGGGCCACGCTGACCGCCTGATGAAAGAGATAAACGCAAAATAAGCCATTTCATCGGTAATTCCCGGCTTTGCAAAAGGCCGTCTTTTACCGGCTAAAAGGTCATCTTTTACACACCAAAAGGCCGTCTTTCACAAGCTGAAAGACGGCCTTTTGCAATTCATTGAATGTCAAGACATTATGCGCCCGGAAAGCAATCGCGGAGTTGAAACATCGTTAATATTCATTAAAAAACGGCAAACAAACATATTATATAAGGTATATGGCGAAAGTTTTGCTTACTTTTGCTCCCTGATTCAGAAATCCCAATGACGTTATGCAAAAGAATCTGGTAATCGTCGAGAGCCCCGCCAAGGCCAAGACCATAGAGAAATTCCTGGGCAAGGATTACAAGGTGATGTCAAGCTACGGCCACATACGTGACCTGAAGAAAAAGGAGCTTAGCATTGATACAGACACGTTTACGCCTGACTACGAAATACCCGAGGAGAAGAAAAAGCTCGTCAGCGAGCTGAAGAACAACGCCAACAACTCTGAGAAAGTATGGCTCGCGTCCGATGAGGACCGCGAGGGAGAGGCTATCTCGTGGCACCTGTGCGAGGTGCTCGGCCTCGATGAGGATAAGACCAACCGCATCGTGTTCCACGAAATAACCAAGCCGGCCATACTCGAGGCCATAAAGCATCCGCGCCACCTTGACATGAATCTTGTCAACGCGCAGCAGGCGCGCCGCGTGCTCGACCGTCTCGTGGGCTTCAAGCTGTCGCCCGTGCTGTGGCGCAAGGTAAAGCCCGCCCTTTCTGCCGGGCGTGTGCAGAGCGTGGCCGTAAGGCTTATCGTAGAGCGTGAGCGTGAGATTCAGGCCTTCAAGAGCGAGACTTATTATCGCGTGAACGCCGTGTTCGCCGTGCCGAACGAAGACGGAACAACGTCTGAAGTGAAGGCCGAGCTTGACAAACGCTTCGCCACCCACGACGAGGTACTTGCCTTTCTCGACAAGTGTAAAGGCTCTACGTTCACCGTGGCAGGCATCGTGAAGAAGCCCATGAAGCGCACGCCCGCGCCCCCGTTCACCACCTCCACGCTGCAGCAGGAAGCCGCAAGAAAGCTCGGTTTCACCGTGTCGCAGACCATGATGGTGGCCCAGCATCTTTACGAAAACGGACGAATCACATACATGCGAACCGACTCGGTCAACCTGTCTTCACTCTGCATCAACTCAAGCAAGGAAGAGATAACCGGCCTGTGGGGCGAGGAATACAGCAAGCCGCGCCAGTATCACACCCACTCAAAGGGTGCCCAGGAGGCTCACGAGGCCATACGACCCACCTACATGAACGCCCAGACGATAGACGGCACGCAGCAGGAAAAACGCCTGTATGACCTTATATGGAAGCGCACCGCCGCCAGCCAGATGGCCGACGCGCAGATAGAGAAAACCACGGTGACCATACGCATGAGCGACGCTGACGAGCAGTTTGTGGCCAACGGCGAGGTTGTCAAGTTCGACGGATTCCTGAAAGTCTACCGCGAGTCGTCAGACGACGATGACAACGGGCAGGAGGACACGTCGCACACGCTGCCGCCCATGACCGAGGGAGAGCAGCTCATACGTGACGAAATCACCGCGACGCAGCGCTTCAGCCAGGGACCTGTGCGCTATACTGAGGCCAGCCTCGTGCGCAAGCTTGAGGAGTTGGGCATTGGCCGCCCGTCAACCTACGCGCCTACAATCAGCACCATACAGCAGCGCGAGTACGTGCAGAAGGGCGACAAGAAGGGCGAGGAGCGCCATTACAGCGTCGACACGCTGAAGGGTAACGCCATAACCAACAGGACCAAGACCGAGATGGCCGGCAACGAGAAGGGCAAGCTGCTGCCCACTGACATCGGCATGGTGGTAAACGACTTCCTGATGAAATATTTTCCGGCCATAATGGACTATAACTTCACGGCCAAGGTGGAGCAGCAGTTTGACACTATCGCTGAGGGAAAAGCCCAGTGGACGGCCATGATAAAGAAGTTCTACAAAGACTTTGAGCCGACGGTGGAAAAGACGATGAACACCCGTGAGGAGCACAAGGCCGGCGAGCGCGAGCTCGGAATAGAGCCGGCTACGGGCCGTCCGGTGTTCGTCAAGATAGGCAGATTCGGCCCCGTGGTGCAAATCGGAAAGGCCGAGGACACCGAGAAGCCCCGCTTCGCCCAGTTGCCCGCAGACAAGAGCATCGAGACCATAACCCTCGACGAGGCTCTTGAGCTGTTCCGCCTGCCCCGCACTATCGGCGAATATGAGGGCAGCCCGGTAATAATCGGCTCAGGCCGCTTCGGTCCTTACGTCATGCACGACAAGAAGTACGTGTCTCTGCCGAAGACTGAGAATCCGCTGACCGTGACCCTCGACACCGCCATAGAGCTGATAGAGAAGAAACGTAAGCAAGAGACGCAGCGCCACATAAAGACCTTCGACGACGAGCCTAAGCTGGAGGTGATGAACGGCCGGTACGGTCCTTACCTTGCATACGACGGCAAGAACTACCGTCTGCCCAAGGCCCTGCACGACAAGGCTGCCGACCTTACCCTTGAAGAGTGCATGAACGTAATAAACAACTCAAAGAAAAAATAACCCATGAGACGGATAATCATCGTGGGATACATGGGCGCCGGCAAGACCACCGTGGGCAAGGCGCTGGCCAAGGACACGGGCATGCAGTTCTATGACCTCGACTGGTACATCGAGAGCCGTATGCGCAAGACGGTGCCGCAGCTGTTCGCCGAGCGCGGCGAAGACGGCTTCAGGAAGATAGAACACACGATGCTGCATGAGGCGGCGGAGTTTGAAGACATCATCCTCAGCTGCGGAGGAGGCACTCCCTGCTTCTTCGACAACATGGATTACATGAACTCTCAGGCCGACACCGTTTACCTGAAGGCCACGCCGGACGTGCTCTGTGCCCACCTGAAAATGGGCAAGGTGAAGCGCCCCCTGCTTGAGGGCAAGGGCCCGGATGAGCTGCAAGAGTTCATAAAGGACCAGCTCCGGCAGCGCGAGCCTTACTATATGAAAGCCCGCCACGTGCTTGACGTGAGCCTGCTTGACAATTATGAGAAGATAAACACCACCGTGGCCAGCCTGCGGAAAATACTTGATTTATAAATACGTAACAACTGTTCTTAAAACTACCACACCTAAATGAAGAAATGGACGATTGAAGACTCTAACGAGCTTTACAACATCAGCGGATGGGGAACATCCTATTTTGGCATCAATGATAAGGGCGACATGTACGTAACTCCGTGTAAGGACAACGTCGAGATTGACCTGCACGACGTGATGGACGAGCTTGCCCTGAGAGACGTTACGCCGCCGGTGCTGCTGCGCTTTCCCGATATTCTTGACAACAGGATTGAGAAAACGTGGAGCTGTTTCAAGAAAGCGTCAGACGAATACGGCTTCAAGGGCGAGAACTTCATCATCTATCCCATAAAAGTAAACCAGATGCAGCCCGTCGTTGAGGAGATTATCAGCCACGGACGCAAGTTCAACCTGGGCCTCGAGGCCGGCTCGAAGCCAGAGCTGCACGCCGTTATCGCCGTGCAGTGTCAGAGCGACTCGCTCATCATCTGCAACGGATACAAGGACCAGAGCTATATCGAGCTGGCGCTGCTGGCGCAGAAGATGGGCAAGAGAATCTTCATTGTGGTGGAGAAACTCAACGAACTTGAGATAATAGGAAAGGCCGCCAAGAAGCTGAACGTAAAGCCTAACCTCGGCATAAGGATAAAGCTGGCATCGTCGGGCAGCGGCAAGTGGCAGGAGAGCGGCGGCGACGCGAGCAAGTTCGGACTTACAAGCTCTGAGCTGCTGACGGCCCTTGAGATACTCGACAAGAAGGGCATGAAGGACTGTCTGCGCCTTATCCACTTCCACATAGGCAGCCAGATAACCAAGATACGCCGCATACAGACGGCTCTGAAGGAGGCTTCGCAGTTCTACATCCAGCTCCATAAAATGGGCTATAACGTCGACTTCGTTGACTGTGGAGGCGGTCTCGGCGTGGATTATGACGGCACCCGCTCGCCCAACAGCGAGAGCAGCGTGAACTATTCGATTCAGGAATACGTCAACGACTGTATTTATACCTTCGTTGAGGCTGCCGACCGTAACAACATTCCGCATCCTAACATCATCACGGAGAGCGGCCGCTCGCTGTCAGCCCACCACTCGGTGCTGGTCATCGACGTGCTCGAGACGGCGTCACTGCCCGAGATGAACGAGGAGTATGAGCCCACGGAAAGCTCGCATAAGCTGGTGAAGGATCTCTACGAGATATGGGACAACCTTAATCCGCGCACCATGCTTGAGGACTGGCACGACGCCGAGCAGATACGCGAGGACGCTCTCGACCTGTTCGAGCACGGCCTGGTAGACCTCAAGACGCGTGCCGAGATAGAGCGTATGTACTGGAGCGTGTGCCGCGAAATCAACTCGATAGCCAAGCGCCTGAAGCATGTGCCCGAGGAACTGAAGGGCCTTGACAAGCTGCTGGCCGACAAATACTTCTGCAACTTCTCGCTGTTCCAGTCGTTGCCTGACGCCTGGGCCATCGACCAGATATTCCCAATCGTGCCGCTGCAGCGCCTTAACGAGCGTCCCACACGCAGCGCTACGCTGCAGGACATCACCTGCGACAGCGACGGAAAGATAGCCAACTTCGTCACCAACCGTAACATATCGAACATCCTGCCCGTGCATGCACTGCGCAAGAACGAGCCTTATTATCTCGGCGTGTTCCTCGTGGGAGCCTATCAGGAGATACTCGGCGACATGCACAACCTCTTCGGCGACACCAACGCCGCCCACATAACGGTGAAGGACGGGCGCTATCACATCGACCAGATAATCGACGGCGAGACCGTTGAGGAGGTGCTCGAGTACGTTCAGTATAACCCGAAGAAGCTGGTGCGTCAGCTCGAGATGTGGGTTACCAAGAGCGTAAAGCAGGGTAAGATATCGCTTGAGGAGGGCAAGGAGTTCCTCTCCAACTACCGCTCGGGCCTCTACGGATACACTTATTTGGAGTAAAACCCATCTCAGGAGTTAAGGAGTATATTTTCAGGAGTTAAGGAGTTATGGAGTTAAGGAGTTAAGACAAATGCTTTGCAGGCGGACAAGTGATGTGCAGGCAAGAAGATTTTCTTTATATGCAGCAGGACATTCGTCTTAACTCCTTAACTCCATAACTCCTTAACTCCTATAAGTTTACTCCTTAACTCCTGAAAAGATTTTCAACGTACATAAATATGAAACATCCCCTTACAGTAGTGAAAGTAGGCGGAGCCGTGGTTGAGGACGACGCACGGCTGAGCCGTCTGCTCGACGGATTCCGCTCTATTGAGGGCCGCAAGGTGCTCGTTCACGGCGGCGGACGTCGCGCCACGGCCGTTGCCTCACGCCTCGGCATAGAGAGTAAGATGGTAGGCGGGCGGCGCATAACCGACCGCGACATGCTTGAGGTGGTGACGATGGTCTACGGCGGACTGGTCAACAAGAATATCGTGGCACGCCTGCAGGCCGCCGGAGTGAATGCCGTGGGGCTGACCGGGGCCGACTGCGACGTGATACGCTCGCACAAACGCCCGGTAAAGGACATAGATTACGGCTACGTGGGCGATGTCGACAGGGTTGACGCCGACAGGCTCGCGACCCTCATCGAGGCCGGCATAACGCCCGTAATGGCGCCCCTGACGCACGACGGCCACGGCTGCATGCTCAACACCAACGCTGACACGATAGCCGCTGAGACGGCGAAGGCGCTGGCCGCAAGATATGACGTAACGCTCATGTTCTGCTTCGAGAAGAAAGGCGTGCTGGCCGGTCCGGACGACGAAGACAGCGTAATACCGACTATTACGCGTGCCGACTTCAGCCGGCTCGTGGCCGACGGCACCGTGGCGGGCGGCATGCTGCCCAAGCTGGAGAACGCCTTCAGCGCCATTGACGCCGGCGTAAGCCGTGTAAACATCACTGAGGCTGAGGCCATTGACGGCCGTCACGGCACCATGATATGCCCCTGACGGCTGACGAGAGAACGTCAGGCGCGCGGCCGTGAGCGTTGCGTGAGAAAGGGCAGGGGCATTGCCTGATTTCCAATATGCCGTCTTTTGCGCGCCGAAAGGCCGTCTCTTGCACGATGAAAGGCCACCTTTTGCCGCCTGAAAGACGGCCTTTTGCAAACCGCCTGACCGTCAGGCGGTTACGTGTATCTTTACTATTAAATACTGTTAAACGAAGAAAAAAACGCCGGGTTGCTGTAACTTTTGCCCCGCCCAATCGTCATTTAAATAGAGAGCAGATGAAAAATATCAGTTTTCGCAACGACGTATTGCCTCTGAAAAACGTTCTCTACCGTCTGGCCTTGAGGATAACGCTCAGCCGGGAGGAAGCCGAGGACGTGGTGCAGGACACACTGATAAAGGTGTGGAACAGGCGCGACAACTGGCAGGACATCGACTCAATCGAGGCCTTCAGCCTGACCGTCTGCCGCAATCTGTCGCTCGACAGAGTGAAGCGGGCCGGCAACGACAACCAGCCGATAGGCGACGGAGAGGCCGAAGCTCCTGACTCAGGGGCTAATCCTTATGAACGCATGATGCAGCGCGACAGGATTGAGCAGGTAAGACGCATCATTGACTCGCTGCCCGAGAAGCAACGCAGCTGCATGCAGCTGCGCGACATGGAGGGCAAAAGCTACAAGGAGATAGCCGAGGTGCTCGGAATGACCGAAGAACAGGTAAAGGTGAACATCTTCAGAGCACGCCAGGCAGTGAAGCAAAGGTATAATAAAATTGACGAATATGGACTATAAATATATCGAACAACTGCTCGAACGCTACTGGAACTGCGAGACTTCGCTCGAGGAAGAGAAGATACTGCGCACGTTCTTCAGCCAGAAAGACATCCCGGCAAGCCTGCTGAAATACAGAGACTTGTTCGCGTATGAGCAGACGGAGACGGCTGCCGACACGCTTGGCGAGGACTTCGACGAAAAGATTATGGCCCAAATCAACGAGCCTGAACCCGTAAGGGCACGCACGATAAAGATGAGCCAGAGGTTCATGCCGCTGTTCAAGGCGGCCGCGGTAGTGGCGATATTCCTCACGCTCGGCAACGCGGCGCAGGTGGCTTTCACCGAGAGCGACAGGCCGGCCAACGGCGTTGCTACTGTGCAGAAGGCAAACGTAGGCCCGTCAGTGGCAATGGGCGACTCGGTAAAGACCGACACCCTGCAGGCCGCTCCGGCTACGGCCACGATAATAAAGTAGAACAATTTTCTATGCTTTCTCTATAAAACAGTGTTTAATAAAACAACAAAACGAAACTGTGAAGTTTCAATTCTCTCAAATTTTCATAACATACTAACGTGAAGGAAGAGGGCCGTTGTCAGATTGTAGACAACGGCCCTCATTGTATCTGTCAGAGATAAAGCACGCTTTCGTTGCCCATGTTGAAGAGCAGGTCAAGTATGCTGAGGTTGCTTATGAAGCCGTGCTTGCGCTCATACACCTGGTAATATCGCCTCGGGGCAAACCCGTCGTCGGGCAGGGGATGCTTGGGGCGTATCACGTCACGGAAGTCGTCCGTGCCCGCAAGCCGCGCGTCGCCGGCCGGAATATATTCAGATGTAGGCTCAATGGCCGGCTCTATGCCGATAAGCTCGCACATCTTGAGGCATATCTCCATGTTGAAGTCATAGAGGAAAGTCCACCTACGCTCGAAGAACGGCCGCAAATCGTCAGCATAATACTCAAAGAACGGCGACTCGCCGTAGGCGCTCGCCAGGGCGTTCCAGTGCAGGTGGCGCCAGTTGCCGTGGTCACTTATGCGTACGTCGCGCATGAGACACTTTCCGGGCGTCGACTGGCTGTCGGCCATGCCGCCGTCAGCCGTGCGCTCTACGGGCACCGTAAGGGCCTGTATGCCTGCCGTTGTGGCTATCAGGCAGCGGTTGCGGTAAGTCTGCTTCATGAAGCTGTCATACGCCTCTATACGCGTCTTGTCGTAGCGGCAGAGCTTCTGGTACCACTGTATGGGGCCGAAATATGTTGAGGAAAGAAGTGCTTGAGACATAATAAAAGTAGTTATAAGGGTTACATCGGTCTGTGACGGCCGGCCCGGCGGCGTCCCGTCACGGGTCATTCGGTGCCGTTGCTGATGAACAGCAGCCATCGGTCGTCGCGCAGGCATTCGTTGAAGCGGCTCGCCCCGTCCAAAGAATACAGCAGCATTGCCACCTTGCCGATGATGAAAGTCTCAGGTACGAAGCCGAAAGACCTTGAGTCTTCAGTGCCTGAACCGTGCCCTGAGCTGAACCAGTAATAGTCGTTGGCGAACGTGGCGCACTTCACCCTGCGCCCGTCTACGTACAGAAGACCGTTCTTTACCGCAGCCCTGCGCCCTTCATACCTGTCGTATATGTAGCTGATGAGCCGTGCGTTGGCCGGCGTTACGTTTATCACCACGCTCTTGCCCGGCACCGTAAGGCTTACGCCGCATGCCGTAACGGTGTCTCCCGGCAGTCCGGTGCAATAGTAGGCGAGGGCCTCACGCCTGTGTACAGGCCTCATAGTGTCAGCCGGGCTGTTGAATACCACGAGGTCGCCCCTCCTCACCGGCCGCCCTATCCACCGCGCGTATCTGAACAGGTGGCCGTCACCTGTGCGCAGACCATAGCTCCAGCGGTTCACCAGCACACGGTCGCCGTCCATCAAGGCGGGCTCGAGGGCCGTACCCCTGACCGTATATACGGTGAACACCAGCGCCCTGAAAGCCAACATCAGCAGGATTGTGACCATGAGCGCCATCACAAATCTGAGCGCAGTCTTCATTGTATGGTTATAAGGTTTTAGGGTTATAAGGTTTTACGGTGTTACGGTCTCAGCCCCGTGTACCTTCAAACCGCACAACCGTATGACCGTAGTAGTTACACGGTTTTAGGGTTATAAGGTTTTA
>URRR01000038.1 GCA_900550365.1 uncultured Prevotella sp. | reverse complement strand
CAAAATACTCCGACCTTGCCCGTATAACGACAGACTTGATGTACGCGGAAATGAACACCACGCATCTGCAGCAGATGCGGGCAATGTACAACTATAATGAATACAAGCTGTCAGCCGAGGTATATAAAAGGAAAGCGCTAAGCGCAAGGTTGACCACTATTATAATAGCCCTCGTGGTGTCAATTTTAGCAATATGCGTGGCTATATATATAAGAAAGAAAAGGCGGGCACGCCGAATGGAAGTGCTAAAGTATGAAAGGAGCATAGCCGAACTGGAGAAAGCGCGCTTGGAGCTGTACACCGTCAGCGAAAGGCAACAGGCGGAAATGGAGAGAATGATTGATGAAAAGACTAAAGAAATAGAAAAGCAGAAAGAAACGAACGATACTTACTTACACGACATACAAGAGTTGGAGCGGTCTCGTGACGAACTTTATGACCTGAGCGAACGGCAGAAAGCAGAGTTCAACAGACTGATAAAGGCAAGAGACGCACAGATAGACCAATTATATCAGGAAAAACAAAAATACGAAAAAGTAAAAACCAGGGTAGACAACATAAACAAATACTCTGACAAACCTATTGTCAAGCAGCTGAAACATCACGCAAGGCATGATTTCACGCCCATGACAAAGGAAGAAATGAGCCTACTGAAGGAACTTTTCGCTGACGAAAAGCAATTTAACAGAATAGAAAATATCGTAAATGAGCACGAATACCAGGTGTGCATGCTGGTAAGAATCGGCTTTACGCCATCAGACATCAGCATATTGACGGGATTGTCGCAATCGAATATTTCAAATATCCGCAAGAGGCTTTTGACAAAATTAACGGGACGAAACGGCTCGCCAAAAGACTTTGACGCATATATAACTAACTTATAATCACCCTCTTACGCTTTTACATCCTGCACTCTGTGAAATAGTTCACAAACTGCAGGATTTTTCTTTGTGAAATTCTTGTGAAATTTCACAGGATAAAAAACTTGCACTTGCCATTAAAAAGCCGTTATTTTGCATCGAACAAAAAAATCAAAACGACAACATTATGAAACATTTAGTTGCATTCTTAAATAAAATGATTAAAGTTATGAATAGGATTGTTTTCCTGTGGCTATTCTCTTTGTCCTTACTCGTGCCACGGCAAGCATGCGGGCAAAATAAAGCGCAGGGCGTACTTACAGGCACGTTGACAGAAAAGGTAACAGGCATGCCTGTTACCGACGGTTACGTCGGGCTGACAGCCAACGATTCGCTTGTAGGCTTTGGCACGTCAGGCAAGGACGGGCGTTTCAAGATTGAGGGCATTCCTTACGGGAAATATACGGTCAGCGTTGACGCCTTGTTCTTCAACAGTATTGTTGACAGTATCAGCTTTGGCCCGGGTTCAGCTTCTTTGGCATACGCCATGGAACGTGAGGAAAAGAATGTCACCCTGCCGGGCGTCACCGTAACGGCCGACCGCAGCAAGACGGTACAGAGAATGGCAAACGGACAGAGGTTCTTCCTGTCGGTGAAGGCGAAAGAGAAACACAATCCGTTTGACGCGTTGTGCGAGATACCCATGCTGTTGTCTGACCCTTCAACGTCGTCGGTAACCATGCTCGACGGCAAGACTCCGTTAATATTAATCAATGGTAACAGAGTGAACTCAGGCATCGCCCCGATTAACCCTGCCGACATAGAGTGCGTTGAGGTAATCAACAACGTGTCGGCACGTTACCTTCAGGAGGGCATCGGCGGCATAGTAAACATACGCCTGAAAGACAGGAGGTCGCCCTACGTGTGGCTCGAGGCAGCCACGCGCCACGACCTGCCGATAGACAAGGGATTTGGCGTATTCTATTTTGAGGTCGGCAACAGCAAAGTAAGCCTGTATGGGCGCACGTCGTACAACTATACCCACCACGACGACATCGAAGGCACAGTCAGCCGAAGCAACACGACATATTCGCAGCTTTTTGACCAGTCTTCACGCAACAATGCTTATTCCTGGTTGGGCGAACTGTTGCTGAAGTGGAGCGCCACGCCCAATGATTACTTCGCCGTACACGGATACGCCACCACGGTGGACAGCAAGACATACGGCAACGGTGAGGGAACGTACACGACGGGCAGTCCGGTGGATTATTCGTACGAATCGTTTTCGCGCGACAAAAGCCTTGTGGCAACGGGCAGCATGTACTATAAGCACTCATTCGCAAAGCAGAATGACCTTGAGGTGCGCCTTGCCTACAACTTCAACCGCAACGACTATGACACGAGGCGCGACGAGGCCTACGGCAACCGCCTTACGCAAGCAGCCTCGCTGTTCAACAATAAACGCCGGTCGGGTGTGCTGATGGTTGACTATGCCCGTGAGGACAGTTGCGGCCGCTCGTTAGGCTTCGGCAGCCATACTACGATAAAGCACGACAATATTGACGAGAGGACAGGCGCGGCGGTGGCGCCGTTCGTGCACAACGAGATTAGCGAATACCTGTACGGCAGCGTGGGCGGCAAGGTGGGCAGCGTCTACTACATGCTGTCGGCCGGCGTCGAGGGCATCTGGCTCAAGGCGGGCGGCGCAAGCAACCGGTACTTCAGGCCGCGCGGGTCGGTAGGCGCCACGTGGGCCATCAACCTCCACAACTCGTTGCAGATAGGATATACGTTGACCAACGACGCCCCTGACGTGTCGAACCTCAACCCTTACAACGTTTCGACCGACTCGCTCGTGGTGGAGAGGGGCAACCCTGGGCTGACGCCACAGACGATGCACTACGTGGGGCTGTCGTACACGCTGAACAGGGGCAACCTTTACCTTACGCCACAGGTGTCCTACAAGGCGATAACCGACATGATTGAGCCATACGGATATACCGAGAACGGCATCTATACCGGCACTTACGCCAACATTGGGCACTTCTCGCAGGTGCTGGCGGGCGTTGACGCCAGTTACCGCCTGCCGTGGGGACGGGTGTATGCCGGCGGTGGATGGTATGTAGACCGCTTCGGCCATGGACGTACCGAGCACATGGGCTACGCCTCAGCGGGCTTCAGCATTGTCCTTGGCAAGTTTTCGTTCTATGGCGACGTTGACTATAACAGCCGTGACGTGACGGCCAACTCGTCAACCTTGTATTACCGCCCGTCGACGGCGCAAGTGCAGGTGAACTATAACTTCACGCCCGACTTCTACATATCCCTGTGCCTGCAGCACTTCACGGGAGAGCTGCGCACAAGGGCGGTGACCGACGACGGCACGTTCCGCTCAGTGGTAAACACGCGGTACAAGGACCGCTGCCTGCGCCCGTGGATACTCGTGCGCTATACGCTGCGCAAGAACAGCGACAGGAAAATTAAGTTAGGCAAGGTACTCGACAGCTATGAGCAGGGAATATCCATCGGGAGGTGATTTTTGGTAGTTTCATTTGAAGACTATTTAAAAATGGAATTTGAAATGCGGTACATTCTTCAAAAAAGCGAATAACTTATCCTCTATGCAAATTGAACATCCAGATTTTCATACATGTATATAGGAAATCCGCAGGCATACGTTTACAATCAGGGTTTATGATGACGGCTCGGCTGAAAGAATTGAATAACATTATGTAACCCTTCAGATTTTACAAATGATGTGTGCAAAATATAATAGTTGTCAAAAGACAGTCATACTCCTTATAAAGAGAAAACTTCCGATGATTATTTTTTTGCACACATTATTTCTTTATAGTAAATTCATTCTATGAAAAAATATTTAGTAATATTTTTATTGATTGCCTTTTCTGGAACCGTAATGAGCCAAGAACTATTCACTGGTATTGTTATGGATTCAACCAAACATGTAATAAAAGGCGCACAAGTATCATTAAAAAACAAAAATGAGGTTGTGGCTGTATATACGACAGGGGCAGATGGCGTATTTTCAGTTAAGGACTTGAATCCAGACAGTTATGATATAAATATAGCTTGTGTCGGATATAAGACCTATAATGGGAAAGTAAATGTCGGTAACGGAAATTTTCAGTTTTTCACACTCACAGAGAATGTATTTGATTTAAATGAAATAACAGTCACAGCCCATCGCCCACCAAAAACTACGGCCTTGGGACATATTTATTATTTATCGGAAAAAGCGAAAAAAAGTTACAACCCTTTTACAGCGCTGAAAGAAATACCGGGAATAGTAAGCGATGACGTTAATAATTCTATAAAATCAGCTGACGGTAAAAGTTTGCTGATATTGATTGACGGAGTGAAAGTCAATTCAGGCATAGCCCCAATTTCTCCGTCACAAATTGAGTCTGTAGAAGTGCAGGATGTTATTGAGGCAAAATATATTGGCGACAACGTTGGTAAAATATTAAACATACACTTAAGGGCTGATTGTGGAGCTTACCAATTTGTGGAAGCCGACATAAGAAACGACGCTCCAACATACAGTGGCAATAGCGGAATAAAGTTTGAGGTTGGCAACCCTAAGTTTTCACTGTTTGGCAGTATAACGCCATCATATTCGCACGATAATGAAACTGACGGTTGTATGGAAAGTGCATCGGCAGATTACAAAAGAACAGAAATGACACATATCAAGATGGGGTCGCGCAAGGTTGATTACTCTGCATTATTAAAATACAAAGCTACTGACAATGACAATTTTGCAGTTTATTTCCAAGGGGGGATAGAAAAATTTAAATTGAATTCTGGCGGAGAAGGTTCTTTCATTAATGCTTCAGGAAATGAAACTTATTCAGATTCAAACAGACAGGAACAACTGTCCAGAATTTTCACAGGCACGTTGTATCACAAGCATATTTTCAACAAACAATCCGATATTGAAACTTATCTTACATATTCCCACAATTTCAACAATCTGCATAACAATGTGTCACAATGGTATGGAAACAATGAATGGAATAATTTGTATGACTATGATACAAAACGAAGTCGCTTTTCACAGACAACAGACTATGTTTGGCGTATAAACAGCAAAACGTCTTTTTCGGTCGGCAATTCAACAGAATATACAAGAGAGGCGATTGGCCGAAACGACAATTATGATGGAAACTTCCTGCATCGGCAGGTAGAAGAATACATCTATACAGGCTTGTCAGGTTCGCTTGATCGGCTAAGGTATATGCTTTCGGGCGGCATAGATGGAGTATGGAGTTGGTCGGGCAAGACATTCAACCGTTATTTTTGTCCGCGCCTATCAGCAAGTATTGGTTATGATTTTAAAAAATATGGTTCACTGTTTCTTTCTTACAAAATAGATGATAAGAAACCATCAATAACTATGCTTAATCCGTATGTCACGACAATAGATTCAATAAGAATTAGTTACGGAAATCCTCTATTGACACCGCAGACAAATCACACGATAGGGTTGCAATACTCAATAAACTTTAAAAACAGATTTTATGTTACAGCTCGGACAGACTACACTCTGACAAAAGACATTATAAACGATTATGCGTTTATGGATAATGGTGTGTTCAACCGGACTTTTATTAACAACGGCCATTATCATTTCCTGACAACATCTTTGATGGCCATGTATAACAGCAATAATCTGAATGCCTTGATCCATGCTTCGCACAATGTATGTTATTATACAGCGCAGCCTGCCAAGAAGTATTTCCAATTTGTAGCATCATGCAGTTATGACATCGGTAAATTCAACATTTCGGCGATGATTCTTTATCTGAATTATGATTTCACAGCCATATCCCGTACCCATTATGACAGACCTATTTCAAGTACGGTTTCGCTGACATACAGGTTTTCACGTCAAACTCAATTAACAATAGGTTTGGAAGATTGGCTGGGCAATGTAGAGGTTAACACATTGACAATATCTGACGGTTATCAGATGAGGGCTGTTTCAAAAGCAAAAACTTTTCGCCCGTTCATTTCTTTCAGATGGACTCTACGCAAAAATGACAAACGTAAAATAGACATCAACAATAATATAATGCGTGAACGAGAAAAATCTTTGGATATGAGAGTGAAATGACTGTTGTAACAGTAAAGACACTAACTCTTGTCGGTGTGAGGCATATAAGATTTGACGGCTGTGAGATTATGGCTGCATAGTCATGGAGATATAAATATAGGAAATTAATTAATGCTATACTTTTATCGGATTGGAAATCTTATATTCATACCTGCATATTTCTATCTGTTAGATTAAGATGTATTTATTCAAATGACAAAAGTATGGATTACATAAAATTAAAAAGGATAAGAAATCTTATTATAATATTATTAGTCTTCTTTATTATGCCATCCAAAGCTCAACAAACGGCTGTGCCGGACAGTATTGCCAGGTCGTTGAATCTTGACTCGCTGGTGGCAAAGGGACACAGGCCCACCGTAAAACTTGATGGCAGCGTGCAGACGGTTACGGTGAAAGGCTCGTTCTTGAGCCGCATGGGCAGCCTCGGCGACATGTTTGCCGTCACACCGGGATTCGTGCAGACGGGGCACAACAGTTTCAGCGTGCTCGGCAAAGGCACTCCTGTTTACTACGTTGACGGACGTGAGGTTACAGGGCAGGACATATTCTCGACGCTGAAGTCGAGCAACATCGACAAGATAGAAATTGACACGGAGCCGTCAGCCAAATATCCTGCCGGCACAAGCGCGGTGGTGAACATCAAGACGATAAAGCCCCTGCGCGATTATATATCGCTGAACATTTACAACAGCCTGGGGATACGCCGCAAAGTGACCGAGAACCCGTCGATAATCTTCAAGATGAAAAACGGAATATGGAACACCAGCCTAAGCTATGACTACAGCGCATGGAACAACCTTAACAAGGAAACCTATTTCTCTGAGATATACGGCGATGACGGCCAATGCAAATTCCGTTCGGACACGTACAACCATGACTACAGCGGAACGTTTGACCATACAGTCAACTGGGCTAACGACCTGTATGTCGCCAAGAACCACCGTATCAGCTTCATATACTACTTCAAGCACCGCCTTGACAAGGAGGAAAGCGACGAGGAGGTGGCATACACAGGCATAAACCACTATGCCGACAGAACGATAAACATAAGGCCGCGCTCAAACCGCAACACGCACAACTTCACATTGTCTTACACAGGCAGCACGGGTAAGAACTCAACCGTTAACGTCAGCGGCGACTACTCTTTGATTAACGACAACGGCACTACAAACAGCTTTGAGACCAACAAGGAAACGCTTGCCAAAACGCATATATACACAAACAGCAAGAACAAGTACAACGTGCTGACGCTAAACGGCAGCTATACTTTTCTGCTGCCGTGGAACTTGACAACCCAGATAGGCGGACGCTATTACAACGTAGCAAACACCACCAACCAGGATACCGACAACCCGAGGTTTGCCAATGACTACGCCGTCAATCGCCAGCATACGCGCGACAACGTGTCGGCCGGTTACTTAATGCTGTCAAAACGTTTGGGAAAGTTCGGCTTCACCATAGGCGGGCGTTACGAATACTCAGACACGAGGATAACGGTGAACACTGCAAGCAACGCCTACACGGCGCACCGCCACACATCTGACTTCATGCCGTCGGTTATGGCGTACTGTTACCCAACGAAGGACTTCGTCATCCAGTTGAACTACAACCGCAGCATGGGTCGTCCGGGCTATGCCGGGCTGAACCCTTATCCAACGTACCAGGATACGTTGACATACAGCAGGGGCAACATTGACCTGACATCGAGCCGGACTGACAACGTAAGCCTCATACTGACGTATAAGAGCATGATGCAGTTGAAGGTTGGCTACACGTATGCTAAGAACAGCATACTCAACGTGCAGTACTGCGACGACCCATCAACGGATATAATCAGCGAGTTTCCCATAAACTATCCGGAAAGCAAGTCGTGGTGGCTCAACTTCCTGTTCTCGAAGAATTTTAACCGCTTTTATTTCGGCGCATCCATCTTCGTTACGCTTCCACGCGACAAGTTCGAGTTCCTCGGCAAGGTGTACGACAACAACAAGTTACAGAGTTCCGGACAGATAAGCATTAACTACCGCTTTTCCGACAAGTTCTACGCTTTCACCTCGCTGACGTATCAAAGCCGCAACAACAGTATGAACGAAATACAGCGCCCGGCAAGCAACTGGACGCTTGGTGTGCAAGCACACCTGCTTAAAGACCGCCTTTCGGTGTCGCTCTCGGCTACGGATATTCTTCACAACGCCAACTACAACAACATTGACATGTATTATCTCAACACGAAGAACGGCACGTACGGCACTAACGACCAGCGCGGCATAACTCTCTCTGTTTCGCTAAACCTTTTCAACCGTAATATCAACGTAAAAGCAAGCAGAAACAACGGAGAGGTAATGGACAGAACAATGTAATAATGAAAAAATTCAAAGTCTATTTACAACACGACTCCATGGAATGCGGCATGACGTGCCTGCGCATGGTATGCAAGCATTACGGGGCGGAATACAGCTCGGAATATCTGTCACGGTTGTGCTTCGCAACCAACGAAGGTGTGTCGCTATTGGGAATGAGCGATGCAGCGGAACGACTGGGATTGCAGACAATGTGTGGAAGGCTTGGGTTGGAGCAGTTGCGCAACATGCCGCTACCCTGCATATTGCACTGGAACCAAAACCACTTCGTTGTGCTGTACCGCATAAGCAAGAACGGCAAGAAGTTCTACATAGCCGACCCGGGCAAGGGACTATTGACACGCTCGGTAAAAGAAATGGAGGAACACTGGGTCAGCACGCGCTCAGGGGGAGGCGACAAAGGCGTGGCAATGCTGATAGAAACTACTCCGATGTTTTACGACCGCATGAGAAATTCAGGCGACTGCGGCGAAAACCGTTCGTTCCGCTTCCTTTTCGGCTACCTGAAGAAATACAGAAAGTACTTCGGGCAGATAGCCGTGGGGCTTGCCCTGGGTTGCCTGCTGCAACTCGTGCTGCCGTTCCTGACGCAGGCGATAGTCGACGTGGGTATTAAGAATAAGGATATCGGCTTTGTCTGGCTCGTGCTGCTGGGACAGCTTACGCTGACGGTAAGCCGCACGGCGCTCGACTTCATACGCCGCTGGCTGCTGCTGCACATCAGCATGAGGGTGAACATATCGTTGGTGAGCGACTTCTTCATAAAACTGCTGAAGCTGCCGATGTCGTTCTTTGACACGAAGCTGATGGGCGACCTGATGCAGAGGATGAACGACCACGCGAGGGTGAACAGCTTCCTGACGGGACAGACGCTCGGTGTGGCGTTCTCCATGCTCAGCCTCGTGGTGTTCGGCGCTGTGCTGCTGATGTATAACGTTGTGATATTTGCCATATTCGTGGCGGGCAGCGTGATTTACGCAATGTGGATAACGGCATTCCTGAGGCGCCGCAAGGTGCTTGACTACGAACTGTTTGAGCAGCAGACGATAAATAATAACAAGACCTACGAGTTTATCACCTCAATGCAGGAGATAAAGCTGCAGGACTGCCGGAGGCGCCGCCGCTGGGAATGGGAGGACACGCAGGCCGACCTGTTCAACGTGCAGATGAAGAGCCTGAAGCTGCAACAGACAGAGGAGGCGGGTAGCATATTCATCAACGAACTGAAGAACATCGTGATAACCGTGGTATCGGCAACAGCGGTAATCCACGGCGACCTGACTTTGGGAATGATGCTCGCCGTACAGTATATCATCGGACAACTGAATGCCCCTGTGGAACAGCTGATGAGTTTCTTATATTCGCTGCAGGACGTGAAGATAAGTCTTGAACGCATCAACGAGATTCACAAAGCCCCGGACGAGAACGCTGTAGGACATGACCTTGTTCCACGCCCCGGACCGATGACGATAAGGCTTGAACACATCAGCTTCAAGTATGACCCGCATTCACCGCACAAGACCATTGACGACGTGAGCATCGAGATACCGAGAGGAAAAGTGACGGCCATCGTAGGAGCATCAGGCAGCGGAAAGACTACATTAATAAAGCTGATGCTGGGCTATTACCCCGTAAGCGAGGGACGGATAACCATAGGCGGAACGGACATCGCAAGGCTGAACCTCGACGCCTGGCGCAGACGGTGCGGCGTGGTGATGCAGGAAGGTGTGATATTCTCGGAGTCGATAGCGAGGAACATAGCCGTTGACGACGGTGACATTGACACGGAACGCATGGCGAAAGCCGCTGAGACGGCATGTATCAAGGACTACATCATGAGCCTGCCCCTGAAGTTCGACACGAAGATAGGACATGACGGCAACGGACTGAGCCAAGGGCAAAAGCAGCGGATACTGATAGCAAGGGCTGTGTACAAAAATCCTGACTTCATCTTCCTTGACGAAGCCACTAACTCACTCGATGCAAACAACGAACGCATGATAGTGGACAATCTCGACAAATTTTACAAAGGACGCACCGTGGTTATAGTGGCTCACAGGCTGAGCACAGTGAAAAACGCCGATCAGATAATAGTGATAGACAAGGGACGTGTGGCAGAGACGGGTACGCATGAAAGTCTTACACGGCAGAAAGGAATGTATTATAAACTGGTGAAAAACCAGTTGGAACTTGGCACTTGACATATCGCATGCATGCAAGTTCAAAGCGGAGATACATTTAAAATATTATTCTAAATAGCCCAGTGGCGGAATTATTTGTGACCTTTTGCGACAGGCGCTTACGGTTTATCACGTTTCAAGTGCTTTTACTTACGGTTCACAGCTACTTCCGACAACGCTGCAAAAGGCGTCCTTTTTCGTGTAAAAGGTGTCCTTTCACGAGACGAAAAGCCATGTCTTGCTGGCTGGAAAGCCACTGTTTGAAACAGCAACCATAGCCATGCCACTAAAAATTATTCGGTCAACGGAATTTAGATAAGGATTTTACAGGATAGAACGACAGACAAAATCAATAAAAACAATGGACGGAAAAGACAATATAGAATTGAGAAGTGAGAAGATACGCCACATCATAGGTGAAATACCACCGAAGCTGGTGCGGATGGGTACAGTCATAATAGTCGCTGTTTGCGTGTTGTTAGGGATTTGTCTATGGGCTGTCAAGATAGACGGTGAAAGTTTATTCTCACTGATATTCAAAGTGAATTTGAATTGAACGTGTTTCACACTGAAAATCCACGATGTTGTCCATGCCTGATTTTCCCGTCATACTTTCCTTCGGCAACATCGCCAACTTCCTTGAGTGTATAGCGATGTTTAATTTCGTCAAAAGGCTGTCGGCTCTCCGCATAGTCGCAAAGCCATTCACCGACAGATTTCCGCTGTCCGACAGTTTCGCCATATTCCTGCATTACGTTCTTGATGTCTGCTGCTTCGGACGGGGCAAAGAAAGACTTGTGGCGCTCCGTGCCGAAACGGATAACCGCATCTATGGCTCGCTTAAAGACCTCGTTTGCCTTGTAGAGAATGTCGGCAAACACGTTCAGAATATGCCTGCTCGCTTTCAGCGCACTTTGCAGCAAACGGATTGTCTTGTCTTTCTCCGCCGTGGCACGGATTACGGCAAAGTCGATGCGATGCCGTTCGCCGTCCTTTTGCTCCTGAAGCCGCCGTACCGCCTTGTCTCTTTCTATGACAAGTGAACGGTTCTGCACCAAAGCCCTGTCACGCTCGGCTTCGGCTTTCCGCTTCTCTGCAATCAATGCCTGTGTCAGTTCCGTCACCTTGTTTTTGACGGCATCGGAAAGGCTTTTCTGATACGTTCATTCTCGGCTTTCAGTCGGGTGATTTCCTTTTCCATAGCTGCCGACTTGCCGACCCCGACAAGGCTGCCGACACTGTCCAGTATGCTGTCCACTTTCGCCTTGCGCTCGTCTTTTAGCTGTTTCTCCTTTTCGGCAATGTCTTTGTCAAGCGATTGGCGGTATTTCTCTTTCGCCTTGTTCTCTCCCTCGATAAATTTGTTTCCTTCCATTCGGTAAGTAGGGCTTGTATCTCTGTGGTAAGACGTTCTGCATAAGGCTGAATAAACATCTCTTCAAGCAGGACACAGACTTGCTTGCGCCCACGGTGTCCTTTGGAATTTTTCAAGGTGGAATTGACAACCTCTTTTGTCTCACTCATTTTACCCATAGCTTTCCATGCGCTTTTAGTGTAGGCGGCCTTGTCAAGACTTGTAAGCATCAACGACCTTACGAATTGTCCTCCAAAACCTTTCTGCCAGATGGAAGAGTCGTCGCTCATCATTGTTTTGGAAAGTAAATCCACCATCTTTACAAATCCGTCATCAAATATCATCCAGTAGAACGCACTACACAAAAAGGGATTGTTGTGCAATAGTTTCTGTTTGGTTGCTTCTTGATTAAACGTGGAAGCGAACAGAATTGTCAGTTTCTCATAGACTTGCCGGTTATCGCTTGCAAATTGGGCTTTATTATAGCTTTCTGTTCCCGGGCAAAGACTTTCCAACAATTCTGTAATACCCTTAATTCCAGTGAGCGAAACCAACTCTGTTAAATAAGAAAAGCCTTTGAGTATGAAAGTCATATCGCCTCCGTATGTCTTAGCAAAGAGGTTTGTGAACTCTTGGTACTCTTCCGGATGGTCATAGTGCCAACGGCGCAAACTCAATAAATTCAAATCTTTGTTGACTGCTTGGGTCTCGCGCCTCTTGTCCTCCAAATAGGCTTGGATGCCATCTTTAATATACTTTGCATTTTCTGTTTGCCCAAACTTTGCTATGGCATCTTTCAATTCCTCAAATCCATTATCAAAATCCAAATAGTAATACAGGCAACATGCGCACACATTACCTTCTTGCATGGCTTTGGAGAATTTGTTAATCATCTTATCATCAACAGAGTTATCTTCTGCCATTGCCTCCAAGATTATATTCCGAAGTGTGGCTGTTTCATCATCTATTTGTTCGGTATGACTGTCGTAAAACAGGTTCTTTAAGAGCGATTGAATATTGCTCTTAAAGTCCGAATAAGTTTCCTTATTCTTTTCGAACCATTCTCGCATTACTGATTTATCAAGATGGTATTCATTGTGAAGTCCCTTCATGCTATCAACCATATAAGTTGTTCCGCTGGTTGGTTTAATCCTTGAGACACGCCAGTGGAATCACTTTCACTCCATCTGGACGAGTATAAGCCATGCTTCCGCCTGTCAATATAATAAGTAAATCCGGCTCTCGAAGAGGCACCTGTTTTTCCGTTTTATTGTGTTCCTGTATAAGCCTTTTGATTTCAAGCAAATGTTTGGCACCGTCATCAATTTCGCCGCTACCGAGCTTGCACTCCATTAGAGCGTAACGCCCATCTTCCAAATGCAGCACCAAATCAGCTTCCAAACCATATCTGTCTCTATAATAGGAAATGCGGCTATTGAAATCAGCTGTGTAAGCCTTCAAGTCCCTTATACACATCTGTTCAAAGATAAAGCCAAACGTCTTCAGTTGGGTTTCCATCTCTTCGACACTAATGTTCATTGCAGCTACCGCAATGGAAGGATCAACGAAACAGCGTTTAGGAGCACTGCGCAACGATGTTTTACTACGGATGGCGGGACACCATGCGTCAATGTCTTGAATTACAAACAATCTTTCCAACGCACCAATGTAATCATCATAGGTGTTCATGGTTAATGTTATATCCTCTGATGCCGTAACATCTGCAAGTATGCTGGTTTTCTTTGCCAACGTGCTGATATTCCTTGCGTATGACCTTAAGATTTGTCTGGCTATTTTAGGATTACGCTGTCTGTTATCCACTGCTGATATATCATTTTCACAAACGCTATTGACGTAGTCTTTGGCTATAAGCATCGCAGCCTTTGGCTTCATTTGCAAGGTAGCCGGCCAACCACCACGACAAGCGACATACAGCAACTCGGGTATGTCAAGTTTGCTTGTCGCCCCGTCAATATCATAATTCGGATTATAAAATAATTCGTGTATTGACACTTCCCCGGATGACTCCAATGACTCCCATAAGCTCATAGGGTACATTTTCATTCTTGTAATACGTCCTGTTCCGGTGTGCCTAACTTGAGACTTGTCTACTGTATTACTACCAGTCAGAATATATTGTCCCGGAATGCCACCCGTATTATCAACGGCCGTTCTAACCGCATCCCATAACATGGGAGCGTCTTGCCATTCATCTATCAACCGTGGTTGTTTTCCTTTCAAAAGCAATGATGGCTTGGTCTTGGCTGTTACAAGATATTCGTTGACCTTATCAGGGTCCTGCAATTTGATTACGCTTTTGGCTTGTTGCTCTGCTGTAGTCGTTTTTCCTGTCCATTTAGGACCCTCTATTAATACAGCTCCAAAAGCATCCAATCTTTCTCGTAGCATTTTATCTGCCAGTCTTGATAGATATTTCATAAGAGTACGTTTTTTATCATTGGGCAAAGGTAATCATTTTATCTTAAATAAAGGTGTAGTTTGGTAGTTTTGGGGTATTTTATTTGGTGTTTTTGTGGTGTTTCATTTGGTACTCTTGCGATAATGGCTGTATCAATTAGACAAATCAGCCATTAGTTCCATTCGCTCCTCTTCACTCAAACCTTTCAGCATATCAAGCAAGACTTTCTTATCAATAGCAGGAGTCTCTTCCTTGGGCTTCTCATTTAGTAAAAAGTGATTGTATTCCAGCATTTTTGCAAGAGGATAGGCGCCGATGTAATTTGAGGTAATATCACCGCCACCACTATGTCCCATGCTGTCGCTTATATATTTATTCGCTTATATATTTATAAGGTACAACTCCCGAATTATTAAGATTGGTGGCAAAACTGTGCCTTGCCCATGTCGGCGAGGGTATTTGTTCCATTCCCAACAGTTTGGCAACTTTAGCCATGTGTTCACGTATGTATCTGTTATAACGTTGGATAACCCATATCTCTTGTTCAGGTGTAATAAGTTCACTCATTATTGGGAATACCCTCCGTCCGAGTTTAGGAATATTGCCATACCTGTTAAGTATTTCTTGAATTTCAGGAGTGACAGGAAATATCACTTCGCTGGCACTCTCGTTTCTTTCACGGGTCTTGTGTCGGAGAAAGCGTAATTGTTTGCCATGAGTGGCATAATATAATTCATCGTATGTTAGGCGGAGAGTGTCAGCAAGGTTTTGTCCATTGCCTAAATACATAAAAAGGAACAATCCGAGGTCACGGAATATAGCATGTTTCTCTCGTCCAAGGAACAACTCGTTTCCATCCTCATCTTTTGCCTCGTCAGCTTTCCAAAAGTCGTAAAGTTTGCGCATAGTAGCCACATCAAGAAACTCATGCTTACGACTTTGTGCCTTGTTATAACCTGTATCTTTGAACATTTCCTTGGTATCTCCTTTCATCAAACCGTTTGCAATACAAATATTGATAATGGTTCTTAGGCTACGGAGCGCAATGGCGATGGTTGTGATGCTCAATTCGTTTTCCTTCATGATTTTTACCCACCTTAAGATAAGGTCACGGTTTATATCGGCAAACGATATGTCCGTTCCTAAATCTTTGATAAAGCGGTTACGCACATCCTTGCTACAACGAGCTGAACCTGCCTTACCTTCATTAGTCTTAGATTGGATATAGGAATCCCACACACTAAAGATTGTGCTGTTATCATCCTTTCTGCCTTGAAATCTGTCTTGTAGCTTACGAAGAGAGAAGTTGTTTTCTGAAATAAGTTGATTGGTTATAAGCTCCACTCTTTCCATTAAATTCTTCATGTCGTTTCTCTCTGTCAGTTGAATACGGCGACCGTTCTTCTCGTAAGAGCAAAGGGTCAACCACTCTTCCATAGTGTACGTTTTTCCCAAACGAAGAAAGACTTTTTGCCCGGCATGACATACACGCACGGCGACTGGAAGCGGTTTCGAATAATCTCCTGCTTTTCGTATATCAAGAGTCAATGAACCATATACATTGCCATTCGCAGCAGTGAATTTGGCAAGGCATTTTTCGCCTCTTGAATTGGATCTTACATCCTTATTTGCCATTCCGGTGACATTGCCTGTTTCTTCTTTCTTCATAATGCGTTGATTTATAAGCCTAATCTTACTCGTTTTGGTGACCTTGAGGTGACCTTTTTGTGAGCAAACTACTGCAAATATACGCATTTCTCTGCAAACTGCAAAATTCGTAAGATGCTGTAAATCAGCATATTCATATAATATGTAATTTCATGAAATACCCCACAAAAAGACTCATAATCTGGAGGTCCCAGGTTCAAGCCCTGGATGGCCCACGATGAAAATCAAGCAGTTACGAACTTCGTAACTGCTTTTTTCATGTTCTTGCGTAAACAAACGGTTTGAGTTGGTAATGTTTACACACTGAAATTCTGTAAAACTCCATGCAACCCTATATTAGATTTGTCAAGATTTACGGTTAATGCTGCCAGATTTGAAGGTTAAATAAACTCAAATACATTCTTTTACGTCTTGGTTATAAAATTAATATTGTACTTTTGCAATACGTAATGTATTTGTGGCAAACCATTATTATTAATGTTCTTTCTTAAAAAGGAAAGTGAGTTTGCCTGACCGTCGTGGGAGGGTCATCCCATTCCGATGAATCGAAGCGTAGAGGGAATGCCAGTCGGAGGGTGTTCCAAGACAAACGAAACGCGAGAGTTGCTTCAGGGGTTGAGGCCGATCAGCATAAGCCCGGCTACCAGTCAGCGACAGAAGACAACGAGATTGCACCGCTGCATATAACGACAATGTTTTTGTCCGTCTAAGGACAGGGGCTCTGTGGTTATATGCAGCGTTTTGCGTATGTACGCCTCACATCGCAAAGCGTCTGTATTCAGAGGTTATGTTGAACATAAACAATGAATGCAATGGAAAAACTGACAAAGTCTTTGCCGCTTTTTAAAGAACGTAACTGTTCTGTCTCTATCGTGTTGGACTCACGTACCCGTAGAAAAAACGCGTGTGAGTTTCCATTATCTCTCCGTTTCACGATAGACCGTAAGTTCTTTTATTTTACAGTAGGAAGTTCTTTTACTGAAAGAAAGTTCTCTGATATTTGTAATGCCGTAAAAAGTAGGAGCGAGAATTACAGACTTCAAAAGGAATGGAAAGATACACTTGTTCCAAAATATAAAGAAATTCTGGTGAACCTGAACAAGGGTGGCATTCTGACATTTGAGATGGTACAGCAGTGTATCATGGGCGAGGGAGTGGTGCAAACTCAAGAAGATACAACCATGTCCCAATCCTTTGTCGGTATATGGGAGCAAATCATCCATGAATTGTGTACAGACGACGGTGGCGCGCGTTTTACGACAGCAGAGAGTTACGAGTGCGCCCTAAAATCATTCAGAAAGATTCTCGTAGCAAACACGGTCAAGGGATTCTGTATCAGTGCAGCAGAAATCCAGAAATGGAAAGAGGGGATGCACAACGGAGTAAAAGACGAGAACGGAGCAATCATAGGGAAAATCAGCGACACTACCGCAGGGATTTATCTCCGTTGCTGCCGTGCTGTATGGAACAGGTGCTTGCACGAGGGCTTTCTTAAAAACGTTCCTTATCCCTTCTCTAATAAGAAGGAGAAAGGACTTGTAAGTATTCCAAAGAGTGCGAAGCGCAAACAGAACTTTCTGAATGTCAGCCAGATGACGGAACTCTACAACTTGTTTGTCTCAAAGAAATATCCCGAATATTGGTCGGAAGAATATATCAAACGCGCACATTATTCATTAGGACTTTTCCTTGTCCAGTACCTTTGCAATGGGTTCAACATGGCCGATGCGGGCAGACTGACATACGACAACTACTATTATCAGACAAATGGCAAGGCTTTCCGCTTCAACCGAAAGAAAACTTCCAGAAGAAGTGCTGACGGTTCCGAAGTAATCGTTCCTATCATTCCTCCTTTGCAATATGTCTTAGATGAAGTGGCAGCACCTCCGACCCGTGACGGTTTTGTCTTCCCTGATATATTAAAAGGGGCGGAAACAGAAGAACTGCGCCGCAAATACACCATGCAAGAAAACTCAAATGTGAAAGACCGCATCATCAAAATATGCCATGAGGCACTGCACTGGGACAAGCCTATCTGTCCGTCAGGCACATGGTGCCGGCACTCGTTTGCCACCAACCTGCATAATGCCGGAGTAGACATGGACTATATCTCTGAAAGCATGGGGCACTCATCATCTGACTATGCAATCACCCAAATATACATTGAGCATTATCCTCTTGAAATTCAGATGGAGAACAACTCGAAGCTGCTGAATCTGACAAAGACTTCTGAAAGAGACCTGTTATTGGCAAATCGGTCATTATACCGTCATCCCGACTCTTTGCCTCTTTACGCTTTCTGTTGCCCGTCTGTCCGCGTTCTCCGCCTTGACTTAGCCGTTAAGCCTGCGGCGAAGTCCGTAGACATCCGAACAACATAAATCATAAAGCGATAAAGTCTAATGACCGATTTGGGTTAAAGCATAAATAAACCGACCGATACGCAGAGTTTCATACGCTACCTTTGCTTGTGAAATCGGCCTCACAGAGTTGAACCGAGGCTTAAAGTATTTAATAACCAAACAAGTAAAGGTATGGAAGAAAAATTCCATCTCAACCAGTTGCACCAAAAGCCCGTCGCCATGATGACCGGCGAGGAACTTTGTTTTCTTATCACCAAGAGTGCGGAAACCACGGATAAGCCCACTCTCCAGACTGCCTCTAGAGGCAACTACTATGGCATAGAGGGCATTGCCCGCGTGTTCGGATGCAGCGTACCCACGGCTAATCGCATCAAGAAGAGCGGCATCATAGACAAGGCCATCACGCAGATAGGCAGGAAGATAGCGGTGGATGCAGACCTTGCGCTGTCTTTGGCAAAGAAATCAGGTGGAATCCGCATTAAAGAGCAGCAGTATGAAAGATAACTGGAAAGAAGAATTGGCTAAGGATAATTATGGAAATCCTGCCCGTTCCATCAGTAACCTCCGGCTCATTTTTACATTGGATGAGAATCTTAGTCAGACAAATTTTTCTTCCCTTCTTTCGGGCAATGACATTCATGGCGGTAACTGATTGTAAATCAGGCGATTTTATATCCTCATGCAAAAGACCATGTTTTAGCTCGCAAGAGATGACCTTTGACACGCTAATAGACGGCCTTTCATGCTTCAATATGCGGTCTTTTGGAAATGCGTTGGTTTACGGCGGAGCAATGCCCGGTAAAACGGCAGAGGAAACTTGACGGCAGTTGCCTGTTATAAGACCGGACTCACTATCCATTCAGAAAGCCACGTCATGGCCGGAAGTGTCTGTCAGGACTGTTGCAAGAATTGCCTATGTGGCACAAAACCGCTCCGCGCTTCCATGCCACATAAGCATTCTTCGCCGCTCGCAGGCTCGCACCGGGCTGACCGTTTTTATTTCATCACACCACCTTTATAAACCATCAGACATGGAAATTGCAGAAGAAGAAAAGAAAGATGAGAACAAGAAAAAGGCCGCAAGGCGCACCCGGCGTCTGGAGGCAAGAGTTACACAGAATGAATATGACAAGGTCGTGGAACTCGCCGATACCTGCGGACTGGCATTTAGCGACTACATCCGCAGATGTGCCTTAGGGCAACATCCAAGACGGCGATTGACCGACAAGGAGATTGAAGCCCTTTGCAGCCTCTCCGACGCACGTGGAGAACTTATGCGCATAGCAGCCGCCGTCAAGTCCATACAAGGCAGCCGCCGTGCGCAATATTTCTCTGACACACGTTTCGTGGAGCGGTGGATGCGTGCGGCCTTGCCGCTCATAGCACGTTGGAGTGAGATTCAGGAATACATAACCCAATAAATACAAACCGTATGATAGCAAAGGCGGCTACTATCAGCCACGGCGGAAATGCCGTCCGCTATTCGGTCAATAAGGACAAGGCGGAGATTGTGAAAGTGAACTTCCTGCCCGATGACATATCGGCGGAAGCCATGTATCAGCGCATGGTGCTGAAGCAAAAAGAGTTTGCCCGGACAATCAACCGTGGCAGACCGCTCAAGCGAAATGTGATAAGAATGGAAATATCCCCGGCCAGAGAGGAAAGCCAAGGCTGGACACTGGACGACTGGGTACGTCTGGCAAACGAGTACATCCAAGTGTTTGATTCAATCGACCTCTCCCAGAAAACGAAGCGTGCCAGTGCAAAGTCCACCAACGTGAAAAACAGTCAGTATGTAGTTGCACTCCACCACGACGCGAAGAGCGGCATACCTCACCTGCACATAGACGTGAACCGTGTGGGCATGGACGGCAAGGTGAACGACGACCACCTGATAGCGGAGCGGGCAATGTCGGCTGCGCACATCATCAACCAACGGCGCGGATGGGGACAGCCGGAGGACATCTTCGAGAAGCGCAGGCAGGAGATAACCGCCGCGTGCCTGGACGTGCTTCGCTCCCTGCCGGAGTTCAGTTGGACGGGCTACGAAGCAGGACTGAAAGAACGTGGTTACGGCATCCACATACAGAAGGATGCCGAAGGTGAAGTTCACGGCTACTCCGTCATTTTGGGCAACTCCAGTTATAAATCGTCCATACTTGGCAAAGGCCGCCACCTCATGCCGTCAAAGATTGAGGCTACTTGGGAAAGGTTGCAAGGGGTACACAAATCTCAGCCCGTTCAGAACATCGAAGCGGAAAAGCGGACAGCCGACATGACGGACAAAGACACGCGGGCAAGCCGTCCGGCTCTCGTTATACGGCATTACGACATATCCACGGACGAATACCACCGTTACCATGTGGCCATACCGGAAGAAGCGGACGAAATCATCCGCAGGGAATGTTCCGTGCCGGAGGACAATCCCTTTGCAACCATCGAGGACGTGCGGAATACCGCCCTGCTCCTTTTTGCTGGATACCTTGACGGTGCGACAAACATGGCGGCCTCCGGTGGCGGTGGAGATTCTGATATGGGCGGTTGGGGAAAGGACAAGGACGAGGATGAACGCCAGTGGGCACGCCGTTGCGCACGCATGGCCTGCTGTCAACGCAGGAGAGGTTTACACAGATAATTGTTTCACTTAAAATCAAATGAATATGGGAATAGGAAAAGCGAAGTCAGACAATATAGATATTGACAGCCTCATGGAAAACATTGATAATGAAAACAAGACTGCACAAGAAGAACGCAACCTTGCCGAAAAGATAGCCGAGCTGAAACAAGCGACAACCGAACTCAATGCCGCAATCGACCGTGTGGACAACATTGTCGTCGGCTTCAATAGTTCTGTTAAGGATTTTCAGTCGAAGAAAATCGGCGCACAAGTACATCCCCAGACCTTAAAGTCCTTAAATGAGATTTGCACGAACTTTGTCGTAGAAGTTGGCAGACAGCTTATGGCTCACCGGGACAAACAGCTTGAACTGCAAAAAGAACATGAGAAGCGGATGACCCGTATGCTTGAAAATAACAAAGGCATTTGGATTTCTGACTTTTGGATGAAAGTTGCTGTTTTCGCCATGCTGGTATATTCTCTTATAACTTTTTTGTATGTGGAAATCAAAACATAAAAGACTGCTAAATCAGAATTTA
>URRR01000037.1 GCA_900550365.1 uncultured Prevotella sp. | reverse complement strand
AAAGGTGTGTACATTCTGAAAATGAAAAAGGGTGACAGGGTGAAGGCGGTGAAGGTTAAAAATTAAAAATTAAAAGTTAAGAGTTAAGAGTTAAGAAAATAGGACAGATAGGCCTGATAAGGACAAATAATTGCTGGGCATATTTTCTTAATTCTTAACTCTTAATTATGAATTATGAATTGTGAATTAAAATCCATGTGAACAGATGTGTATGACCGTGTGAACGAAAAAAACAAATACTTATTCAAAAGACGGCCAACGGCGTTGCAAAAGACGGCAAAACGGAGGCTAAAAGACGGTCTTTCGCAACGCAAAAGAGCACCTTTTACTTTGTAAGCATAGACCCCGTTTATGCTTAAAACCAGAAGGCCGAAACACCGCTTAATCGCAATATTATAAGCATATGGCGGCAAAAGCTTACGGTTTTCAGAGCATATCGGTGAAAAACAGCTTTTTAACGGCAAAACTTGCGGTTCTCATTTAAAATGCTTAACTTTGCAAAGTTGTGTGAGCTTAACGACTTTACCGTAAGAAATTAAATTACACCTTTATTTATATATATCATCATCAATAAGGATTGTCTTTACATGCCTGTGATAATTTTTGATACAAATGACTGATGAGACGCTGCTTATCTTAGGTATCAGACGTGGCGACGAGAGGGCTTTCAGGCATTTGTTTGAGAAGCATTATGGTGCCATGTGCAGGTTTGCCGAACAGATTATTCATGACAGACACTTGGCCGGAAGCATTGCCGACGACGTGATTTTCAATATCTGGGAAAACCGCGGAACGCTGCATATCCACACCTCTCTGCGCACATATCTGCTCTACTCGGTACGCAACAGGTGTATCAACGAGCTTAACAGCGCTCACGGGCGGCAGCGCCAACTGACAATGTCAATCTCGGCGAAGGACAACGCTGACTTTATGCTGTCGCTGTTCGCTGACGACAAGCATCCGCTTGGCGAGCTCATAGAAAAGGAGCTTACAGAGAAAATCAAAGAATGTGTAAGCGCAATGCCAGACGCATGCCGCACGGCATTCATCAAGAGCCGTATAGAGCAGAAGACGTATGCCGAGATAGCCGCGGATATGGGCATATCGGTAAACACGGTGAAGTATCACATCAAGAACGCCCTTGCCTATCTGCACGGGCAACTCGGAAGATATATCCGTTGGATTATCCTGCTTATATCTTTTTATTATTAAAAAAAACATTTTCACACTACCCTGTGTGAGAATTTTCTTGTCTTTATTAGTATAAGGGAACAAATCCATGAATAACATGCACCTGAATGACAACATTGACGCCTTGATTACAGAGTATCTCACGGGCAACCCCGACAAGAATACGCTGGCATCGCTAAAGAAATGGGCATCGGCCTCGACAGCCAACCGCGACTACGTAAGGATGAAATGCGAGGAATGGCTCTCAGCCGGCGTAGCCGCCGGCGGCTCAGCTTATGACTACGGCAAGGCTTACGCCAGGTTTATGCGGCGCGTCGAAACTGCAAGGCGCATAAAGACGCAGCACCGCATGAAGAGAGTTTTGGCCACTGCTGCGGCTGTAGTGATGATAGCCACACTCCCCTTGGCAGGATACCTGTACGGCACGAGGTCTGCTGGCGGCACCGAAGACATCGTATGCATAGAGACACAGAGCGGCTCGCCTGTGCTCACAACGCTGCCTGACGGCACGAAAGTGTGGCTCAACTCAAAGTCAAGACTTGAATATCCGCGTGACTACGGTGTAAAAGAACGCCGCATGAAGATAGAGGGCGAGGGATGTTTTGACGTTACCCATAACGACGACATGCCGCTTGAGGTAACCGCGGGCGAGACCAGCGTGAAGGTACTCGGCACGAAATTCACTGTCAGTGACTATGCTGACGACGACGAAATAACGGTTGACCTGATACGCGGTAAAGTGTACGTAGCCGACAATCGGCGAGGCTACGGCATGACACTCTCGCCCAACCAGCGCATGACGCTTACCAGAAAGAGCGGCCGCATGAGAAAAACGACTATCAACGCTGCAACATCAGACAAATGGACACAGGGTGAACTCATTTTCGACGAGATGCCCCTGACAGAGATAGCAAAAGAACTTGAAAGGAAATACGGCGTCGAGATTGACGTTGAAAACGAAGTAAGAGGAAAGCGTTTTTACGCTATATTCAACACCAACAAACATTCAGCTGCCGACATTCTTGAGGCAATATCGAAGACTAACCGCATGAAATATAAATTTGAAAACGGCAAATACACCTTATTCTATTAAACATATAACCTATAAAAAATATCAGCCTATGAGAGAAACATCGTAAAGAAAAAATTGCCATGCCGAAAGAAAAGACCGTACAAGGCGCATCACACGTAAACAAATGCCACGTACATACATGATCTGAGGCATCAACCGGCAGACGGACAACGCATGATACCGTGGCTGCCAACAATGAAACAATTAACGAATCATTAAACTTTAATAAAGAAAATCATGGGAACATGCAAGAGGGCTATCATCTTAGCCACGTTATTTTTGTGCCTTAACATTTCCACTTACGCACAAAAAATAACACTGAATGTCAACAATGTAACCGTAAAACAGGCCATGGGAGCGCTGCGCAACGCCGCGGGCTACACGTTTGTTTTCTCGTCTAACGACGTTGACACGAGCAAAAAAGTATCTGTAAAGGCCGACGGCGCCGACATTAACAGCGTGATAAAGCAAATACTGAAAGGCCAAAATGACGTAGGATACAAGATTGAAGGAAAAGAGATTATCATCACCAAAAAGAGCGGAAAACGCCCAGGCAATGGTAAAATTACGGAAAACACACAGATAAAAAACATCAACGGTATAGTAACCGATGAGAACGGCGACCCTATGATTGGCGTAACCGTAAAGGAAGATGGTACCGACAACGTTGCCGTGACTGACCTTGACGGTAAGTTCAGCCTTAAAAACGTAGCCGGAGACGACGCCAAACTAACGCTGTCTTACATCGGATACATCCAGCAAAGCGTAAAGGCCGAGACCGGAACTATGGAGATTTCAATGGTGCCTGACAATCAGTCACTTGACGAAGTCGTAGTGGTGGGTTACGGTGTTCAGAAGAAACGCGACCTTACCGGCTCTATATCTTCATTAAAACAGAAAGACATCGTAGCAATACCTACAACAAACGTACTTGAGTCAATGCAGGGAAAAATTGCCGGACTCGACCTTACCGTAAGTTCAGGACAGGCCGGTGCGTCACCAACATTCACCATTCGTGGCGAAAGATCGCTCACGGCAAGCAACGCGCCGCTGATACTTGTTGACGGAATTGACTACGGAAGTGACGTTGACATCAACCCGTCAGACATAGAGTCAATTGAGGTATTGAAAGACGCTTCGTCAACTGCTATCTACGGAACACGTGGTGCCAACGGTATCATCATGATTACAACAAAGAAAGGAAAAAGCGGAAAATCAAGAGTATCGTTCAACGCCTTCCTCTCATCTACAATGGTGACAGACTATCCCGACATAATGAACGCAGAGGAGTTTGCCAAGTATAGGCGTGAGGCTTGGCGTGACCGCACCACCGGCGAATATGCTGATGACGCTGATGCGTTCGGCCCTGAAGAGCTTGAATATCTGAACAACGGATACTATGCTGACTACATCGACATGCTGATGCATGACGGCTTCAACCAAAGTTACGAGTTGTCTGTATCAGGTGGCAATGACAAGACACGCCACTTCATATCTCTCGGTTACAGGTCAGAGAACGGTATCTTCAAAGACGACGGTTACAAGCGCTACAACAGCCGAGTATCTGTTGACCACAACCTGTTCAAAAACGTGCAGGTAGGTGCCAACGTGATTTACTCTTACATAGACAAAGACAACCGTTACAGTCCGCTCAACCAGGCAAGAAAAATCAACCCGATATCTAAGCCCTTTGATGATGAAGGCAATATCGTGTCTTACCCCTCACCAGGATATAACTCGCAGATGAATCCTCTGCTTGACGACCAGCCAGGAATGAGAACAGACAACACCATTAGCGAGCGCTTCTTCGGCAGCCTTTACCTCAACTGGAACATCACGAAAGACCTGTTCTTCCGCACTACCTTCGCATGGAATAGCGTCAACCAGCGCCGCGGATTTTATTGTGCTAAAGGCTCTCTGCAGGGCGGAGACGTTGACTCTCAGTCATACAAGGAGCACTCTTCATCACGCGACATGACATGGGAAAACGTACTCACTTGGACAAAAGACTTCGCGAAAGTCCACAACATCCAGCTCATGGCCGGAACAAGTACTATCATGAACACCGACGAATACACCAAGGCCAGCGGCAAAGACCAGCCCTACGGCGACAACCTGTTCCACAACCTCGCGTCAAACGAGAAGGAGATTGCCATTGACAGCTACCTCAACGAGCAGAATCTGGTATCTTTCTTCGGCCGTGTAAACTATAAGTTAATGGACCGTTACCTGTTCACTGCTTCTTTGCGTGCCGACGCTTCATCAGTGTTCGCTGACGGTAACAAGTGGGGCTACTTCCCTTCAGTGGCATTAGGCTGGAGAATTAACGAAGAGGCGTTCATGAAGAACATAAAAGCCATATCAAACCTGAAGCTCAGACTGAGCTGGGGAGAGTCTGGCCAGTGTGCCATTGACCCCTATCAGACAATGGGATTGCTCGGAACGTCTACTTATTCGTTCAACAACGGTGTGGCTTACGGTTACTATCCAAAGACAATGGCGAACAAAGACCTGACCTGGGAAACCACGAGCCAATATAACATCGGTCTTGACTTCGGTTTCTTCAACAATCGAATTTCAGGTAGCATTGACGTCTACAAGGCTGAGACAAGAAACGTACTTATGAACAGGAACATACCTTCAATTAACGGATACAAGTCGGTAATGGAGAACATCGGCCGCACATCAAGCACAGGTATTGACTTCTCACTCAGCACAATCAATATTATGACAAAGGACTTCACATGGAGTTCAGACTTCACTCTGTCTCACAATAAGGAGAAAATCAAGGAACTTGCTTCCGGACGACTCAAGGACGAGGCCAACGCATGGTTCGTAGGCGAGGCCTTCAAGGTGTTCTACGACTACAAGAAGGTAGGTATCTGGCAGCTAGACGAGGCTGCAGAGGCTGCCAAGAACGGCCAGGAGCCCGGCGATATCAAGGTTGCCGATGTCAACGGTGACGGTGAGATAACGCCTGACGACCGCGTGATATACAGCCAGAGGCCAGACGTTACTCTCGGTTTCAACAACTCTTTCAAGTACAAAGACTTTGACCTGTCTATCTTCCTGTACGCAAGACTTGGACAATGGATATCATACGAGTACAATTCTTCTTACAGAATAAACGCTCAGGAGAACGGAGCTAACGTCGATTACTGGACACCCGAGAACCCGACCAACGCTTTTCCACGTCCTGACAAGAACAAGAGCTACAACCAGGTTATGTATTACAGCACACTGCAATACGAGAAAGGCTCGTTCCTCAAGATAAGAGACATCACCTTGGGATACACATTGCCCAAGAGTCTTTTGAAGAAGATAAAGATACAGAAGTTACGTGTTTACTGTACGGCGAAAAACTTCTTCACGTTCAGCGGTATCGACAACTACGATCCTGAGGCCGGTGGAAGCATCTCGTTCCCGATGACAAAGCAGTTAGTTTTCGGATTAAATCTTGAATTTTAAATAAGACAACATATCATGAAAAAGAAAAATATAATTGGCATAGCCCTCATGGCAACGGCCATGATGCTGTCAGGATGTTCTGATTTCCTTGAGGAACACAACCGTAACGATCTCTCGACTGACAACGGTTTTTATGATACTGAGGAAGGTTTCGAGTCACTCATCAACTCATGTTACACCACCATGCGCCTCTGGGGCGGCAAGGCACCGGGCATCGCGCTCGGAGAATCAGGCACAGACATACTTGCTCCAGGTTCAAAATGTGACTACCCGACGCTGGCTCTGTATCAAACAGACTTCAACGCCACCGTGCCTGTACTTGAAGAATACTTCGACAGGTGGTACAAAGCTGTCAACATATGTAACACGGCAATACAACATGCGTCTACAGTAGACGCTGACGACGCCCTAAAAAACCAGCGTGAGGGCGAGGCCCGTTTCTTAAGAGCATACTATTACTGGCTCATCGCCGAGACGTTCGGCGACACATATTATACCGACAAACCGGCAGAAAGCATCACTATCGCTCCCCAGAAGACGTCGGTAGCTGACATCTACACGCACATCTTTGAAGACCTTGACTTCTGTACTTCTGCCAACAGCAAGCTGCCTACGACCCAGGCTGAAGGCGGACGCGTAACTCTCTGGACCGCAAAGGCACTGAAAGCCCGCTTGTTGCTGACAAGAGCCAGCGAGACCGGTGACCAACAGTTCTACGAGCAGGCATACAGTGTGGCTAAAGACGTTATCGACAACGGCCCGTTTGAGCTCAATAAAGAATTCGACGCCGTGTTTAACATGAGAAAACTTGGAGGCGAAGGCAGCGGTAACAAGGAGGTTATATGGTACGTTGATTATTCATCTGAGAACCAGCTCTACAACGAAGAGTTCGATGACGACATCATCCGTTCGGGCGGAAACAACGCTCACCTGTCTTACTGCATGGAATATGACACTCAGCCCGGCCTTGAGCGCAGCATTGAATACGGCCGTCCGTTCGTTCACTACATGCCTACCCGCTACCTGCTTGATCTGTACAGCGAATACGACCAGCGCCTGGCAGCATCGTTCCAGACCTTATGGATTGCCAACAAAGATGGCGGAGACGACTATCCCCTGATGCACTCTGGCGACACCGCGATATGGATAATGAGAGAAAAGGCTACCCAAGACCAGCTCAATTGGGCCAAGGGCCGCTACCAGCTGATTGACCGTGACGCAATGTATAACTCAGACGGAACGCTTAAAAACCAGAAACAGTACATGGCTATCTCAAAGTTTGCCGACCCTACGCGTGAGACCGTGAAGGAAGATCGCAGCACGCGTGACGCCTTCATGATACGTCTGGCCGAGATGTACCTAATCGTTGCCGAGGCCGGAGCTAAATGCGGAAAGGCTGACGCCCTTACTTACATGAACACGCTGCGTACCACACGCGCCATAAGTGGACACGAAGAAGACATGAAGGTGACACAGGCCGACATCGAAGATATCGACTTCATACTTGACGAACGTGGTCGCGAGCTTGCTGGCGAGCAGTTAAGGTGGTTTGATCTGAAACGCATGGGCGAAGAGATATTTCTCAGACGCATCAAGTTAGGCAACCCCGATGCTGGAAAGAATGTCAAGTCATACCATATGCTGCGCCCGTTCCCTCAGGCTTTCCTCGATGCTATTACAAACAAAGATGAATTCCAACAAAATGAAGGATTTAAATAATTCAATACTGAAAAGCAACGCCCCATGCCACTGGTTACGGCATTGGGGCATTGCCCGTTTTAAGACGACAATCCTTGTAGCCTCACTCTTACTGACTATCGGCATCGGTACGGCCATGGCGCAACTGCCTGAGGCTAATCCTGAAAATGTAAAAAAATATACGGAGATATGCAAACGGCATATCTATAAAGAAATGAACGGCATGTACCGTGAGGCGGGCGGTTCCCTGCCCTACCCCTTTCTGGCTCCGGGCAGCAACCAGTATCTTGACATGCTGTGGGACTGGGACTCGTGGCTGAGCAACGTGGCACTGCGCCAGATACTAGCTGACGTGGGCACACCGGCCGACAGCACCAAGGCGCTGAAGTATGAACAGGGCTGCGTGCTAAACTCGCTCAGCTACGGCGGCATGGACGGCTGGATACCGATATGGATTGAGCGCAACGACGAGAGCCGCGAGGAAATGCTGAAGAAGCGCAACCCCTGGAAATCGAACATGCACAAACCTACGCTGGCACAGCACGCAGCGTTCATAACAAGGACAATGAACGGCGACGCCGAATGGCTGAGGGAGGGGTTCTATTACCTGCAGGCCTTCGTCGCGAAATACATGAACTTTCACCGCCACAAGGCTACGGGGCTGCTTTACTGGGAGACAGACGAGGCGATAGGCGTGGACAACGACCCGAGCACCTTTTACCGCCCGCACGAGAGTTCGGGCTCGATATTCCTCAACGCGCTGATGTACAAGGAGCTGAAAGCAATGGAGTATCTGTCCGGTTGCCTGCATCTTGACGAAACGGCAAGGCAATACGCAACCGAGGCCGACGAGCTGATGGCGTGTATCAGGGAGCACTGCTGGGACCCGCGCGACCGCTTTTACTACAGCGTAGACCTGAATCTGCTGCCCGTAGAGAAGCCGGACATCAGCGGTCTGCAGCCCGGTGACCTGTATCTGCACGTAGGCCAGCCACGCAACTATGACTGCCTTATCCAGCGCTTCAGTGTTTGGAGCGGCTTTATGGCCATGTGGGCCGGTGTGGCAACGGCTGAACAGGCGGCAGACATGGTGCGTCTGCACTATAATGACACCACATCGTTCAACGCTCCGGCCGGCGTGCGCACACTGTCTCCACTCGAAAAGATGTATAACACGAAGGCCAGCGGCAACCCTTCATCATGGCAGGGGCCGGTGTGGATTAACGTCAATTATCTCGTGTTCCGCGGCCTGCTGAACTATGGATACACCGAGGAGGCACGGCAACTGGCCGAGAAAACCGTCATTCTGCTTGGCCGTGATTTCGAACGCTTCGGCGCTCTGCATGAATATTATCTGCCTGAAAACGGCGAGCCTGTACTGAACCGCGGCTTCCAGAACTGGAACTTCCTCGTTATAAACATGATTGCATGGCTTGAGGGACGCAGGCTGATAAGTGAAGAATGAAGAAAAGCCCCTCCTGACATCCCCTGTGGGGAGGAACCATATTACCCTAATCCTCTCCAATTAAAAATTATGAATTCTGGTTATTTGCCCTATTAGGCCTATTAGACATTCATACGGATTTATAATCTTTTTTTTATATCTTTTCGGTGATTTGTAGGCATTTCGTTCGGTGATTTGTAGGCATTTTATTCGGTGATTTGTAGAAAGTGAGACATAGGGGTATGTGTATTGCCTCGGTTGCAAAAGGGTTCTTATGGCCGTATAACCATTGCAAACTGGGATATGTTAAGTATAAACAAGATTAGGGCCGTCGCCCGGCAAAACCAAACGACGGCCCTTTACACAATCTATTATAACTGTATTAAATTAAAGACTCAGACTAAGATTATTCCTGATAAAGCATGAGGGTGCCCCAGCCGAGCTGGTCGAACGCTCCAGAGTTGCTGCCGTAACGGCTGTCGCCTACTCCACACTCGGGACGCATCTTGTCGGCAAACTGCTTTACGTATGTAAATCCGCTTGAAAGACCCATTATCCGCGCATAGTGCATGTAATAGATTTCCCAACCCGGACGCACGCCGCCACGACCATTATCGTCGGCAAGTCCGGTCTGTACCGCACTGTGATTCTTGTCACGGCAGCTGCAGTCAACGCAATATTCATACGTGTTGAAGGGCATCTGTGCAGCCGTTATAAGGAACTGTCCCTGGGCGTTGGCGTTGTCGGTGCCGTTGCGCAGGTTGGCCAGAGCCACATACTCGCCCATCTTCAGCAGCGCGTTGTCGTTGGCTGAGAAGAAGTCAAGCTGTGTTACTTCAGGATTCTGCGTGTACAGGGTGTATGCCATCTGAGCGAGGTTGGCGGAAACAACGGCCGACATCTCCGAGTGACCCTGGTCACGTCCGCTCTCCTGGTTCTGGCAGATCTGCTCGCCTGTGCCCAACGGGTCGTCAAACGTGCCTTGTATAAGGTTGTTTATGCAGCCGTTGCCTGCTCCGTTGTAAAAGTAATTCACAACGTAGTTGACCATATCATCGTTCTCTGTAAGAATGCCGATGGCGAGATATGAGCACATGTTGACAAGATCCCAGTTGCTCCAATAGTGCAGCGCACAAGTATTCGCGTCTGTATGGTCAAGGAATTCACGGTTCTTCGATGCGAACACGTTGACTATCCAGGTCTTGAATGTCTCAAAGTCAGTAGGTTCCCAGCCTTCATAAGTACTGAGAATGTCGGCTGCACATGCGAAGGTGTAGCCCTGAGCACCGGCAGCCAGCATCTGGTTGGCATCGTTACTGGTGATACCCACACATGTGGCAGCCCACTGGTTGAGCACGTTTATTGCCGCGTCAGCATACTGGTCGTCGCCTGAGAGCTTCCAGCGCAGCGCAAGCTGATAGGCAGCGGCGGCGTCACGCATGGCGTAAGCATAGTTCTCAACGCCGGGCTCAGTGCCAGTAGCGTCGCCACGGACAATCCATTTCTGCGGCTGTGGCTGATAAGAGGCCATTGAGTAAGGGCTGTTCTGCAATCCCTGATAGGCATCCTTGACGGCCTGCGGCGCCGAACCGTCGTCGAGCGAGGCCTTTACGCGGTCGAAGTCGGCCTGAGAAAACATCGCGCAAGGATGATTGTAAGTGTACTGTGCCGCAACCGGCTCTTCAGTCTGGTCATCGTCAGGCATGGTAAGGTCTACCGTGCCGTATTCGTTCTCACGGCAGGATGTCTGCAGCGCCATAAGCGCTGCGACACCTGCGATAATCATTATCTTGTTGAGTTTCATAATGAATGGTTCTTAATGTTCTTTATTTCACTACATCATATGACAGACCTTCACCGGCGATGTAGCTCTGTACTTCCTCTATGGTCTTGAACGTCTGTACCCAGTAAACGTTGTACTGCAGCTGATGTGCGATGGTCGCGATGTCAGCGTACTTAAACTGGAACGTTCTGAACTCAGCCACAGCATCAGCAGGCAGCACTCCGCCATTAGCCCAGCTTTGCGTTGTCAGGTCGTAGATGAATACGTGGCTTCCGTCACTGCACTTATAGTCGTGCAGCCACTTGTTGTTGTTTCCGTCAAGTCCGCCGCTGAACGATACACCGTTACAGCTACCTGAACCGTCAAGAGTGATGTTACGTGCAGTAACGCCTTCGGCTCCATACTTATCCTTAACGTCCTCCATGCGAATGGCGATGATAGGATAATTGCCTGCATGCAGGTAGACGTTAGCCTGGTTCTTCAGGTCGCCACGCTGTTTCTCGGCATTCTGCGCATAAGTGGTTACCGTGATGTATCCGGCAGAATTCCATTCAGTGCTTGTAGCTGTGTTGTTACCGCTCTGGCCTGCATCCTTGAAGAGGTAATAGTCAGGATTGTCAAACGTCTCACGTACCAGTCCGGCAGGTATGTTAAGCGTGATGCTGCTGCTGTTGCCGGTTTCGGGGCACGTTGCGGTAATAGTAACCTGGCCGAAGCCTGTAAATGTAACAACGCCATTGTCAACCGTAGCTATGCCCGGATCTGACGAGGTCCACTGGATGAGTGAAGTGGTGCACTGAGCCGGTACGGTGGTGTACTGAAGTGTTACGCTCCGTTCGTTGAAGGCACAGAGGTACCCGTTTCCGGCTGAATAGGTCTGATCGATTGTAATCTCTTCAGGCTGAACAACCTGGCGGATGGTTATCACCTTCTCTGCACTTTCGCCAGAACCGTCAAGCGCGGTGGCGGTGATTGTAACGGGAACACTTGAAGCCTCAGTGTACTGGGCCGTGAGCACGCCATTGACATCAACCGTGGCTACGCTCTCGTCTGACGAGCTCCACTCAACTGTCTTGTAAGTTGAGTTAGCAGGAGTGATGACGGCTGAGAGATGCAGGGTGTCACCTCCGTAAACCTCATCAGCCGTTGAGTTGATGGCTATATCGGTTGCCTGCACAAGCTCATTAGATACAACTACCTTGAGCGAGGCCTGTACTCCGCTGGCGTCATAATAGCCCACGGGCATTACCGAGATAATTGAATAGCCCGTGCCGTCACCGCTTACCGCTGTGACATTACCTTCCTGGTCGACCGTGGCTACATCCGGATTTGAAGATGTCCATGACACATCCTTGAACGTGATAGTATCAGGCTCTATTTTATAAGGAATCTGGTATGCCTCGCCCTTTATCATCGGCAGGCACTGCACCCCTGTCTCATCTGTGTAGACCAGCCTCTGCAGCTCAGCCGGGAGATTAAACTCCACCGTTGACGGAGTGATGGCCAATTCTGTGTTAGCGTCTATTTCGTCGTCGCTGCAGGCCGTAAACGTCAGTGATGCCACGACTGCAAGCGAACCGAAGAGCGTCGCAGCGGCTTTCCTCTTGCCGAGGAAGCCCGGCCTTGACGTGTGCTTATGATTTGTTATGGTTTTCATAATCGCTGTTGTCTTATATTTTATCTGATGACAAAACATTTAATTAATACTCATGTACATCCGGCATTATTCCCATCCGGGATTCTGTCCGATGTTGGGGTTAAGCTGTGTCTGGTCGCTCGGCAGAGGATACAGATAGTTACGCTCGCTCCAGCGGCGGTCAGTGTACATTATGATACAGCCCTCACTGTTGAGAGGTCTGCTCTGGTTAGCCCATAGAGTCTCAAACTGTGTGCCGCTCCACTTTACTCCGAGCTGGTCCTGAGGCATTTCAGTCTCAGCGGTAGCCCAACGCTTCAGGTCGTCGATGCGGAAGCCCTCAAACGCCAGTTCCACAGTACGCTCACGGCGTATCTCCTCACGCATGCTGAGGCCGTTGGCGTCAACGAGAGCGTTGCTCAGCTTGGTCATGTCGGGGTTAACACGCAGCCTTACGAGGTTAAGGCTCTTGTCAAGGTCAGCGTCAGATATGCTGTTGTTCAGCTCATAGGCAGCCTCGGCATAGTTGAGCAGCACCTCGGCGTAACGTATAATCGGGAAGTCCATTGCCTCCATATTGTCATTTACCAGGCGTTCTACCGCCCATTTATGAGTCTGGTATCCGCTGTTTGAGTTGCCTACCTCCTTGGCACGTGTAAGGTCGTCATCGTTCCATGCCACACGGCTGTTGTTCACAGAGTTGTCCCATACCATTGTGCCGCGCTTGGCCAGAGTGGTGAGCATGCGGTTGTCGCGGTTGTCATATTCTGACGTTGGCGTATTATAGCCGTTGAACAGCGGGCTCTTGTCTATCGGCAGACCGTCCTGGCATACATAGAGGTTGGCCAGCTTGCGCAGGGCATACACACCGTTTACGATGTAGGCGTGGGTGATGTTGTATCCGATGCCGTCCTCCAGGCGGTGACGGCGTGAGAAGATGTACTCAGTGTTGTCAGAAGTCGTAAGTCCGGCGGGGTTACACTGCGCATCCTCCAATATGAACATGTAGCGATAGCTCTCGGTACCGAGCTGGCTGTTGTAAAACAGGCTGTAGTTGCCGCGGCTGATCACCTCGTCAGCGGCGTCTCTTGCCGTGGTGAGCAGCGAGGTTACGCGCTCAGAGTTATCCGTGGCACCGGCTCCTCCGGTATGGAACTTCTGCCATGTGCCCTCATACAGAGCCACGCGTGAGAGGTAAGCGTAAGCCGCATCCTTACACAGGCGGCCGGCCTCTGAAGGCCTGTCGGGCAGCCCCTCGGCAGCCTCCTGCAAGTCCTTGATACACTGGTCTATGACCTCGCCGCGGTCGTTGCGCTCAGCGTTCATTGCCGGGCTGTCCATATCGGCCGGCTCAGTCAGCAGGATGCAGTCGCCGTAAAGCTGCACCAGCTCGAAGTAACAGTAAGCACGGAAGAACTTAGCCTCGGCCACGGGCACGGCGATGTCCTCCTGCGGCTCAAAGCCCTGTGCCCTCTGCAGCAGCAGGTTAGTATAATAAATCTGCTTGTACAGGTTATTGTAATTGCCGTCTTCCTCAGGTATCGAGTTCGTGCCGTCGCTGTACAGATTCTCGTTAGGACCGCAGAGTATGTCGCTGCGCATGTCGCTGTGAGGGCCGTCGTTCACCCTTGCCCTGTAGCTTGTGCTCTCGCCCGACTGGAAGTCGCTTGTCCAGCTGTAGAACTGGTTGGCGAAGAGCTGGAAGTTGGTAGCGTTGCTCCATACGCTGGCGTCGTTCATCTGCGCCTCCGGCTCAAAGTCGAGACACGATGCGCAGAGCAGCGCCATGCCCAGACAGGCGGCCTTGGCCGCGCGCCTGCCCCAACGGCTTTTCATATTGTCATATCTTGTTTTCATATTTCGTTGTCTGCTTGATTTTTTACAATGTTCATGTCTGATGATTAGAAAGTCAGGTTAAGCCCGAAGGTAAAGTTACGTGTGAACGGGTAACGCTGCACTCCGCTCGGGTCGCGCTTGGCCTCGGGGTCCCATCCGTCGTGTATCTTGGTGCTTTCCCAGAGGTCCTCGCCGGTGAAGTAGATGCGTGCCGACTCTATGAAGCCTATCTTCGCGAGCAGAGATTTCGGCAGGTTATAGCCTACGGTGATGTTCTTCAGACGGATGTAGCGTGCGTCCTGAGCCGTCAGCGAGCTGGCCTGATAGTTATAGTTTACTATGTTGCTGTCGGTTGTGAAGGGCGAGTAGTAGGCGTCGGGGTTGTCAACGCTCCACACGTTGCCGAAGCAAGACGTCGTGAAGTTCTGGTACTTGTTGCGGAACGGCACGGTAAAGTTGTTGATGCCGCGGTAAACAAAGCGGTTGGCCGAGCCCTGGAACACCACGTTGATGTCAATACCCTTCCACTCTGCGCCGAAGTTGAAGCCGTAAGAAATCTCGGGCGTGTCGCTGCCCAGGTAGATATAGTCTCTGTAGTCGAGGCGGCCGTCGCCGTTCTCGTCGCAGAACATGTTGTCGCCCACGCGCAGGTTGGCCGGCATGCCTATGCCGTTGTTCTCATAATACTTGGCCAGGTAAGCCTCGAGCATCTCCTCGTTCTGTATCTTGCCGCCGTAGCGCAGGCCGAAGATAGAGTTCAGCGGATAGCCCTGCTGTGTGCTGGTATAGCCCGAAGCCATGACGCTGGTGCCGCCATAGTCGGTCAGCTCGTTGCGTGCAAAGGTAATGTCGCCGCCCACGTGAGCGTTCACCCGGCCTATCCTGAAGGCATAATTGATGCTGCCCTCGAAGCCCCAGTCCTTGAACTTACCCGAGTTGGCCGTAGGGGCTGAATCGCCCAGCACGGCAGGATAAGTGATGGCAACGAGCATGTTGTCGTTCTTCTTCATGAAGGCCTCAATCGTACCTGTAAGCTTGTTGTTGAAGAAGCCGAAGTCGATGGCTATGTTATAGTTCTTGATGCGCTCCCACTGACGCGTGGTAGAGGCAAACTTGCCGTTCGTGGCGATATAGTTAAGCAGATCGCTGCCCACGTAGGCGCCGCTTAGCGAGTTAAGGTTGTAGAACTGGTAGCCGTCGTAGTTGTCGATGCCGCTCTGCGAACCCATCTCGGCGTAAGACGCGCGCAGCTTCAGGTTGCTTAGCCACTTGACGTTCTTCAGCCACGCCTCCTCGCTGATGCGCCATCCGGCCGACACGCCCCAGAAGAAGTCCCAGCGGTTCTCCGGCAGAAACTTTGAGCTGCCGTCGTAACGCCCGTTAAACTCTAAGAGATATTTGCCCTTGTAATCATAGTTGAAACGTCCGAAGTAAGACATTATGGCGTTGCGGTAATTGGTAGTGGCGTCAGTGTTGTACAGCGTCAGCGTGCCGTTGCCGTTAATCACGTCAATGCCGTCAATAATGTCAGTGTATTCGGCGCCGAAGCCCTCCATGTCCTTCAGCTCATACTGCGCGCCGAGCATGAGGCTGAAGTTATGGTCGTCCCAGAAAGTCCTGTGAGCGTTCACATAGCCCGAGAAGCTGTAGAAGTCAGTGCGTGTAGACGTCTGGCGGAAATATGATTCCTCTTGTGTCGGAGACGTAAGAATGGCAGAGTTGCCTACATAGTTATAATAAGTTATCGGGTTCTGCACGGTGCTGCGGCGCGCCTCTGACGTGTTGTAGCCAATGTTCACGCTTGCGTCGAGCCAGTCGGTAATCTCCGCGCGCAGCGTCTCGCTGATGTTGATTGACGACACGCTCAGCTTGTTGTCGCCGCCATACTCCACCTGTGCCAGCGGCGATTTCCACGTACCCCAGGCGTAAGGCTTGCCGTCAAGCGTCTGCAGGGGCAGACCCGGCATAGGCAGGCTCGTGGTAAGCGCCTGGCTGATCTGCGTCGGGGCCACCTGCTCCTGGCGGCTGTAGGCTATGCTGCTCTCAAGAGAGAAAATCCTGTTGAACTTATACGTGTTGTTGAAACGCAGGTTAAAGCGGCGGTTATTATTCTTGCCATACTGCAGGGGGCTGCCGTCATAAAGAAAGTTGCCCGAGATGCGGTAAGACATCCTGTCAGTGCCGCCGGAGAGAGAGAGGCTGTGGTTAGTGCTCCACGAGCTGCCGAAAAGCGTTCCGAGCCAGTCAACAGAGTCGTCAAAGACGAAGTCGGCCACGTCGGTAAACGCGCCCGTGCCGAAGGGGCTGGGCGACACCTGCAGGTCGATGTAGTGTCCCTTATACATCTGCGCCAGCCAGGCGTAAGCCATCCACGAGTCGTTGGTCTGCCCGTCGTTCACGAGAGCCTGCATAAGTCCGGTTGACCACTGGTCGATGTTCATCAGCTCAGGCATAAGACCTACAGTCTTAAGCGTTGCGCTGCCGCTGTACTCAACGCGCATCTTGCCCTCTTTGCCCTTCTTCGTAGTGATGAGCACTACTCCGCCGGCCGCACGGCTACCGTAAATAGCGGCCGAGCCGTCTTTCAGGAAGTTGATTGACTCTATGTCGTCAGGGTTAAGCAGACGCATGTCGTTCACGCTGTTGTAAGCCACGCCGTCAATGACGATAAGCGGCTCGGTAGAGTTCATTGACGAGGCTCCGCGCAGGCTCATGCTCCAGCTCTCGTCGCCCGGCGCGCTTGACGAACGCGTAATCATCACGCCGGGCACCTGTCCCTGCAGAGCCTGCAGCGGTGACGACAGACCGCCCTTGTTCTCGAACATCTTGGAGTCAACAACGGTCACCGCACCGGTGAGCGACTCTTTCTTCTGCGTACCGAAACCTACTACCACCACTTCCTCAAGCTCGGTTCTGTCCTCGGTCATCTTCACCGTAATGGTAGGACCGTTAACCGTCACTATCTGGTCAGTATATCCCAGGTAAGTGAGCTTTAGCTGCGTTCCGTTAGGTACGCTGACGGAGAAATTACCATCAATATCGGTCACGGCACCTCCGCTTTTGCCTACGACCTGAACTGTCACGCCAATCATAGGCTCGCCTGCCTCATCGACAACGTGCCCCTTGACGGTCTGCTGCTGGGTAACGGCGGGACTTGTTCCCTGCACCGCCTGAACAGGCATGCACGGTACTATAAGTCCGGCCACCAGACAAAATTTGATAAGATTTCGTCTCATAAGTACGACTATTATTGGTTAGGTTTGTAAAAAATATTTTTCATGTCAGATTATTCCGCGCAGGCGTCTTCTCACCGTGCGCGACGCAAGGTAGACGTGCGTCTCAACAGTCCGCCGGCTGATGTTCAGCCGCTCGGCTATCTCCTGAGCAGTAAACCCGTCACGGCGGTACATCTCATATATCTCGGCACGCTTGGCCGGCATGGATGATACTATGCTGCGCACCTTGCAGATTACCTCGTCAGCCTCAAGCTTGTGCACCACCGAATAGCTGTCAAACTGCGACACGCTGTAAGCAAGTCCTTTCTCGGCCCGATGCAGAAAAGCCTTATGACGGGCATCGTCTGTTATCATGCGCCGCGTCATTACGAGCAGCAGACTCTTGGCGGTAGCCTCAGTGATAACGTCAAGAGACAACACCTTGACGAAAAGCTCCTGCAGCATGTCCTCGGCCTCCATCACGTCATGGGTGTAAGCCGTCAGGTAAGCGAGCAAGTCTCCATAATACCTCTTATATAGAGAGGCCACGAGTTCGCGGTTGTTGCTTTCAGGTATTGTTTCCATTGTTGTAAGGTTTTCATGATTTTTGTTTCACGAAGGCAAAATTAGAACAAAAATTGATGTAAGTCAAGCATTTTTAACAGCTTTACAACCGAATGATTTAGACACGATTCCAAATCATGTATTTATCTGAAAATCAGTGCAATACGCACGGTCCGACTAATTTAGACAGACCGTAGCCGACAATTGCCGGCATGTCTTAAGGCTTTGTTTTTGTTAAAAAGCGTGTCATGCTCACCGCTAAGGTCACAGCTGAAAATATGGCGGGCAGAATATCAGATGTAGCGATTGCCGCCATCACCAACAGACATCGCGGCCGCCACAACCCGTCAGGGTTGCCCTGACGCTACGTCGCGACGGCGATGAGTGAACAGAATAACAGAAAATATAAAAAAAGAAAGGAAGAAATAAAGAACGGAGAGAACTACATATTACCTCATGGCCTGTCAAGCCATGCCGGCGTCACAGCTTTATACCGTGCTTCTTCAGATATTCGGCCGGAGTCATGCCCTCAAACTTCCTGAAGGCTGAGAAGAAGCTCGACTTCTTAAAGCCGCACTTTTCGCTGAGGGCAGTCAGCGTATAGCGTTCATACTCACCGTCAGCAATGAGGCGCTTGAACTCTTCAAGACGGTAACGGTTGATAAAGTCGTAATAATTTTCCTTGAGATACAGGTTGAACACTTGTGACAGTTTGCTCGCCGAGAGATTCAAATGCTTTGCAAGGTCTGCCATCTTAAGGTCTGGATTAGTGTACAGCTTGTCTTTTTCAATAAAATTCTGCCAAAATCTTCAGAATAGCTTAAAATGAGCGATTTATGAGTGTTCCTCCTCAATAGAGGTAATGACTTGGCAATAGTATTAACTTCTACATTCTACATAAGTTTGCCTTGTTTGCCAAACAACTCTTTTCGGATGCAAAATTAAATCTAAAATCTGAAAAACGACACTTTTTGCTTTGTTTTTATAGATTATTAATTTTGGGTTGGAAGTGGGCTTATTCCAAATGTAGCAACACATTATCAATGCAGCATAGATAAATTTCATATACGGCATTAAAAGTAAGAGAAATGTTAAATGTCGTCCTCATTCCTACAATACAAAGCAAAACGTTCTCGTTTATGGATTGTTTTTCGTACTTTTGAAAGTTATAGAAAGATAATGTAGCTTAGAAAGGTAAAATATGGACAACAAAGTATTTCTTTTAGGATTATTTCTACTTTCAGTTGCTAACGTGAAAGCTCAAACTCAGACGCAGAATGATTCGCTCACAATGGAGAACATGATGCACAACCTTCCCGAAATAATGGTCAAAGGTTCGCGCCCTATCGTTAAGGCAGAGCGAGGTATGTTATCCTATAACATGCCGTTACTTATGAAACAACTACCTGCCGACAATGCCTATGAGGCTCTCACACGTATTCCTGGTGTTAGTGATACCGATGGTGGCATCAAGTTTTCCGGAAACGAGGTAACGCTTATCATCAACGGACAGGCGACCACTTTAACGCAAGAACAGCTTGCAGACAGATTGAAAGCGATGCCTGCTGCACAGTTGGCTAAAGCAGAGGTGATGCTTGCTGCTCCTGCACGTTATCATGTTCGTGGCATGGCTATAAATATCGTCACGAAAGATTATGCAGGGAAAAATCAGTTGTCGGGACAGATAAATGGAGGATTACAGCAAAACAAATATTCCAGAGAGTTTGGAGATTTCTATCTTTCCATGCAGAGGGGCAAATTTGGAATGGATGCACAATATCAATTTATTGACGGCAATTCATATGGTGAATCTTCACGCATAGCCAACCATCCATTGGATAACGGGCGTATTCACTACAACGATGAAACGTGGCAGAAATCATTTGGTATTGCTCATGACTACCGACTTGGTATGAATTATGCATTTAGCAAGAACCATCGACTTGACATTGCCTATACGGGAAAATGGCAAAAGTCTTGCTCCAACAATCACACTACAGGTTCAAGTGTAAGCGGAATGCATTACGACACTCATGTGTATCTGCACAATGTTGATGTAAACTACTCACTTCCTTTTGGACTTAACATTAGTGGTTCGTACACTAACTATCGTACCCCTCAACAACAAAAACTTGACGGTACGATGTATGCAGATGAAAATACGACAGAAACGGAACGCAACCTTACAAGTGGCAGTGAACAGACTATCAGCAAATGGATGTTCGCAGCCGACCAAAACCATTCTTTTACACATGGTTGGGGATTGTCGTATGGTGTAAAGGGACAATTCACAAGCAACAAGAGTTATCAGAACACCATCGACAAAGAGGGTAACATTCTGCCTAATGCAACAAGCAGTGTGGACATCAACGAACGTATTTGGAATATATACGCAGGTTTCAGCAAACAGATAAACAAGGCAATTAGTCTTGAAGTATCCGCAGCAGCCGAACAATACCATTCACCGATATGGGACAAATGGCGCATATATCCGTCACTCAATGCCCTGTGGAATATCAACGAGAACCATTTACTCAACTTGTCATTCAGTTCCAATTCTGAATTTCCGAGCTATTGGTCAACAATGAGCAGTGTATTTTACTCATCGGCATATACCGAGATACATGGCAATCCTGATTTGAAACCATACTCTTATTACAATGTCAACCTTATGTGGCAGATTAAAAGACGTTATACGCTGATGGCTTTTGCAAGTCTGAAACCTGATTATTCTGTGCAGTTACCGTACCAACCAACAGACCGTATGGCGGTAATATTGAAGGAAACCAACTTCAACTATGAGAATAGCTTTGGATTGCAAGCCTCTGCAATATTCGGTGCTGGCAAATGGCTCAACGGTAATGTGTTTGCTGTAGGAATCTATAAACATGCCAAAAGTGACCATTTCTTCGATTTGCCATTCAACCGCAAGAAGCTGACAGCAGCACTTGGAGGTACTGCATCTATAAAACTTTGCAGCACACAAGACTTGCGCCTTATACTCAACCCTTTCTTTCAGTCAAAAGTAATACAAGGTGTTTATGATGTAAGTCCTATCTTTAGAATGAATGCCAAGTTACAATGGACTTCACATGATGGGAAATGGGGATTGCGCATCAATGGCAGCAACATCTTCAACAACAAGGCAGACACTCGTTCCGTACAAGGTAATCAAGATTACCGTATGAAAATTAACAACAATTGGGCTACTGCCACTTTTGCTGTTATATATAAGTTCGGTGGTTACAAAGAAAAGAAAGTAAAGGAAGTTGATACATCAAGAATGGGACATTAAGCCACATGATATGAAACAAAAACTATTTGGTAGAATAAGCAAGGATAATATCCTTGAGCTGTGCTTTCTCACTCAAGGTGATAAGAATGACCACCGAAAGGAAGAGTTCTATCGGCTTACTTTCGATGAGGATAATCGTGTAGCATTCAATGCACTGCACGTTCTATCAAATTTTGATTTAGCAAATAATGAGTGGCTTTACAGCAAACATGATGAGCTGATTGACCGAGTGATGAAAGAAGAACATGTTGGGAAACGCCGTCTAATGCTCAGTATTCTTTTACGCCAACCATTTGAAGAAGAATCCCTCCGCTCAGATTTCATTGACTTCTGTGTAAGTAAGATTACCGCTTGCGCTCAGCCATATGCTATACGAGCTTATTGCATGAAGCTTGCTTATGAGCAAATGAAGTATTATCCTGAACTTCTCAGCGAGTTAAAGATGGCATTGGACATGTTGGAACAAGAGGTGCTATCCCCAGGATTAGCTTCTGCGAAAAGGCAGGTGCTGATGAAAATAAGAAGGAAGCGTTCTTTTTCTTAAAGTTGCATTTCCGCAAAGGATAGCCTTGTTCCTGTATTTTTGTCATTCGATATACTGTTTGCACTTAGTACACTCACTTTTTGCGACCATCGGGAGCAAAATTTCTCCGCCATCATGGTGGAGCGAGGAGTTTTGGGGTTCCCAAAACATAACCTCGCTCCCTCCTCCAAGAACAAAGGACGAGACATTTGCCTTTCGGCTCTTCATGCCTATGGTGGCAGACCTTAATCCTAACAATTTGCATGAAACATCAAGGCTGCTGCATTGAGAAAGAACAAGGGAACAGACACGACCTGTTTTGTTCTTGAAGTTTGCAAAAGACAAGGTAATAATATTCTGTGCGCAACTTGCCAAGTATAGTAGTTGTATATTGTCGTTTTACTTTGTAAGCTATACCGAGTGTGTTATGTACACAGTGTGTCCTTGGTATAGTCTGCATAAATCTAATGCCATGCTAAAACACTGCGGAGGTTCGCCCAAGTGGCAGGAGGCGCAAAGCCTCCAAGGAACGTTGCGGCAATCATTTCGGAGAATAGAGCGGTAGCCAATAATCCACAAGTACATTTTACAGCGTACCAAGTGAGGGCATGTAAAACGTTGAATTGTTGAAAATAGGTGTTATCTTTATGAGAACCAACCACTTATACCCTCAACAAACTCTCAACAAATAGCTCTACACAACAAATTA
>URRR01000036.1 GCA_900550365.1 uncultured Prevotella sp. | reverse complement strand
CGAATGCTTTTATTTTAATGCACAAAAGACATCCTGCCGGTTCACGGTGAAAAATAAAAAACGGTTTCCATATGGAAGCCGCTGCCCTTGCTTTATCTCATACCCTAAGGCCGTAATTGAAAATTAAAAGCAACCGATTTTGGCTATCCTTTTTATTAAAAATCCATAAAGATTTACTGCAATTCCATGAAATTTCAAAAGGCCAATTTTACAAAGTTTCGCTTCAAAAAGGTCACTTGAAGGTCGCCAATAAAAGAAAAAGCACCTACAGAAAGTCTGTAAGTGCTTGATTTTCAGTGTGGGCCATCCAGGGCTTGAACCTGGGACCTCCAGATTATGAGTCTGTTGCTCTAACCAACTGAGCTAAAAGCCCTACATTGACCGCCTGGCGGTCATTGCGAGTGCAAAAGTACGGAAGTTTGGGCAAACTGCCAAATTTTTTGGCGAAAATCTGTATTAAAAACTCATAAAATGAGGCGCCGGAGGGTATTCAGGCGGTTTGCGGGCGGTGCTGACGTTGGTTTTGCGGGGCTTCTTATGCTGTTACAGACTGTCTTTCACGCCGCTGCCGGGGAAGTGCATGCCGGCCGTTATCAGCTTGTTCTTGCGTACGTATTCCACGTATTTCCGGCGGGTTTCGGCGGCCTGCTCCGGGTTGATGTCGTATGACGGGCATATCGACAGGTCCTGTATCTGAAGGTCGAAGCCGTGCATCAGGTCGCCGGCAATGAACAGGCGGCCAGTCTGATACACCGTATGGCCGGGCGTGTGCCCCGGAGCGGCCATTGCCTTGATGCCGAGCGGCAGGGCGTCGCCGTATTTAAACAGGTGCAGGCGGTCGCTGTAAGCCTTCATCGTCTCCATTGCCAGCCGGCCGTTAGGGTTGTCCGCGGTCTGCCAATAGGCGTATTCATCGGCCGGGGCGTACACCTCGGCACGGGTGAACACGGGCTTTCCGCCGTTCATCATGCCGCCGATATGGTCGCCGTGGAAGTGTGTAAGTATCAGATAATCAATGCTGTCGGGCGAAAGCCCCGCGCCGCTCAGTCTTTCGAGCAGCACGCCTCCGCGGGCCGTTCCGTTGCCCGTGTCGAACAGAACCGTCTTGCCCTGCGTCTTGACGACGAAGCAACTAACCGACGAGGGCACCGAGCCTTCGGGCGAGAGGCGCTCCACCTTGGCCGAGTCGCCGTCGCCGTAAAACAGCTTGTTGGGCATGCGCTTCTCGCCCTCGTTGTCGTTAATGGCTATGAGCGTAATGTCTCCAATCGTGCTTACCGCTACGCCGTCGGTCTGTGCGCTTTCAGTCTGCGTGCCGTCAGCCTTCGCTCCGCCGCACGAGGCGAGCATCAACATAACCACAGACGCAGCCGCAATCTTTATCCTGTTGAATTTCATCATGGCCTTTGTGTTTTTGTTTGTCAATGTTCGCACGAAGATAGCAATAAAATCCGAGACGTGCAACGCCGTGGCCGGAAAAATATAAAAATGCGGTTTGCCGGCCGTCTCTCCGCGTTTTCTTATCCGCTGAAAATCAATGAGTTACGCGCGGCGTTGCAAAAGACGGTCTTTTAGCGTGCGAAAGGCCGTCTTTTAGCTCCCGATATGCCACCTTTTGCGGTGCGAAAGGATATCTATTATAGAAGTTAGAGAAGTTCCTTCTAAAGAATTTAAAGAAGTTATAGAAGTTATCACTCGCTTCGCTCGTTAGAAGTTAAAGCCAAATGCATAGCAAATTAAGAGTTAAGAATGAAGAATTAAGAAAATATGCTTAGCTGAGTATTTGTCCCAAATCATATCTTATTATCTTGCTTTTTCTTTCTTAATTCTTCATTCTTAACTCTTAATTTTTGAAGCTCCCCTTCCGCCCGCGCGCATAAATAATTGGAAAGATACGTTAAAAATACGTGATAATGGGCTGCCGTTACGCTGAATGTCGGCTAATTATACTAAATTTGCAGACAGTATTAACTTAATTGTTTTATTGAATTTTTAAATGAGCAACGAGATTAATCCGCTGTATTCCAACCCTAAAGGGTTGAGCGACAGCGATGTGCTGAAAAGCCGGCAAGAGCACGGCGAGAACACACTTACCCCTCCAAAGAGAACCCCTTTATGGAAACTGTACCTTGACAAATACAAGGACCCTATCATCAAAATCTTACTCGTAGCGGCCGTAATATCTCTGGCCCTGGCCTGCATCAACGGCGACTTTATCGAGAGCGTGGGCATTATCCTGGCCATAGTGCTGGCCACAACGATTGGCTTCTGGTTCGAGATGGACGCCGCCAAGAAGTTCAACGTGCTCACGGCGCTGGGCGAGGAGTCGCCCGTGAAGGTGCGCCGCGGCGGCAAGGTAGTTGAGGTGGCCCGCAAGGACATCGTCGTAGGCGACATTGTCATTATCGAGGTGGGCGACGAGATACCGGCCGACGGCACGCTTATAGAGTCTACCGACCTGCAGATTGACGAGTCGTCGCTCACGGGCGAGCCTATCATCACGAAGCATGCCGACCCCGCCAAGAACGACACCGAGGCCACTTACCCCTCATCGAAGGTGCTCAGGAGCACAATGGTGATGAACGGCCGCGGCACGTATGAGGTCACCGAGGTGGGCGACGCCACCGAGATAGGCAAGGTGGCACGCTCGAGCACCGAGATAACGGCCGTGAAGACGCCGCTCAACATGCAGCTCGACAAGCTGGCCAAGCTCATCAGCAAGTTCGGCATAGGCATATCCGTGGCAGCCTTCGTCATATTCCTGGGCCGCGACATCATCCTCGACAGCCACGGCATTTGGGCCTCTACTGACTATCTGCGCATGGCCGAGACCGTGCTGCAGTACTTCATGATGGCCGTAACGCTTATCGTAATGGCCGTGCCTGAGGGCATGCCGATGGCCGTTACGCTGAGCCTTGCGCTCAACATGCGCCGCATGCTGAAGAACAACAACCTCGTGCGCAAGCTGCACGCCTGCGAGACCATGGGCGCCGTGACCGTTATCTGTACCGACAAGACGGGCACCCTGACCCAGAACAAGATGCAGGTGGCCGACATGAAGCAGTATGACGCCGACGACGCCCTGTTCCGTTCGGCCATAGCTCTCAACACCACCGCCCACCTTGACGAGGAGGGCGGCAAGGGCATTGGCAACCCTACGGAGATTGCCCTGCTGCTGTGGCTTGAGAAGAACGGCGTAGATTATAAGACATTAAGAAAGGAAGAAGACATCGAGGAGCAGCTTCCCTTCTCCACCGAGCGCAAGTATATGGCCACGGTAGGCCGTGTCGGGGGCAGGCGTTACCTTATGGTTAAGGGCGCGCCGGAGATTATCGCCTCGTTCTGCGACCTCACCGACGACGCCCGCAAGGAGATTTCCACACGCCTTACGGGCTATCAGAACCAGGCCATGCGTACCCTGGCCTTCGCTTACCGCGAGCTGGCCGACGGCGAACAGCCCGACACGGCGGCCCTGGCCGGCGGCAAACGCCTTACGTTCCAGGCCGTTACGGCTATCAGCGACCCCATCCGTGAGGACGTGCCCGACGCCGTAAAGCAGTGCGTCAGCGCAGGCATCAAGGTGAAAATCGTTACCGGCGACACGTCGGCGACGGCAATCGAGATAGCACGCCAAATCGGAATATGGGACAAGGACACGCCTGCCGAGGCGCAGATTACCGGTCCTGACTTCGCCGCGCTTAGCGACGAGGAGGCCTTCAAGCGCGTTGTTACGCTGCGCGTGATGAGCCGTGCAAGGCCTACCGACAAGCAGCGCCTCGTCAATCTGCTGCAGAAGCACAACGAGGTGGTGGCCGTTACGGGCGACGGAACCAACGACGCGCCCGCCCTCAACCATGCTCACGTGGGCCTGTCGCTCGGCTCGGGCACGTCGGTGGCCAAGGAGGCCAGCGACATGACGCTGCTCGACGACTCGTTCCGCAGCATCGTCAACGCCGTGATGTGGGGCCGCTCGCTCTATAAGAACATCCAGCGCTTCCTCTTCTTCCAGCTCGTTGTCAATGTCACCGCCCTGCTACTCGTGCTCGGCGGAGCCTTTATCGGCACCGAACTGCCGCTCACCGTGACGCAGATTCTGTGGGTTAACCTCATCATGGACACCTTCGCCGCGCTCGCCTTGGCATCTCTGCCGCCGTCGCGCGAGGTGATGAAGGAGAAGCCCCGCAAGCAGTCAGACTTCATAATAACCAAAGGCATGGCCAAAGGCATCGTCGGCATAGGCCTCATGTTCTTCTCCGTGCTCTTCGCTTTCCTCATCCACTGCAACCAGTCGGCCGGCGACCTGCACGTCCATGAGCTGTCAATGTTCTTCACGACGTTCGTCATGCTGCAGTTCTGGAATCTGTTCAATGCCAAGGCGTTCGGCTCCAACCATTCGGCCTTCCACGCCTTCATGCACGACAACGGACTGCTGCTCGTGCTGCTGATCATCCTCGGCGGCCAGTGGATTATCGTTACCTTCGGCGGCAAGATGTTCCGTACCGTTCCGCTTTCTCTGCAAGAGTGGCTCGTGATAATCGCCTCAACGTCGCTCGTTCTTTGGATAGGCGAGATATGGCGTGCCGTTAAGCGTCTGCGCAGCAAATGATAAAGAACCTGATATTCGATTTCGGCGGTGTCCTCGTTGGCCTCGACCGGCAGAGGTGTATCGACGCCTTTACCCGGATAGGGGCCGGAGCCATCGCCGGATATGTTGACGAATGCCGGCAGGAAGACCTGTTCCACGAGCTTGAGGTGGGCGCTATCGGCGTGGCCGGTTTCTGCGATGAGGTGCGCCGGGCGTGCCCCGCCTGCACGGCGTCAGACGCCGAAATATGCGCCGCATGGAACGCCCTGCTCACCGGAATACCGGCAGAGCGGCTCTCGATGCTCGCCCGTCTGAAGGAGAACCACCGTCTCGTGCTGCTCAGCAACACCAATCCGATTCACTGGCGGAAGTCCGTTGACGACTATTTCACGGCTGCCGGCAAGACGGTAGACTGGTATTTCGAGCGCACCTTCCTGTCTTACGAGATGCACATGCTGAAGCCCGACGGCGAAATCTTCCGCCGCGTGCTCGACGAGACCGGCTTCAATCCCTCCGAGACGCTCTTCATCGACGACTCAATGAAGAACTGCTTAGCCGCTGAAAAAGAAGGAATCAACATTTTGAATGTCATCTGACATTCAGCAGACAAGGAACAAGCAGACAAGGAGATTTCTCCAGCAGACAAGATACAAGCAAACAAGCAGACAAGGAGATTTGCCCTGCAAATAGCAAAGCATACGGCTATAACTTCTAACGAGCGAAGCGAGTGATAACTTCTATAACTTCTTTAACTTCTTTAGAAGGAACTTCTCTAACTTCTATAACTTCTAAAATATCGAGATATGACCAACCAATCAGTAGCCACGATAGGCTTCTTTGACGGCGTACACAGGGGCCACCGTTACCTCATCGACACCGTTATCGACACCGCGCTGCGCAAGGGGATGCAGTCAATGGTAATCACTTTTGACGCTCATCCACGTCTTGTGCTGCACAAAGAGTACCGCCCGCGGCTGCTGACCACGGCCGACGAGAAGCGCCTGCGGCTCGAAGACACCGGCATCGACCGCTGCGTGATGCTCCACTTCGACGAGCAGATGGCGTCGCTCTCGGCTTACGACTTCATGAAAGACGTGCTGCGCGGCCGCCTTAACGTGTCTGTGCTCATCACGGGTTACGACAACCGCTTCGGCCATAACCGCGCCGAAGGCTTTGACGACTACGTGCGCTACGGCCGCGAGCTGGGCATCGACGTCGTTAAGGCCGACTCGTTCCGCCTCAACGGCGTGCAGGTCAGCTCGTCAGTGATACGCTCGTTCCTCTCAGCCGGCGAGACTGACATGGCCGCCATGTGCCTCGGTTACCGCTACCGGCTGGCCGGAAAGGTGGTCAGCGGCTACCGTGAAGGGCGCCGGCTGGGCTTCCCCACGGCCAACATCAGGCCCTCTGACCCGCTGAAGCTTGTGCCCGAGGGCGGCGTATATGCCGTAAGAGTAAGGCCGGGCGGCGCAGACAAGTGGCTCGACGGCATGATGAACATCGGCACGCGGCCCACCTTTGAAGGTACAGAAACCACGCTTGAGGCCAACATCTTCAACTTCAGCGACGACATTTACGGGCAGGACATTGAGGTAGCCTTCTACCGCCGGCTGCGCGGCGAGCACAAGTTCGCGTCAGCAGCCAGGCTTACAGAGCAGCTAAGGCATGACCGCGACGAGGCCGAGGCAGAGCTGAGCAAGGCCGGCAACCCGTAGGCGCGCCGCCCCGCACGGCCGTAAGGCCCGTGGTTACACCTTTTATAATATTACAACCCTTTATTTATCCCATAACAAAAGAAAACATGAAGAAGACCATACTGTATCTGCTGAGCTTCGTGCTCGTGCAGTTTTTCCTTTCGTGGATTGTCTATGCGGCGTGGCTTATGGCCACGGGCAGCAGCGCTGACGACGTGCTGCGCACGTTCGGCGGCGGCAACCAGAGCGCCATAACAGCCCCCATGATGATACTCGCCTCGGCCGTCTCGGGCGCGGCCACCATCGCCCTGTTCGTGTGGAGGCGCTGGGCCGTGATGTCGCCGGAGTACCTGCGCCGCCGGCGCTGGGACGTATTCTTCTGGTGCGCCATAGCCGCGCTGGGCACGATAATCCCCTCCGTATGGCTGCAAGAGCTGATGCCGGCCCTGCCCGACAATACGGCGGCCACCTTCGAGGCCATCATGCACACCAGTTTCGGCTACGTAGTGCTGTGCCTGCTCGTGCCGTTCGTTGAGGAGATGGTGTTCCGCGGAGCCATCCTGCGCTCCCTCCTGGGCACGTTCGGCAACCGTTGGGCGGCCATACTCATCTCCGCCGTGCTCTTCGCCATAGTCCACATGAACCCCGCACAGATGCCCCACGCCCTGCTCATGGGCCTGCTCCTCGGCTGGCTTTACAGCCGCACGGGCAGCATACTGCCCGGAGTGGCCGTCCACTGGGTCAATAACACCGTGGCCTACATCGTCACGATAGCCTTCCCCATGTCGTCAGACATGACGCTGAGCCGGCTCTTCGGCGGCAACCAGACCAGCGTAATCCTCTCCGTAGTGTTCTCGCTGTTCATCCTCCTGCCCGCCATTTACCAACTCAACATGCGCATGAAGGGCGGCCGCGGCTGACCCTATAAACATTTACAGACTCTTGATCTTTCTTGCCGGCACGCCGCCCACGACGGTGTTTGCCGGCACGTCTTTTGTCACCACGGCACCCGCGCCCACAATGGCGTTGTCGCCTATGGTCACGCCCGGCAGTATCGTAGAGTTAGAACCTATCCACACGTTGCGGCCAAGCTTTATCGGCGCGGGCTTGGTATATTTGCGCTTCTCAGGCTCCAGGCCGTGGTTAAGCGTGGCAAAGACAACGGCATGGCCTATCTGGCAGCCGTCACCTATGGTTACTCCGCCGTGGTCCTGGAAGTGACAGCAGGCGTTGATAAACACGTTCTCACCCACGTGAATGTTCTTGCCGAAGTCAGAATAAAGCGGCGGAAACACACGCAGCGACTGCGGCACCTCATATCCGAACAGCTCAGACAGCAGCCCGCGCACCTCCTCAGGAGTATGGAAGGCGGAGTTGAGCCTGAAGGTAACGCGGCGCGCGGCAGTGCCCGCCTCGTCCATAAATCTGAAAATTTCCTCTGTATCAAACGGTTTGCCTGCATCGGCAATCTTTAAGAATTCTTCAAGTGTCATTGTCAGTAAAGTTTATTGTTATTCGGGTGCAAAGTTAACAGATAATGGCGTCACGGCAAAACCTCTCTTCCGGTAGTTTCAATACATTTTACTGATTTCATCACTCATGCCCCTCTTCCTGCCCGCTTCGCAGCGCATGTGAGGCCATTATTACGAGACGCGTCTGCCGTTCACGGCCTTTTGCCTTCCGAAAGGCCGTGAATTGAAGCATGAAAGGCCGTCTTTTGATTCGCGAAAGACGGCCTTTTGTAACAATGCTGATTATCAGAGTGTTACGGTTGACGGCGGAGAAGGGAATTAAGAGTTAAAAGTTAAGAATTAAGAAAGAAGGGAGAATAAGAACAATAGGGCTGATAGGGTAAGTAGGAGTAATAGGGCAGGTAATCAGCCAGGCATATTTTCTTAATTCTTGATTTTTAACTCTTAATTTAATTCTTGATTCTTAATTATTTCAGCGCCATGCTTTACGTTTTAAATAAAATTTTAATACCTTTGCGAAGAATATCATATTACCGATGAGGCAACCGCCCGGAATTATCATCTATTAACCGTTTAACTGCTGTAAAAACATCCTGACAAATGACCCTGCGAGCCTTAATATCCGCCCTTCTGCTGTCATCGGCATACTGACTTGCACCGCCAAAGGCAGTGTGAGATACAGAGTGCGCCATATAACGACGAAGGAAGGGCTGCCGAGCAACACTATCCGAGCCATCGAGCAAGACAAGTACGGATTCATATGGGTGGGAGGCACAAACGGCCTGAGCCGCTATGACGGTTACAGATTCGTAGGCTTCAACTCGCTCGGGGCTGACTACGGGCTTCATTCGCTGCAGCATATCGGTCTGATGCACATTGACAAGGCCAACAACTTGCTGTGGGCCTGCACGTCAACTTACTCTTACGGTTGCTATGACCTCAGGGCGGGGCGGTTTATCAGGCTGGCTGACGCGGGCTTTAATGACCGTAAATACTCGCGCCGCTTCTACAGTTCTGACGGCACATGGTTGTATAACAGCTACGGAATATGCCGCACCATGTACGCCGGAGGCACAATGACGTTCGCTTGTTTTACCAAGGAGAACGGCCTGCTGCCGTCAAACAAGGTAAGAACCATTATCGAGGCGCCGCGCCGGCAGTACTGGGCGGTAACCAACAGCGGCATATCTCTGATAAGCGGCGACAACCGCGCAAGGATTATCTCGCGGGGGAAGAACTTTCTGACGGCCACGCTGTCGGGCGACAAGGTGGTGGCCTTCTGCCGTGACGACCAGTCGTGTTACGTGTTCAGCCTTGACGGACGGCTGGCCGGACGCTACCGCCTGCCCTCCGCCATGGGCAAGATTGTGAGGCTTACTGACGTGGTGGCGTGGCAGGGCAAGTGCCTTTACTTTACGCCGTCGGCCACGTATATGTTTGACATCCGTAGCAAAAGATTCTCCATGCCCGGCTACTGCCAGATACCGCGGGGCTACTGTCAGGGCAGCATTGACGGTTACAGCTTTGTCGCAAACAGGAGCGGCGACATATGGGTGTTTCCTCCTCGCGGCGGAATAAGGAAGCTGACGCTGACCGAATACATGCGCACCACCAACGAGAAGAACAAGACTTACAGCTTCGCGCGGGGCAAGAACGGCCTGTTCTATATAGCGTCTTACGGCATGGGGCTGTTCTCTTACAACGCCGGCACGGGCGAACTGATAAACTATACGGCCGAAGACGACACGCCGCTGATAAGCTCAGACTATCTGCTTGACATCATGACCGACAGCTCGGGCTGCATATGGGTGAGCGCGGAGATGGCCGGTCTGTCGTGCATACAGCCTATTGAGGGGCTGGGCGCGGCGTATTACAAGATTGACCCGACGCAGAAAGGCGACTGGACTAATTACGTAAGATACTTCTACCAGGCGAAGGACAAGAACTATTATGTGTCGACAAAGGACAACCGCCTTTACAGATTCGACATGGAGACCCACCGCTTTACCCCTGAAGGCGAGCTGAAAGCCGGCATATATAACTATATGACTGACTCTAAGGGCAACGAATGGATTGCCACGAGGGGCGACGGCCTGTACGTGAACGGCACGAGATACGCCAAGAACGAGAAGGTGAACCGCATTGTGTCAAACGACTTCTTCAACACCGTCGAGGACCGGCTGGGGCGCGTGTGGATAGCTACGTGGGACGCGGGCCTGCTCATGACCAGGCCTGTCAACGGAAGGCCGGGCCCTTTCAGGCAGTTTCTCAACAAGAACGTGAACGACCGGAAGATACACGACCTCGAGACCGGACCCCGCGGCGAGCTGTTCGTGGCCACCCACAACGGGCTTTACATGGTTGACGCGACGAAGAAGGACATCACCGAGGACGACTTCATATGCTACAATTATGAAAACGGCAAGATGCCTAACAACGAGCTGAAATGTCTGAACTATGCCTACGGACACCTGTGGGTAGGAGTAATGGCGAGCGGAGTGGTGAAATGTGACTTCAGCAAAGGGCCGGCACACATGATCTACACCGTGACAGGACAGAAGGAAGGCCTGCCCGACAACGACGTGAACACTATCTCGCAAGACCATAACGGCTACCTCTGGATAGGCTGCGGCAGCGGGCTGGCACGCCTTAATCCTAAGAACGGCGACGTGAAGAAATACTCGCTGGGCGGCGACCCGCAGGAGAACTCGTTCACTGAGAACGGCTCGAAAGAGCTTGCCGACGGGCGCATAGCCTTCGGAACGAGAAACGGACTGCTGATAATCAGGCCCGGAACGGAAAGCGCAGGCACGCATAACAGCTCGCGCGTGAGCATAACTGACCTCATGATAAACGGCAACTCGATATACGACGGGCCCGACTCGCTGCTGCTTGACTCTGCACTCACCCTGACGCCGCGCGTCACCCTGTCGCACAACCAGAACACGATAACCATCTGTTATTCAGATTTCGGCTACAATGATATCAGCTCACAGCTTTACCAGGTTTGGCTCAAGGGATTTGACAAGGGCTGGAGCAACGCCACTACGGCTAACTACGCCGAATACAACAACCTCTCGCCCGGCACTTACCGCTTCATGGTAAGAGCCTTTACTGACGGCCGCTGGGGCGAGGCCAGCGTGCTGACGATAAGGGTAAGTCAGCCGTGGTATAACTCGTGGTGGGCATGGCTGGTCTACTTAGCGGTGATAGCTACCGTGGTTTACTACGTCTACAACAACGCCAGAGCACGCTTTAACCTCAGTCAGCAGATGAAGCTGGAGAAGCAGATAGCCGAATTCCGCATCAGCTTCTTCACCCATGTCACGCATGAGTTCCGCACGCCTTTGGCCATAATACAGAACGGCATCAGCCAGCTTCAGGCGCAGAAGAACGACAATGCAGCCGGCAATGCCCTCAAGACCACACGCCGCGGCGTAAAGCGTCTGCTGCGTCTGGTCAACCAGCTGATGGAGTTCCGCAAGATTGACACCGGTAACATGCGTCTTCAGGTAGAACAGGCTGACCTCGTGGAGTTCGTGCGCGAGATCTGGCTTGACCTGTGGAACATCGCCAACCAGAAAGGTATAAACTACGACTTCAGACCGTTCGACCGCCATTTAACCGCCACGTTCGACAAGCATTTTGTAGAAACAATAGTCTACAACCTGCTATCAAACGCCTTGAAATACACTCCCGACAAAGGCACGGTAAGCATGACGCTGACACGCAGCGCCGACAACAGCCGCCTGATGATTACTGTTGAGGATAACGGACCGGGCATCTCGGGGCAGCAGCTGGAACAGCTGTTCAGGCCGTTCATGCACGGATATACGTCAAAAGGCGGCATGGGCATAGGTCTCTACACAGCCTATAACATGGCACGCCTGCACCACGGCAGCCTTGAATATCAGCAGGCAGACGGAAACGGAGGCTCGCGCTTCACGTTCACCATGCCGGGCGAGGGCTATGTTTACGCCGAAAACGAGATTATGAGGAGTACGGCCCTGACGGCGGCCGAAAACGACACCACCAAGATTGAAGAGATAATCCAGGGCGTTATGCCTGACGCGCTTAACAGTCAGGTCATCGCGATAATTGAAGACGATGCTGACATGATGGCCCAGATAAGGGAGGCCATAGGCACGTATTTCAAGACGCTGTGCTATTATAACGGCAAAGACGGCTACGAGGGAGTGATGAGTGAGAAGCCCGACCTCGTGGTGTGCGACGCCATGCTGCCCGACATGGACGGATATGAGATAATCCGCCGCATCAAGAGTGACGCCTCGATGATTTACACCCCGGTGATAATGCTCACCGCGCTTGACGACGAGGAGCACCAGATAAAGGGCTATCAGGCCGGTGCCGACGACTATATGGTGAAGCCGTGCAACTTCCGTCTGCTCATAGCACGCATCATCCAGCTGATTAACTGGCGCGAGAATCATCCGCAGTACAAGCAGCCGGCCGGCGTGGATAGCGGCACCGGGGAGCCGCAGGAGCCCGTGCAGGTGATAGAAAGCAAGGCTGACCAGATGTTTAAGGACAACGTGCAGGCGTTCGTTGCCGGACATCTCGGCGACCCGGACTTCAGCGTAGACGTGCTGGCACAGATGATGCATATGGGCCGTTCAAAGTTTTACGGCAAGATGAAGGAAATCTACGGCATGTCGCCTAACAAGTTCATCGTGAACGAGCGCATGCGCATCGCCGCCCGGCTGCTGCTCGAAGGCAAATACAACATTGCCGAGATAAGCACCAAAGTCGGTATAATGGACCCCTCGCATTTCAACAAGACATTCATGGCTAAATACGGAGTGCCGCCAAGTAAATATAAAGGGTGAGACAGGCTGAACCTGAAAAGCTCACCTGACTTTAAGTTCTCAATGCTGACAAGCTTGTTTACAAGATATAAACATCAGTTTTGTGAAAACAGAATGCCCGGTCAGTGATGCCGGCTATGACTGTTAAAAATAAAAAAAAACATGCGCGGTTATTATTTCTAAGTTTGTTTTTTATAACTTTGTAAGTTCAAGACCAAACAAAATCGCAAGGATGTTTTATAATCTGATAAAAAGAAAAAGGGATGAGTGGCTTGGCTCGAAGTCTTGTACGGTAAGGAGTCTGGTTGATTATATCGAAGGGCAAGGGCTGATGCGTGACGCTCAGGTTGATGCCATCAAGACCTATCTTTATCTGAAGATTGCTTGCGGTAACGCTCCGTTGTGGCGCCTGCTGAGCGCCGGAGTGTTCAATAGTCTTGATTTATATCAGCAGCCTGTACCCTCGGCCCTGCGTGACGCTTTGTCTGAAAACAAGGCCGCCGCGGCGCTTTTTGAATATTCTAAATCGGAGGACAGGAACGGACGGCAACTGGCCCCGAGGCTTGAGGAGTTCATATCCGGCCACGTGGACGAGATTGATTACGTGAAGGCGTTTAAGGAAATTCTTTACAACGAAGACTACACTGACTATCTTTTCAGCCTGCCGATGGGTGCCGGTAAGACGTATCTGATGGCTGCCTTCATATATCTTGACCTGTATTTTGCGTGCGCCAGTCCGGCCGACAGCCGCTTCGCCCACAACTTCATAATATTCGCCCCGTCCGGCTTGAAGTCGTCGATAGTGCCCAGTCTGAGGCACATACGTGAGTTTGACCCGTCATGGATAATACCCGAGCCTGACGCCTTGCGGCTGAGGCGGATGATGAAGTTTGAGATTCTTGACGAGCAGAAAGAGGCGAATGACAGCAACCGCGTAAGAAATCCCAATGCACGCAAGATAAGCATATACCAGCCGTTTGACAGCCTGATGGGGCTTGTGGCGGTAACCAACGCCGAGAAGGTGATACTCGACAGGGTGGGGAAGGAGGTGGACGACAGCCTTTTCAGCCGTGAGGAAAACAGGCGGATAGAGGTGGCCAACGAGCTTCGTGACATTATCGGCCGACTGCCTAACCTCGCCATTTACATCGACGAGGTGCATCATGCGGCAGCCGACGACATAAGATTAAGGCAGGTGGTTAACGCGTGGACGTCAGGAAACACCATTACCGGTGTGCTGGGGTTCTCTGGCACGCCGTATCTTGAGAAGGCCAAGACCGTTACCCTGCTTGACACGTTCTCTATAAAGAGCAACGACATATCTACGGTGGTGTCACATTATCCGCTGATTCAGGGCATAGGCAACTTTCTGAAGGTGCCTGTCGTGAAATATGCCGACAACGACACGGCGACGATTGTGCGCAATGGGGTTAATGACTTTCTGAGACATTACCGCGACACGGTGTACGGCAACGGCACATGCGCCAAGCTCGCGATATACTGCGGACAGATAGAGACGCTTGAAGAAGTGGTGTATCCGCTTGTCTCCGAGCTTGTGATGTCGTTCGGCATGGAGCCTTCAGAGACCATACTGAAATATCACAGGGGCAATGCCCGTTATCCGCAGCCGGCAGGTTCAGAGCTTGAATTCATGTCGCTTGACTCTGAACTGTCACGCAAAAGGATAATACTGCTTGTGCAGATAGGCAAGGAGGGCTGGGACTGCAAGAGCCTTACAGGAGTAATTCTGCCCCAGAAAGGAGCGTGCAACACCAACATGGTGCTGCAGACAAGCTGCCGCTGCCTCCGCCAGGTGGTAAGGAATGAAAGGGAAACGGCCCTTATATGGCTTAACAAGTTCAATGCCGACACCCTTAACCGACAGCTGCGCCAGGCATATGACATATCCATACAGGAGCTTAACGACGTCCGGCAGCCTGAGCCGGTGTCGGTCAACCGCTATTCGCGTATGGCAAAGCTGAACGTGCCTCCCATAGAATACTATCAGTTCAGAGTCACATATCCCGCCTTCTTCATAAGCGGCCAGCCTGACGCGGCGGCCCGCCTGGCCGACAAGGACATCTGCGGCAGGCATGATGCCACGTTGGTGTATGAGCAGGACCTGGCCGGCACGCACCATTCAATCCACGAAGGCGAGCGTGACGGAATAGCCGTCGCTGCCAATATCATCACTTTCAGCCAGTGGACCGACCTCATCGTGAGAGAAAGTTTCAATACGTTGCCGGCAAGCGAGCTGAAGAAGCATGAAGCCAGGCTGCATGAGATTTTTGACGAGATAACCTTGTCACGCGATGGAATAACTTACCTTGATACCCGCTTCGATCAGGAAGGCATACGCTCGCGAATCCGTCTTGCGTTCGTGCCGAGGCGTGACTTCAGGGAAAATGAAGAACTGGTTTTTGACAGTGAGGTGCTGCTTGACGAAGAGAAGCTTGACTCGCCGCACGAGACGTCAGACGCCGGCAAGTATTATCCGTCGCAGGAGGTCGTCAGGCAAATCGTCAGCAGTGACGCCGGCAAGGAGATTGGCTTGTCTGCTGAAGACGCCGCTTATATTGAAAAGCTGAAGGCAATGGGTGCGCAGATTACGCTGCCACAGCTTCCGCTCTGCTGCGACAGGACTTTCCATTACCTGCCTTATCGCTTCGACAGCGGTCTTGAGAAAGAGTATTTTGCTAATTCGTTGAGCAATATGGACGTCATTAAAGAAAAGAATCTGGAGTTTTATTTCAACGGTGACGATGCTCTTACCTGCTTCAAGATAGACTGTTACAGGCGGTGCCACGACAAGTGGATGCGTATTGACAGATATGTGCCAGACTTTCTTGTAATCAGCCGCTCTGCTGACGGAGCTGTCCGCCGAGTGCTGATAATAGAGACCAAGGGCAAGGGGTTTGTCCTCAATTTCGAGGACAAGCGCAGGTTCATGGAGGAAGTGTTCTTGAAGAAGAATGAAGAGAAGTTCGGCTACAGGCGCTTTGATTTCCTTTATCTTGAAGAATCATTGGGTAAGGAGATGCGTGACGAGATGACAATAAAGAAGATTAACGAGTTTTTTAAAGACTGAAAAATATTTCCTTGATTATGGCTGTTAAATATATTCCTTATACACCGGATGTCTTGAAGGGGCAGGCTGTTCTTGACAACTTCAAGAGAACGCGGCGCATACTTTATTATAAAGACCGTGATGACGTGGAAAGGCGCATCATGCGCGGAATGCCGTTGTATGAGATGAACAGGAGAGAGACCGTCGGCACGAATGCTGACGGCAATATGCTGATACGCGGCGAGTGCCTCTCCGCATGCGCTTACCTCAGAGACAAGGGCATTGAGGTTGACCTGGTGTACATTGACCCGCCTTTCGCCAGTGGGGCCGATTACTCAAAAACGGTGTATCTGCGGCATAATCCTAATAATGCCGGGGCTGATTTAAAGAAGGACGTGAAGATAGACGACGGCAGCGGATTCAGCAGCTTTGAGGAGAAACTGTATGGCGACATCTGGGGCAAGGAATGCTATCTTAACTGGATGTATGAGAATCTGTTGGCCATAAAGTCGGTAATGAGCAGCAGGGCAAGCATCTACGTGCATCTTGACTGGCATATAGGACACTATGTGAAGATTCTGATGGACGAGATTTTCGGCGAGGACAACTTCCTGAATGAGATAGTCTGGGGATACAGGATTCAGGGTGTAAACAAGAAATTGTGGACAAGGAAGCATGATACGATATACCTGTACCGAAAGTCAGATGACTATGTCTTTAATCCTGAGAAGGAAGACGTTATATATGAGTCGCCTTTTATTGATACTGAAATGGAAGTTCCCGACATGTCGCGCTTGAAAGATAAAGACAAGCAGGACATCATTGCATGCATCAACGAAGGCCGCCCGCTGAAGGATAAATATAAAAGTCTGTTATTCAGAAAATATTATTCAAACGTTTATGTCCGTGACGTATGGGACTGTGACAGCACGAAACCTATAATAAGCGGGTCGAGCGAATATCTGGGTTATAAGACTCAAAAGCCCGAGGGGCTTCTGGAACGTATCATCAAGGCCAGCAGCAATGAGGGCATGGTTGTGGCTGACTTCTTCGGCGGCAGCGGCGTGACGGCCGCTGTGGCCAACCGCCTGGGGCGCAGGTTCATACATTGTGATATAGGGATAAACAGCATCCAGACGGCACGCGACCGCCTGCGCAAGGCAAATGCTGAATTCTCAATACTTGAGGTGAACGACGGAGTGTCGCTTTACCGTAATCCGGTGCAGACGATGGACAGGCTGAAGCATCTTGTGCCCGGTCTGCATGATGATGCCGCTTTAGACAAGTTCTGGAGCGGAAGCATCATGGACGCTGACCATGGCGCGATGCCTGTTTACTTGCCCGACCTTACTGACGGCGGCGCTTCACGTATGCTCGACAAGGTACTGATGAACGTGATTCTGCGTGACGCCCTTCCAAGTCTGCCCCGCAGCGTCAGGCGCGTAGTGGTGTATTACATCGACATAGATGACAGAAAAGAAATAGAGCGCTTTATAAAAGAGCAGAATGAGACTCTTGTCGACATAGAGCTGCGCGATCTGAAGGATGTTCTTGACGATGCTGTCTTTGAAGATAATGCCGAGTGGGCGGTAGAGCACGAGAATACCGGCACGTCTGCGGGATGGAAAGTGAAGATAACACGGTTCAGCAGCGACAGGATAAGGAAAAGAATAAGCGAGGAGAACATCAAGGCCGGGCTGCAGGCGGCTGCCGGCAAGAGAAAGAAATTCGTCCCGATAGTGTTAAGTGACGAAGGCCTCGAGATGATAGAGTGGGTCAGCCTTGACTGCACTGCCGCGGCAGAAGACGCCGAGTGGCACAGTGACAGCGAGCTGAAGATAGACAAGTCAGGGCGCATCTGCGTGAACGGTGTCAGTAAGGCTGAATTATGGGACGCCTGCATCAGGAGCAGCCGGCAGCCGTTGCGGATGAAGATACGCAGCATCTGCGGCGACGAGACGGTTTTTGTGTTGTAAGCGCCTGCCGTATCATCACTTTTATCACCGTGATTTACTGCAACAACGCCGGGCGGCAACTTATGTATGTGTTGCCGCCCGGCGTTGCGCTGTCAGGTAACGTGAGGCCAGATATATTTTTATGCGGTCAGCCTGATTTCACGATGCTGCATCCCTTCTTCTCGGCAATCATTTCGGGCAATCGCAGTATCTCGTCCACGTCTTCACTTTTCGGATTCAGCTCTAATGAAAGTGAGAAATTATATCTGCAAATACAAGGTTCGTAATAATTTTGCCATAAACATCCGTTTTGCGTAAACAATACGCGCCCGTTACTTTATTGCACCGACCGTATTGCAGCCAACGGAGAAAAGGAGAACCCCGACAGGCTTCGGCCTTCGTTCATTAAAGTCAGCGCACTTTACCTGCGGATGAACCGGAAATATTGGATATTTGTGCGGCGGTTTACAGCATTTCTATGCCGCGCTAAGGAAAAAAGATGTAAATTTGCAGCATGCGAAACCTCTTCACGCTCATAAAGTTCTGGATATACATCATTCTTGAGAAGCTGCATATCCGCTAAATTCAAAGCCTGCGGCGCGGCGTCAGCCTATCTTGCCCGGTGCAGACAATAACCGGCCTTATAAATACGTCAGCAGCATTACCGCAGACTGCTAACGCCCGGATTTCTCCTTGAATACATTTCTGATAAACAGCGGATTGCCGACGACATATCGCCGCCACATCCTCCGCGGCTCCTTTATCAGGCGGTAAAGCCACTCCAGCGAGTGCTTCTGCCACCAGCGCGGGGCGCGTACGGCTGTACCGGCGAAGAAGTCAAACACCGCGCCTATCGTGCCCACATGGCAGCGGATGTTCAGCTCGTTCCAGTGGGCGTAAGTCCACTTCTCCTGCTTCGGCGCCGTCATCCCAATCCACAGCAGGTCAGGGTCGGCGTCGTTTATCGCCTTTATTATCGCCCTGTTGTCCCCGTCGGTGAACTCCGGCTTGTACGGCGGCGAGTAAGTCACCACCTCAATGTTAGGATATGCCGTCCGCGCCTTCTCCATGATCAGCGCCAGCACCTTCTCCGAGCTGCCCATGAACATGCAGCGGCCGCCTTTCGCATTGAGCCGCGCCATCTCAAACTCAAACAAGTCCCAGCCCGCCACGCGCTCCCTTGGCTGCGACTTGCACCCCAGCCATCGGCACGCCTTCACTATGCTCGCCCCGTCAGGAATAAGATAATCACCGTTTTTCAGAGCCTCCGCAAACAGCTTGTCCTTCTGCGCCGTGTTGAACGAGTGCGCGTTTATCGTGTTTATCAGCACCTTTCCCTGCGGGATATCCTTCAGTGCCGCCCTTGATTCAATGATTGTAAGGTCGCTAAGTCTTAGCATATTGGTAAAATAAAAAGTCCTTTGTCCGTTACTATACAGCTCACCAGTAGCATCCGCCCTCAACGCTGGTGAGCCCTGACGGCTTCTCTGTCTCGTCAGGCGAAGTCCAGTATTCATTGTATATTCCACGGTCATCCCAGCGTTTCCCGCGGATGCCGAAATAAAGTTGCAGCGAGCCTCCTATGTGAATTGCCTGTCTGCCTGTGCGCTTTATGTGCGCCGCCAGCGGCAGCCCGTAAGCACCGCAGCCTATCAGGGCCACATCAAACTGCAGCTTGTCAGTCTCCTGCTTCATGTGTTCCAGAGCGTCAAACCATGAGGCATATCCGCCCGTGTTGCCGGCAACGGTCTGCACGGCCTTTACCGTCTGCAGCGATGCAAACTCAGGCAGCACGTAGTCAGACATCTCTCCCCATATTTTGTCGCGCCGTTCGGCGTATTGCCGTTTTATTGTCTCGCTGAACGGATGGATAACCAGTACATGCTTCCCTTTCAAGGCTCTGCTCCACGACTCCCTTATAGGGCACGGGCCGAGTACGCCGAGCCTCATGCGCCACGCGCCGGCAAGTCTGTGGCGGAAGAAAATCTCCTCAGGCCGCCATGAGGCCAGCACGTCAATGCAGCTCATGTCGTTTGTCATCAGTCTGGCAAATGCAGCAAGGCTGTCTTCGTTCAGCGGAAAGAAGCCGGCATTAGTGTGCATCGTGCTGTAAACGTATGAATGTAAACATTTATTAATCGGGGGGGGTAATTTTTTATACAGTGTACCTTTTATTTCTACCGCCCCGAAGCGTGCCACCATCAATGGCTTTCCGTCCGTTATCGCGTCATACAGCCGTTGGTGCGCTTCCGTGTCGTCATGTATTCCGTTGGCAGCTTGTATGCAGTTAAATAGTACTTTTCTTATTTTTGATTTCGGATTCATAATGTTAGCTTTTTATTTTATTTGCATTGTTGTTTTTCAGGAAAGATTGTTTTTACAGATGCTCTTTTCCCGATAGTCTCTTGTTTCGTATTTTTGTCTTGTTCTGTCGGATTTGCAATCTGATTGAAAATTGATAATAGTTTTATGATTTACTGGAATCATAAATAATTAAGTGCTTTTTATATTTCAAGTTTTCTTTTAATAGTATTGAAAATCAAACGTGGAGTGATGGATTGGTATTTCAAAATCATGCTTGGAACTACATATATATTGTGAAATCCTTTTTCATGAAGTTGCTTGCAAATAGAAAAATGTTCGCAACGTACCTCTACACGTTTGTCATTATTCGGTAGCACCAAATATCTTAAATCTTTTATTTCATTAAATTTGTATATAGCCAATCCGCCAAAAGCTGAATATACTTTCAGCCATTCCTTATCAGAAGAAAGCTTGCCAAGTTCTTCAGAATTTGAATAAATCATGTCTTCTGTTTGTATGATGTTTTCTTCACCTGATTTTGTCAGTGCATAACCATCATGATACCTTTTCTTAAGTTTTGGTGAAAGAGAATATCCATAAGCTGTTAAAACATCCCACGCCCTTTCTTCTGAGAGTGCCTCGATGATTGGTTTGACATATAAGCGGGCTACGTCAAGGTCAACTACCATTAAGTAATCAGCCGACCAACCTTTGGTTTCAATGTATTCCATGTAGTAGTTACGTAGACGGGCCATTTTCTTTATACGTGCAGATGAGAAAAATGGATTACACGTTACTTCTTTTCTGTTAGGGATTGATTTAGTTTTATCAGTATTGTTTAATAAGACATGTTTCCGTGAGACATCATTCTCTGCCCATTTTCTTAATATAGATTTTGTTCTGTCTTTGCTGTCATTTTCGTATATAACTATTTTGTAATCTTTAAAACAGTTACATAAATTGTCAATCTTAGGAAGATTGACTTTCAGACTTCGTTCTGCATCTCTGACAATGCTGCAAATTATTATTGTGCTGTCTTTTAACGCTGTCATAATTTTTTAAGTAAAAAAGTTCCGATTTTATCAGCTACATTCTTATTTGCCATTGCACAAATGAAAATTACGGCAAATAGTATAAAAACATTTAAAGGGAAAATAAATTTTGGCATTAGCCAGCTCATTAAATAAACTTGAACAATATAAATGTCAAGGGTTAAATTGGAAATGCATACAAATGCTGTTTTAATGCAACAAGGCAAGTTCTTATTAAATATCCAGACGGCGAAATGTCTTGCTGAATAAGTTACAAAAACCAGCAGTATTGGTATAAAGATAAATTGCAAATCCATTAACCAGTCAAGATATGTCGCTGATTTTTTGTAAGTATAGAATATTATTATAGAAAAAGGAAATAATAAAGCTTGCTGCCATTTCCCTTTAATGCTTGTTTCGGTTTGTTTTGTGTAGAACCCCCATAAAAAGAAAAGAAAGTAATAAAACCAACATTCTATTCCTTGGGCATCCATTATTATTTTATTAGGTCTCCAGATAAAATTGAAAAACCAAAATATATGCGCAAGTATAAAAATTGCTCCTATATAAATATATCTCTGTCTTAAGATATGTTTCCAATTTCTAATACGTTTATCTGATGTCAAATACCATTTTAGTAAATATGCAGTCAGAAAAAATGCAATTATTGCGTTTATGAACCAATATTTTGTAGGATATATCCAGCTGAACCAAGGGATTTCTGAAATGTTATTTCTAAAAAAGTTACAGATACTTATAAATAACATAAATACCCATACAGAAGGTAAAAGTCGGATTATTTTCTTAACAAGCCATTCACCTTTAAATTTTTCTTCTTTGAATTTGAGCAAATATCCACTACAATAGAAAAATAGAATGTTCCCAATTACCCCCCCCACAAAAATATTTGCAAATTCTTGTGGCACAGATTCTTTAAAATGAAAGAACGTAATAAAAAAAGCAGCTATAGCTTTCATTATCGTGATCTCATTATAAAATCCCTTGTTGTAAATATTTATCATAACAATAAATTCAGATTATTCTTTGTTCCTGCGGATTTGCAATCCGCAGGTGTGAGTATAAGGATTTGTAATCCGATAAAAAAGTTCATTATTTCGGCAGATTGCAAATCTGCCGAGACGGTGGAAACAGGTTCATTATTTTCTTCGGATTGCAAATCCTGATATTCGATTTCGGCAGATTACAAATCTGCCGAAACAGATAATAAAAAATCTTTCAACCACTTATGATTTTTGTTCCTGCGGATTTGCAATCCGCAGGTGCGAGTATAAGGATTTGTAATCCGACAAAAAGGTTCATTATCCGAGACTGAAACAGTAATTGTGATTTGCCGCCAACAGACTTGTAAAAGACGGCCTTTCGGCTTGTATTTTGCGGTCTTTTATAAAGCAAAAGGCCGTCTTTTGCAGATTATGTTTTCGGTACGCAGTTAACGTAATCAATCATCCGCACGCATAATAAATTATTTTTTTTGCAAAGATCTGTCACATCTGTCACAAAGCCGTGTAATGCATTGAATATCTGTAAGTTACGAGGTGACAGATGTGTTTTTATCTGTCACCTGTCTGTCACTTTACTGTCACACAAGTCTTTCTTGTTCCTGCGGATTTGCAATCCGCAGGTATGAGTATAAGGATTTGTAATCCGATAAAAAGGTTCATTATTTCGGCAGATTACAAAATCTGCTTAGACGGAGGAAATAGGTTTATTATTTTCTT
>URRR01000035.1 GCA_900550365.1 uncultured Prevotella sp. | reverse complement strand
GCAAATATAGTGAAAGGCGAGCGTAATACCAAGAGAAAACGAAGTTTTCGCTATTGGTATTACCGAGCCGCATCCTATTGTCGCGTCAGCAAATATAGTGAAAGGCGAGCGTAATACCAAGAGAAAACGAAGTTTTCGCTATTGGTATTACCGAGCCGCACAACATTGTTTAATTGCCCAACGTTGAATAGCCCAGCTTTGAGAGCACCTCGTCACTGATGTCAATCCTCGGCGACGCGAATATTATGCCGGTATCTGACGCGCGGTCGAGCACAAGCGAATATCCACGCAGGTCGCAGATGTCTTTAACGGCATTGTAAATCTCCTCCTGAATGGGCGTCATGAGGCTGGTGCGCTTCTTGAACAGCTCTCCTTCAGGACCGAAATACTTGCGCTTAAGCTCTGCCGCCTGCTTTTCCTTGTCGTTGATTTCCTGCTGACGGGCCTGCTTCTGCTCCTGAGAGAGGAACACAACCTCGTTCTGATAGTTCTTATACATTGTTGCCGCCTCTGTATTAATGGCGTCAACCTCCGCCTGCCACTTCTTCGCAACCTGGTTAAGCTGCTCGTCGGCACGCTCATACGCCGGAATGTTCTTCAAGATATACTCCATGTCGATAAGCGCGAACTTCTGCGCACTGGCACCGGTAACGGCCGCAATAACAAGTACTAACGATAAAATAATTCTTCGCATGATATTGTTTCTCCTTTCTTTATTTACAAGTCTGCCAAAGGCTTGCGCCCCTTTCTTAACTCTTAATTCTTAACTCTTGACCCATCAGAACTCCTGACCGAGGATGAAGTGGAACTGGCTGCCGCCCTTCTGGCCGAACACTGTGTCGAAGCCGTATGCCCAGTCGATACCCATAAGGCCGACCATCGGGAGGTAAATACGCACACCGATACCTGCCGAACGCTTCATGTCGAAGGGGTTGAAGTCCTTAGTGTCGCTCCATGCGTTACCTGCCTCAAGGAAACCGAGACCGTAAATGGTAGTGTTGCCCAACAGGAACGGATAACGCAACTCAAGCGTAAAGCGGTCATAAGCATAACCTTCAGCTCCGTAAGGAGTGAGGCTACCGTTATCGTAACCGCGCAGACCGATGGTCTCCTCAGCGTAACCCGTAGAGTAACCGCTCATACCGTCACCTCCCATATAGTAGGTCTCGAAAGGCGACTTCTTGTATTTGTTGTATGCTCCGAGGATACCGAACTCTACACGCGTCATCAAGACGAAGCATTTCTGGCCGCTGGTAAGTGCGGTGTATGTCTTCGCACGGAACTTCCATTTGTAGTATTCCACCCAACGGTATCTCTCCTTCTGGGCTGCCGTTGCCTTTTCTGAATTATATTGTCCGTTTGCAGCCTCACGCTCATATGTCTCGGCCAGAGCCTTATAGTCCTTACCGTCCCACAACGACCAAGGCGGAGTAATGGTAAGAGAGGTCATGAACTCTGAACCACGGCGGGGGAACAGCGGGTTGTCTGTTGACACACGTGAGAGCGTTATGCCGAGGTTGAGGTTGTTACAGTTACCGTTGCGCACGATGAAGTACTGCCAGTTTTTCAACATGTAGCGCTGATATGCCAGCTCGATAGAGAGCTGGAAATAATCGTCAGGCCAGCGCAGACGCTTACCCCAGCCTACGGATACACCTAACAGCTTGACGAATTTGTCGGGGTCATAGTAGTTTTCATAACTGTTGCTCCAACTGTTTCCGTAGCCGTAGAGGTAGTTGTAATAATTGTTCATGTACCCGTAGTTGTAGTAATTGCTTGACACGTCGGTCTGCTTAGAGAAGTATGCTCCTACGGTAAACTGTATAGGACGCTTGCCTCCGAACCAGTTGGTTGAGTAAGAAGCGTTGTATGACTGGTAATAAGTACCGTTGGTCTGTGCTCCGATAGACAGCACCTCACCGTCACCTACGGGCAGAATGCCGCGGTGTTCCTTATTCTTATTGAAGAGGTTGGCCATTGAGAAGTTGTTCAGGCGCAGTCCGATACGGGCTATCACACCGGTCTGTCCCCAACCGAGAGAGAACTCTACCTGGTCGTTTGACTTCTGAACAAGGTTCCAGTTGATGTCTACAGTGCCCTCTTCCGGATTCGGTTCTACTTTCGGATCTATCTGCTCAGGGTCAAAGTGGCCCATAGAACCGATTTCACGATATGAACGCATGAGAGCCTCTTTTGAGAAAAGGTCGCCAGGCTTGGTACGCAGCTCACGGCGTACGACGTTCTCGTAAAGTCTCGTGTTACCGTTGATGCGCACATGGCTGACACGCGCCTGCATGCCTTCACGTATTCTCATCTCGAGGTCAATAGAGTCACCAATGATGTTGACTTCAGTCGGTTCAAGACTGTAGAACAGGTAACCGCGGTTCCAATACTCATTACCAACAGCGTCCTCATCCTCTGAAAGGCGTTTGTTCATCAGCTTCTGGTTATACACGTCGCCCTTCTGCATGCCGAGGATGCGGCCGAGATATTCGCTTGAGAACACGGTATTGCCAACCCATGTGATGTTTCTTATATAATATTTCTTGCCTTCGTCAACCTTTATATATATGTTTACGTGCTTGTCGTCAACGTTCCATACGCTGTCTTCAAGTATCACCGCGTCACGGTATCCAAGCTCGTTGTACTTGTCTATCAGGTTTTTCTTATCCTCCTCGTAACGTTCCGGAGTGTATTTCTTCGACTTCAGGAACGATGACAGCTTGCCTGCCTCGTGTATTTTCTTGAATGCTCCTTTCTTGAAAAGGCCTCCCTTAATTTTCGAATCGCTAAGATTCTCGTTACCGTCGATGATTATCTGGCGCACCTTCATCTTCTCTTTTTTGTCGATGATGATGTCCAGTATCACCTGGTTCTTCTTCGTAACGTCCTCACGCTGCATGATGTTGATGTCAGCGTTCTTGTAACCTTTATCGTCAAAGTATTCCTTAGCCAGCAGTTTGGCACGGTCAATCATGTTAGGAGTTATCTGGCTGCCGTTCAGAAGGCCCAGCTTTGACTCCAGATCCTCACGCTCTGACTTCTTTACACCTATATAATTAATAGAGGAAACGCGCGGGCGCAATGCCAGATAGAAGTGAAGATAAATCTTGTCGCCGACAATAGAGTCTACCGCAACCTGAGCTTTCGAGAACAGTCCGTGCCGCCAGTAGCGCTTGATTGCGTCAGAAAGTTCAGAGCCGGGCACCTGTATCTTCTGCCCTACTGACAGACCGGAAATACCCGTAAGCATATAGTCCTCATAACCTTCGACTCCCGACACGGCCATACCGCCTATCACGCCTTCACGCGGCATGCCGGCATACGATATGTCGGGATTAACTATCTTTTGCTGTGCCGCCGCCCCTATGCTTAAGAGCAAAGCAGCGAGCAGCATTACGCATCCTCTTATTCTGTTCATCTTGTCTGTTTGTTGTCTTGAGTTAATCATTGTTTTCCACTTGCGCTTCTGTCTTGCCGAAACGCCTTTGCCTGTTCTGGTAACTTATGATAGCCTGGTGAAGGCAGTTTTCATCAAAATCGGGCCAATATGTATCACAAAAATAAAGCTCTGAATAAGCTATCTGCCATAACAGATAATTTGAAATGCGCACCTCACCGCCTGTACGTATAAGCAGGTCCGGGTCAGGCATGAAGCTGGTCTGCAGATGGCTGGCAACCTGATTCTCGTCAATGTCGTCGACGCTGAGTCTCCCCTGCTTCACTTCCTTCGCTATATGCCTTACGGCCTGGGTTATTTCCCACTTCGCCGAATAGCTCAACGCGACAACCATTGTCATGGCCGTGTTGCCTGCCGTATGGTCCATTGTCTCCTTCAGCTTGGCCTGCACGGCTTCAGGAAGACGTGCAATGTCGCCTATTACACGGAAGCGCACGTTGTTCTTCATGAATATCTCGTCTTCAAGAGAAGACAGCACAAGCCCCATGAGGGCGGCCACCTCGTCGGCAGGACGGTTCCAGTTTTCAGTCGAGAACGTATATAAAGTAAGGTATTCAACCCCTAACCGTGTACATTCAGACGTTATTCTGCGCACTGAGTCAACCCCGGCCTGATGACCGAAGCTGCGCTCTCGTCCGCGCTCCATTGCCCAGCGGCCGTTGCCGTCCATGATAATGGCGATATGGCGCGGTATGCGGTTCATGTCGATTTTTATCTCAGTCATCCTTATTGCATATTTTACATTTGGGCATGAAACTGTAAGTCAATGTAAGTTTCAGCGCCGAATAGCAGTCGGTATTCTTGAACATGCCTGAACTCTCGATACCGTACGGGTCTTCTACACCGTCGAGCTTATCGCTCAGAGAGAAGTGCATGGCCCACTGCAGACCGAGATTCAGCCTCTTTCCTATCTTATATTTAACGCCAATGCCTATCGGCACGTTGGCTGTAAAGGCACTTTCATCGCCACCGGTAACATACGTGGCACCTATTCCGAGAAACACGAACGGGGTAAGCCTCTTGGCTCCCCTGTACTCACGTCCCGTGCCGTAAGGCCAGAAGTTATACTCGTATGTAATGCCGGCATCTATCAGCGTGTTGCTGAATTCAACCGGATTATCGGCATATCCCGGATAATACGTCTTTACATCAGCCGAGCTTCCTTTCAGTTTACCGTACATGACGTCAAGCCGCAGCCCCATGTATGGGTTGAATATCCGCCTCAACACGAGCGAGCCCGACGGCTGCATGTTCTTCACGATGCTGCCGTTAAAGTCTCCCTGATAACTCACCACGCCTACGCCCGCGCCTATCTCCATCTTGTACTCATATTCATCTTGGGCACTGGCCACAAATGATGAGAGCATCAAAAGGGTGACAAGCAGGATTGTCTTCTTAACGACAGGCATGATTCAATATCGTATTTATTCGGTAAAGGAAGTCTGGTTCTCCACCCAACCGAGGCGGTTGAGCCTGCCACGCCATACCTTACCCGTACCTCCACATACTATCCACAGGTAATTATCATCGTCAACGGTCATGGCAAACACATCCTTATTGCCGTTGTCAAAGCCTTCCGGCAGATAGTATTTATCGTCATTATGCCATGTCAGGCCGTTATCCTCGCTGACATAGAAGCCCGAGAAGGCCTTTGCCGAGCTTTCGCCCTGCCCTTTACCGCCAACGGCAACGAGTACGTCGCCGTAAGCCGCCATGCTGATATTTGCCAGGCGGGGCAGGCGGTATCCGTTGTCCTCATTACAGAACATCCACGAGTGGTTTTCAGAGTCGTCCGAATATTCTTCTATCTTGCTCCATACCATGGCCACAGAGTCCTCAGCATGCTCACTGAGAGTACGGTTTCCGGCTATAATTATGCGCTCGGCATTATTGTCGGTAGTAAGACCAAAGCAGCCGTAACTGATACTTTCAGCCGGCAGGTTGTCCGCGTTTCCACTCACTCTATCTGCCTGCCAGCCGTGATTCGAGTATTCCGAACTTACTATATTGCCCTCACTGTCAAGTCCGTAGAGCTTCGTGCGGCCTGCCGCGAACAGTTTTACGGGGCGCACGCTGCCCCCAATGGCATACGCTGTCCAGTCCGTACCGTTATGAGAGCGCATCATCTGCCCGCCGCTTATCGTGTAAAGGCTGTCGCCTCTGGCCACTGCGCTCGCGTAAGCATTAGCGTCAAAGCCCGCTCCTGACTGTGTCCACGTTCCCGGCTGGTCAAGATTTGCAGAATAAACAGAAGTGCCCGTGCCGTCAGTTCCGAACACGAACAGCCTGTCGCTGAAGGTTACTGCCTTCATCGCGGTCAGCGAAGTAAAGTCTGCATTTACGCCTGCGTCATACCAGTTGATTGAGTCCGGGTCTTCCTTATGCACGTTCACGCTTACCTTATAAGAACGGTAAGCCATGCCGTCGTTTGCATAAACGCGGAACTCCCGCGGCTCTGTAAAGTCAATAGAGTCACTGTCGATGTAATAAGCGAGCGAGTCATTGCCCTCCGAATCCTTGTAGGCAATGATAATCAGGCCGCCCCTCTTGGCTTCTGCATTGCATATCACGTGCGCCACATCTGTCCTTACGGGCAGCGAGTCGGGGTTATATATCTCCCGTGTGAACTGGTCTATATAAAATTTATATGCGCTTCCGTCAACCTCGGCAGTATAAGAACTGTCTGTACCGTCAGAGGCGGTGGTCCACATCGTGCGGTTAAGTGTACCGAGCGAGAACGACGTCAATGCTGTATCGCTGTAAAAAGTTATGTCGGTTGCGGTGTCATCGCTCAGGCAGGAGGTCGTCAGGACAACTGCTGAAACCAGGATGACAAATAGTCGGGCAATCCTTCTCATTCCTTATAATGTTTATTTTTAGCTGCAAATTTAATCAGAATTCCTTAAATAAAACGCCTTTTACATCCTTTATTATCCAATTTACGATTAAATTGGACTTTTTTATATACATAAAAGGATTTTTAAAAGCTTTTATGTTTACATCTGTCCATTCCCCGAAGACGGCCTTACGGACATAAAAAAGACAGGGATGAATCACTCATGCCTGCCTTCATTGCTTAACGTCTGCCGGTGTCAACCAAGGTAATGATACTTTAAAAATCGTCATTACGACGAGCAACACCGGCATCATTATTGTTTCAAAATCTAATAACATAATCTTTACCTTAAAATCTATCAAACTACTAACCTATGAAAAAGTATTCTCACGAACACGTCTGCAAATATAGTGTTTTATCTACAAATATGCAATTTATAACTATATTTTTTGCTAAAAAAATTTTATTATTTGACATACATCAAATAAAAAGAGGCTGTTTACAGACTTTAAAGCCGTAAAATTACACCATAAAACACCGCTGCAGGCAGCAGCGGTCCGCATCTGGCACGAAAGCAATATGCGACTGCCGCCACACCGGTGAGCCTCCGGACATACTGAAAGAAAAAGCCGCAACCATGAGCGGATGCGGCTTTTTTCATTAAATATGGTAAAAATTAGAGTTTCGGACCTGCTGCAACGAGAGCCTTGCCAGCCTCGTTTGTCTCATACTTCTTGAAGTTCTTGATGAAGCGTCCTGCCAAGTCCTTAGCCTTCTCTTCCCACTGAGCAGCGTCAGCGTAAGTGTCACGCGGGTCGAGGATGTTGGGATCAACGCCCTCAAGCTGTGTAGGAACAACGAAGTTGAAGTAAGGAATTGTCTTTGTAGGAGCCTGGTCGATAGAGTGGTTCAGGATAGCGTCGATGATGCCGCGGGTATCGCGGATAGAGATACGCTTGCCTGTTCCGTTCCAGCCTGTGTTAACGAGGTATGCCTTAGCTCCGCTCTTCTCCATCTTCTTAACCAGCTCCTCAGCGTACTTTGTAGGATGCAGCTCGAGGAATGCCTGGCCGAAGCAAGCTGAGAATGTAGGTGTAGGCTCGGTGATGCCGCGCTCTGTACCGGCCAGCTTAGCTGTAAATCCTGACAGGAAGTAGTATTTTGTCTGCTCAGAGTCGAGGATAGATACAGGAGGAAGCACTCCGAATGCGTCAGCTGACAGGAAGATTACCTGCTTAGCAGCGGGTGCGTGGCTGATAGGCTTAACGATGTTGTTGATGTGGTAGATCGGGTAAGAAACACGAGTGTTCTCAGTTGTGCTCTTATCGTTGAAGTCAATCTTGCCGTTAGCGTCAACTGTTACATTCTCGAGCAGAGCGTCGCGCTTGATTGCGTTGTAGATATCAGGCTCGCTGTCCTTGTCAAGGTTGATTACCTTAGCGTAGCATCCGCCCTCGAAGTTGAACACGCCGTTGTCGTCCCATCCGTGCTCGTCGTCACCGATAAGCAGACGTTTCGGGTCGGTTGACAGAGTAGTCTTACCTGTTCCTGACAGACCGAAGAAGATAGCTGTGTTCTCGCCGTTCATATCGCAGTTTGCTGAGCAGTGCATTGAAGCGATGCCCTTCAGCGGCAGGAAGTAGTTCATCATAGAGAACATACCCTTCTTCATCTCGCCGCCGTACCATGTGTTCAGGATAACCTGCTCCTTAGAAGTAACGTTGAACACGACAGCAGTCTCTGAGTTCAGGCCGAGCTCTTTCCAGTTCTCAACCTTAGCCTTAGATGCGTTGTAAACAACGAAGTCAGGCTCGAAGCTCTCCAGCTCCTCCTCAGTAGGACGGATGAACATGTTCTTAACGAAGTGAGCCTGCCATGCTACCTCCATGATGAAGCGCACTGCCATGCGGGTGTCCTTGTTGGCACCGCAGAAGCCGTCAACAACGTAAAGCTTCTTGCCTGAAAGCTCTTTCTGTGCAAGTGCCTTTACAGCTGCCCAAGCCTCCTGTGAAGCGGGCTTGTTGTCGTTCTTATATTCTTCAGAAGTCCACCATACGGTGTCCTTAGATGTCTCGTCCATTACGATGAACTTGTCCTTAGGTGAACGGCCGGTGTAAACGCCAGTCATAACGTTTACTGCGCCAAGCTCAGTTACCTGGCCCTTGTCGTAACCTGTAAGGTCGCTTTTTGTCTCCTCCTCGAACAATACCTCATAAGAAGGATTGTAAAGAACCTCGGTTGTACCCGTGATTCCGTACTTCTCTAAAACTGACTTATCAAACTTTGCCATTTTTATATGTATTAAAAAGTGAATTATTTGTTCCTGAATAGTGTACCTTAAACCGCCCGCAAAGGTAGTAAAAAATAATGGTACGGCAAACACCGCGGAGCACAAAAACTGCGGCCGTAAAGTGTTTTTAGGTTAAAGTATTAAAATTTTAAACAGCCCTTCACGCTTTTGCAATTCGCAGTTTGCATTTTGCGTTTTTTGTATATCTAGAATATCTTCATTTTACAACATATCCAAATAGAGAAAAAGAAAATAATAACTACTTGTTGTGAATATTACATTAATATGTATTTGTTTTTACATTCATTAATTTTTTTTCATCCCAGTAATCTATAATTATGTATGTTAATATTCACTTAGAATTATGGTAAAGTGTTGTAATTAATATGATTCCTGTATATAATGGCAAAACGTGTCCATCTTATGACATCTAAAAGCCAAATTTGCCATTATTAAATAAAAAAAAAGAAAAGTTCATATGCCATGCAAAAAAATTCTATACTTTTGTCATGAAAATTAATAAAGTGATTGCTTTTTTCAAAAATATAAAAACAACGGCGATTTTTCGCTAGTCACTCGGAATTTGTCATTTTTTAAGTTCAACTTAAATATTCTTTTAATTTAAATGAGTAATATTTCTAAAGAAAAGCGCAGTAAAATAATGTCCGCAATACATTCAAAAAACACGCGGCCCGAAATAATAGTACGGAAATATCTGTTCTCTCATGGATTCCGATATAGGATTAATTGTTCTCGTTTACCTGGTCATCCAGATATAGTGCTTCGTAAATATCGCACGTGTATATTCATAAACGGATGTTTCTGGCATGGGCATAACTGTCCTGAATTTCGTGCACCTAAAACCAATGCTGAATTTTGGATGAATAAAATAAGACGTAATAGCGAACGTGATAAAGAAGAACAACGTAAATTATCTAAAATGGGGTGGCATTGTATTGTTATATGGGAATGTCAGTTAAAACCAAATATACGAATTAAGACATTGGAGTCATTGGAATTCACATTAAATCACATTTATCTTGTAAATCACATATCACACTATAAGTCTATAAATGAAATAACAGAGAGTGACATGGTTGCAGAACCATGAAACTGTGATTATTTACAAAAATCTTCATAAATCAAAATCATTATATCCAAATCGCATAAATCTTTATTTTTCTTAAACACAGACTCTAATTCTAATATCCACGAATTTAACAAATCATATTTATCATATTTGAAATCCCAAAAATCGTAAATGTCATTTATTAATTCTTCATCAGGATTGTCTAAAAGTTTTAGAATATGAGGCATTTCCTTATATAAATTTTCCAATATCTTAGGATACTCTTTGCCCAAAATCCTATTCCCGACTTGTGTGATTTTACCACCTGCGGAAAAAAGATCTCGAATATTATAGGCTAATATCGAATGACGGGTGCACAACCATAAAGAAGCTGTTTTGTATTTATATTTATCATTACTGAATAAAAAAGAGGGAAATAATATGTACATTCGTGCAATTAAGTTCTCTTGAATTTTTTCATCAACATCATTAAAAAAACGTAAGTTTGCGTTTGTTGTTTCTCCCAGCCACCAAGGCATTTCATATTTATCTTTTTCTTGTTTTATTCTCTTAGCGCGTTTCTTTAAAAAATCTCTTACATGACATATTTTTTCATTTTCATTCAGTTTTCGAAAAGAATCATATTCAATATTAAGCTTGGAAAATATATTATCATTTTCGTTTAAACACATATCAATCAGGTATCGTGGTGAATGTGTCACGGCTATGTTGCTTAAACAAAATTGATATGGTTTACATCTAAATTCCGGATGCCCGCCAAGTTTACCAAACAACATGAAAATACGCTCAATGCCATCACATCTAGTACTTTCAACAATACTACTTCCTGTTGATGTCCATGCATCTTTTTGTGTTGATTTTATTTCTACTCCATATATTGTTTTGTCAATAATAATATCAGGGAATTTGTTACCTGATACAAGTTCTATGTTTTTAGGGTCGAACGAAATGCATGGAGCTATTTTACAGATGGAGTCATAAGAATATTTTTCTACATCACCACCTGTCATTTTTGAATAAAAAGACGGTTTTTCAACAGCCTCTTTATTCATCAACTGTATAGATTTAGACAACAGTTCATTAACTAAATCGTCAACATTATTCTTCTCTTTTAAGTTGAAAGTAACAAATCGTTGAGCTTGTTCCATATCGATTATTTATTAAAATATAAAGACCAGATCTCTTGTATTCTTTCCGCAATGTAAAAAGCCAAAACTGGCGGTACAGCATTACCAATAATTTTATATGCGCCTGATGAACTTATGTAGAATCTTCTAGTTTTCTCATTTCTCATGACAAATTTATAATCAGGTGGGAATGTTTGAATTAAAGCACATTCCCGTGGTGTTAATCTACGTTCCTTTAGGCCTGCATTCAATTCATCAAGATGTTTTCCTCCATGTTCAAGACTTAATCTCCTAAATTCAATATTCCCATGATGTTCACTCCTTATTGTTGGACCTAAATCATCAAGCCTTATTTCTGTTTGTCCCTGTCCGCAATTTAAATATTTTGCTTTGGAAAATATTTTTTGTGATTGGTCAGAAGTTTCTTCTGGCTCTTTCAAATCTTTTAAAACGTCTTTGGTTGTTACAATTGGCAACAAATTCTCGCCTTTTACTGTACAGGCGTGAGTTGGACGTGGATATGGATTATATTCCTCAGGAATATTTTCCATTTCTAATGCTTTTAAGGCTTGAGCCGTTAATGCATCTTTTCTTATTCCGATAAATATGATACGTTCACGAGATTCTGGGACTCCATAATTACCAGCATGAAGCACTTGTGGGGGAAGGACTATGTATCCATTACCATCAGCACTAGCAAAATCTTTTTGGATAACGTCTTTTATATTACCTAAATTTACAAGTCCCTTTACATTTTCAGCAATAAACATTTTAGGTTTTGTCAAATCTATAACTTGTTTCATCCAAAAATATAATTTTCCACGCGTTTCTTCAGAAGGTTCGTTTTCTGTTCTGAATTTCCCCAAGTGATCTTTTTTTGAATTAAATCCAAGTCTTTTTCCTGCAACACTAAAATCTTGACATGGAAATCCCCCTGTAACGACATCTATATTTTCCGGAAATATTTTTACACCGGCTTTTTGCATCTTAACCAAATCAACAATACTGTTATTATGGTATATTTCTGCATCATAGTTGAACCTGCTCATATATGTTGTCCAAGCAATCTTTGCTTCCGGCAATATGTCATTTGCAAAAATAGTTTTGAATCTGGTTTTTTTTAACATAACCCAATCTTTATTGATTTTATAATCAATGTACGGGCTGTTTTCAGGAAAAGATTTTTTATTTGCAATAAAATTACCTTCCATACCCAAATCCATTCCTCCGCAACCAGAAAACAAGGATAATACCCTTATTAAATTATTGTCATTTTCTTCTTTTTCTTGCTTAAAAATGATTGGAACCTGACAATCACTTACAATATCAGATTCGTTAAGACTAGTAACTTCGAAAGTTTTATATGATTTATTATTCATTATCTGTTTTTTATATTTAAATTAATTTAAATTCATAAAATCTGTTTTTGCGTTAATATGATATTATTCTTCCAATAAGTCTTTAATATTGACATTGAGAGCTTTTGCTATTTTCTCCATATTTAAAAGTGTTATATTCTTCTCAGAACGTTCAATCATGCCTATATATGTTCTATGTAAACCTGCTTTTTCGGCAAGTTTTTCTTGAGATAAGCCTTGCTGCTTTCGAAATTTTTGAACATTTGACGCAAAAACATCTAATATTGTGCCATTAATCATTTTCACCGATTTTAATATGCAAATTTAATTAGAATGTCATTAATTTACAACATACTATAGTTAGCATATTTAAATTATTTAATAATTAACGATTATATAATTAAGACATAGCTAAGGATTGTTGGTTATAACACAAAAAAACTAGTTAGGTTAAAGTATTAAAATTTTAAACAGCCCTTCACGCTTTTGCAATTCGCAGTTTGCAAAAACAGCATGGCGTAATGCGTCCGCGCCGCATGCAGACCCTCGCCCTCCCCGCTCTGACAGAGATGCACAAGGGATATTTTCCTTGCCCATAATTATCATGTTTGCAGGAAAAACATTATTTTTGCGGATAAAAACTGACTATGGAAATAATAGACCTCGGCAAACAGAACTCTATCATCAACCAGTACATGGCTGAGCTGCGTGACGTCAACTATCAGCAGAACAGGCTGCTCTTCCGCAACAATATCACACGCGTGGGCGAAATGATGGCCTACGAAATAAGCAAGACGCTGAGCTATGAGCCGCGTGAAGTAACCACACCTCTTGGCACGACGAGCGTCAATATGCCCACCGACGACATCGTCCTGGCCACGATTTTCCGTGCCGGACTGCCCTTCCACAACGGCTTTCTCAACGTTTTTGACCATGCGGGCAACGCCTTTGTCAGTGCGTACCGTGAATATACAGACGACAGCCACACCGAAGTGGGCATACACGTTGAGTACCTCGCCACACCGAGCATTGAGGGAAAGACGCTCATCATAGCCGACCCGATGCTGGCGACGGGCGGCTCCATGGAGCTGGGTTACAAGGCTTTCCTCACCCACGGCGTACCGGGGCGCATCCATGTAGCCTGCGTAATAGCGACGCCTGAAGGCATAGCCCATGTACGTAAGTCGCTGCCCGACGACCGCACCACCATATGGTGCGCAGCCATTGACCCCATCCTCAACGAGCATAAGTACATAGTGCCCGGACTGGGCGATGCCGGCGACCTATGCTACGGCGGCAAGCTGTAACGCGAAATTTAAACGGACACAATAAAAATCCCGGCCATTAACGCCTTAATATATTTGCGTTAATGGCCGGGATTTTGTCTTTTTATTTCCCCATCCAAGAACTTTTCACTTTCGCACGGCCACCCGTGACAACCGCAGTGAACCGTGGAAACAGTTTGTCAGACAATTTATAAAGTAAAACTCCGACAATGATTATCACCAAAGCTGACACGAACAAGCCGACGGTCATCGACAAGTCGGTTTTCGGCATTACCTTTGCCCACATTTTGGTAGCAAATGCAGCGGGCATCGCATGATAGGCATAAACAAAAAATGTGCTTGACAATAAAAGTCCGTTAACCTTTACCTTACCTTTATCCAACGCCTTGGCAGACACAAGTATCACTGCTGTCACGCCTACGAAGACAGACAACTGCTTTATAATATTATTGTCATCAATTCCGCACATGTAAACAACCATACGCAGACAAACAAGCAACGCATACGCCGAAACCGCCAACTTAACCGGGCACTTGGACATAACTGCAACGAAATTCTTTCCTTTTATGGCATAATAAGCACCGAAACAAAAGAAGAATATACCGTCAAGAGACCACGGACCAGTACTTGACACGCCTTCTATTCCATATATCCATAGCAGTCCTGTAACTATCGCTAAAGCAGGTCCGGCCAACTTCGTGAGATAATAAATCAAAGGAGAAACGATTACAAGTATCATCAGATTTCTGATAAACCAAAAGGGATAACAAATAGGCATAGTATCAGGAAAACACCAGAAGCAGGACAGCCAGTCTGTAAAAGAGAAATCGGCAATCAGTTTCTTGCGTCCGGAAGTCATGTCGCTCAAGAACACCTGAGTAAGAAACGTCAGAAATATCACAACTATATTCCAAAACACGTAAGGAACGAGCAGAGAGCGGCATCGGCTCTTCAGCTTTCTTACATATACATTACGGTTGAAATCAGCACCCTTAAAGAAAAGATAGCCCGAGATGAAAAAGAAAAGGGGCACCGCTATACGGGCAAAAGTGTTGACAAAGAGCGTTGACATAAAGCCATAAACAGGAAGATCAACACCTGATGTTAATTTTACACCACTGACAACGACGTCAGAAACGTCTGAATGGATAAGCACAACAGCCGCTATCATCGGAAATCTCAGCAGGCTGATTGTTTGCGACTGCAAACGGTCAAGCGCCGCGCAGTCTGTTGTCTCACAATGTTTCATTTGGCAATTTCACGAGTTTCTCCGTGACAACCTCCGGAGTTTAAACATTAAAAATAAATCAGGTGGGCCGCCACCCATGCCAACTCGTAAGCATCGCCAAACGCTCGTAAAAATGCACGGAATGGCAGCCCACCCTGTATGTGGACTGCTCCGTACCTCATTTTTACGATTGATTTTGGCGATTTCAACGAGTTAGAGGCACCTAAAATTTTAATAAGTACGGTGCAAAGGTATATAAATTATCGTAAAAATTGCCAGCTTTGCGTGTTTTTTTATCTGCTGAATTGTTCTTTAAATATCCGCAAGCAAGGCGCATTTATTTTCATCCGGCACTGCCATTACGCGCCTGCTGATTTGCCAATCCAGGCATTCAATTCTGACAGATTACAGATCTGCCGGGACTGAACATGGTAACTTATTTTCCGATTGACGGCTCATCCGCAGTTCAGGTATATGACAAATCGTTATTGTCATTGAAGAAAACACCCTCCGGTAGGGACATAATTTATTATGTCCGCACGCCACGAAGGGGCGTATGATGCAATTAACAATTAAAAATTAAAAGTGAAAAATGGCCTTCGGCGATGATAAAACAGCGTGAGATATGTTTCTCCGAAACATGCGGACATAATAAATTATGTCCCTACCGGAGAGTGTTTACGGCAACATTTATGTCTTAATTTTATACACCTGAATTGCGGATGAACCCCAAAGACGGCCTTTTGGTTTCCAAAAGGCCGTCAATTGCACGATGAAAGGCCGTCTTTTGCAAGTCAAAAGACGGCCTTTTGCAAAGCATTGATTATCAATGCGTTACGAAAGCGAACCGATGTCAGTGTGTAAGAGGTTATTTACTCATGTCTATTTTCCAGTTACCGTCGCTGTCTTTCTTCAGCTTTATCTTGTCGTCACTTGTCTTTTTCTCGAACTCTATCTTAGCCTCAACCACGGCTTCCGTGCCGTCTTCAGATATCTCTTCAGACAGAATCTCGTATGACTTCAGCTTGCCGTTGTTGGCGTAGGTCGTGCTCACCTTGCTCGTCATCATGGCGTTGAGCTGCTCACGCTCGCTGTCGGTCTTGGGAGCCTTGCCCTCCTCGAAGTAAACCAGCGATGCCATGCGCTCCCCGTCCTGGTCCTGTATGGCTTTGATAAACTGCTCGGCAACGCCCTTTGGCGTGTTGCCGCCGCCGCACGAGGCGAGCACAAGCACGGCGGCAAGCGCCGTCATAAATACAAATAGCTTTTTCATAAACGTTGTTTTTTTGTTAATTATGTTATTTAAAATGTCTTCACGGTTACCAGCCGGGGGCTGTTGCATATGTCAGAGGGCAGCACGCAGCGTATCAGCCCTAATCCCGGCAGGCGGAACTCGTGGCGCGCCGGTCCTACGAGAGGCGTTCCGGCACGGGCGAAAGCATGCATGACGAGCTCGCAGCAGTACATTTTCACGGTGTCAGAGTCGTCATAGTCATGGTCAAACAGCGTGCCGCGGCGGTATGTCTGCAGGGCGGCGAGCGCGGCACGGCGCGGCGTCAGCGTGTCGCCCCGCAGGCGTTTCACCTCACCTATGTCAGCGTTAACCGACGAGAAAAAACTCTCCGGCGTGTCCATTTTCACGCGGTCAGGGTCGCCCTCATGGTCCGGCTCGCCGGGAACGGCGTGCACTATCATCTTGACTCCGCACGAATCGACCACCATACCCACGTGAGAGTACATGCCGTGGCGGTCGGCCGCCAGCACGGCACGGCTCGTAAAACCGTTGCCGCGACGGAAAACAATGTCGCCCTCGCGCAGCTCCACGCCCTCAGGCAGTATGCAGCGCGGTGTCCTGCGGCCGCAAGACGTGAGAAAACCGGCACACAGTATCACTCCGAAAGCAGCGGTCACGCCGGCACGGATTAGCCTGAACGGCAAGGCTGACGACGCCGGAAATTCTTTCATTATATTCGGTTTTCTGCAAAAATAATAATTGACTGAAAACCCGCAATAACGGTTTTCCGTGATTTTAGGCGCAATAACGCTTGGCCTGAAAGAAACTTTCGTTATCTTTGCTCACATGAAGACAGGATGCGCGCGGCATTAAAGGCCTGTAAAAAGAATTATCACCTTAATATATAAAGCACCATGAGAACCTGCAAACTGATTCTGCTCATCATCTCAATGACGGCTGCCATGACGGCAAACTGTGCCGTAATGCTTGACAGTCTGCGTGCCGAGGCCGACCGCCTGCACGCCGAAGGCCAGAACGACTCGGCCGTAATAATAGCCAAAAAGGCACTCGCCATGGCGCAAAAGGAGGGCAACACTACTGCCATTGTAGGCATAAACTCGTCAATGGGAGTGTATCTGCGCACGCAGGGCAAGCTGAACGAGGCTCTTGAACACTACAACCGCGCCATGCAGCTGTGCACTGACGAGAGCTTCAGGCGCACCACAGGCGAGGACGGACGGCAGGAGGCTGCCGCCCTTTACCTTAATCTCGCCACCCTGCACATCGACATGCAGCATAAGGAAGACGCCCTGAAATATGCCCGGCAGGGGGCTGACTGGGCCTTGAAATGCTCCGACAAGGCGTTCAAGGCGCAGCTTCTGGCACAGGACGGACTGATATTCCTCATGTGCGGAGACAACGGCGAGGCGGCCCGCCTGCTGTCTTTAGCCTATGACAACGCCATGCAGACGAAGCTCTACCCTGCCGCCCTGAACGCCGGGGCGTACATGATAGCCGTGGCTGACCGCATGGGCGACGCCGCAGCGGACGGCCTGTGGCGCGGCCGCTGCAGGCAGCTTGAAGACAAGGTTACCGACACCATGGCGCTGATAGCTTACCGCCAGATACTGTGCAGCGTGGCCTTGAACAACGGAAAATGGCGCGAGTCGATAGACCTTTTTAACCTTATCCTGTCAACAAAGGGCGTCGGGAACATGCCCTTCGTTGTCTATGACTGCTACAACAACATGCACGAGGCATGGGCAAAGCTGGGCGAATGGCGCAAGGCTTACGACTGTCTGGGCCGCGCCGTGGCGCTGAAGGACAGTCTGTTTGAGAAAGACAAGGCCGAGAGCATGCGTGAGCTGACCGTCAAGTATCAGACGAAGGAGAAAGAACTGGCCCTCGCCCGCAGCGAGGCCGAGCTGGCCGAGACGCGCATGTACATTGCCGTGGCCGTGCTGGCGGTGCTCGCCTGCGCCCTGCTCGTGGCGCTTTACGTGCAGAGACAGCGCCGGCGCATGCGCGAGAGGGAGGCCGAGTATACCCGTCTGAAGGCCGATGTGGACAAAAGACTTACCCGCCGCTACCTCGAAGGACTTGAGAACGAGCGCTCACGGCTGGCCAAAGAGCTGCACGACGGCGTCTGCAACAGCCTCTACACCATGCAGCTTATGGCGGCAAAGAACACCGGCAGCGCCGAGACTTACGACAGCATGCTCGGCGGAATACGTGAACAGGTGAGGCGGGTGTCGCACGAACTGATGCCGCCTGAGTTCAGATTTGCCGACATCAGCATGGTGCTTGACGATTATCTTGCCGACGCCGCCGATGCGTCGGGCTGCGGCATGACGTTCACGCCGCGGCCTGCCGAGGCCGACTGGAAGGCCGTTCCCGACGCAACTGCACTCGAACTGTACCGCATAACGCAGGAGGCGGTGAGCAACGCGGTGAAACATTCGGGCGCCACACGTATTGACGTGGCCCTTGAACTGTCGTCAGACGCCGTGACGCTGACCGTCACCGACAACGGCAGAGAGCACCGCCGGGGCGGCCGCGGAGGCATAGGCAGACGCACGATGAGGCAGCGCGCCGACGCCATCGGCGGCACACTGAGCGTAAAGCAGGACGTAACGGGCACAACGCTGACCGTCAGGGCCGGAATAAACAGAAAGGAATAAAAACCACGGATTTCCGTTATTGCAGATATGGACGCATGGTATAACTTTGCCCCGATGAACGAGGCACAGAGATATTTACTGCAAGACAAGTGCGTGGCCGTGGTTGATGACCATGCACTGATACTTGAAGGCTTCAAGAGTCTGATGCAAGGATGCGGGGTAGACAACGTCGACACTTTCATACGCGGCGCCGACCTGGTAAGCGCGTTGCCGTACAGGAAGCACGACCTGTACATCATCGACATCGGCATGCCTGACATTGACGGCTTTGAACTGATAGACATCATCCGCTCGACGTATGCCGACGCGCGCATAATAGTAAACACTATTCACGAGGAAATCTGGCTGCTGAGGCGCATGCTCGACAAGGGTGTCAACGCGATAATGTTCAAGTCGACCGACTTCACGCAGATGGTAGAGGCCATGACTACCGTCATGAACGGCGGCCAATACTTCTGTCCGGGGCTGAAGAAGCGGCTGTACGGATGCCGCAGGCACATCGAGCATCCGTCAGAACGCGAGATTGAGATACTCAAGGCACTGGCAAAGGGATACACATCGAAAGAGATCGCGCAGCGGCTGTTCATCTCTGAGAACACCGTTGAGACCCACCGCAAGAGCCTTTTCACCAAACTGGGGGCGCGCAACATGGCCGACCTCACGGTGAAGGCTATCACACGGGGATACATCAGCGCGTCTGAAATAATGAAAGACACATCTGAATAAATACTCTCTTATTACCGCACACAAGACGGGCGCAGGCCGGCTGACACGCTGACGTCAGCAGACATGCGCCCGTTTTGTGTTGTTCCGGTTTATTGCAGGCCTATTTTCTTGCCGCCTACGATGAAGTCGCAATGCGCAGGAGAGTAATATACGGTGTACGGAACTACGGCTTTCAACTTGCCGTCGATGTCGGGAGAGTCTGCCATAAGCATCGGACCCTCGGCCGCCTCGGTAAAAACGAGCCTGTTGGCATCGGCCTTACCTTTATATATAGTGGTGTACAGATAGCTCATAGTGCCCTTGTTTCTGTCAACCAGACTGCGAGACACCTCCATGTAGACGGCTCCGCCGCGGCTCGTGAACGACACGTTGCAGAGCGTTACGCCGTCAGCCTCAACATACTGGCCGCTCTTCTGCAGCGCGTCAGCCGGTATCCTGAGGTCAGCCTCGCGCCAGGGGCAGGCCAGCTCACCGGCCACATAGCCCTCAAAACCGTCATACATTTCCAGCCTGTACCAGCCGCTGTCCATGCCCTTGAGCGGAAACGTCATGCCCGTTTGCGCCTTTGCCACGGCCTTGCCGGTGCGTGGAGACGTGCGGATGTTGACGTTATCCCTTATCACTTCAACGTACCTGCACGCCGACGACGGTCCGAACACACGCCCCTCGCCGAAACCTATGCTGCCGTCGGCCGCGTTGAGCGTTACGGTAAGCGTCTCGTCTTGTCCCGGCAGACCGTATCTCAGGCTGTAATACCTTATCCGCGCGGCACTCCGGGAGAGCTGTTCCACCTTCGTTATAATCCAATAGTCTGACACAAAGTCGTTCTCCATCTGCAGGTATCCGTAGCATTTGCCGTCACCGTCAGGCACGGATACGGCCTTTTCATACAAGTCCATTTCCAGCAGTTCGTACTGTTCGTCAGTGTAGTTAATCCACACTCCTTTAAACGGCCGCTGTACCAAGTCTGCCGCAACGGCTGACATGCACTGCAACATGAGAGCCGCCACAAGAACTGACGTAAGGATTCTTCTCATAGGTCTGATATTTTTCCGGGTTTGACATTTGTACGCCGACGGCATGCGCCACAGCTTTTTACATTGTTTAATAAGTGCAAATATAATGCTTTTATATATCTCCGCCAAACCCTCTGGCCGTTAAATGCCGGACGGTCTGTAACCGCCTGCGTAACATCTTGATATCCAACAAGTTACAAAAGGCCGTCTTTCGGCCTGCAAAAGACGGCCTTTTGGCGTGCGTTTGACGGCCTTTTGGAACACGGTTTGCCGCAAAACAGACAACAGACAGTCATCGTCTCATGTACCGTCAGTGCCTATATTGTTAATAAAAGGTAATTTTATGTATTATATTTCACGTTTGTTTGGTTTATATTATAAACTTGTTTATATTTGCATTGTGTACGTACCGTGCCGCGTTCCGCCGTCAACTGCAGTGGCTGCGGACATGCGGAGAAAGAGAAAACATGAGTAAATAACTCATTAAACACAACATTGATGATTATGGAAAACGACAAGGAAATGACCGTAGAGCGCAGCCTTGAGATAATAAGCGCCGCGATAGAGCAGGGCAAGCGCGACGTTACGCGTAACGCCGGCACGCCGATGATTGTGTGGGGCACGCTTACCTTCATTACCGGAGTTGCCGTCTGCCTGCTGTGGAAGCTCACGGGCACGTCCTGGTGGAACATGCTCTGGTTCGCCATGTGCGCCGCCGGCTGGGTCATCAGCTTATATAAGAAGCGCCAAGAGCGGCGCGAGAGCATGCCTTCGGGCTATGTGTGGCAGCTCATAAAGTGGGTGTGGACGGTGTTCGGGATACTCGCCGTCTGCGTGGCCGTTATCGGAACGTTCTCTTACGACAGGTCGGTGTATGCCGTGCGGCTGCCCGTCACGGCTGTCATAATACTGCTCCTGATGTCAGCCTCGGCAGTAACGGCCTACGCACTGAAGGACAAAGCCTACGGCTGCATTATCGGAGGAACGGTTATTCTGTTTAATTTCACCCTGATATATCCCGGCCCTTACGAGGCGCTTTGCCTCGCCCTGTCGGCCGTCACGCTGCTGATAATACCGGGAATAAAAATTAACCGCCAGGCGAAAGAAGGTAAATGTTAACTTGAAATATGACTATGGACGATAAGGAACTTAACGAGAAAGAAAGTCTCGAACTGATAACAAGGATGATAGACCGCGCCCGGCAGACTGAGCTGCGCGGCCTGAACTTCATCAGACTGTACGGCGGGCTCGGCGTGCTGATGATGATTATACAGTTTATCTGGCATGACGATTGGCTCAACGCGCTGTGGATACCGGTGCCGCTGGTGGCTTACTTTGTGCCGTTCGTGCGTGAGCGTATGTGGAAAAAGCCGCGTACCGTCATGGGGCGCATCGTGAAAACGGGCTGGGGTGAGTTCACTTTGCTTGCCGTTCTCGCTGCCATATATGGCGCGTTTGGTGTTCCTCAGCACATGCTTCCACTCATGGCGCTGCCGCTTGTGTGCGCCATGTTCATGCTTAGCGGCATGTTAAAGAGCGGTGATTTGCTTGGAACAGCCTTTGGAGGCTTGTGTTTCTGCTTGGCAGGTTTTGGAAAAGACGAGTTACGAGGTTCCCTCTTATATGGATTTTTCATATTTTTCCTCTTTTGCCTGACTGCAGATTTTGGTCTTTCACGCAAAAAACGGGATAAAAAACACCGCAATGCTGAAACCGCTTAATTCTCTTCTGCACAGCGAGCTGCGCCTCGCCGTGATGTCATTGCTCGTCAGCACGGGCGCGGCGGACTTCGTCTACCTGCGCAAACAGACAGGCGCTACGGCGGGGAACCTCAGCGTTCAGCTCGACAAACTCCACAAGGCGGGGTATATCGACATAACAAAGAGCTACCTGGGAAAGCGCCCCAACACGTCGTGCCGCATCACACCGGAGGGCATAGCGGCGTTCGAGGAATACGTGGAGGCGATAAAGGAATATTTAAAGGTGAGAAAGTGAGAAGGTGAGAAAGTGAGGATAAAAGGTGAGAAGGTGAGGATAAAAGGTGAGACGGTGAGAAAGTGAGACGGTGAGACAAGCGTTTTTTCATGTTCTCACTTTCTCACCTTCTCACTTTCTCACCTTTAAATTATAGCTCCGCGATGACTTCCACCTCAACAAGAGCGCCTTTGGGCAGCGTCTTTACGGCAACGGCGGAGCGGGCGGGGAACGGCTCCTTGAAGAACTCGGCGTACACTTCGTTCATCGCGCCGAAGTTATCCATGTCTGAAAGGAACACCGTTGTCTTGACAACATGGCTCAGGTCGATGCCCGCCTCGGCAAGAACGTTGGTTACGTTGGTGAGCGACTGGCGTGTCTGCTCCTTTATTCCGCCCTCTACAAACTCGCCCGTGGCGGGGTCGATGGGTACCTGTCCTGACGCGAACACAAATCCGCCGGCTACTATCGCCTGGCTGTAAGGGCCTAAAGCCTTAGGCGCCTTGTCTGAATGTAATGCTTTCATATGTTCTGATATTTAATGTTTTAGAAAATCATTTCAGTTTGAATCCCTTCTTTTTCAAGCCTTCCTTTATGTTCTCCACGTGCTCATGGTTACGCGTCTCGAGGCGGACGCGCAGCTCGCAGGCGTTGATGTTCTGGCTGTAGACGCCGCGCTCGTGGTGAACGCTGAGCACGTTGGCACCCAAAGTGGCCAGCACCTCGATGACCTCAAGCAGCTGTCCGGGCTTGTCATCAAGCTCCATGGCGAGCGTGCAGATGCGTCCGTCCTTGTCAAGACCACGGTTGATAACGCGGTTAAGGATGTTAACGTCGATGTTGCCGCCGCTCACGAGGCAGACCGTCTTCTTGCCCTTAATGGGCACTTTGTTGAACATCGCCGCAGCGACGCTCACTGCTCCCGCGCCTTCGGCTATCATCTTCTCCTCCTCTATGAGGCGTAGTATGGCGGCACATATCTCGTCCTCGGTAACAAGGGCTATGTCGTCAACATACTTCGAGCAGATGTCGTAAGTGAGATCGCCCGGTGTTTTCACGGCGATACCGTCAGCAACGGTAGCCACGCTGCCAAGAGTCTCGGGATGATGGTCCTTTATACTCTGATACATGCTTGGCGCTCCGGCCGCCTGAACACCGTAAACCTTAACGTCAGGCTTTAGCGATTTAATGGCGTAAGCCACTCCGCTAATCAGTCCGCCGCCGCCGATGGGCACTACAACGGCCTCTATGTCGGCAAGCTGGTCAAGCAGTTCAAGGCCTATCGTGCCCTGTCCGGCAATGACGTGCTCGTCGTTGAAGGGGTGGATAAACGTGTATCCGTGCTCGTCGCGGAGCTGAAGAGCGCGCTGATAGGCATCGTCATACACGCCGGGAACGAGGCAGATGTCGGCCCCAAGGCGGCGCGTGGCCTCAACCTTGCTTATCGGTGCGCCCTCAGGAAGGCATATAAGCGACTTGATGCCGTGGCTTGTAGCGCCGAGAGCCACGCCCTGAGCATGGTTGCCGGCGGAGCATGCGATGACGCCTTTCTTCTTCTCCTCGTCGCTGAGCTGCGATATTCTGTAATACGCGCCGCGCACCTTGAACGAGCCGGTTATCTGCAGGTTCTCGGGCTTAAGGTAAATGTCACTCTCGGGATTGAGCTTCGGCGCGTGAACAAGGTCGGTGTGCCGGAGTATTTTACTCAGCACGTAACGTGCCTTGTATAGTTCGTCTAAATTGAGCATAACTTCAGATTATTAGATTTAACACCACAAAATTACAACAAATATTCCGTATTGTGGCAGGTCAGAGCTGTTTATTTTCACGTATTTAACGTTAGCGTAAACCTCAATACGGGCGCCCGTCCGCACGGCTTTTCACGCCTGCTTACGGCGCATATCATGGCAGGCTTGTAACTGCCTGATAATCAGCACCGTTGCAAAAGGCCGTCTTTCGGCCTGCAAAAGACGGCCTTTTACGCTTCAATAGGCCACCTTTTGGAACGTGAAAGGTGGCCTATTGAAAAGAAGTTAGAGAAGTTATAGAAGTTATCACTCGCTTCGCTCGTTAGAAGTTAAAGCCATATGCTTTGTTACTAACAAAGCAAATCTCCTTGTCTGCTGGTCTGCTTGTATCTTGTCTGCTGAACTTA
>URRR01000034.1 GCA_900550365.1 uncultured Prevotella sp. | reverse complement strand
GCACGCTTTTTCGTTCATAACTCGCACATTATCAGGTGATTTCATGATTTGTTAATGATTTTCTTGGGACAGCAGTGGAGATGCTGTATGTCAACAACTTGGAGCTGATAATTTTAAGATAGACATAAATCGCATAGAAAAAAAGGATTTGGTGTATACATCACGCGGTAAATTCAATTATGTGGTAAACTTAATTAATGTTAATTCGGGGGGGGGTAATAAAACGAATTCATGGCAGGAATGAGGATTTTCTGATATGTAAAGACGGAACTTTGCTAAAAAGGCTTGATTTCATAATGAAAGAAGCACAAAACGTAAAGGTTTCGCAGCTTATACAAGACAGTGTCGGAAAGGTCAGAATTCTGGTCGTTCCTGAAAAAGGTTTCTGCGATATGAACCGTGAAAAAATCATATCGGCCCTTATTGCAAGAGCTGGTACAGGCAATATGGATGTTGAATTGACGGAAACGTCCATGGATAAACTTGTATATACTGAAAGTGAAAAATTCAAATATATAGTCAGTAAACTGGCAAAAAATAATAAACATTAAATATACAACACAATGAACGTAAGTATTTTTGGTCTCGGCTACGTAGGATGCGTGGGCGCGGCATGTCTGGCAAAATTAGGCCACAAGGTAATCGGAGTTGATGTTAATGAAAATAAAGTCCGCCTTATGAATGAAGGTAAGCCTACCATAATAGAGGAAGGCATTGCCGAACTGTGTAAAGAAGCTCATGACAAAGGATTAATGTCTGCCACAACTGTAGCGGCAGAGGCTGTGGCAGAAACTGAGATTTCATTCATAGTCGTAGGTACACCTTCAAGCAAGGAAGGGCATCTCAATCTGGAATACATCTATACTGTAGCGGGACGCATAGGACGTGCCCTGAAAGACAAAGACGGATTCCACATTGTCGCTATCAGAAGTACAGTTTTGCCTGGCACGAACAAGAAAGTAGGCGAGATTTTGGAAAAAGAATCGGGAAAGAAGAGAGATATTGATTTTACAGTAGTAAGTAATCCTGAATTTTTACGTGAAGGGACTAGTGTGGAAGACTATTTTAATCCGCCATTGACTCTTGTCGGCACTGACAATGATATGGCTGAGCGTAAATTCCGTGAACTTTACAGCGGTATTCACGGTGAATTCATCCGCACAGACATAGAGGTGGCAGAAATGATGAAATATGTAAACAACACATATCATGCATTAAAAATAGTTTTCGGAAATGAAGTCGGCAACATTTGTAAAGGACTTAATATTGACTCACATAAGGTGATGGAGATATTCTGCAAGGACAGACAACTGAACATCTCACCATATTATTTTAAGCCGGGCTTCGCATACGGCGGGTCATGTCTTCCCAAAGACATGAAGGCTCTTAAAACACTGGCCCATGACCTTTATGTAGATGTTCCGGTAATTGACAGTATTTATCAAAGTAACGAGATTCAGAAGCGTAATGCCATTGATACAATAGTAAACAAAGGTATGCGTAAGGTCGGAATTCTGGGGCTGAGCTTCAAGGCTGGTACGGATGACTTACGCTGCAGTCCTATTGTTGATGTGGTAGAGCAGTTGCTCGGAAAAGGATTTGAAATCAGGATTTATGATAAAAATGTGAGAATCAGCGAACTTACCGGCACGAATAAAGACTTTATAATGGCCAAGATTCCACACTTGCAACATTTTGTCACCGATAATCTTGATTCTGTTTGCAGCAACAGTGATGTACTGGTTGTGACCAACAAAGAAAAAGAATTCGCTGATGTGCTGAAAAAATACCCACATAAGATTATTGTAGACCTTGTTCGTCAATGGAAAGAAGTTGATTATGATGGCGTTTATGAAGGGTTGTCGTGGGGGAATATCAATGTAAACCCCTCTCAGAATGAAAAGATTGTGCAAGACTTTAAAAAGACTGACTTCTAAAATAGTCTGTCACTTTATTACAAGATAAAACCTTTCTGCGTTTAAAAGTTTTGTCTTTTATGGTCCATCCGCTGTTCAGGTGTATAATGACAGGGATATGAATGTAATTCATAACACAGATTGCAGAGTCATTATTATTATTTTCCCAAAAACATCTGTCATCTGTCACAAATTTGCATAGCACACTTATTCCCAAATGACTATACTGTGACAGACGTTTCCGCTATCCGTCATCAGTCAACCGTCTGTCAGTCAGTGGAATATGGAGTAAAAGTGACAGATGAGAGATGTAATCAAAACTTTTTTATCAATAAGCTTTGTGACATGCTTTACTGGCTGTTGATGATGCCCCTGCCGGTGCTGTCGTTTTGGAATATATACACCTGAACTGTGGAATGGCCTATTTTATCGCTTAAAAGACGGTGTTTTGCAATGCTAAAGACGCTGTTTGATAAGGCGTTTTACAAGTCGTTTGTACAAAGGATATCATTTGTTTTATATGTGATGTGCGGCGGCTGTCCGGCCTGCATGGTTTTACCGTAGCATTATGTATGAAATAAAGTGACAATAATTGATTTATTTTAAGAATGGGTAAACTGACATGGTATGCCAATCGTCTGCGTGCTATGAACGTACGTGAGATAGTATGGCGTTTGCGTCAAAAACACATTGCGTTTGAAGAACGTGCAAAATTCGGTAACACATGTATTTGTGTTGATGAAAATGTGTGGAATAAGAATCTGACCGGTTTGCGTTTCGACCGTTCTGCATTAGGCATAAATTTCAAGAACAATAGTTATTCAACGTCAACCGATATCAGACTATTGCAAGGGCCAGACAATAACCGGTGGCCTGATACGTTCAGTTATGCTCTTGACTATAAGCAAAAAGATGAGTTGGGAGACGCTCGTACGTGTTGGGAAAAACACCGGCATTTTCAGTATGCTTTATTGGCAAAAAAGTATTTTGTAACCGGAGACATTTCCCTTCTTAGCTGTCTTGACAAAGAAGAAACTTCGTGGTGCCGTGACAATCCGTTTTTGCATGGCATAGCGTGGACTTCTGTCATGGAGATTGCGATACGTGCAATCAACTGGATGTTGGCGATGGCTTTTCTTGGTAATAATGAATTGTCGGCCAGAATGTCCGTTGGTGCGATAAATATGGCAGACTATGTTTCAAGGCATTACAGTCGGTATTCTTCGGCAAATAACCATCTTCTGGTAGAAGCATCAGCCATTGGTATGGCCGGTTATGCATTTGGGAATCATAGTTGGAAGGAACTTGCCGTTAAAATTTTGTCTGAAGAACTTGCAAATCAGAATTATGAGGACGGCGTGAATAAGGAATTGTCCCTGCATTATCAGACATTCGGGATGGAAGCTTATTGTCTGCTGGCTCATGTAATGCGCAATAACGGAGACAGCGTGCCGCAATCTTGGACAGACATGCTGCAAAAACAAGCTGGATATGTTGCAAATTCGGTGTGGAATGAACAGGTCGCGATGGAATTCGGAGACGATGACGAAGGAAAAATCATTGACTTACATGGAGGCAACTGGCAATACATTAATTATGTGCTGCAGTTTTCTTCATTGATTACAGGAAAACGTTTCCATTCCTTCAATAGAGTGGAAGAAAATATCTGCTGGCTGTTTAGTAATGCTGATATTGAGCGCATAAAAACGTTCCCGCTTTTCGATAATAAAAAAAGCTGTTGTTACAAAATCGGAGGAAACACATTCTTACGCGATGCGTCCGGCCGTATTCTCATTGGTATTGATCATGCGGCGTTAGGTTTTGGCTCAATAGCGGCGCATGGACACGCCGATGCATTGAGCGTACAAATGATGGTTGACGGCAATGTTGTTCTTGCTGATCCAGGTACGTATATTTATCACTGTTGTCTGCCGATGCGGAATGCATTCCGTAAAACAATTAACCATAATACAATATGCCTGAAGGACAAAAATGGTGCTTGTATTGACCAATCGCAAATGCTTGGAGCCTTCCTCTGGGGGAAACGGGCCAATTGTGTATTGGAAAACTGGCAGACAGACCAAGACCATGATACGCTGACTGCAAGTCATGACGGTTATAGTCCCATAATACATCAAAGGACTATAGATTTTATGTATAAGTCGTCTGATTCACCAATACTGAGGATAAAGGATTATATCAGTGGGGATACAAGTTGGGTGTCGACATGGATTTTAGGTGGAGATTGTACGGTGGATAAAAATGGAGAAGGATTTGAAATCATATGCGGTGGAAACAAAATTACCATGTGCATAAATACCGATATTGATAATATTCAAATAGAAAACGCGGAGATAAGCGAGGCTTATGGTAGTAAACGACAGACTAAAGCTATAAGAATTTACGGTGAAAATAAAGTCCTGTCTGTAGATTTCAAGATAAACCTGAAAAATAGAAAATAATGGATAGAAGGATTTTGATTATTGTAGAGAATTTGCCAGTACCGTTTGACACACGTGTATGGCAGGAAGCCACCACACTGGCTGAAAACGGTTATACTGTTTCCGTGATTTGTCCTACGGGGAAAGGCTATGATAAAAAGTATGAGTATCTTAACGGCGTACATATTTACCGCCATACTTTACCGAAAGAGGGAAATGGAGCTCTCGGTTATGCACGTGAGTATAGCAGTGCTTTGTGGGCTGAATACACTTTAGCAAGACGTGTCATGAAAGAACGTGGTTTCCATTGTATACATGGATGTAATCCTCCAGATGATATTTGGATGGTGGCAAGACTGTTCAGAAACAAAGGCGTGGATTACATATTTGACCATCATGACATCTGTCCGGAATTGTTTGAGGCAAAATTCGGGAAGACTACGGGACTTTTATATAAAAGCCAACTTTGGCTCGAACGACAGACATATAAACATTGTAAATTCGCATTTGTAACAAATGAAAGCTATAAGAAAATCGCAATAGAGCGTGGAGGTATGAATCCTAATGATGTTTTTGTCCTGAGAAGCGGCCCTAAGCTGGAGCGTCTACGGATAGTCCCTGCTAAACCTGAAATTAAACGCGGGCGTAAATATATGGTGGGATATGTCGGTGTGATAGGCCAGCAGGAAGGCATCGAATACTTGCTTGAAGCAGCCCGGTATATAAAGAACGACCTGAAGCGTGATGATATATTTTGGGGAATTGTTGGAGGCGGTCCTCATCTGGAACAGTTGCGTAAACTCTCTTCAGATATGGGACTTGATGACATTGTGGAGTTTACAGGTCGCGTCCCAGATGACAAATTGCTTGACTATCTGAATACGGCTGATGTTTGCGTGAATTCTGACGAATATAATGCGATGAATGACAAGAGTACAATGAATAAAATTCTTGAGTATATGGCGTTAGGCAAGCCGATAGTGCAATTTGACTTGACGGAGGGCAGATATAGTGCGAGAGAAGCATCTCTCTATGCTAAAAATAATGATGCGAAAGATATGGCAGAGAAGATTCTTGAATTGTTGGCCGACCCGGAAAGGCGCAGGCACATGGGGGACTTTGGCCGCAATCGTGTGATAAATGAACTTTCATGGGAACACACAAGTAAGGTTTTGCTTGAAGGCTATGATAGATATTTCAAAGAAAGAGGTTTGTAAAATGAAAATAATACAAATAGGAACATATAAGGCCTGGGGTTCTGCATATGCTGATTGGTGCGAGAAGCGAGGTCGTAAAGTGGAACGCTTTTTTATAAAAGAAGCTTCTAATAAACGCTTTAATACAAAAAAGAACCGTATATTGAATGAGGTGCATGCTTTTTGGAAAATATTATTACATATACATAAATTTAGAAATTGTATAATTTTTTCAACGGGGGGGAATTGCTGCAATGTCGGTTTTTCGTTTGTTCAACACCCTTTTAGGAACGGAAACACGGCTTTATCTTTATAATTTTTATTTGCATAGACTTGGAAATAACAAATATGTAAAATCTTTTTTGTCGTTTCTATTAAACACTAATCGTTTGACATTGATTTTACAAAGTCCTTCTGAATTTGATTATTACCGTAATTTATCAAAAAAAGTAAGATTGGAATTCGTGCCGTATTGTTCCGACATTGAACAACAAGAGAATGATGTTAAGCTAAATGACGGTTATATTTTTTCTGGAGGATATTCTAATAGAGACTATTCCTTGATGATAGAATTAGCTAAAAGAATGCCAGATAGGCAGTTCGTATTTGTGGCATCAAAATTGAATAATGATTTATATGATATTCCTTCAAACGTACTTGTAAAAAAGGATATAGCGATTGAAGATTTTTCTAAATTGCTAAGAAAGGCCGCTATTGTGGTGATTCCATTGAAAGAAGATGTCGGTTCATCAGGACAAATGTTATGCTTGCAGGCCATGAGATATCATAAACCAATCGTTTATACAAATATATCATCCATAAATTACTATTTTACTGATAAATCAGGTATTGGATATAAAATCGGAGATTTGAATTCTCTTATAGCATCTGTAAAAACAATTTTACAAAATGATGATATAGCTAGAGATATGGGAAATATGGCTTTTAATGAAAGTCTTAAATATACAAATACGAATTGTATGAAAATGATTGATAGAATAATTATGAACTGATGATTAGTCAAATCATGAAAGTATGATACAGCTATGATGTCATATTTAAATTTGGAATTTAATTAATTTAATATTATGAAAGGCATAGTATTGGCCGGTGGCAGCGGTACACGTCTGTACCCTATCACCAAGGGAATCAGCAAACAGCTCATTCCGATTTTCGACAAACCGATGATTTATTATCCGATTTCGGTGCTGATGCTGGCCGGCATCAGGGAAATTCTGATTATCTCGACACCTTACGATTTGCCTGGTTTCAAACGGTTGCTGGGTGACGGCAGTAACTTCGGAGTAAGGTTTGAGTATGCCGAGCAGCCGTCACCGGACGGACTGGCACAGGCTTTCATCATCGGGGAGGAGTTCATCGGCAATGACTGTGCCTGTCTGGTGCTGGGCGACAATATCTTTTACGGTGCTGGACTGAATGATATGCTGAAGCAGGCTGTTGTGGATGCCGAACAGAACGGCAAGGCGACGGTGTTCGGCTACCGCGTAAGTGACCCCGAGCGTTACGGCGTGGCGGAGTTCGATAAGGACGGCAACTGTCTGAGCATTGAGGAGAAGCCGGAACATCCGAAAAGCAACTATGCTGTGGTGGGGCTGTATTTTTATCCAAACAAGGTTGTGAACATCGCCAAGAGCATCAAGCCTTCAGCGCGCGGAGAACTGGAGATTACGACAGTAAACCAGGAGTTCCTGAAAGACAAGGAACTGAAGGTTCAGACCATGGCCCGCGGCTTCGCATGGCTCGACACTGGCACGCATGACTCGTTGTCGGAGGCATCGACCTTCATCGAAGTATTAGAGAAACGTCAGGGGCTGAAGGTCGCCTGCCTGGAAGGCATCGCCTACCGCAAAGGTTGGATAACGGCGGACAAGCTCCGCGAGGTGGCACAGCCCATGTTGAAGAATGACTACGGCAAATATCTGATTTCCATTCTCGGCGAGAAACAGGAATCATTGGAAAAGAATCTGGAGTATTGAAAAGCCTCTCTTACTCTCCCCTGTGGGGAGAAGCTGATTTACGGGTAAAAGATATTTGGTTGCAAAATAAATAAACAATGGAAGTAATAAAGACAGAAATAGAGGGCGTGGTTATCATCGAGCCGCGCATTTTCAAGGACACGAGAGGATATTTCTTCGAGAGCTTCTCGCAAAGGGAGTTTGACGAGAAGGTCGGTCATGTGGAGTTCGTGCAGGACAACGAAAGCATGTCGTCATACGGTGTGATGCGTGGCCTGCATTTCCAGCGTCCGCCGTTCACACAGGCAAAACTGGTAAGGTGCGTAAAAGGGGCTGTGCTTGACGTCGCGGTTGACATTCGCAAGGGCTCGCCGACCTACGGCAAGCATGTTGCCGTTGAGCTGACAGAGGACAACCACCGCCAGTTCTTTATCCCCAAGGGTTTTGCCCACGGGTTCGCTGTGCTTAGCGAGACTGCAGTGTTCCAGTACAAGTGCGACGAGTTCTATCATCCCGAAGCTGACGGAGGAATAAGCATTCTTGACGACAGCCTCGGCATAGACTGGCGTATACCGACAGAACACGCTATCCTCAGTGAGAAAGACATGAAACACCCACTGTTGAAAGACTTTGAAAGTTCTTTTGTTTATTCAAAATAAAGAAATGCCATCATGAATATATTAGTTACAGGCGCAAACGGCCAGCTGGGCAACGAGATGCGCATAGTAAGCAGAGACACTGACGACAGCTACACCTTCACCGATGTTGTGGAGGTGGAAGGTGTGGAGACGACCATACTTGATATTACAGATTCGGATGCCGTAAGAAGCATGGTAAAAGAGAAAGACATACGGTGCATAGTTAACTGCGCTGCTTACACCAACGTTGACAAAGCGGAGAGCGACGAGGCATTGTGCCACAAACTGAACGCCGATGCACCGAAAATCCTTGCCGAGGTGATGAAAGAGGTGAACGGTCTGCTCATACAGATTTCCACCGACTACGTTTTCGGCGGAGACCCGTACAACACTCCGTGCCGGGAAGACCAGAAAGGTACTCCTACTGGTGTTTACGGAAAGACCAAACTTGAGGGAGAGAAGAACATTGAGGCTGTCGGCTGCGATTACGTCATCATACGCACGGCATGGCTGTACTCAGAATTTGGTAAGAACTTCGTCAAGACGATGCTTAACCTTACTGCAACAAAGCCAAAACTGACTGTGGTATTCGACCAGGCAGGAACGCCAACTTACGCCTACGACCTTGCCGTGGCTATCAAGACCGTATTGTCGGACTATGAAAAGGAGAATCCGAAGGGCGGATATTCAAAGCGTGGAATTTATCATTTCAGCAACGAAGGCGTATGTTCATGGTATGACTTCACCAAGAAAATCGCCGAGCTGGCTTGTAACACAGCCTGCGACATCGAGCCTTGCCACAGCGATGAGTTTCCAAGTCCGGTAAAGCGTCCTGCTTATTCCGTGCTTGACAAGACGAAAATCAAAGAGACCTTCGGGCTGAAGATACCTTACTGGACAGACTCATTGAAGACGTGCATAGCCAATATGGGCGCATTGAAAGCATGACAAATCCTAACAAAGCTATCTGCCTAAATATCAGTATTTTACCGACAGTTTTCCAAAAGACGGCAAAACGCGCTGTAAAAGACGGTCTATGATGAGCTAAAAGGCCGTGAATTGCAGACCAAAAGACCGTCTTTTACAAAACAGCCATTCAATTAACAAAACAAAGATACAGAAATCATGGAATTCAAGAGAAACATAATAGTGACGGGCGGAGCCGGATTCATCGGTTCGCATGTGGTACGCCTGTTGGTCAACAAATACCCCGAATACCACATCATCAACCTCGATAAACTGACGTATGCCGGCAATTTGGCGAACTTAAAAGACATCGAAAACGAGGAGAATTATACCTTTGTGAAGGCCGACATCTGCGATTATGAGACTGTTAAGTCGCTTATGGCGAAGTACAACGTAGACGGAATTATCCATCTTGCAGCCGAAAGCCACGTTGACAGAAGCATCAAAGACCCGTTCACTTTCGCCCACACCAACGTAATCGGTACACTCACACTGCTTCAGGCAGCAAAGGAATACTGGGAGAGTCTGCCCGAAGGCTACGAGGGCAAACGCTTTTACCACATCTCAACGGATGAGGTTTATGGTGCGTTGGAACTTACCAATCCCGAAGGAATTGAATCGCCGTTCACCACAAAGGCAAGTTCTGAACATCACCACGCCTACGGAACAAAGTTCTTCACCGAGGAGACGAAGTACAACCCGCACTCTCCCTACTCGGCGTCGAAGGCGTCGTCGGACCATTTTGTCCGTGCTTTCCACGACACTTACGGTATGCCGACAATCGTAACCAACTGCTCGAACAACTACGGGCCTTACCAGTTTCCAGAGAAACTGATACCTCTGTTCATCAACAACATCCGCCACAAAAAGCCTTTGCCAGTCTACGGCAAGGGCGAGAACGTGCGCGACTGGCTGTATGTGGAAGACCATGCACGTGCTATCGACCTTATATTCCACAAGGGCAAGACGGCCGATACATACAACATCGGCGGCTTCAACGAATGGAAGAATATCGACATAATCAAAGTTGTGATAAAAACGGTAGACCGTCTGCTGGGCAGAGCCGAGGGCGAGGACATGAACCTGATTACTTATGTTACTGACCGCAAGGGGCACGACATGCGCTACGCCATTGACTCAAGGAAACTGCAGCGCGAACTTGGCTGGGAACCGAGCCTGCAGTTCGAGGAAGGCATCGAGAAGACAGTGCGCTGGTATCTTGATAATCAGGCATGGATGGATAATGTTACGAGCGGAGACTACCAGAAGTATTACGACGAAATGTACAAGGGCAGGTAATTAATTCTCATAACAAAAAGCAATAAGGGCAAGGCATATGATTATGCTTTGCCCTTTTGCTTTTACAGACGGCCAGACCGGTTTGTATTTACCGGTCATATCGTGCTGATTACCTTGCTGTTGGCATTGTCAACAACTGAGGTGTCGAGCGAGGCGAGGTATATGCGTGTAGTGCTTTCTGAGTCGTGTCCCATTGCTTCGCTGATGGTGGAGATGGGGATGTTGCGGCTCTTGGCGATGCTTGCCCAGCAGTGCCGGGCGACATAGGTGGTGAGCGGAATTGGGCTTCCGGCCATGTCGCCGATGACGCGCAGGTGGCGGTTTACCAGGTGGATGGCGTTCAGGTATTGCCGCCGCTCGCCCTTGCCGGGCGTTGTTATTATCGGCAGAAGGTAAGGCGAGCTGGCGTCGTGGTATCGGTCTACAATGTCCTGCATGGGCTTTTCCCACTTGATGTAAAGCCGTTGGCCGGTCTTCTTGCGACGATAGGCAAGCACGCCGTTGCTGAGGTCGGTCTTCTTCAGGCAGGCCATGTCTACAAAAGGCATACCGCGTGTGTAGAAACTGAACATGAAGAGGTCGCGCGAACGTTGCAGCGCATGGTCAGACGAAAGGTCAAGGTTCTTTATTCTGCGTATTACCTGCACAGGCACGGCACGCTTGACGGTCTTGCCGATGCCCGTATATACGTGCCTGAAAGGCGAGAGATCGGCGGTTAAGCCCTGCTCCACGGCACGGTTGTAGATAGCGCGGAGGTTGCGCATGTAGAACGACGTGGTGTTAGGCACAAGCCCCTGCTCGTTCAGCCATGCCTCGTATTCCCTTATAAGCTCGGGGCGGATTTCACTGAAACGCAGGTCTCCGTGCCCGTCGCAGAAGCGCAGGAAGCTGTTTACCGTCGTGGTGTATGTCTCGGAGAGTCTTTCCTTTCCTATGCGTTTCAGGTTTTCGGAAAGAGAGCGCACAAACGTGCTGACTTCCCCTCCGCCTCCATCCGCCGAAAGAAACGCGCTGACCACCTGCGCGGCCGTGTATTCCGTGCCTGACAGGTCAAGCTGCCGTATTATTCCACTGATGCGTGCCGCGTCTCTCTTTATCCTTTCCTCTATCGAGAGAAGGTAACTTCGGCGCTCCTGCTGTACGTCCGCATAGGGTAGCTTCAGCCTGCCGCCGTCCCATTCGTCAGCGGAAATTCTGCACCCCGTGTTTATCTGCCGTGATATGCGTCCGTGCGTAATTCTGAAATAAAGCGTACCCTCCTTGCCTGCCACCGTTGAGCGGCGGAATCTTAGTTTTACTGTTGCCATGGTTATGTTGATATGTTTTTAGTTTGTTACTAAACTCCATCAAGGAAGGGGCTGTATAAAGACAGAACGGTTGAAAACATAAACTTGCCGGCCCGGAAAATGTTGCTGTTATTCTGCCGTACTTTCTCCAATGTCAACAGCGCTTTCACGCCTTTGCCTGTCCGCACAGTATTCTTCATACGTTACGGCTTTTTGCTTTGCTTCCTGCCACGAGCGTTCACGCGCCGCCTGTTCGTCTTCCATTTTACCGTGTTTTGTCTTGTAATACATCATCTTTCATAAATATCCTTTTGACAGACATTGTCTCCGCCTTGCAAAAGGCGGCTTTCATTGCAAAGCCGTCAATGCAAAGATATTTATTCCAACGTTATAAAATCGACGGTAAAAGCCACAAACACAGGTACTTGCAATAAAGTAACATGAAGTTCTGCGGTGTTCCAAGAAAAGTTCGATGGCGTTCCGCAAAGTTCCGCATTGTTCAAAAAGCAAAAATCCTCCAATGGCCTAAGCCAAAGGAGGATTCCGCAAAATAAATACCCGTGTCGAGCCGTTTACTTTTTCTTGTCTGCCATGATTTTCTTCATGAGCTGTTTCATCGTTCTTATTTCCGCCAGCCTCTTATCGTAAGGCTCTTCTTTTGTCAGGTTGCTTTTCTGCACACTGTAATTGTTTTTGCTTCCTACGACATTCTCTCCGAATATCCTGACGGCTTCAACATAAGAGGGAATTGAAATCAGCCAGTTCATGTTCGTGTCGGCACCGCAATAAAAGGCAAGGACAACATTCTTGTCGCCGCTGTTTTCCTTGAACAGTTCTTCGTATGTTTCAAACACGGGCTCGTCAACATACGCTTTGTTTACGTACTGCCTGATGAAGTAGGCTTTCATAGCACTGCGGTGGTCTGAATATCCTTCTGTTTGCCCAAGCTCTTGTACGTCTGATGGAATATTATTTTCTTTCGTGGAAATATCAGACGCCGAAACTTCTTTCTTCCGCAACCGTCTTGATATTTTCTCCACAGGAATAAAATCGCACAACAACCTTATGAGAGAAAACACCATTACGATGGCAGATAATACGACAACTATCCAAAGCCAGAATTTAGCTTCGGTAGAGATGCGATAACCTGACAACAGCATGGCTGTCCCGACGGCTAAAATCGGGACAGAAACACCCAAACCTGAGTATATGAAGACTTTGAAACTTTTGTCGTTTAATTTCATTGTTGTCTTTTATTTTACCTCCGAGCGTTAAAAAGTCACGGAATTCTCACGGAAAACTCGCGGAAAATTTGCGGAATTATTCAGCCAACTCCCACAGCCGTTCCTTGTTAAACTCAATCTTGCCGTTTTCCTTTAACCTCTTCAAGAGGTAGTCAATCTTATTCATTTTCACGAGGGTACTGGATTCGTATGTATTCGGAAATTTCCTGCTTGGTCATAACGGTCTTTATAATTGGATTTCAATGTACAAAGATATAAAATGTAATTCGTTTATCACTTGGTTTGCCCTAACATTTTCTTTAGCAGCGCCTTCATCTGTTCCGGCGACATATTGTCTACGTCAATATTATCTTCTTCGTGAACATTCAGCAGCTTGGAATTGTATTTGAATCTTGTTTCAAGCGGATACATGTCTTGGTAGCCGCTTGTAACATTGTTGCCTTGTGAGTGCCCCATGCTTTCAGAAATGTACAATTCCTCCACTCCAAGATGTTTAAGGTTGGTGGCGAAAGAATGTCGCGCCCATGTACCTGACGGTTCTTTGTCCCATTTCAATACATCCTTACAAACGTGGATAACCCGGTCTTTGATGTTTGAATTTTCCTGAACAGTCAATTTTCGTCTTATAACTTCATCTTTATATTCTGCACCCGACAGCATTGTCTTAATCAAGTCAAGGCTCAATTCATGTGATTTGCTTAATTTTAAAACCTTGTCCCTGTAACTTTCAAGAATTTTCTGCCATTCTTTAAATTCGTTCATCAGCGAACTGCGTGAACTCGTAACACTGCACACGCTATTGAAATGCTTTTCGGTTTGAAAAGGCATTTCAACTAATTTATAATAATAGCGTTTCCTGTTAATTGTAAAGCAGACGGCCATAGGATATTCATCCGTTTCTTTATTGGTGCGCTTGTCAAGCATAAGCGTGATTGAACAAACACCGACACGATTACAGTTAATGGAAGTTTTATATGCCTTCATAGTCTTTTGCTTTAAATCTATTTTGCGAACACCGGGTAAGTGATTTTGCGTTTTCTTTTCATGCGAAAACAAAAGGTTTGAGTTCCGCATTTTTGAAGAGTGAATATCTACGAATCTCAGTGATAGCTTATTTGTCGTTTGACAAATAGATTAAGGAAGGTGTGTCTTGCTGATTTATGAAATAAGTTTTACATATTCATTAAGAATATGCAAAGATTTACTCCTTTTCAAGTGTTTGTAAAATTGTCTGTTTAAGGGCTTATAAAGATTGTTACCATTATTTTTAATTTTTATTCTTTAATTTATGCTATTATTGAATAATTTATCTAACTTTGTGGGCAATTTGTTCAATATAAGTGAACAATAAATCATGTTTCCAATTTTAAATTTAACAGTTTATGTTTGTTTTTAAATCGCAACATTTTTTACGTGCAGTTACACTGCTGCCGTTGTTTGCATTCACGTCTGCGCAAGCACAGACAGACAACAACAAAAACAACAACGAAGGTTCCTCAAAAGAGGAAGGCAACCGCAATGTGATGCTTAACGCATCGAGCGCGAACGGACCGCGTGAGATACAGATTGGTTTGCCGTCGGCAGACGTTAACGTGCTGGAAAACGGTTTGCCCGTTACTTATGCCACCAATCCGCATTCGGTGAACTCAAACTGGCGCTCAGACGCAAGTTTAAGTCATGTCGGGCTTCTGAAAATATCTGAAACGGCGATTACAACAGGCAATATTGGTTATGCTGTAAACTCTTTCACGCAACTCGGACAGGAGGGCTTTCACGGGAAACTTGATTACAAGTCAAACCACTTCGGACTGCAGGAGTTCTCATTGAACCTGAACGGCTCAATGGGGCACGGCTGGTATTACAGCGCAAACATATATCAGGATTTTGACCCGGGAACATTCGACATTAAACTGACACCTTTTCAGGACCGCACCCAAATATACAAGGCTGCACTGACAAAACGTTACAACAATGACCGTGGTGAGTTTACCGCAATTTACCATTATTCCAACAGCCACCCCGTTTATACATTTGCCACACAGTCAGCACCTTTTATATATGTGGGCGACGGAAGCGTTAAAGAGTATGGCGACTTCAAGCTCGGAACAACATCTTATCTGCCGACCGACAACAACATTGTCTACCGTGACATCCGCACAGGAGAACTGAAGCAGACAACCTTGTATGACGCCTCGGAGAACCATTCAAGTGAGATAACCCTCATGAACACATACAAGTGGGACAACGGACTGACATGGAAGGTTATCGGGCGTTACGACAACGCCCATGGCGCACTGGTATATCAGTCGCCCATGTCATTGATAAATGTCAGCGGAGACAATTCCTACAATTATGTTTATCAGGGAATTGACGGTAAGACTGTTCCATATACAGGCGAATATGTCCAGACCAGAATGTCTTGTCTGAACGGCGGAGACATTGACGAGATAATGCTCACGTCTGAACTCTCAAAGAAATTCAGAAATTCTACGTTGCGCATCGGACTTAACGAGTGGTATTACAAAATAGACTACGCCTCGAACACTACAATGTACGACCAGAGCGTGCCTTCCGACGGAGGCTTTGCCGTAAGGCTTTATGACACCAACAAGCATGACTATTACTTCTATGACTTCAATAAAAATGCGTCAGAATATTACAAAGGGCATGAAAACAAGCTGGCTCTTTACATAACCCACGACTGGAACATCACTCCGAGGCTTAACGTCTACTACGGCGGACGTATCGAGTGGCAGACACTCAACGGCGAGAATGCCGCGGTAAAGAATGCTGACGGCGAATACGTCGGACGTTTTTCCGACTATCACCTTGGAGCCACGGCTCCTGACGGAACGATAATAAATCCGACCGAGCTTGACTATGACTGGCTGAATTATGACCTGACAGCAGCCGTTACGTATAAACTTACAGATAATTTCGGTCTTACCGGAGACTTCACATATATCGTGCAGCATCCGAGATTTGAGAATTTCGCTCCGGCAACACTGCCTAACACCGACAAGGTGTCGGTGCCTCTGGGAAGAGCCGGCATCTACTACAACAACTCCTGGCTTAGCCTTACGTCATTGTTCTCATACATATCGAAGACAAACAACAACTCTACTCTGAACCTGCAGCACGGCAGCGAAATCATGGCAGCGCCGCTTACATACGACATCCAGACACTTGGGTGGACAACCGATGTAGTAGCCCATCCGTTTAAAGGCTTCGACCTGCACTTTCTCTTTACGTACCAGAAACCGACTTACAAGAAGTATGAGACTTCTGTAACGTTCTCTGACGGTACGGTAGGCTCAATTAACGCTACGGGCAATATTGTGGCAGAAATTCCTCAGATACTCATAGAAATTGACCCGAGCTACATGATAACCAAGGACCTCAAGATATGGACAAGCTTCCGCTATTTCAGCAAGACTTACGCAAACATTAACGAGGCTTACTATTTCAACGGCCATTGGGAGACCTTCGGCGGGGTAAACTGGCAGGTTAACAAAAAGCTGTCGCTTGGATGTACTGTGGTCAACTTCCTCAACCAGACAGGCGCAAAGGGAAGTATTGCCGGAGCCGAGCTTATCACCAAAGACGAGGCAAAACAGTATGCCGGCCATCTGATGACAGGCAGTTATCTGCGTCCTTTCACCGTTGAGTTCTCGGCATCATTACAATTCTGACCTTAGACTGGAATAAAACGGGACTCCGGCACCAGTGGATATTCTGCCATTGGTGCCGGAACAAAACTGAAAATATTTACCTGATAATGAAACGGGGCTTACAGAAACCGGTCCTGATTTATTTTAAACAATATGAAAAAACTGACAATAGCCTTAGCTGCAACATGCCTTCTTCTCACATCGGCAGCTACTGCGCAAGACATAGATGTGAGCCGTAACGGAGATACGACAATAGTAAAAATCAACAATCCGAAGAAATACCTTATTCTGCCGATAGAGGAAAGCCGTGACGAGGCTCATGTGCTGCTTTCAACCGGCTCACCGGCTGACACCTGGATGGACATCAGGCTTGCAGATAAGAAAACTGACTACTGCGTGCCTTTCGCACTTGGCAACGGCAACAGCGCAACCGTGAAAATTCTTAATGTCGCTCCTGACGCACTTGCCTTGAAGTCGCTGCAGATGACGGACACGTGGAACGTTGAGAACACTGACTATTACCGCCCGATATATCACCACACACCGTCTTACGGATGGATGAATGACGCCAACGGAATGGTTTATAAGGACGGCGAATACCACCTTTACTTCCAATATAATCCCTATGGCTCTAAGTGGGGAAACATGCACTGGGGACATGCCATAAGCACTGACCTGATGCACTGGAAAGAACTTCAGCCCGCCATTGCGCGCGACACTTTGGGGCATATATTCTCAGGCAGCTCCGTTGTTGATTACGCCAATACGGCAGGATACGGCAATGGCGCGATAATCGCTCTCTACACATCAGCCAGCGACAAGAACGGACAGATACAGTGCATGGCCTACAGCACAGACAACGGCCGTACCTTTACAAAATATGAGGGCAACCCCGTGCTCAGACCTTTTGACGGGATTAAAGACTTCCGCGACCCTAAGGTGTTCTGGTATGAGCCTGCCAAGGCCTGGTACATGATAGTCTCGGCCGACAAGGAAATGCGCTTCTATAAGTCTGACGACCTTAAGAAATGGACTTACATCAGCGGTTTCGGACGTGGCTACGGCATGCAGCCGTGCCAGTATGAGTGTCCCGACTTCGTGCGGCTGCCGGTCAACGGTGATAAAGACAACATGAAATATGTCATGCTGATGAACGTGAATCCCGGCTGTCTGTTCGGCGGCAGCGCAACTGAGTATTTCGTAGGAGACTTTGACGGAAAAGAGTTTACGTGTATTGATGACCCATACGTACCGAAATGGCTCGACTATGGCAAGGACCATTATGCTACAGTATGTTTCTCAAACACCGGCGACCGCGTTATCGCATTGCCTTGGATGAGCAACTGGCAGTACGCAAACGTAACACCTATAAAGCAATACAGAGGAGCCAACGCCTTGCCGCGCGAGCTTTCGCTCTATACTAAAGACGGCCGTTATTACGTAGCGGCAAATGTAGCTCCTGAAGTAAGAAGCATAAGAGGAGAAACAAATGTCATTGAAGATTTCAAGACCAGTGGCAGCGTTGATAACACGACAGCTGCGTCAGGTTCCGGCGGAGCTTTTGAGATAGAGTTTGACGTTACCCCGGCTGCTGACGGTAAAGCCGGTATAGAGATATACAACGACAAGAACGAGAAAACTCAGATTTACCTTGACCTTAAGCAGATGCGCGTTGTCATGGACCGTACTGAAAGCGGACTTACTGACTTCGGCAAGCTGGCAGAGCCTCACGACATTGAGAAAAAAGCCGATGCTGAAAGAATAAGCAAGGGCGGACAGCCGATGCGCATGGCTAACGCTGTAAATTATAAGAACGACTTTGCCCTCGGTACATGGGCCCCGCTGAATCTCTGTGAGGGCAAGACATATCACGTTGACATCTTTGTCGACAAATGTTCCGTAGAGCTTTTTGTTGACGGCGGACGCATTGCCATGACAAACCTGGTATTCCCGACAAAGCCTTATGACTCAATCAGATTCTATTCAGAGAACGGCCAGTCTGCTTTCACACAGATAAAAGTTTATAAACTTAAAATGTAAAATACTGCAATCATGAGAAAAATCTGCATAATCATGGCAGCTTTGCTTATTACGGCGACGGCTGTAGCCGCACAAAAGACCATACGTGTATGCACGGACAATACAGATTTAATTCTGCAGGTCAACAACAACGGACGCCTGTACATGGTTTATCTTGGCGACAAGCTCATCAACGCTTCAGACGTCGACAGATTCGACTGGACTATGGACACTGGCTCTGACGCCAGTGTAAGCCCAAGGGGACATGAGGCCTACATGTGCTCGGGCGGCGAGGACTTCTTTGAACCTGCGCTTGGCGTTACACATGCTGACGGCAATAAAACGACATACCTTTATTATAAAGATTCGCAGGTAAGGGCAGTCGACGGAGGCAATGAGACAATCGTAACGCTTGCAGACGACAAATATGACGTTGAGGTGCGCCTCCACTACATTGCCTATCCGAAGCAGAATGTATTTAAACTGTGGAGCGAGATTACCAATCACGAGAAAAAGGAGATTTCTCTATGGAAGTATGCCAGCGCAATGCTGTATTTCAGTTCGCAAAAGTATTTCCTGACCAACTATCATGGCGACTGGGCGCGCGAGGCACAGCCGGCCGTGCAGCAACTGACTTACGGAAAGAAGATTATCGACACAAAGCTGGGCACGAGAGCCGCCATGCACTCGCAGCCTTTCTTTGAACTTGGATTTGACACGCCTGCTTCTGAGAACATCGGACGCGTGATGCTTGGAACAATAGCGTGGACGGGCAACTTCAGATTTACTTTTGAAGTTGACAATGTAGGCGGACTGCGCGTAATTCTAGGCATAAACCCTTACGCGTCAGCATACAAGCTGAAGCCCGGCAAGACATTTGTAACTCCTGAATTCATATTCACCCTAAGCAGCCACGGCTCAGGAGAGGCCAGCCGCAACCTGCACGACTGGGCACGCCTGTACCAGCTCAAGGACGGCACGGGAGACCGCATGACGCTGCTGAACAACTGGGAAAGCACCGGCTTTGACTTCAGTCAGGAAAGTCTGGCCGCTGTGATGAAAGAGGCAAAGAATCTCGGCGTAGACATGTTCCTGCTTGACGACGGATGGTTTGCCAACAAATATCCGAGGAACAACGATAAGGCCGGCCTGGGCGACTGGGAGCCGAACTATTCAAAGCTGCCCGGAGGCATTAAAGGCCTTACCGATGCTGCTGCCAAGGCCGGCGTAAAGTTCGGTATCTGGATTGAGCCCGAAATGGTGAATCCTAAAAGCGAACTGTTTGAGAAACATCCTGACTGGGTCATCATGCAACCCGGACGGGATACCTATTACTATCGCAATCAGCTGGTGCTTGACCTCACAAATCCTAAGGTTCAGGACCATGTGTTCGGCGTGATAGACAATATCCTGAAAGACAACCCGGGCGTGGCTTATTTCAAATGGGACTGCAACAGTCCGGTTACAAACATCCATTCGCCTTACCTTAATGAGAATCAGGACAATCTTTACGTTGAATACGTAAGAGGCCTTTACAGCGTGCTTCAGCGCATAGCAGGGAAATATCCCGAAGTGCCGATGATGCTGTGCTCGGGTGGCGGCGCCCGCTGCGATTATGAGGCTCTCAAGTATTTTACTGAGTTCTGGTGCTCTGACAACACAGACCCGTTTGAGCGTATCTATATCCAGTGGAGCATGTCAAAGTTCTTCCCCGTGAAGGCTATGGCCTCTCATGTTACAGAGTGGAACAAAAACACAAGCATGAAGTTCAGGCTTGACGTCGCGAGCATGTGTAAACTTGGATTTGATATTGACATGGCATCTCTTTCGCCTGACGACTATAAGCTATGCCAGGAGGCTGTGGCCAATTATAAACGGCTGAAGCCGGTCATTCTTGACGGCGATATGTACAGACTTGTGTCGCCTTACGAATGCAACCATGCGGCGGTAAGCTATGTGGCAAAAGACCGGAAGAGCGCTGTGGTTTTCGCTTATGACCTGCATCCGCGTTACAAGGAGCCCGTGCTTAACGTCAGGCTGCAGGGACTTGACCCGCTGCTTACTTACAGTATTAAGGAACTTAACCTGCCTGAAGGCCAGAAAGGCTTCTCCGGTTCATTCACAGGTGATTATCTGATGAAGGCCGGCCTTAGTCTGTTCTCAGCCTCAGACGGTTCAAGCCGTGTGCTTGAGCTTAAAGTAATGTAAGCTGCAAAAGAAGACTTTAAAAGTTGTGGAAGTGGACATCTTGACATAACTGGTTGATTATCAGTATAATACAAGGTTTAAAAACGTTCCGTTTCCACAACTTTTCAAATATATTCTTATACCTGACTCACGTTAAAACAACAATACGCAAGGACAGAGTTGCCGCGCCGTCGCCTTCAACTTCTGATTTGGCGCGCGTCATGTTTTGAATCTATTGGCAGAATATTTTTAGTGGTACGATGATGATTACAATTTCAAAGGATGTCCTTTCAGCTTTCAAGACATGGCCTTTTGCCTTTTAAAAGATAACCTTTTACACTATAAAAGGACGTCTTTTGCAAACCGGTCGGAAGCAAGTGAAAACTATAATTAAAATCCTTCAAAATGCAACAAACTGAAAGTGCCTGCCGTAAAGAAGCAAAATAATTCCGCCACGGGTGTTTTGATTTCCACATTCAGAAAAGCAACAGAAGAATATACCGGATGCCGATAACAGCAATTTTCATCCAAAAGTCAGAAAACTACATGTCTTTTTCTTTTCAAGCATACGGGTAATCTGTTCCTCGTGTTCCTTTTGCACTTCGGTTTTTAGCGTTCAAGACATGACCATAAGACACGGCAGACTTTTACATTTCCCTCAGCGTTACTGTTGAGTTCAGGCCGCTTGGCATGAGGCTCCAGTCGGCGTATGTTGTCTTTTTATAGTTGATGTCCACGACGTTGATGTCTTTCATGCAGCGCCAGCCGACGTTGCGGCGGTCCATGTCGGCTATGCGGTTGGCGGGCAGATTGGTCACTTCTATGCGTATCTCGTTGACGCCTTTGCGCAGCAGACCTTGGCAGTCGAGCGTGAAAGGCACGGCCCACGCGCAGCCAGCGAACGTGCCGTTGATATATACCCGTGCGCTTTCACGCACGTCGCCGAGGTCAATGGCCCAACGCTTGCCGGCCTGGGTGCTGTTGAGTGTTACCCGGGTGGTGTAGACGCCGGTGCCCATTGTTACACTTGCCGAGTCAGAAAGCGTCTGCCAGGGTTGGATGCGGCTGAGACTGAACGTTCCGGAGACTTCAGGATGCTCGTAAATGAAACTAAGCGTCCATTTGTTACGGGTGAGGTCTATCGTCTCGCGCTCAGCCTTTCGGGTTTTATTTTGTATGCTTTCAGTGGCCGGAATGCCGTCAGGCAGGCTGTCATATGTCCTCAATATTCGCGACTCTCCGCTGCGCAGACTTATCCGTACGCTGTCGCCCGAGGTCTCCGCCGGCACGATGCTGCCGTCCATAGGGTTGAACCATACAGCCGTCTTGAAATCCACGGTCAGCGGAACAAGCGCGTCAACGTCATCGGGTGTAAGGTTGGCCATGAAGTAATGGTGCCCTGCGCCGTTCTGCCGGCGTATGGTTCTTATTCCATGTTGTGCCGTCATCTGCTCAGGACGGGCGTGCCGGCTCAGGACGGCTGCATCTTCACCGTAAACCACCAGCGGCGCGAATCTGCTTATACTTGCCTCCAGCTCAGCGTCAACGGCAGTTCCGCCCGGTATTATCAAGGCTTTGTATGTTGCTCCTCCACGCGTAACGAGCCGTCCGTTGACCACAGACACGTCACTTAGCTGGCGGTCGGAGATATAGTCGCAGCTGTAACCGAGGCTGTCAATGGCGAGTATGCTCTTGATAAATTCCGGCGCCTTCTCCGCCATGGAATGAATGTCAAACTGCATCAGCAGGCCTTTTCCGCCGTCTTTCAACTGTTGTCTCCAAAGGTCTTTGACGGGCAGATATACGAGAAAATCATTATCGGGACAGCCCATTTGCAGGAAACTCTGGCAACGCTCGATGTATTTCATCAGATATGGAGCGTCGCGCCAGATGCTGTTGGCCGGACTCATGTCGACCGACGCGTAAAAGCGCCAGCCCGGCCACGGCGCGTCTTGCGGAGAATAACACGTTCCGTGAAAGAAAACACGATTGACGCCGCATGTGAACATAAGGTCAAGATCAGGCTTCATCTGTGACAGCGAGGTGCGGAAATGCTCGGTAAGCCATGTGAACGTCTCGGCAGACGTGAGCCGCTTGCCTGAAACATGAGCTGCAGAAGAGGCGTATTTCAGCATCGACACGTCGCTGAAATTGGGGCGGGTGAAGCCGCTGTCGGTGCGCAGTCCCTTTATCCCGAACTCAGACAGGCCGAAGCCCTCTATCTCGGGAATATCCACCGCGGCGTAGATGTCCAGCAGATTGGCAGGTGAGCCGTGAGCCTGATTGCGCGTGCTGACGCCGTGGCGGTGAGCCCACATGGTCCACTGCCGGGTAAAGTTCTCGTAAAGAAGATCAGACAGAGTCTCACGATAGTCAACAAGCGTCTTTCCTCCGTCATCAGCATATCCCAGAAGTTCAGGCAGGCGGTCCTCAAGCCGGTAGCCGCGGCGTGCGGCGAACTCGTCAAACAGCCGTGGCGTCCAGTTTGCTCCGTACACCTCGTAAGAGTCATTGAAGAATGTCTCAGGCCATGCCGTACCCGAACCATCGAACGCCTTACTGAACCGCTTAAGATAGTTAGCCACGGCAAGAGAGTCAAAATGGTCAACCACGTAGCCCTCTCCGCCGGGTGCGGCACGCTTCACCTTCTGCCTTGTGCGCGACGCATACACGGCGATTACACGCCATACGCCCGGTTCTGCCGTCTTAAAGGCTCTCTTACACTGCAGCACCGCATACCTGCGTTCCTTTGCGGGAGCAGGTAAATCCACCTTGTCAATGTCAACACGGGCGGCTCTTATCAGCGTGTCAACAAACACGGCCTTGCACGCCGCATGCTCTATCGGCACCCACGGACCGCCGAACGGCCACCCCGTGCCGCAGTTCATATCTACCTCCATGCCGTTTTTCTCAGCCGTCCTTTCAACGCATGACAGAGCCTTCATCCACTCAGGCGAGAGAAAGTCAAGCTCGTTTTCCTCGTTGCCCTTCACCCCGTATATGGGAGTTATCTCCACGGTGCCAATCCCAGCCTTGGCGTATTCATTAAGATTGTACTCAATGTTCTTCTTGTCTACAGCAGAACCAGGCCACCACCAGCGCGTTCCGGCCTTACATCTTACTGACGGCACCGGCCATGCCGCGACCTCAGGCATGGCCGATACAAGTCTGTAATATTCCACCGCACCGAGCAGAAAGCACCCCGTGCCGTAGTCCTCAAAGTCAGGAACGCTCGTAAACGTTACCGGCTGACCTGCCGACGGGTCTTTGCCCGTGCCCTGGTTGTAGCCTAGAAATCCGTTATTATGCACGCAGGCGGCAAGCGCTTTCCACGCCATGTCGCAGGCCGGGCGATACGTTCCGGCGTCAAGCAGACCGTTCATTATGCCCCAGCTCATGCCGTAAAGGAAGAGAGCCGTGCCCGTCATCTCAGGTCCGCCGTAAGTAACGGGCGACACAAGGCTCACGTTCCAGTATCCGTCAGTGCGTTGGCATTCAAGCAGAGCACGGCTCATAAGCTTGAAGTCCTCCGCCAGCAAGTCATAATAAGGGTCATCCTTGCCTATATCGCCCAATACTCTTACAAGCGCGGCGTACACCCAACCGTTGCCCCGACTCCAGTAGCAGTTGCGCCCGTCCTTCTCCTTGTAGGGCGGCACATAGTCCTTGTCGCGCCACCACAGTCCCTCATCCTCATTGAACAGTCCGCCACCGCAAGTGTCGCGGCTCCATGTATAAGCCTTCATTGCATAGTCGAGATAGCGGCGGTCGCCGGTAACTTTATAGAATTTCGAATAAACCGGCATGGCCATCTGTATCGCGTCAATCCACGTCCAATAGTCAACGCGCCCCGAAGCCATCTGCCTGTCGAGGTTCTGCCTTACCCGTTCGATACATTTCCTGTCTCCGGTCTGCATATATCTGTCGATATATGTCTGCGCGCAGCACTGGTCGTCGGCGTCAGTCGTGCCGATGCCGTTGCGCGGAGTCCACTTATGAAAGTCGGCCCACCGGTCTATATAGTCGATGTAACGGTTGTCGGGGTCTACTCCGTACAGGGCTGTAAGCCCCTCATAATACACGGCTCTTGTCCACAAATGGCTCGGGCGTATCTTCTTTACGTTGGTAGGAAGTGTCGGGTCGGCATACTTCGCCATGAAGTATTCGTTTGTCTGTCTTGCCTTGTTCAGGATGTCATTGCCGGCAGAGGCTGATAATGACATCAACAGCAGGGCTACGGATAGGATGACTTGTTTCATTTCTTTCTTTACTGCTTTTGGCCACAAAAATAATAAATATGCCGCCTGTACCAACCGGAAAAAGATGCGAATATAGGTGTTTTTGTACGATTATACATAAAATCAAACGATAACACAACTTTATTTTGATGTGTGATGCTTAATTTTGCAGATGAAAAGCGGTGCCGGCTCTGCATATGGCGGAGTGCGGACGGTTATTTTCCACAACGTATAATCAAGAAAACTTAACCTGAGAATTAACATGCCTGACAATTATCTTAGTATTATGAGAACTCCGTTACGGCTTATGCTTTCAGCGGTCTTAATAGCGTTATCGGCAAGTTCCGCCGCTCAGACGTGGCCTGACGGGAGTAGAATTGACAAGTGGTTTGCCGACACGGCCAAGATAAATGTTGAACGTCTTGGCCGCAAGTTCGTGATAACTGATTACGGCGTAAGCCGTGACAGTACCTTAGTCCAGACCATACAGATACAGAAAGTGATAGACATGGCCGCCGAAGCAGGCGGCGGAGTGGTTGTAATACCGCGTGGAACATTCCTCAGCGGGTCACTGTTCTTCCGGCAGGGCACTCACCTGCATGTGGCCGGAGGAGGCAAGCTGAAAGGCTCTGACCGCATAGCCGACTTTAAGATCGCCACGACACGCATTGAGGGCGAGACATGTAAATACTTCACCGCGCTGGTCAATGCCGACAGCCTTGACGGCTTCACGATAACCGGTGCGGGCACCATAGACGGCAACGGACCGGCTTACTGGCAGGAGTTCTGGATAAGGCGGCGCTGGAATCCGGCGTGTACCAACAAGGATGCGCAGCGCCCCAGACTGGTTTATATATCCAATTCAAGGAACATAACCTTGCAGGACGTGCGCCTGGTGAACAGCCCCTTCTGGACTAATCATCTTTACCGCTGCAGCCGCGTGCGCTATCTTGACTGCTACATCTACGCCCCTACGGAAAATGTCTATCCGCCTGAGCCTCAGCGCGGCGCACCGAGCTCCGATGCCATAGACATTGATGTTTGTCATGACGTGCTCATATCCGGCTGTTACATGCATGTCAACGACGACGCCGTAGTGCTGAAGGGAGGCAAAGGCACGTTCGCCGACAAAGACCCTGACAACGGCCCTTGCCACAACATATTAATCCGTAACTGCCGGTTCGGCAAGGTGCACGGCTGCCTTACTCTCGGCTCAGAGTCGCTTCACGACCGCAACGTCATCATGCGCGGCTGCCGTGCCGAGCGCGCCAACCGTGTGCTGTGGCTGAAGATGCGTCCCGACACGCCCCAACATTATGAATACGTAACCGTTGACGGCATAACCGGCCGCTGCGGCAGTTTCCTCGTTGTGCGTCCGTGGACACAGTTCTACAATCTTCAGAAGCGTGAAGACATGCCCCTGTCGCAGTGCAACAATATAACGGCAAGAAACATAACGATGGACTGCAACAACTTTTTTGACGTAGGCACTAGCGACAAATACCGCCTGACGGACTTTACTTTCGAGAACATCAGCGTGACAGACAAGAAGTGTGCCTTCAGTCCGGAGACGATTGAACGCACCATAATAAATAATGTTATAATAAACGGAAAGACATATTAACTTGAAAAACATATAATTACAAGAAATGGAAAAGACATGGAGATGGTTCGGCAAGAACGACAAGATAACGTTGTCTATGCTGAGACAAATCGGCGTGGAGGGCATAGTGACAGCCCTGCACGACGTGCCCAACGGCGAGGTATGGACACGGGAGAAAATCCGTGACCTGCGCGAGTACATCGAGAGTTACGGCATGCGCTGGTC
>URRR01000033.1 GCA_900550365.1 uncultured Prevotella sp. | reverse complement strand
CACAACCGTATGACCGTAGTAGTTACACGGTTTTAGGGTTATAAGGTTTTACGGTGTTACGGTCTCAGCCCCGTGTACCTTCAAACCGCATAACCGTATGACCTGAGAACCCTCCTTACTTTATATCGTCCACCATCTTGAACAGCCGGTGCCAGCGTATGCCCGAGAAGCCTCCGCGGTCGGGGTCGCTGCTCCACCAGATGAAGATAGGCTTGCCCACGATGTGGTCTTCAGGCACGAAGCCCCAGTAGCGGCTGTCGGCCGAGTTGTGGCGGTTGTCGCCCATCATCCAGTAATAGTCCATCTTGAACGTATAGCTGTCAGCCTGGCGGCCGTTGATGAATATCTTTCCGTCCTTCACCTGCAGGTCATTGCCCTCATATACGCGGATAGGCCGCTCGTAGACGGCGATGTTCTGCATCGTCAGACGTATCGAGGCACCCTTCTTCGGAATCCATACCGGGCCGTAATTGTCGCGTGTCCAGCCCGTCGCGGCGTTCAGAGGATAGATGTCTCCGGTAATGGTGTCGGTGTTAAGGGTTATGCTCTCCACTATGTCCTTACGTTTCATGAGGGCGTCGTGGGCGCGTTTTGTCAGCGGCATGTATCCGCTTTGGTTCAGGCTTGTCAGGTCTTCCATGCTTATTCCGAGCTCTTCCATAAGCTCGTCGGGTATGGCCTGCTTCAGTTTCACGTAGTAAGTGTACTGCACGTTGTCAGGTTCCTTGTTGGGTTTGCCGTCGAGATACACTATGCGGTTCTTTATCTGGAGCGTCTGTCCGGGCAGACCCACGCAGCGCTTCACGTAGTTCTCGCGGCGGTCTACGGGCCTGGTGATTATCTTTCCGTAGGTACTTGGGTTGTCGATGATATACTGCCGGCCCGTGGCGTATATCCTGGCGAACCAGTCATACTGCTCTTGCGGGGTCATGGCGGCGAAGTCAGGCTGCCACGCCAGCAGCTGGCTGCCGAACGAATAGCACATCTGGTAATAGTCGGCGGCCTGGTATTGCTCGTTGGTTACGAGCGTGTCGCCGGCCGGATAGTTGAACACGACGATGTCGTTCAGCTTCACGTGGCCGAGACCTTTCACCCGGCGGTAGTCCCACTGTGGCCACTCGATGTACGACTTACAGTTGATTACGGGCAGCGTGTGCTGCGTCAGAGGCATCGTCAGCGGTGTCTGCGGTATGCGCGGGCCGTAGCTTACCTTGCTTACGAAGAGATAATCGCCCGTAAGGAGCGACTTCTCGAGTGACGATGAGGGTATGACGTAGTTCTGGAAGAAGAACAGATTGATGAAGTAGACGGCCACGAGGGCGAACACGAGGGCGTCGACCCACGACATGATGAAGCGTACGGGCGGCTCGGCATTCTTCCACCACTGCCACTTTATCTTCTTCGTTATGTACACGTCGTATATGAACGGCACCACGATAAGCCCCCACCAGCTCTTTACCCAGAGCAGGAAGAGGAGATAGAGAAGCGTCACCACGGCGAACTTGGTCCACTGGCGCTTCATGTTAAGTTGTTTCTTTTCCATTTTAAAAACAGGTTATGCCTGCCTTGCCGTCGGCCGCCAGGCATCGCGGCCCGTACCCCGTGCAGGGGCAACGCTGTGGACGTAACGTCTTGGTTCTTGCGTTTACTTAGAACTTGAACATGTCGCTGATAGTCAGCAGGCCGCTGTGTTCCTTGGCATATTCGGCGGCGAGCACGGCTCCGAGGGCAAATCCCTTGCGTGAGTGGGCATCGTGGGTTATGGTGATGCAGTCGGCTTCAGAGTCATATTTTATCGTATGGATGCCCGGCACCTCGTCGCGGCGTATGCTGTTTATGGCTATCTTGTCGGCGTCGCAGGCGTCAGAGCCTGTCAGCGAGCCGTCAGGAGCCAGCAGAGTGCCCTTAACCCAGCCCGTCTTGCGGTCGAGATTGTCGACAATATCCTCGGCCAGTGTTATGGCCGTTCCGCTCGGAGCGTCGAGCTTATGCACGTGGTGAGTCTCCTCCATGCTGACCTCATACTGCGGAAAACCGTTCATTATCTTCGCCAGATAGCGGTTTACGGCGGAGAATATGGCCACGCCCACGCTGAAGTTTGACGCCCAGAAGAGCGTCTTGCCCTCGTCTGAGCACATGCGGCGCACGTCGTCGCCGTGGTCTTTCATCCATCCTGTTGAGCCTGAGACCACCTTTACGCCCTTGGCAAAGGCCTTCAGATAATTGCCGTAAGCGGCTGTAGGGTTGGTAAACTCTATGGCAACGTCGGCCGAAGCGAACTCAGGTGAGTCAAAATCCTGCTGGTTGTCGACGTCTATTATGCAAACAATTTCATGACCACGGCTGCGGGCTATCTGCTCAATCATCTTGCCCATCTTGCCGTAGCCGATAATAGCTATCTTCATTTCGGTTGTTATTTATGTCCAGTGCAAAGATAATGCAAATCATGCGTAACGCAAAATTTTTTACAAGTTAGCGAAGTCCATTTTGAAGAATTTATAGAAGTTTCTCTTAGTAGTTAAAGAAGTTAGAGAAGTTATCACGCCCTGCGGGCGTTAGAAGTTAGAGCCATATGCTTTGCTATTTGCAGGGCGGTTTGATTTTTAATTTTTAATTTGCGAAGCAAATCCCCTTGTCTGCTTGTCTGCAGAACGGCTTCTGTCAGGCAAGAGCATTGCCGTTCGTAACTGCTTGATAATCAGCGCGGTTGTAAAAGGCCGTCTTTTGGCCGCTAAAAGACGGCCTTTTACACGCTAAGAGATGACCTTTTGGAGAGCAAAAGACGGCCTTTCGCATTTCATCCGCTGTCCGGACGTATGCCTTTAACTTTTAATGCCCGCAGGGCGTAATAACTTCTCTTTTTTTAGCAGACAAGAGACAAGTAAACAAGCAGACAAGGAGATATGCCCTGCAAATAGCAAAGCATATGGCTTTAACTTCTAACGAGCGAAGCGAGTGATAACTTCTCTAACTTCTATAACTTCTTAGAGTAATGGCTTTAACTTCTAACGAGCGAAGCGAGTGATAACTTCTATAACTTCTTTAACTACTAAAAGAAACTTCTATAACTACTAAAAGAAACTTCTATAACTACTAAAAGAAACTTCTATAACTACTAAGAGAAACTTCTATAAATTCTCAAAAACGCCTCTTGCTAATCTGTAAAAAATTTTGCGTTACGGCCGATTTACATTATCTTTGTGCCCAGATATGGACTATATTTTCACTACGCGGATGATGGTCCGCGACTATGAGTGCGACATTGAAGGCATCGTCAACAATGCCAACTATCTGCATTACGCTGAGCATACCCGTCACCTGTTTCTGCAGAAATGCGGACTGAGCTTTGCCGAGATGCACCGCCGCGGCGTTGACGCTGTTGTGGCGAGGATGAATCTGCAGTTCAAGACGCCGCTGAGATGTGACGACGAGTTTGTCTCATGCCTCAATCTTAAGAAAGAAGGCCTGCGCTACGTGTTCCAGCAAGACATCTACCGCGCCTCGGACAACAAGCTGTGCTTCAAGGCGACGATAGACCTTGTATGCCTTGTAGACGGCCGCTTGGCCCACAGCAAGGATTATGACGAGGCCTTCAGGCAGTATATCGGCTGACGGCCGGCTGAAAAGGGCTGTGCGGCATGCCGCCGGAGACAGCCGCTTGTTAGTCATTGCTTATTCCTGACAGATTATGTCTGAACTGATAAATGTACTTACGCTGGCCTGCGTTGAGCACTTCAGCCCCGGCGTGGCCCTTAGTCTTTACCGCGCGGCGGGCAGTGCCACGGCCGTGATTGACAACAGGCTGAACATACGTGACGTAGTGCCCGGCTGCCAGCAGCGGGTAATCAGCGCGCTGGCAGATGTCAGCGCGGCGCGCAGCCGTGCCGAGTATGAGGTGGAATACGCCTCGCGCCACGGCATACAGGTGCTCGTGAACGGTGACGGGCGCTATCCGCAGCGCCTTGCCGGATGCGAGGACGCTCCGCTCGTGATGTTTTATAAGGGCTCAGCCGAGCTTAACCGCTGCCGTGTAATCAACGTTGTAGGCACGCGCCGCTGCACCGCTTACGGGCAAGACTGCGTGCGCTCGTTCGTGAAGCGGCTGGCTGAGCTGTGCCCTGACACGCTCATCGTCAGCGGACTGGCTTACGGCATTGACATCTGCGCGCACCGTGAGGCTCTGGCCGCAGGGCTCGACACCGTGGCCGTGCTGGCCCACGGACTTGACTATCTGTATCCGCCGCGCCATAAGGACACGGCCCGGGCAATGATAAGTCAGGGCGGACTGCTGACCGAATTTTTCACTCATACCAATGCCGACAAGCTTAACTTCCTGCGCCGTAACCGCATCGTGGCCGGCGTGGCTGACGCTACCGTCGTAGTAGAGAGTGCCGGTCATGGCGGCGGACTTGTTACGGCGCGCATCGCCACGAGCTATAACCGTGACGTGTTCGCCTTCCCCGGCCGCGTTACAGATGAGTACTCGGCCGGCTGCAACAATCTGATACGTGACAACAAGGCCACGCTGATAACATCGGCAGACGACTTTGTCAGCGCCATGAGATGGCAGACCGACGCGCAGATGGCCGACGCGCGGCGGCGTGGCATCGAGCGGACGCTCTTTCCTGAGCTTACGGCCGACGAGCAGCGCGCCGTTGACATCTTGCAGAAAGATAACGACATGCAGCTTAACACGCTGGCCGCCACGCTCGGCATGCCCGCAGGCAGCCTTGCCGCCATGATGTTCTCGCTCGAGATGAAGGGTGTGGTGAAATGCCTTGCCGGCGGCGTGTATCATCTGATAAAAGAGTGACAGCCAGATTTATAGTTGACAATTGCTCTGTTAGTAACAAAGCATATGGCTTTAACTTCTAACGAGCGAAGCGAGTGATAACTTCTCTAAGTTCAGTAGACAAGATACAAGCAGACCAGCAGACAAGGAGAATTGCTCTGTTAGTAACAAAGCATATGGCTTTAACTTCTAACGAGCGAAGCGAGTGATAACTTCTCTAACTTCTTTAACTTCTTAGAGTAATGTCTTTAACTTCTAACGCCCGCAGGGCGTGATAACTTCTCTAACTTCTTTAAATTCTAAAAAAACAGACCATGACCATAGGCAACATACAGTTCGGCGAGCGCCCGTTGATGCTCGCACCAATGGAAGACGTAACCGATATAGGCTTCCGCCGGCTCTGCAAGCGGTATGGAGCGGCGATGGTTTATACAGAGTTTGTCAGCGCCGAAGCACTGGTGCGCTCGGTAAAGAGCACCATGGACAAGCTCATGATAAGCGACGACGAACGACCAGTGGGCATTCAGATATATGGCCGTGACGCAGAGTCGATGGCTGAGGCGGCACGCATCGTGGAGCAGGCCGGGCCCGACCTGATTGACCTTAACTTCGGCTGTCCGGTGAAAAAGGTGGCCGGAAAGGGCGCGGGAGCAGGCATGCTGCGCGACATTCCGCTGCTGCTGAAGATAACAAAGGCTGTAGTTGACGCCGTGAAGGTGCCCGTAACGGTGAAGACCAGGCTGGGGTGGGACGCGCAGAACCTCGTCATCGAAGACCTGGCCGAGCAGTTGCAGGACTGCGGCATACAGGCTCTGACCATACACGGACGCACCCGTGCGCAGATGTACACGGGCGAGGCTGACTGGACTCTGATAGGTAAGGTAAAACAAAATCCGCGCATACATATACCGATAATCGGCAACGGCGACATCACAACGCCTGAGGAGGCGCGGCTGGCCTTTGAGCGTTACGGCGTGGATGCCGTGATGATAGGGCGCGCCACGTTCGGTCATCCGTGGCTGTTCAAGGAGATTCGCGACTATCTTGACGGCCTTGAGCCCGACCCCTCGCTTGACTTTAACCGCAAGCTGGACATCCTTGAGGAGCAGCTGCGCATCAACGTGGAGCGCATCGACGAGTATCGCGGCATACTGCACACACGCCGCCACCTCGCCGCTACGCCCATATTCAAGGGCATTCCCAACTTCCGCCAGACGCGCATCGCCATGCTGCGTGCCGACACCGTTGACGAGCTTATGGGTATTCTGGAGCAATGCAGAAAGCTGTTAAGTTAGTTTGAGAGGGTTTTACGGTTAGTGGGTTATTAGGTTTTGAGGTTTTACGGATATGGGCCAATAGGGCTGATACGCCCGATAAGCTCACAAGACTATTGACTTTAACTACCATAACTCCTTCTAACTCCCTTTAACTACGAAAACATTTGTCTTAACTCCTTTATTCCTTAACTTCTTAACTCCTAAAAAATAAATATGTCTTCATTTCAGTCTCGCACACAGTTGTTGCTCGGAACAGATGTTACTGACCGCATAGCCCGTGCCCGCGTCATTGTATTCGGCGTGGGTGGAGTAGGCAGTTGGTGCGTCGAGGGCCTCGTGCGCTCGGGCGTCCGCCATATCACCATAGTAGACCATGACCGCGTATGCCCCTCTAACGTGAACCGCCAGCTCATGGCCACGGCCAAGACAATAGGCCGGGTAAAGGTTGAGGCGATGAAAGAACACCTGCTCGACATAAGTCCCGACGCAGAGATTGACGCCCGCCATGAGGCATTCAACGCCGGTACGGCTGCTTCGTTTGACATCGGCAGCTACGACTACGTAATAGATGCGATTGACAGTCTGCAGGACAAGATGCTGCTGATACATACCGCCTGCGATGCCCGTGTCAGGCTGTATTCCTCAATGGGAGCGGCCCGCAAGCTCGACCCTACGCGCATCCGGGTGGCCGAGTTCTGGAAAGTCACCGGCTGTCCGCTCGCCCGCGCCCTGCGTCAGGGGTTCAAGCGGTCAGGCCGTCTGCCCTCACGTAAGTTCAAGTGCGTGTACAGCGATGAACTGCTCGATAACGCCGGCACGTCCGATGAGCCTCGTGCCAACGGCTCGCTTGCCCATATCACCGCCGTATTCGGCTTCACACTGGCCGGTCTCGTTATCGAGGACATCGTAAAACGCACCGACTGACGCATCCCTGCGACCGCATTATATGCGTTGTGATTTGTATATTCCATAAGGATAAACAAAACGATGTAGATAATTATTTATTAGATAACACAAATTTGAGATACAACAAGAAAAGAAAAATTTATTGTATAACCAAAAGAATCCGGTCAAAAAGACCGGATTCTTTTGGTTATATATCTTTCTGTGAAACTAAAAATTGTGTTTAGTTACATAAATGTAATTAAATATGACATTTTGTTACATTTTCAAATGTTCATTATGGTATTTCAAATCATTTATTTTTTAGTTATGTTATTATGGTAGAGTTATAAATGACTGATGCCGTTTGATAATTATATTAATATGTAATTTAATTTGATTGTTAAAGATTATCTTATTATTTGTCGTTTTGTTAATATTTTAAAACTAATAATTGTTTATTTAAGGCAAATTTCATATTGCAAATATAATGTATATTTTTCATTTGTGCAAGTCTTTTTTACTTCAAAAGTTGTTTTTGTCAAAAAACAATGTTTTTTACGCAAAAAAGAAAGACGTAGCTAATGAAGACGTTGATGAAATCATAGTCTTCATCCATAATTGGTAGATATAGGATTGCATTCGTTAATTATCAAGAGTGATATAATCAATATTGATCATGAAAAATTATAAAAATCATGTGATTTATAGATCTTGAATGCCAATTTAATTTCATGTGATTAATAGACCTTAAGAATTAGATGAACCTGTTATTATAGTTACGTAATTTGTAATTGTGCAAAAGATGTATTAATCATTAAATGTCATAATAAACGAAAAAAGTGTAACTAAAGTTTAACTTACAAAAAATAATAATCATGAAGTTTTATTTCCTAATATTCTGTTCGTTTTTTCTGATGATGGGAACCGATTCTTATGCAGAAGACTATGATTATCCTACAGCAACACAGAATATTCCTGCTTTCCCGACGGCTGAAGGGTTCGGAAAATTTACGACTGGAGGGCGCGGTGGTCGAGTTGTTACCGTAACAAATTTGGAAGATGATCCTGTAAATCCGTCCGAAGGATCTTTACGTTGGGCGTTACAGCAATATCCAGGTGAGCCTTTAACGGTAGTTTTTAATGTGTCGGGATGGATAATCCTTAAAGACATTCTTCGTGTAACACGTACTGAAGGTCTGACAATAGCTGGGCAAACTGCACCGGGTGAGGGTATAACGTTATATCCGAGGATGTTCAGTATAAATGGAGCGCAGAATATCATAGTGCGTAATATGAGGTTTCGTACAGGTTCTCATGGATGGGATGGAACGGATCTTGTTAAGGGTGCAGATGTAGTGGATCAGGCTTTGTGTGCTGAGAATACAACTAATGTTATTTTTGATCATTGTACGTTTAGTTGGTCGGCGGAGGAAATCGTCAATAATCAGTGCTCGCATTTTACTACTTTCCAATATTGTACGTTACATGAGGGTTTGTATGATGCAGGACATCATAAAGGTGGTGCGCGTGGTTTCGGTTGTCAGTGGGGTGGTTCGCAGACTACGTTCCATCATAATCTTCTGGCCCATAATTATTCTCGTAGCCCGAGATTTCAAGGTGCGAGGGATGATGATTATATTGTTTACAATGAGTTCGTAAATAATGTCAATTATAATTGGGGAAAAGTGAATGCTTGTTATGGTGGTGAAAACAGTTCTAAATCCCCACGTTACCAAGGTCATCAGGTAAATTTTGTTAATAATTATTGGAAGCCGGGTCCTGCTACAATAAGAGGAAACTCATCAGGCAAGCATAATTTCATGCGGCCGACAGCCGGCATATATGTTTCAGAATGGTATCTCAGTGGTAATGTAATGGAAGGCAATGATGAGTTAACAGCAGATAATCTGAAAGGAGTTGTTGTAGATGGTGATGCTTCCAAAATTAAGTTTGCAGATCAGTTTCTAATTCCACAGAAATTTTATCCTGAATACAAGTTTGATTGGAGTGTATATACAATGAAAGATAAGCTTGAAAGTGCTGAAGAGGCTTATCGTACAGTATTAGCTAAAGCAGGTTGTATTGTGCGCGATGCTATTGAAAAACGTGTATTCCGAGAGGCTACTGACGGCACGGCTACTTATGGAGGTAGTTGGAGTGATGGTGGTAAATACGGAATAATTGATGACCAGACAGATGCGGAGATGGTGAAGCAAGATAATGGCTTTTCTGTGTTTCCGGATGCTCCTGAAAGTCAATTACGTCCTGAAGATTGGGATTCTGATGGTGATGGCATGCCGGATGAATGGGAAAAAGACAATGGCTTTGATCCTTCTAATCCGTCAGATGGCAATAATATTAATGCTGAAGGATACACTGCACTTGAAAAATATTTAGCAAGTATAATGGGTGAAGAAATCAACGGACAGTTTAGTACACCGACATCAATACGTACAGAGCATGCGGTTAAGTTTAGTATACATGTTGAAGGACAAACCGTAAAGGTAACGAGTGATGCTGATATATGCCGAATGCACATTTTTGACGAAGCCGGTGCATGTCGCCTGATGACAAAAGTGATGTCAGGTGATAATATGGTCGATATTAGTTTTTTGCCAAACGGTGTATATATCATCTGGGTGACAGATACGGATGGTTATCGTAACTCAATGAAATTTGTCAAGAGTATGTAATAATTAAAATTTAAAGAATACCAAATTATGAATAAATCTATAATCTTCACTATGGCATTTGGGTTCCAATTAGTTGTCTTAGGCCTTTATCCTGCTAAGATGTCGGGGAAAATGGAACAGCCCAAACAGAGTGTAAGTCAGGTGAGAAATGTAACCGGTGTTGTGACAGACGAGAACGGTGAGCCAATGATTGGCGTTACTATAAAGGTCAAGGGTACAAACATAGCCACGATTACTGACATTGAAGGACGATTTACTTTGAAATCTTCAGGTGGAGGAAAACAACTTGTTGTGTCATATGTAGGTTATTCGGATGTAATAGTACAAATCGGTTCTGGCCGTGATTTACGGATAACTATGTCACCAGATGACAATGTGATGGATGACGTAGTGGTCATAGGGTATGGTACTGTTAAGCGGCGTGATCTTACAGGAGCAATATCTTCTGTCAAAGCAGAGGATATAAAGGAAAGTCCTGTGCTTAATGCTATGGAAGGACTTTCAGGAAAAATTGCAGGACTTGATATAACGAGAGAGTCAGGACGGGCCGGTGAATCACCTAAAATTTTACTTCGAGGAAATCGCTCATTAACAGCTGAATGTTCACCATTATATGTAATTGACGGAGTATCTGGTGGAGATATCAGCAATCTCAATCCCAATGACATCGCCAGTATTGAGGTGTTGAAAGATGCTTCATCTACAGCAATTTACGGTTCAGCAGGAGCAAATGGTGTCATTATTGTTACTACTAAACAAGGAACTAAAGGTAAGGTTCAGGTTGACTTTGATGCTTATGTTGGAGTTAATGCAATGCCCTCATATCCGTCAACGTTAACGGGACAGGATTGGATAAACTTCCTTACAGAAGGTTATGTGGCGCGTTATGATACTCAGCCGGCCGATATTGATGAATTATTCAACTCCGTAGGTCTTTCTGTCGGAGCCGTTGAAGCTTATAATAACAATCAGTGGGTTAATTGGAAGGATGAAATTCTAAAGACTGGTATACAACAGAACTATAATATCTCAGTGCGTGGAGGTACAGAGAAGCAACAGAGTTATATGAGCGCCGGTTACTTGCAAGAGAAGGGACTTTATGCTAATGACCAAGTTGATCTTATAACATTTCGAGCTGGTACAACGTACAAAATAAACAAAATGTTTACATTAGGTTTCCAATCAACTCTTTCTTATAAGAATCAGGAACGAAGAAATTCCCGTTTAAGTAAAAGTCTTAATGAGATACCGCTTGGAAAGGTTTACAACGATGACGGCACACTCAACCAGCATCCTATCAGCGATATGGACAGCTATGTCAATATTCTCGCAGATGATCAGGACAACACTTATCGTGATAACAGAAAATACACAACGATTAATATTGCTCCCTTTGTAGAGTTCAGACCTTTTAAAGGGTTTTCTTTCAGGTCATTGTTTAATGCCACTTTATCTCACAGTCGTCAAGGACTATGGGATGGTCTTGATACGTATATGAAACTTACAGGTTCGCAAGAGAATAAACGTACCGCAAGTTACCAGTCTTACAACAGTTGGAATTATCAATGGCAGAATGTCGTGAACTATAATTTCCAAATTGGAGACAGTCATGATATAACCTTGACAGGAATTACAGAATATACAAAAACACAGCATGAGGAAGCTCTCGCACAAAATGAGCAGTTTGAATATGACAATTTTCTTTGGTATAATCTTTCAGCAGGTCTCAAGGCTTATGTCAGCTCTCTTTATAAAGAGACGGCAAAAATGTCGTATGCATTGCGCGGAAGTTACAATTATCTGGGCCGTTATTTAATGTCTGCATCAATACGTTGGGACGGTGCGTCGCAACTTTATAATAAGTGGAGCGCCTTTCCTGCAGCATCAGTCGGTTGGCGTATTTCTGATGAGCCTTTCATGAAGTTTACTCGTAAGTGGCTTGATAACTTGAAGTTACGTGTCGGATATGGAGTTACTGGAAATGCCAACATTGATCCGTATGTATCTCTTACAGCAGTGACGAATTCAGCAAACATGTTAAATCTTGGTTCAGGACAGGCTTTGAGTTATATTCTTGCTGAGCATGTTGCCAACTTTGATTTGACATGGGAAAAATCTTATAACTGGAATATAGGTCTTGATTTCTCGGTTCTCAACAATCGGATTGATGGCTCTATTGAATGGTACACAACAGATACGAAAGGTGTTCTTTATGACCGTCCGTTGCCTACAGCTCTTGGAGGATATAATGCCAAATCACCATATAAGAAGATGTCAAATATTGCCCGTATAAAAAATACAGGTTGGGAGATTACTGTCAATTCACGTAATATAGATAAAAAGAATTTTAAGTGGAATACTACTTTCACATTTGCGCTTAACGATGAAAAACTGAAAGATATTAATCTTGGCAATAATGTAAGCGTTGATGAACTGATAGCCTTAAATCTGTTCCTGGACCACCCTGTCAATACATATTATGGATATAAGAAAGTCGGAATATGGCAACTCGGACAGGAGGATATGGCTGCATGTTTCGGTGCTGAAGTAGGTGATGTACGTTTGGATGTGCCGGGATTGAAGTATGACCCTAACTATACTTATACCATAACAGAGGAAAAAACAGATGCAGCAGGCCAGACATATACTGAGACAACAACCCACAAGGGCGCTTTTTACAAGCCATCAGAAGATACGGTTGATGAAAACGGTAATGTTGTACATAAATATTATACAAGTGAAAACACTTATACACCTGGTCCTAATGACAAACAGATTCTCGGTTCTGAGACACCAGACTGGACTATTGGTCTCCATAACTCGTTCGAGTTCTACAACTTTGATTTGTCATTTATGATAACGATGCGTTGGGGACAGATGGTCAATGGTGAGCTGTTGGGCTATTTTGACAATACAAATATTCCCGATTGTTATGATTATTGGACTCCTTCAAATCCGACAAATGCCTATCCGCGTCCGCATCAGGGGCATAGCCAAACTGACGCTCAGATGGAGTCATTGAGGTATACGGACGGCTCGTTTCTAAAAGTAAAGAACATAACCCTTGGCTATACATTCCCGAAGAAGTGGATTAACAAACTCAATATGTCGAGACTTCGTGTTTACGCGACTATTACCAACCCGTTTATATGGAGTAAGAGCGATATGCTGAAAGGCATGGATCCTGAGAACAACGCTAATGATGCGTTCCCTCTTTATAAGACAATTGTATTCGGCATTAATGCTTCATTTTGATAATATTGAAACAATAATAAAATATCAGAACAATGAAAAAACTGAAATATGCAGCGATGGCCATGATCGCTTTTTCCGTAGCGTCATGTTCTTTGGATGAAACGAATTACTCGACTGTTGATACCGAAGTAGCTTATACGTCTGAGACTGGTTACAACGGTCTGATAAATGCCTGTTATGAGAATCTCTATTACCTTTATGGAAAAACGGATGGTATTGGCCCGATGGAGATGGGTACAGACTTATGGAAAATAGGAAGTCGCGACGGAGGCAATGGAGAACTTACTAATAATAATGGCAATCTTACAACGCAGACCGGTGTGCTGCGTACTTGCTGGAATGCTTTATATGCAACAGTCGGCTATTGTAACACGGCACTTTATTATCAGTATAACAGTAGTGGCTTTACGGCTGATGAGATAAAGGCAAAGGCCGCTGAGGCGAGATTTCTCCGCGCATTCTCTTATTTCCATATAGTAGAACAGTGGGGCGATGTCGTGCTTGATACGCTTTCATTCGCAACCACAGGTATTGCCACGGAGAATGTTTATCGTTCGCCTGAGGAAGACTTCTACAAAATCATCATTTCCGACCTTAAGATTGCCGTCAGGGATTTGCCTGTAGACCAGGGCAACGACCGTGGCCGGGCGACGAAGAAGGCTGCTCTTGCCATGCTCGCAAAGGCATATATGCAGCGTACACGCCTTTACGCCAAAGGCTCGCCTGAGTATATAGCCAATGCAGACTCGGCATGGATGACGGCAACCGAGCTGATAGACAATGCAAGCTCGTATGACTGTGGCTTGTATGCGAGCACGGCTGATCGCAGCGGCAACTCCCTGGCTTGGGATGATGACAACAATAAGGACAATCAGGAGTTTCTCTTCATTGAGGCTGTTGACCATGCCAACGGATACAATCCTGAGGGATGGAACCGCGGACGTACACGCCAGTATTACATGATGAGCATCAGTTCGCAGGCGCAGAATTTTGGCATAGCATCGTCAGGCGTACGCTACGGACGCGACAATGCAAAGGTATGGTCACCGACGTACTATCTGCTTCATGATTGTTTTGAGCCAAAGGTACAAAAAAGTGAGGACAACCAAGAACTTATCAACTTGGCAAAGAATCCTGACGACCGTACGCCCGACACACGTTTCGCCGATGCGTTCTATTACAAGCTGTATGCCTCCAAAATGGTAATCATAAGCAATGAGATGGCTGAGCGATACAAGAAAGACATCACGTCGCCTGAATCACCCATAAAAAGCGCTATGCAGCGCAGAATACCGAGCGCGGCAGTCTCAGGCTCGCAGTATGACCAACTTTTCCCTGGCGCAAACTATTACGCTACCGGAACACTGACCAGCCAGAGTCTTGAACGCGAAGATGTGCCCGACGCTCTTGGCGTCTACGTGCCCAACTGGGAACTTGATACGCTGAAAACCTGTTTCAACAAACGTCTATGTCTCGGCATAACGGATTATTTCAATACAAAGGCAGAAAGCGAAGACATGGAACCTGAGTATACTTACTTCCGCAGCACGTTCCCGATGCTTAAGAAGTTCAGTTGTTTCAAATATGCTTATACGAACCAGTATGTCATGATGGACATACCTATAATCCGCCTTACTGACATCTATCTGATAGCGGCTGAAGCCGCCTTAGCCAAGGGTACGCCCGGGGACGGGCTCAAATATCTTAATGCAGTGCGCTGCCACGCTGCTGTATCAGGCGATGCAGCGGAAATGGAAGTAAGTAGTTACGACCTTGAATATCTTGTAAAAGAGCGTGCGAGGGAGCTGTGTGGTGAACAGTGGCGCTGGTACGACCTTAAGCGCATGGGCTATCTCACGGCTGATTATCTTGTTGACAAGCATAAGAATCCCTATATATCGTTTGAGGAGAAGAACCTCGTGCGGCCTATACCGCAGGAATTTCTCGACCAGATAGCCAATGCTGATGAGTTTGGTACTAATGGGTATTAATATATTCGGACGGGAACGGAGCATATGTGACGGGTATAATAGATTCCCGTCACAAGCTCCTCCTGCCAGTTTCTCTGTATAAACAAATAATATAATTAACCTTTATTTATTAACAATTTAAATTTTATCAACATGAAAAAATTATTACTCTCAGCCGCTCTGTTATTGGGCGTGATGTCGGCTCAGGCTCAAATCCTGACCGAAGTAGAAGAAGGAACTTATGCCATAACAGCTACTCTTGAAGAGCTTAAAGCAGCCTACGATGCAAGTCGGTTCACGGCACTCGGTGATGCAGGCATTACTTTTGAGGACGGTGAGCTTATTTTCGAGAATGACGATCTTGCCATCTACAGCGTGCAAACAAGCTATTTCTGGGTTTCAGGTGGCAAGCTGGGTGACATCAAGAAAGATTTCCCCGACTATACGGGATACGTCAATCTCGGTTCCAATCTTCCTGATAGGGACTGGACCGTTACACCTCCTACAATCTTTCTCCTTTCTGAAGCATGGCAGGAATGGCAGTCTATATTGAAGGTAGTGCCCAAGAAAGACGGCAAGCTCAGCTTCGGGGTATATGCAGGTGACAACTCGCGCACTATAGGTATATTCAATGAGGCTTTTGAAGAAGAATGGGACTTAGGATATTTCGGTGAGTTCAAGGCTATCACTGATTTCCGTAACGACGGAGAGAACGGAACCGTGAAGAACGCGCCGGCATATGTTGAGGCTGACGTTGAGGCCGGCCGTATATATGGCCTGCTTGGCGGTGGCAATAGGAATCTATGCCTGCATCAGATCAAGTTCATCCCCAGCGAAGGCACAGGCATCAGCAATGTAGAGACGGAAGGTGAGAAGACGGTAGAGACCTATTATACCATTGACGGCTCACGCGTTAACGAGCCGGTTAAAGGCATTTACATCGTGAAATACACTGACGGAACAGCTAAGAAAATAGTTAAATAGTATCAACGTGGTATAATGGCTTGATTTATAGAGCGTTGCAATTTACGGTCTTTTGCGGTGCTAAAGATGCCCTTTTACATTTCAAAAGACCGCAAATTGCGACATGAAATGCCGTTAATGCGGAACCCGTTGAAGTCTGACTGTTTAGCAGAGATATTTCATTCGCAGGTTCATGCCCGTATAATGGGAATGAAACGTAGGATTAAAAGGGAAATCGCACATGAAGAAAATATTTACCTTAAGGCATATTATTATATTTGTACTTGCATGGACAACTTTTTCGTTGTCATGTGTTACTGCCCAGACGGCTTTCATGAAGGTGGTGGCGGCTGACGGTTCGGGCGACTATAATTCCGTGCAGGAGGCTGTTAATAATGCTCCGAAAGACGGTACACGCATGCTCATATTTGTCAAGAACGGATTCTACAAGGAGCAGGTCTCGGTGCCTCAGGGAGCCGTTGTATCCCTGATAGGTGAGAGCCGTGACGGCACCATAATATCACATGACCTGTCGCACACAATGGGGTATGATGATGCAGCGGAGACATCGACAATCTATGTTGACGGATTTGACTTTTACGGAGATAACTTTACCACTCAAAATACCGTAGGTCCAGACGGAGGTCAGGCTGAATGTTTTACTGTGGCGTCAGACAGAGCAGTGTTAAGGCATGTAAATCTGAAAGCAAATCAAGATGGAATACGTTTTTTTACAGACAGCCGTAGCTATCTGAAGAACTGCTACATAGAAGGAACGGTTGATTATATTTATGACAGCGGCATAGCTTTCATTGATGACTGCACGATAAAGCAACTCAGAGGCGGATATATTGTGGCTCCTGGCAATTGTTTCGTAACTGTGCCACGAGCAGTGTCACGCCAGCTTACCGGGCAGGCACGTCTGTGGGGACTCGGCCTGTTCATCCGCGGATGCCGTCTGATTTACGATGCGGACAAGGTTGGTGAAAGAGGCTCTTATCTTGGCCGTAATTGGGGGAAAACAACTTGTGCGGCTTATTTTATCAACTGTTATATGGACAAACATATATGCCCTGAAGGTTGGCAGAAAATGAGTGATACGCAAAGCATCTATATCGGTGAGTACGGCAGTATGGATATGGACGGTAATCCGATTGACTTGTCTGGTCGTGTCAGTTGGGCAATGACTGAAGATCCTGAGCATATGTCACCTTCTCAATACATCGATCAGAAAGTGGTTGACAATATCTTTAATATGGAATATGTCTTTAATCTTGCCGATGAACAGCTTGGGGGACGTTTAGGCTTGTTTGAACCACAGCCTTTCGTAACACCGACAGCTTCTGTAACAAAGTTTACTGCGGTTGACGGTAATCTGCAATGGGATAAGTCTGAGGGGGCAGCCGGATATATAATATACAAGAATGGCCGTTACCTGACTAATCTTACGGAAACCTCATATACAGATGCTGACGCACGTGCAGGAGACAGCTATGCTTTGCGTACAGTGAGTGTAACTGGATGTTTGGGGGACGAAGTGACGGGTACGCCTACGGGCATAACCAATGTAAGGGCACAAGACATCGAGATACGTTCCACACGCTATGGTATTTATTGGAATCGCAAGGCACAGGCTACATTGTATTCGTTGGACGGTGAGATATTGATATCCCGTAATGGTGCGTGCCTTGAGTGGGGCGAGTACCCTCAAGGAGTTTATATTTTGCGTCTTGTTTTTGTTGATGGTACCTCACTTACTCGCAAGATTGTGAAAAATCAGTCTTAATGTTGAAAAAATGTCATTGGTACAAGTCTGTATGATAAAGGGATGTACATCATAAAAAATGACAGATATAGTCTGTTAAACTACGATGGAGAATTTTATATTAAAATGATAAAACTTAAAATTTAAAAGAGATTTATGAAGAAGACTTTGTTTACTGCAGCATTATTGGTAGCTGCATTTACCAGTGCGACCGCAAGTGTCAATACTGATGCGGCAAAGACTAACTATACCGAAGACCAATGGGAACATTATGCAGCCGATGAGTTCGCTGGAGGTACAGGTACAAAAGAAGATCCGTATCTAATTGCTACTCCCGAGCAATTTGTTAAGATGGCCGTAGAAATTGAAAATCTTGCTTTTGATGACAACAATTGGGATAACATGTACACGGATGGTGTATATTTTCTTCAGATTGCAGATCTTGTGTTCAATGATGGGGTTATGAATCATGCATCGTTCGATGAATATGATGATTTGAGCATTATAAATGCTGAAGGGCTTAGAACTTTTGGCGGTATAGGTTATCAGGCCGGGGAATATGACTATCAGCGTTTTTCAGGCTATTATGATGGTGGTGGACATACTATCTCTGGAGTTTATTTGGATGGACGAAAGTCTTCTACAGGTCTTTTTAACTTTACTGAAGGAGGTGAAATAAAGAATCTCAAAATAACGGATACTTATATTTCGGGTAATGCAAACGTTGGTTTCGTTGTGGGAACAGCAGACGGAACAAACGTTATTAACTGCCAGACAGATGGAGCGATTTATTGTGGAGGCTCATATCATGCAGGAATTGTTGGTACGCTTACTGGTGGAGGAAAGGTTCTCAACTGTGTTACTTATGCATGGACATGGGGTAAGAATAACATTGCTGGCCTAGTAGGTTCGGGCCGTAATTCGTCACTTATTTCTAATAGCTATTTCGGCGGTTGGCTCGGAGGTGTAGGATCTAATTTGGCTTCTTTTAAGTGGTGGGGTACTGTATGTCCTGAACTTGGCAAATCTGAGCTTACAACGACTGTTACTGACCCTGATGATCCAACAGGTGAAAGCGTAATTGTGACATGTGAAAATCCTAGTAAAGCGGTTAATTGCTTTTGGACAGATACATGTACTGTGCGTCATAAGAGACTAAATCCTATAAAATGGTTACCTGCAGAGGCCTATAATGAAGCTTCAAACTGTGATTATGGAGTGTTTGAAAATTGTAAGGCAGTAGCTTTAGTAGACATATCATCTATTGTTGATGAATTGAATAAGAATGCAGAATCCATTGAAGGTGCATGCAAATGGAAAGTAAATAATGAAGGCTTGCCTGAGTTAGACTTAAATGTAAGTACTGGAATTTCATCTGTTATAGTCGGTGTTGAGACAAGTTGTGATTATGACATTTATGATGTAACAGGGAAGCTTGTAATGAAGGATGCAAATTCTGAGACCTTAAGCAGGTTGGCAAAGGGAGTGTATATCATGAACGGTAAGAAATTTATTAAAAGATAACGTCATAAGTTTTATTAATATTTGATTAAAGGTAAAAGTTGCTTGTATATTTTATGGCGTTATAGTGGTGCATCAAGATTATAATATTTTGATGCACCTTTTTTGTTTTTTCTGTTATCAGTATTTCCGGATGTTACGGTGTGGCGTGTTACTTTATGTATCCGCCCTTGCGAAGCCCGTCCACCGTGGCCAGCAGCTCGTCGTACCAGGCCTCGCCGAAGCGGCGGATCAGCGGCTCTTTCAGAAACTCGTAGACGCTCAGACCGAGTGCCTTGCCCTTGGCGCGGGCCGCCTCGCATACGCTCCAGCGGTGGTAGTTGAGGCCCACGAGACCGTTGCTCAGCCTCTTCTCGCGTATCGGATACAGCGCGCAGCTTATCGGCTTGCAGAACGACGTGCGCCCCTCGCGGTAGGCTTTCTCCAACAGACAGAGGCACGTGCCGCCCTCGTGGCAGGTGAACACGCAGTCGCGTCCGTCGACGATGCTCGTCACGAGCTCGCCTTCAGGATCGCTGTAGGCCACGCCCTGGCGGTCTACCACGGCCTGGGCGCGTGCCGACATGGCCGGCCATACGGTGTCGAGGGCTTCCTCAATGCCGCCTATCTCGTCAAGACTTACGGGCGCGCCGGCGTCACCTTCTACGCAGCATGCGCCCTTGCAGGCGTCAAGGTCACAGCAGAATTTCTCGGTTATGATGTCGGGTGATATGAGAACGTCGCCCACCTGGATTATAGCAAGCTCCATGATTTACCATTTTATAGGTTCGATGCCGTACTTGGCAAGATACTGGTTGGCAAGGCTGAAGTGGTGGTTGCCGAAGAAGCCGCGGTAAGCTGACAGCGGTGAGGGGTGGGCCGAGCGCAGTATCAGGTGGCGCGAGGCGTCGATAAGCTGAGCCTTGCCTTGCGCGTAGCTGCCCCAGAGGATAAAGACGAGATGCTCTCTGTCGGCCGACAGGGCTTTTATTACGGCATCGGTGAACTCCTCCCACCCGTGATGCTGGTGGCTGCCGGCGGCATGTGCGCGTACGGTAAGCGTGGCGTTGAGCAGCAGCACGCCCTGCTCGGCCCAGCGCACGAGGCTCCCGCTCTGCGGCACAGGCGTGCCGATATCGTCATGTATCTCCTTGAATATGTTGACGAGCGACGGCGGAAAGGGCACTCCGTCGTTCACCGAGAAGCATAGCCCCTGAGCCTGGCCCGGCTCATGGTAGGGGTCCTGGCCTATGATTACTACCTTCACCTTGTCAAACGGGCATAAGTTGAAGGCGTTGAAAATCAGCTTTCCGGGAGGGTAACACGTGCCCCGGCGGTACTCGTCATGCACGAAGGCCGTAAGAGCGGCAAAGTATGGCTTGTCAAACTCAGCTCCTATGTGCTGTTTCCAGCTTTCATCTATCTTTACGTTCATGTATAGCGGTTTTTCAGTTCATTGCATAGTCAGCCTCTTTCACCTCTGTCTTCTCCTTCAGATTGTCGATAAACAGCAGCAGGCGGTTGGTTACGTTGACGTCACTTACGCCGCTGTCGAAGTCGAGCGAAAGGATGTTCATGTCAGGGAAAAACATCTTTATTTTCTTCTCCACGCCTTTTGATACAATGTGGTTGGCTATGCATCCGAAGGGCTGAAGGCTCACCACGTTGCGAACTCCCTGGCGGGCGCACGACATGATTTCGGCCGGCAGCAGCCAGCCTTCGCCGAACTGGGCGCTCAGGGTGATTACCTTGCGTGCCTCGTCGGCCTCGGCGAAGATGTCGTTGAACGGCGTGAAGTATTTGAATGCGGCTGCCGTCTTGTTTACCCGGCTTATGTGTTTCCTTATCCATTTGTACGCCAGGCCGTAAGCGAAGTCGCTTATCGAGCGGCGTTTCAGGTGAGTCTGCCTGTCAACGCGGTTGTTTACGAAGCTCTGCATGAAGAAGTCGAGCAGCAGCGGAGGCACCACCTCAACGCCCTGGGATATCAGCCAGTCGGTTACGTTCTTCTGGGCGAAGGGGTTGAATTTCAGGAATATCTCGCCTACAACACATACTTTGGGATGTTCGGTGTCATTACATATGCGGTTGAACTCGGCCGCCGCCATGGCCAGATAGCTCACAAGGTCTTCGTGGCGGCCTTGAAGTATCAGGTCCTCGCTGGCCTGCAGGTAAAGATCGCGCAGCCTTGCGGCCTGTCCCGGCTGCTTCTCGCGTACTACGGAGGCGTAGTAGAACTTGGCTATGCAGTCACTGTAAAGCACGGCATACAGCGCTATGGGCAGCAGTTTCATCCAATTTATCCTGAAACCGGGCTGCAGGTTCTTGATTGAACCGCCCACGGCGAAGGCTATTACGGGCACATCGTCGTAACCGGCGTCGACCAGTGCCTTCTTTATCAGCGACACATAGCTGCTCGCGCGGCACTGTCCGCCCGTCTGAGTCATGGCCACCGCCGTGTTGTGCGGGTCATATTTGCCGCTCTCGAAGGCCTTTATTATGTCACCGACGATGAGAGTCGCGGGATAGCAAACCTCGTTGTTGGCGTATTTCAGGCCCCATTCGCATGACTCGGTGTCGCTCAGCGGCAGGTTTTCCACGTCGTATCCTGCCACGCGCATTATGGCCGGAATAAGCGGCGATATGAACGGCGTAAAGTATGGAACGAGTATTTTGCGGCCGCGGCAGTTCTTGTCAAACACGGGCGTTGTCTTAAACTTGGTCTCCTTTCGGTGCTCTCCGGTATTGCCGCCGGCCAGTTTAAGGCTCTCTATCAGTGAGCGGACACGCAGTTTCATTGAGCCGACGTTGTTGATGTCGTCCAGTTTCAGCAGCGTGAGCACACGTCCGTGGCGCAGCAGCATGTCGCGGACCTCATCCACAAGGAACGCGTCAGGACCGCAGCCGAACGATGTCATCTGCACGAACTCCATGTCTTTCTGCCCCGCGCTCCACTTCGCCGCCTCGAGTATCCGGTTAGGATAAGCCCACTGCGCCAGGTAATGCGCGTCGCCTAAGGTCGTGGCCTTGTCGCGCACGATGTCGTCGGTAATGACGTAAATGCCCATGTCGGCCAGCATGTCAGACACTTTATGCTGTATCAGCATGTCGGTATGGTAAGGCCTTCCGGCCAGCAATATGGTCAGTGCTCCTTGCTCGTGCGCCTTGTGCAGCACGCGTTCGTTATAAGCAATGATGTCGTGCACGTAGTTGTCCTGCGCGCTCATGGCCAGGCTGAATGCCTTGCTTATCGTATTATCGGTCACGCCGAGCGAGCCGAGGTATTCCTTGCACTGCCTGAACAGCAGGCTGTTGTCCTTGAAGGTGATAGTCGGCGAGTCAATGGGAATGTCTCCGGCCTGTACGCTTTTCACCACTTCGGCGTATCCGGTCACTATCGGGCAGTTGTAACTGTTCTGCTCGTTGCCCTGCCGCTCGTAAACAACGAAAGGCATGAATATGCGGTTTACCTTCTTGTCGATAAGGTTCTGAATGTGGCTGTGTACCAGTTTTGCGGGGAAACAGATGTTGTCAGACATCACCATGCAGGCGTTACGCTCATAGCTTGAGAAGTTGGAGAGGTCTGACAGGCGCACGTCTATGCCGCATGCGGTGAACAGAGTGTGCCAGAAGGGATAGTCCTCATACATGTTGAGACAACGGGGTATGCCTATTGTCATGCGCCTGTCGCCCTTCACTCCCTCGCGTTCAAACAGCAGTTCGTTCTTTTTCAGGTAAGCGTTGATGCCCTTTGCCGGCTTGTCAGCACCTCCGTTGGTGAACACTTTCTCGCAACGGTTGCCCGAGTAGTACTTTCCGCCGTTGTCAAACTGGTAGCGTACTACGAGACATTGGTTGTCACAGCCCTTGCAGTGCAGACATTTCGACGTATAATGAGCCTTGGCCAGCATGTCGTCAAGCCGTGTCTCGCCGTGTGCGTGAGCCTTTGCGTAGAGTGCACAGCCGTATGCCCCCATCAGTTCGGGTATGTCGCAGCGTGTCACCTCGGTACCTGTCAGCCGTTCAAGTGCGCGCACCACGGCGTCGTTGCGCATCGTTCCGCCCTGTACTACGATATGTCGGCCAAGCTGGGAGACATCTCTCAGCTTGAGCACCTTGTACAGGCAGTTCTTCACAACAGAGTAAGCCAGCCCGGCGGCGATGTCGCTTACCGTGGCGCCTTCACGCAAGGCCTGCTTTACCTTAGAGTTCATGAACACCGTGCAGCGTGTTCCGAGGTCGCAGGGAACGGCCGCACGGCAGGCCTCCAGCGCGAACTCGTGGGCCGTCCGGCCGAGAGTCTTGGCAAAGGTCTCAATGAACGAGCCGCAGCCTGACGAGCAGGCCTCGTTTATCTCAATACGGTCGATGACGCCGTCGGTCACGAATATAGCCTTCATGTCCTGCCCGCCGATGTCGAGAATGAACGATACTTCGGGGTCAAGCCAGTGTGCCGCCATGTAGTGGGCTATCGTCTCAACTATTCCTCCGCCTAACTGGAAGGCGGCTTTTATCAGGTCTTCGCCGTAACCTGTTGAGCAGCTGCCCTTTATCACGAGTTCGGTGCCGCTCTCGGCGCAGGCCTTCCGCAGCCCGTTGAGGCCTTCCTCAACGGCTTCTATGGGGTTGCCCTTGTTGGCGTTATAGTATGAGTAAAGTATTTTTGAGTCGTTGTCGGTGACAACAATCTTTGTGGTTGTCGAGCCGGAGTCGATGCCTATGAATGCCTCCTGGCGTCCGCGGCGCAGCTCGGCACGTCCTACGGTGTGGCGCGACATGCGTCTTGTCCACGCTGAATAGTCTGCCTCGTCAGCAAATATAGGGCTTAGCGTGCTGTGAAGGTCACTCTCAGTCACGGTGACGCGGCGCAGCTCGGCTATTACTTCAGACAGACGGTATATCTTGTCGCCGCTGACCTCAGCCAGCGCGGCGCCCGTAGCGGGCAGCAGAGTGCCTGCCTCGGGCAGGATAACGTCGTCGGGAGAAATTGAAAGATAGTCGGTAAACGCCTTGCGCAGCGCCGGAATAAATGTCAGCGGACCGCCGCACATCAGCACCGGAGGCGTTATCTCGCATCCGTGAGCCAGCGTTACTACGGTCTGTACGGCAACGGCGTGCAGGATGGATGCCGCAATGTCGGCACGGCTTACGTTCTTGGCTATAAGGTTCTGGATATCAGTCTTGCAGAATACGCCGCACCGCGACGCTATCGGGTAAGTCTGCCCGGCGCTCATGGCCAGGCCGTTAAGCTCGTCAACGCCTACGTCGAGCAGCACCGCCATCTGGTCAATGAAGGCTCCCGTGCCGCCTGCACAGTTGCCGTTCATGCGCAGGTCAGCGGCATGTCCGTCACGGAAGAACACCACCTTGGCGTCCTCGCCGCCGATGTCAATCATCGACGACGTGGAGGGATAATACTTCTGCACGGCCTTTGTGGCGGCGACAACTTCCTGGACAAAGGGCAGCGAATGCTTCTCTGAGAAGCCCATGCCCACCGAGCCGGTCAGCCTCACGCTGACGCCGGCGTCACCGCACACGGTCATCAGTTCTTCAAGGATGCTGATTATCACCTCCTTGGCGTTGGCGTTATGCCTTTCGTATTTCGAGAACAGCAATTTATCAGTTTCGTCAACGGCTACAATCTTGGCCGTCGTAGAACCTATATCTATTCCTATTCTAATCATTATTGAAACTAATTAATTTCTCTTTACCCGGTGCAAAGTTACTAAATTACATTAATCCTGAATAATATTATTTAAAGAAATTATGTCCGGAATTTCACAAAATTGTAATAAAAAACGAAAGAAAGATATGTTTTGGTTTACAAAAATATAAATTTTAAAGACAGCTCATGTCTTTGAATTTCAGTTCGTGCGGCATGTTTCCGGATAAAGGATGAATCTGAAGATGATTGTGGCGGATATGAAAAGAGCCATACCTGTGCCACGTAGAATGTGGCCGGCATGGCTCTACCTATCTTGAAACAGCTTATTTTTATAAAATCATCAGGTTGAGCGGCGCGTTAGATGTTGTCCTCTATGAGGTTCTCGCCGGTCATGTCGGCAGGCTGCTCCAGACCCATGATGTGCAGGATTGAGGGAGCTACGTCAGCCAGACGGCCGTTCTTCACGGTTGCGCTGTTATTGTCGGTAACGTAGATGAACGGAACGGGGTTGAGCGAGTGAGCCGTGTTAGGCGTGCCGTCAGCGTTGATGGCGTTGTCGGCGTTGCCGTGGTCGGCTATGATGATAGCCTCGTAGCCGTTGGCCTTGGCGGCCTCGATTACGTCATGCACGCAGTGGTCTACGGCCCATACAGCCTTTGCAATGGCGTGGTAGACGCCCGTGTGGCCCACCATGTCGCCGTTGGCGAAGTTCACTACGATGAAGTCATACTCCTGAGTGTTGATAGCGCCCACGAGCTTGTCCTTCACCTCGTATGCGCTCATCTCCGGCTTGAGATCGTATGTGGCAACCTTCGGTGATGGAACGAGGATGCGGTCCTCACCCTCAAACGGTGCCTCGCGGCCTCCGTTGAAGAAGAACGTCACGTGAGCATACTTCTCTGTCTCGGCCGTATGCAGCTGCTTCTTGCCCTGCTTGCTGAGATATTCGCCCAGGGTGTCCTGCACGTTCTCTTTGGGGAAGAGGATGTGCACGCCCTTGAACGACGCGTCGTAAGGCGTCATGCAGTAATACTGCAGGTCCTTTATCGTGTGCATGCCTTCCTCGGGCATGTCCTGCTGTGTGAGCACCTGTGTCAGCTCCTTGGCGCGGTCGTTGCGGAAGTTGATGAAGATGACTACGTCGCCCTCCTGTATTGTTCCGTCAACTGCAGAGTTGTTGATAGGCTTGATGAACTCGTCGGTCACGCCGTCAGCGTAACTTTCCTCCATGGCCTTCACCATGTCGTCGGCCTGCTTGCCCTTGCCCTCTACGAGCAGGTCATAAGCCTCCTTCACGCGGTTCCAGCGCTTGTCGCGGTCCATGGCGTAGAAGCGGCCTACGATGCTTGCTATGTGCGCACCGTTCTTAGCGCAGACCTCGCCCAGCTCCCTGATGAAGCCCACGCCGCTCTTCGGGTCGGTGTCGCGGCCGTCCATGAAGCAGTGGACGTAAGTCTCTTTCAGGCCGTATTCCTTTGCAATCTCAACGAGCTTGAACAGGTGGTCGAGTGAAGAGTGTACGCCGCCGTTGCTTGTCAGACCCATCAGGTGGAGCTTCTTGCCCGTCTTCTGGGCATAGCCGTAAGCGTTCTTTATTTCCGGGTTTTCCAGTATTGAGCCGTCCTTGCATGCGCGGTTGATTTTTACAAGGTCCTGGTAAACGATGCGTCCTGCGCCGATATTGAGGTGACCCACCTCCGAGTTGCCCATCTGTCCGTCGGGCAGACCTACGTCCTCGCCCGAGGCCTGCAGCTGTGAGTGCGGGCTTACGGCGTTAAGATAATCAAGATAAGGAGTAGGCGTGTTGTAGATTACGTCGCCTTCGCCGTGTTTTCCGATACCCCATCCGTCGAGTATCATCAATAATGCTTTCTTTGCCATAATCTTATAATATAAAAAATCTGATGCAAAATTACTAAGTTTTGCGGTAAGTTCAAAATAAATCAGGAGGTTTGTGTGGGCTTCTTTTTCATGTGTGGCGGCGGTGTGCCCCGCCGGCTGCCGGGCGGGCTGCCCTCGGGAGTGGCGCCGAGGGCATGCGTACGTATGGTAAATCTTCATTAAAAACGGCTGAAAATATGCCTTGCATCCTGCCGTTTGATATAAAATCATTACTTTCTGCATGCTTAATTTTAAAAATATCACATATGAAACTTAAAAAATTTACAGATGTTTACCTTCTGTGGAAGGAGTCGAAGCGGCCGCTTGTGAAAGAGTCGACCATGGCCACTTACATGACCAATGTAGAGAAACATATTCTGCCGGTATTCGGCGGACTGAGCTGCATTGAGGACAACGCCGTGCAGACATTCGTGCTCGGCCTGCTGTCTCAGGGCCTTTCTCCGCACACTATCAGGGACATCCTGCTTGTGCTGAGAATGATTGCCGTGTTCGGCTACCGCAAGGGGTGGCTGGAGTGGCGTGAGTGGGACATACGCCTGCCCAAGGACGAGGGCCGCCGCGAGCTAAGGGTGCTGACTCCGGCAGAGCAGCGCACCATGATGAACTTTCTTAACACTCACTTCTCGTTCCGTAATCTCGGCCTGTACATATGCCTCTGCACGGGTATGCGCATAGGTGAGATATGCGCGCTGAAGTGGAGTGACATAGACATCAGCACGCGCATGATAACCGTAAACCGGACCATCGAGCGCATTTACGTGGTAGACGGAGGGCGTAAAGCTACCAAAGTGATCATAGGGCGGCCCAAGACGGCCAGCTCTCAGCGTGACATCCCGATTAACAGCTCGCTGCTGCGCATTCTCCGTCCGCTCAAGGGCTTTACGTGTCCCGGCGGATATGTGCTCACCAACACCGAGAAGCCTCTTGAGCCGCGCGTGTACCGCCGCTATTACAAGCAGCTGATGGACTCGCTCAACATGCCGCGGCTGAAGTTTCACG
>URRR01000032.1 GCA_900550365.1 uncultured Prevotella sp. | reverse complement strand
GGTCGTGTCGGCTGCCTCGGCCGCAAGGTGTAGGTAGCGCATGGCCTCCGGCGAATTGCCTTTACCTATATAGTAACCCCCGAGAATGTAGTTTGCCAGCATCCTGTCGTTGGCACTGCCATGGCGGTCAAAATACTTCACGAGACTTGTAAGCGTGTCCGTGTCTAACGGACAATCCATTTTATTGAGTGCCTTCATCCTTAACAGCAGCAACTTCATCCTGCCGTTGCGGCTCATCCCCTTATCGGCACGGGCCACGCTGTCTATATATCTTACCGCTTCCTGTTGGTTTACTTCCGTCAATGAATCTGCCGCCGCAACATTGCGCATCACGATTAAGTGAAAAGTGAAAAGTGAAAAGTGAAAAATCCATGTGCTTTGCAGGACATTTGGATTCTTCACTCTTAACTTTTCACTCTTCACTAAAATAGTTTTCATGTGGAGCTGGAGGGATTCGAACCCTCGTCCAAACAGGGAAACCATACGCTTTCTACACGCTTATTCCGGCCTTCGGTTTTCGTGCCGTTGCAAGACCCGGACCACCAACAACGACCTTATCCCCTGTATCTTCATCATACATGCGGGGCCAGGCATGACTATTTCCGATTTAACCGCACCGCCTTATCAGAGAGCTTCGGAACAACAGCCTCCGGGCGATGTCTCGTCCTGTCACCTTGTGACTGGATTAAGCCGATAATCTACTATGCTTCGATTAGGCAGCGAGAGCGTACTTGTTTTCGCCAGATAAATTTATGACTGCCGAGATTTGGGAGCCGACAGACTGCGCTCCGCGTGCTTACGTACCATTCCAACCCGCTGTCAAATCCGGTCAACCCCATGACAACGCGCACAAGGCACGCAAAAAGTTCTGCAAAGATACTCGTTTTTACGTTTCGCCGTAACGGAGAAGGGGAGGATTTAACGATTTTTAAATAAAAGCCCCTCTCCAACTCTCCCCAGTGGGGAGAGGGTCCAGTCCGCTTGCGGCAAACCTGCTAACCTTAAAACCTTAAGACCTCCTAATCTCCGTTCATGCGGATTTGTAATCCGCATGTATGGGTACAAGGATTTGCAATCCGATAAAAAGGTAACAATTTGCCGGATTACAGATTAAGTGAAGAGTGAAGAGTGAAGAGTGAAGAGTGAAAAATCCGATGGAGTGAAGAACTAAAAGTGAAGAGTGAAGAATCCAAATGTCCTGCAAAGCACATGGATTGTTCACTCTTCACTTTTCACTTTTCACTTAATTCACTTTTAGTTCTTCATTCCATCGGATTTTTCACTCTTCACTTTTCACTCTTCACTTTTCACTCTTCACTTTTCACTCTTCACTTAAAATAGGGTTTTCCCCGCCCTATTTAGGGAAATGCCTTTCCGGGCACGGTTTTTTTTGTGTTACTTTGCAGCAGAAGAAAGTAAATATCTTAAGTGAAAAGTGAAAAATCCAATGGAGTGAAAAACGAAAAGTGAAAAACGAAAAATCCATGTGCTTTGCAGGTCATTTGGATTTTTCACTCTTCACTCTTCACTTTTCACTTAACTCTTCACTCTTCACTGTTAGTTCTTAACTTAAAAAATATATTCACAATGAAACGATTTGTTACCATACTGACGCTCCTGGCAGCCCTGACGGCAACGGCCGGCGCAATGAGTTACGAGCAGGCACGCGACCAGGCTCTGTTCCTGACAGACAAGATGGCCTATGAGCTTAACCTGACAGAGGAACAATATGACGCGGCTTACGAGATAAACCTCGACTATCTGATGAGTGTCAACACGCCTGACGACCTTTATGAGGCCTACTGGAGACAGCGCAACCTTGACCTGAGCTATATCCTGCTCGACTGGCAATACAGCGCGTTCTGCGCCGCTACGTATTTTTACCGCCCGCTTTACTGGACCGGCGGAGTATGGCATTTTGCTATTTACTCACGTTATCCGCGGCGCAGCTTCCTCTATTTCGGGCGTCCACACATCTATGTTTCTTACCGCGGCGGACACAGCTGGCACCATAATGGAGGCCGGAGCTGGTACAGGGGCCGCACCTTCCACCACGGCAACACGGCCGAATGGCACGGCATGAGAGACAGCTACAGGCGCGGAGACTTCAAAGGGGGCTCACATAACAGAGGCAACAGCAGTTTCGCAGGCTTTCGCGGAAACAGGAACGACAAACGGCCGGACAGCCGTCAACAGCGCCCGAAGACGGATAAAAAGACTACGAACTCATCATTCAACGGCAACCGCAGCAACTTAAGGAGCCACCGTGAGAGCAGCACACGCACAACGGTAAACCAGCCCAACCGCAACCGAAACTCAGCATTCAGAGGCAACCGTAACCAGACCGGCACACGTATGCAACGTAAACCGAGCAGCACGTTTACCCCGAAGCGCAGCACCTCGCGTCCTTCTGTTAACCGCAGCAGCGGCTCACGCCCGCAGACGGGAGGCGCAAGGCGCGGAACCGGATCGCCCAAAAGCTCGTCACGCAGCAGCGGCAGTAAGGGCAGCGGCAGTTTCGGAGGGCGAAGATAAACATTAACATGACGAAGAAGTTAATGAGAGGCCGGCACGATCAGCCGGCAGACGGGAGACGGAGGGCAGCGCCACGCCGTCTCTCTTTTATTTCCATATATGGGCATATGCCACGGACGCAATACTTTATTAAAGCTCGAGCCGCCGCACCTCAGCGTTACGCATGGGCGGAATGTCCTTCATTTCCTTACCGTAAAACACGGCCTGCACGGCCTTGTTGATAATGCCGTGCCCTACGGCGAGCACCGTCTTGCCGGGATATTGCGTCTTTATGAACTCTATAAAACGCCCCGCACGCTCTTTCAACGCATCTATCGTTTCAATGTCGTCGGGCCAGTCAGCGTTCTGCAGGTCAGGGATATAGCGGCCGGTGAAGCTGCCCCAGTCTCGTTCGCGCAGCAGACCGGTTGTAACCACGTCTGCACCGTGAGGGCCGGCGATGATCCGGCACGTGTCGACGGCACGCCTGAGGTCGCTCGAAACGAAAGCGTCAATATGTCTGCCGGCCATCTCGCGGGCCACCTCACGCGCCTGTTCACGCCCGTTGTCGGTAAGCATGCCCTGCGTCTGTCCCTGCATTATATGGTTTGCGTTGTCAACGGTCTCGCCGTGACGGACAAGATAAAGTATAGTCATAACGTATATGAAATTAAGCTGTCAATAACATACCAGGCATCCGGCAACGCCCGTAGTGAAGATTATCTGAGCTTTGCCGTTAAGCGTAACGATAGTGCAAAAGTAATAAAAAAACTTGTCCCGTATCGCATTTTTCACTACATTTGCATATAAACCCATTCATCCGGAAATCTATGAAAATATTAAGAAGCTCAGTGTTCCGCGCCATTTGCGCAATCGTCACGGGCATTTTGCTCGTCAACAACCCTGACAACACGGTGCGCGGCATAACCATCGCCATCGGCATAATGTTTCTTATCTCGGGCGTCGTGTCGTGTGTTACCTATCTCAACGCACGCAGAAACCCGATAAACGCTGAGGTTTATGACAGCGCAGGGCGGCTGCTTGTGCCGTCACGGCCGCCTTTCCCCATTGTCGGAATAGGCAGCATACTGCTCGGCCTTATACTTGTCATCATTCCTGACGTGTTCGTAACCTCGCTGATGTATGGCCTCGGCGCACTTATCATACTCGGGGCAATCAATCAGTTCATGACCCTTGTCAGCGTAAGGCGGGCGTTCAGAGTGCCCATATGGTTCTGGATTGGCCCTTCGCTTATCCTCGTTGTAGGCCTGTTTGTCATCATAAAGCCTATGGAGACGGCGTCACTGCCGCTGCTGATATTGGGCTGGTGCCTGCTGTTTTACGGCGTTACCGAATGTGTCAACGCCTTTAAGATATACCGTGAGACGAAGAAAGCCCGTGACATCTACAAGCAGCAATAGCCCCCGCAACGCTATTTCACCACGCCCTCGATATACTTACACAGGATATCTATGCCCGTAAGGTTCTCTCCGCCTTGCGGTATTATCAGGTCGGCATACTTCTTTGTCGGCTCGATAAACTGCTCGTGCATGGGTTTCAGCACCTTAAGGTAGCGGTCAATGACCATCTCTACGGTACGTCCCCGCTCGATAACGTCACGCTGGATATTGCGTATGAGGCGCTCGTCAGAGTCAGTGTCAACGTATATCTTGAGGTCCATCATGTCACGCAGTTTCCTGTTCAGCAGGGTCATAATTCCCTCGATGATGATTACCGGGCGCGGTTCTATGTGCACAGTCTCCTTCAGACGGTTGCAGAGCAGGTACGAGTAAGTAGGCTGTTCAATGGCCTTGCCCTCCCGAAGCTCGCTCACCTGACGTATCAGCAGCTTCCAGTCGAAGGCGTCGGGGTGGTCAAAGTTTATGGCATGACGTTCCTCCTCGGTCATGTCTGACGTGTCGTTATAATACGAGTCCTGCGGAACAACAACAACATGATGGGGCGGCAGGGCCTCAACAATCTTCCTTACGACGGTCGTCTTGCCGGAACCTGTGCCTCCGGCTATTCCTATTATCGTCATATCTTCATGTTTTTTAGTTTAGGCAACTCGGCCAACAAGGTTATCTCGGCCGGCACGGCGTACAAGGCTCTGCCCCATACTGCAATAACGGAGACAGAGCCTCAGCTCAATGTCAGGCACTCTTTATTCCTAATTCAACAAACATTTTATCGTAAAATTCAGCCTTCCGCTCTACCTTCATGGGGTATGCCCTCGAACTGCTGGGCATGCGGTAAAGGCGCATCCGGCGACCCTCAAACACGAACGGCTCTGACGTTCCCACCTTCGGCGGCTTCATGCTGAAGTGTGCAGTGAACACGTCGGTAGCCTTCTGCCCGGTAGTAACCACGGCGGCACATTCCGGCATGCCGCGAAGCAGGGCATCTATATCCGTCGGGGTAACAATCTCAAGATCCTTGTCTGACGCCGTATTCTTCGTTCTCCTTACGGCGCAGGCTGTGTCATATAAAGCTATACCGCTGGCGGTGAGGAAGCGTATGATGTCGTCACGGCGGAACGCGGAGGCCTCACGGTCTACGAAATGCTCCTTGTCACCGAAGAAGACGATGCCGAAGATACGCCACATGTCGTTGATGAAGTTGGGATAAAAGAAGTCCATGCACCAACGCTTCCTCGCCGGCGGAAAACTGCCGAGCATCAGCAGGCGTGCGCCTGCCGGAATGAACGGCTCGAGAGGATGCTGCTCTACATCGCTCATTTCTGTTCTTTAACGAGATAAACCACGACGGGCAGGTGGTCACTGAAGCCGTCGAGCCATATTCCGCTGGCGTGGGTACGCTTCGGAGTGCCTTTGTAGCGGCCCTCGTTGTTAATCAGATAGTCACGGCGGAATATCTGGTTTTTCCAGTATTTCAGGGTTGAGAAGTCACGCTTGCCACCCTTGTTTATCATGTTCGGCGTCATCACAATCTGGTCAAAGAGGTTCCATGAGCCTTGGTAAGACAGCGTGCCCGTGCCCTGCTTTACCAGGATGTCGTACCAGGGGTTGTACATGTCGCCGTCACCTACCTCGTCAATATCGCCTTTGGCGCTTAGAATGTCTTTCATGCTCTTGTTCGTAGGGTCGTCGTTCATGTCGCCCATCACCATTACCTTCATGTCCGGATTGGCCGTCAGCAGAGAGTCCTTGATGTTCTTTACCAGGAAAGCGGCCCGCTCACGGTAAGACGAACCTGAGAAACGGCTCGGCCAGTGGCACACGATGACGGTCACAGGCTCGCCTGCCAGTTCGCCCGTAACGGTAAGGAAGCCTCGGGTAAGAAAATCCTTTGACATCGACTCGTCGGGAACATAAGGTATAAGGCGGGTGTCATTGACCTTGAACAGTGCCGGATTATACAGCATCGCACAGTCAATGCCGCGCTTGTCTGGGCCTTCCACATGCACATATTTATATCCACGCGCGCGCAAGGGCTCCTGGGCGGTAAGGTCGGTCAGCACCTTGTCGTTCTCGACCTCCGACAGGCCTATCACAGCACAGCCCACTCCCGGCAGCACGTCGGTGCCCATATCGGCCAGAGCACGTGCCATGTTGCGCAGCTTGTGAGAGTACTTCAACCCGTTCCAGCGGTACGAGCCTGTAGGCAGAAACTCGCTGTCGTTCTTGCCTTCGTCATGGCATGTGTCAAAAAGATTCTCCTGATTATAGAACCCGACGGCGTAAACAGAGTATTTTCTCTGTGCCTGTCCGCATACTGCCACAAGCAGAAGTGACAGCACCACAAATAATATTGGCTTTCTCATGATAATAAATAATTTGCTTACAAAGATACAGCAATTCGTCCGTAAAACAAAACCTGAGCCGTGATTTTTAGCTTTTGACGAGGTATAAAAACACGTTTGAAATACCGCGGCAACCCCATCGTAACATGAAAGGCCGTCTTTTGCTTTTCAAAAGGCCGTCAATCGCACGACGAAAAGCCGTCTTTTACCGACCAAAAGACGGTCTTTTGCAACACGTATCGTAACATCTTAAATTTCAAGCACTTACAGACGGCCGCAAAAACCGCGGCTGGTCAGTCTTTAAACCGTTGCATGCCGCCTGAGAGTGTGGCGTAACGCTGTGATACAAACATGTTAAAAAAGAACGATGCAAAACAAATTTAGACATTTTACTTTGATTATTTTATAAAATCAGTTAACTTTGCAGCAAGTATTATCAAAACAAATTATTATGCAGAAAAAGCTGAAATTAGCAGTGATGGCCTTATGTTACGCGCCTTGGGCGTTCGCCCAAAGCGACTCCATAGGGCTCAAGGGTGCCGCCATGAGCGAGACGGCATTCACATTCACGGAGGCTCAGTTGGGCGAAGACGACGACATGTCGCAGAACGTGTCGATAATCAACTCCAACTCGAACATCTACGCAAGTGAGGTGGGATACCTCTTTTCGCCGATGCGCTTCCGTTACCGTGCCTTCGACCAGAGGTACAATGACATTTACATCAACGGTGCCCCGATTAACGACATGGAGTCAGGCCAGTTCCGCTATTCGTGGGTAGGCGGACTTAACCAGCAGACACGTAACATGGAGTCAGCCCTGCCCTTCGAAGACAACAACTTCTCCATGACAGCCATGGGAGGTTCCAACAACTACAACTTCCGCCCCGCTGCCATGGCTACAGGCCACAGGATAACCCTGAGCGGAGCCAACCGCAGCTATACTCTGCGCGGAATGTACACATTTAACTCGGGACTTAACAGCAAGGGATGGGCCTTCTCAGGCAACATCACTTACCGCTGGGCCAACGAGGGATACGTCGAGGGAACGTTCTACAACTCGCTCTCTTACTTCCTCGGCGTGCAGAAAGTGTTCGGAGACGGCGAACACTCACTTTCATTCGTTACATGGGGCAACCCCACCGAGCGCGCGTCTCAGGGCGCCGGCACTGACGAGATGTACTGGATGGCCAACGACCGTTACTATAACCCGTACTGGGGATACCAGAACGGCAAGAAACGTAACTCGCGCGTTGTGCACGACTTCTCGCCAACTGCCCTGCTCACATGGGACTGGAAGATTGACGACGACACTAAGCTGACAACGTCTCTGCTCGGTAAATACACAATGTACGAGAGCACAAAGCTAAATTACAGCAACTCAAGCAACCCTCATCCCAGCTACTGGAAGAACATGCCAAGCAGCTACTACGATGTATGGGACGAAACAAATACAAGCAACCGCACCCCGCAGGCTCTCGAAGACTGGAACCGTGCGTATGAGTTCTGGAGCGGCGACAAGGCTAACCGCCAGATTAACTGGGATCAGCTTTACTACGCTAACCACGGTGCCAACGCCCAGGGACAGGACGCCATGTACTACATCCAGGCAAAACACAACGACGCCCTGACGCTGACCCTCGCCTCAACGCTTAACAAGCAGATAGGCAAGGACAAGAAATGGAACCTCGGAATCGTGGCCGCAACGAACAAGGGAATGCACTACCAGACAATGGAAGACCTGCTCGGAGCCGACACTTACCACAACATTAACACCTATGCACTGGGCACTTATGACCGTAACTCTGACGAAGTGCAGTATGACCTGAACAACCGTGACGGCATTGTACGTGAGGGTGACCGCTTCGGTTACGACTATAACCTGCTTGTAAACAACGCTAAGGTATGGTCAAGCTACACCCAGGACTACGGCATTCTGCACTACACCATTGCCGCAAAGCTGGGCTACACGTCTATGCAACGTGACGGACGCATGCGCAACGGACTTGCCGCCAACAACTCTTACGGCAAGAGCCATACGGCACAATTTATCGACGGAGGCTTCAAACTCAACACAAGCTTCAACCTCGGACGCGGCAACACGCTGACTCTCGGCGTAGGCTACGAGCACCGCGCACCGCAGGCACGCACTGCGTTTGCATCTCCTGAAATCAACAACGACTTCGTTACCGACCTTAAGAACGAGCGTGTGTTCAGCTCAGAGATCGGCTATCAGTTCCAGACATCATGGCTGCACGCCAACATTAACGCGTACTACAGCCGTCTGACAAACGTAACCGACTGGCAGAACTACTATTTTGACGATATCAACTCGTTCTCATACGTATCTCTGACGAACATTAAGAAGCACTATTACGGCGTTGAGGCAGGTCTCCGCTTCAAGGTTACAAGTGCCTTTGACATCAACCTGCTCGGTACAATAAGCGACGCTAAGATTATCAACAACTCAAATGTCCGCTACATGAACTCAACCAGTGCCGAGTACACCGAAGACATTGTATATAATAAAGGTATGCGTGACTCAGGCACACCGCTCACCGCAGCCAGCCTCGGTCTCAGCTATCACAGCGGCGGATGGTACATTGATCTCAACTGTAACTACTACGACCGCATCTACCTTTCTTACTCACCGAGCTACCGTTACGGCGAAACCCTCGACAGAAGACAAGAGATATACGGCAACGTGTACGACAATGATGGTAACGTTATCCCATCTGCCGTTGAACAGGCACAGGGCCACGGTGGCTTCATGCTTGACGGTTCAATCGGCCGTAGCATCTATCTGAAACGTGGAATGCTGTCAATCAACCTCATGGTTACCAACATTCTGAACAACCAGAACCTCTGCACCGGAGGCTATGAGCAGAGCCGCAGCAACTACACCAACTCTAATAATCTGCGCGCTTACAACTTCACAAAGAACCCGATGAAGTTCTACGCTTATGGCACTAACGGTATGCTGAACATCACTTACAGATTCTAAAAACAGAAAAAGATGAAGACATTTAAGTATATTAAGCTGACATTGGCGACCGCTCTGATGTGTTTTGCCGTGACATCGTGCATGGATGACGATTGGAACGACCCCACAGGTGACGTTGCTCCTTACGGAAATAACGACCTGCAGGAAACCAACGTTGTGACTATCTCTGAACTGAAAGACATGTACAGTAATGCCTTGGAGGAACAGACAGATACAGCACGCATCAAAGAAGACATCCAGATAAAGGCACGCGTGACGGGAAATGACGTCGGCGGAAACATCTATAACCAGATAGCCGTTGATGACGGCACAGGCGGAATACTGATATGTATAAACCGTGGCGGCCTTTGGGGCTACCTGCCCGTTGGTCAGGAAATACTCGTAAGCCTTAAAGACTTGTACATAGGAACCTACGGTAACCAGCCACAAATCGGCACTCCGTACACAAGCAGCAGCGGATACACATCACCGAGCCGCATGGACCACAACCTGTGGCTTAGCCATGTAAAACTTCTCGGAGCGGCAGACCCGTCAAAAGTTGATACAATCGAATTTGACCTTAACCGCATCAACGATGAAGATTATATGAAGGAGAACTGCGGAAGACTGATGATTGCGCGCGGCGTAACACTGTCACAGGCCAACGGAAAACGTACTTTCGCTCCTGAAAACGAGGCAACAAGCGGCAACGCCGTTAACCGTGCAGTGAACAACAGCACAAAACTTGTGGTACGTACAAGCACATACGCCGACTTTGCCGGCACCGTGATGCCCGAAGGCAAGGTAAATCTTGTAGGTATATTCACACGTTACCGTGACACATGGCAGATTCTGATGCGCCAGGACGGAGACTTCAAACAAGCAGAATAAACAACAGTTTAACAAAACAAAAGAAAACAATTTATTATGAAAAAGATATTATATTCAGTGCTTGCCATCGCCATGACGGCATTCACATTTACGAGTTGCGAAGACGTGCCGGCGCCGTATGACGACCCGAACGACAACCCGATTGACCAGCCTGTAACCATTGAGCCTTCAGGAGACGGAACAGAAGCTAATCCGTATAACGTGGCTGCGATAATAGCCGAGGCTGAAAAGCTGAGCGCAGGAGATGAATCAAGCGAGAACTTTTATATCAAAGGCATCGTGACCAACATCACAGAGAACTATGACGGAGGCTTCGGCAACGCCACTTATTACATCTCTGACGACGAAGACGCGACAAATTCGTTCTACATCTACCGCTCAAAATATTTCGGAAACACCAGTTATTCATCAGGAGACCTGCTTGAATACGGCGATACTGTTGTAGTCTATGGAAAAATAACCAACTATAACGGCACATTGGAGACATCCCAAAACGGCAGCTACCTTATCTCTATCAACGGTGAAAAAGGTGGAGAGCAAGGCGGCGGAGGCGATGAACCTACACCAAGCTTTGAACCAGAAGGTGACGGAACGCTCGATAATCCGTTTAATAGTATAGCAGCTTACCAGTTTGCTGCAGCTCTTGGAGCAGGCGAAGAGTCGGAAAATGCAGTGTATATCAAGGGTATCGTCTCTCAAATAAGGAACAACTATGACAGCAATTACAGAACAGCGGACTATTATATTTCTGTAGACGGAACGTTTGACAGTGCAGACAGCGGCAATCAGTTCTATGTATATGCTTCAAATTATTTGAACAATGAAAAGTACACATCAGGCGACCTGCTCAGCGTAGGCGACGAGGTTGTTGTCTATGGCAAGGTTACCAACTATAAAGGTAATACTCCTGAAACCCTGATGAACGAAAGTTATCTGTACGATTGGAATAAAGGCGAGGGCGGCGGAAGCGAGGACACCGGCGACCCTGAAGCCCTGAACGGCGGTTTTGAAAGCTGGACAGGCGGCAAGCCGAGCAACTGGGAATCAGCTTCTACGGCAAGCAGCGCTTCCCTGTCACAGAGCGATGACGCACACAGCGGCAGCTACTCTGTACGCGTAGGCGGTGATCCCAGTGGTAACAAGCGCCTTTCTTACAAAGAACTTGAACTTGAAGCCGGAGACTATACTATGGAATTCTGGGTTAAGGCTGCTACTGCTAACAGCGCATCTGTACGTCCCGGATATGCCATTGTTGACGAGGACGGCAAAATATCAGGCGGTAACAGTTATGTGTATGGTGATTATGTGAACGACATCACCAATACAGGATGGGTGAAAGTGACACATACATTCACGCTTGATGCTGCCGGAACTTACTGCGTTCTAATAATGAACGCTAAAAATCCTGGCTATGATGTGCTTATTGATGACTTCAGACTGACGACAGGCTCAACTGTAATTATTGAGTAATTTTAGTCCAATTGAGATAATTTTAAAGGCAAATATGTAAACGCTTGATAATCAGCAACTTTCTAAAAGGCCGTCTTTTGCAACGCGAAAGACGGCCTTTTATCGTGTAATTGACGGCCTTTTGGAACGCAAAAGGCCACCACTTAGAAAAGCATCAGCCACACAGCACCTTACTAAGTATGCTATAATGCTGAAACAACAATGCCGAAACTTTAGACAAGCACTAACCTTTGTTGGTTTATATGATAAATTCAAAAGTTGTTTTTTGTGCCAAATAATTTTGTGCTCTCACATAAAAGCTCTATTTTTGTATCTGTGAAATAAAAAGAAAAAATGACCATGGAACCTAAAATTGGAGACTTGTTAAAAGCTGACCCGCATCTTACAGGACTGGACGATTGGGTTACCGGAGCAGTGATTGATATTGAGCACAACCCTTTTAAAGGGCTTGTAGTTGCCATAAAAGATGATATCGGACGGATATTCTTCGGTCAGATTAAATATTTCCAAACAATATAATATGTTCGCAATAGCTTTTGACATGAGTATTACTGACCTCCGCAGATATTACGGTGAGCCGTACAACAACGCGTATTTTGAAATAAATAAAATGCTGCGTTCATGCGGATTTTACAATACGCAAGGCAGTGTCTATCTGTCAGGAAACGGCAATATGGCCGACCTATTCAAAGCTATACAGTTATTAAAGAGTACCGACTGGTTCAGAAATTCAGTCAGAGACATCCGTGGTTTCAAAGTAGAAGACTGGTCTGATTTTACTGACATAGTAAAAGGATAAGACATCTTAAAAAGTAAGGACAAGAATGTTACTTTAATAAAAAACATCAGAATTAATTTTGGAGATTAACGAAAAATCAGTAACTTTGCACCCCAAAAGCAAGTAATTGCGAATATTAAAAGTAACATTCAATTATAACATTAAAATGAAAAAAGGTATTCATCCCGAAAACTATCGCCCCGTCGTATTCAAGGATATGTCCAACGGCGATATGTTCCTTACACGTTCTACATGCAAGACAACAGAGACAGTAGAATTTGAAGGTGAAACTTACCCAGTGGTAAAAGTCGAAATCTCAAGCACTTCGCATCCGTTCTACACGGGCAAGAGCAAGCTCGTTGACTCTGCGGGCCGCGTAGACAAGTTCATGAGCCGCTACGGTAAGGCGCGTAAATAATATATTTCCGCTTTTATTCATTGAAGAAATAAATGCGTTTTGGCGTAGTCGCATATGCGCCGGAACGCATTTTTTGTATCATAAAGACTTTATTAAATCTCACAGAATGATAAGAAAGTATTACTTGTTGCTGCTGTTGATATCTTCAGCCATTACGTTTACAGCGTGCAGCAACGATGATAGCAACGGCGGAAAATTCTCTGAAGACGGGCCTAATGTCAACAAAAACGTTGTGACTGACGACGAGGCCGTTACCCGTCTGGAGTTTCCGAGGCTGAAAGACGACGGCAACAGCGTGGTAATAGTTTACCGCACGAGCAACAAGACGTATGACCCTGACCGCGTGAACTATGCCGTTGAATGGGACTGCGAGAAGAAGTCGCAACGCTGGTCTTGTTATCAGATGCACAAAGGGTACAGCGGTACGTACAGCAGGGTGACCAACAATTATATGAACGATACCCAAAACCTGCCGAAAGGAAGCTACTGGGAGAATGACTACTATGAATATCCGCCTTACGAGCACGGCCATATCTGCCCTAACGCCGACCGGAAATATTCTTACGACGCCAACTTCCAGACGTTTTACCTTACCAACATGCAGCCGCAATACCATAAATTCAATGGTTTTACAGATGAGAACAACAAAAGACGCGAAGGTTTATGGTACAGAATGGAGGAAAAAGTAAGAGACTGGTCACCGCAAAACAGCACTGATACGATGTATGTCTGCAAGGGTGGAACTATCGACCGTGAGGACCAAATCATCGAACGCGTCAGCGGAAAACTTATCGTTCCGAAGTATTTCTTCATGGCATGCCTGATGAAAAACAGCCAGGGTTACCGCGCCGTAGGCTTCTGGGCAGAGCAGAAGAGCAACGAATGGCGTGACGACCAGCCGCTGTCTGACTTTGCCGTAACAATAGACGAGCTGGAAGAGCTTACCGGCATCGACTTCTTCTGTAACCTGCCTGACGATATTGAGAATTACGTTGAAAACCATTTCTCAACAAAAGCGTGGGGACTTGACTAATTCATAATTCACAATTCATAATTCATAATTGGGTTGGTTACAGTCATTTTGACATGAAAAAATTATGAATTATGAATTGTGAATTATGAATTAAAAATTAATATAATGCTTGTAATAATTACCGTACTGGGGTATTTCGGGGTGCTTTACGTGCTCGGCAGGATTACGTCCGCACGCGCCACAAACGCCACTTTCTACCGTGCTGACCGCAAGTCGCCGTGGCCTATGGTGGCATTCGGCATGATTGGCGCGTCGGTTTCAGGCGTCAGCTTCGTCTCTGTGCCTGGAATGGTCGGGCGGGCAGACATGACCTATCTGCAGACTTGCCTCGGCTTCATCCTCGGTTACTTTGCAGTGGCGTTCATCCTGCTGCCGGTTTATTACAAGTTGAACCTCACCACGATTTACACTTATCTCAAAGTAAGGCTCGGCAGACGGTCATATAAGACGGGAGCGGCTTTCTTCCTGCTGTCTGACCTTACCGGAGCGGCTGTAAAGTTCTACATTGTCTGCATCATACTTCAGCGCTTCGTGCTCGATGCTTACGACGTTCCGTTCTTCATCACCGTACCCGCGCTTATGTTACTGATATGGCTTTACACCCGCAAAGGCGGCATAAAGACCCTCGTATGGACTGATTCGTTCCAGACGCTGTGCATGCTTGCCGCGCTGGTTCTTATTATAATAAAGGTGGCCGGGGCGTTAGACATGAGCCTTGGCGAAGCCGTCAAGGCCGTTACGGCCAGCGAGCACAGCCGCATTTTTGAGTTCTCGGACTGGATGTCGCCGCAAAACTTCTGGAAACAGTTCATCAGCGGAGCGTTCATTGTTATCGTAATGACCGGTCTTAATCAAAACATGATGCAGAAAAACCTCACATGCAAGACTCTGAAAGAGGCTCAGAAAGACGTCTGTTCGTATGGTTTCGCCTTCGTACCGGTCAACCTCCTGTTCCTAAGTCTGGGCATATTGCTCATTATGCTGGCACAAAAGGAAGGCACAACCCTACCCCACAACCCTGACGAACTGCTGCCGATGTTCGCCGCAACGGGGCATCTCGGCAGCTTGGTGACCGTACTTTTCACCATTGGAATAATCGCCGCGTCAGCCAGTACGGTTGACTCATCGCTCACGGCGCTTACCACCAGCTTCTGCGTAGACATTAAGGAGCGGCCCGATGATGAGCGCCTGCGCCGCCGTGTGCACCTGCTGATGGCGGCTGTGTTCGTGATTTTCATCATCGCTTTCCGTGCAATAAACTCTACAAGCGTGATTGACGCCGTGTATATCCTCTGCTCCTATACCTACGGACCGCTGCTCGGGCTGTTCGCTTTCGGTCTTCTTACAAAATGGAAGACCAACGACCGCACCGTACCTTACATCGCTGTGGCATCTCCTTTGATATGTCTCGCGCTGGATTATGCCACCTCCCGTTACACTGATTACCGCTTCGGATACGAACTTCTGCTGCTGAACGGAGCAATAACATTCGTCGGACTAACGGCTAATAAATTAAAAATTAAGAGTTAAGAATTAAGAAAATATGCCATGACCGGTTATCTTCAAGTCAACAATTCCGGCTTTTTTCTTAATTCTTAACTCTTAATTCTTAATTAAATTCCTTCTCTCAAATACCTGTCGGCCTCAATGGCGGCACGACAACCACTGGCCGCAGCAGTAATAGCCTGGCGGTAATGAGGGTCAGCAACATCACCTGCTGCAAATACACCAGGGACTTTTGTCTTAGGCGTATCACCCAAAGTGATGATATATCCGGTCTCGTCAGTGTCGAGCCAAGCCTTGAACACGTCGCTGTTAGGCTTATGTCCGATAGCGAGGAAGAAGCCGTCAATAGGCAGATCGTAAACCTTCTCGTCGGCCTCACCTTTGCGTTTAACAAGATGAGCACCCTCAACACCGTTCTCACCGTACAGCCCCAGCGTGTTATGTTCAAACAAAATCTCGATATTCTCGGTTTCCTTTACGCGCTTCTGCATAACCTCTGACGCACGCAGGAACGGCTTACGCACAATCATGTAAACCTTCTTTGCCAGACCGGCAAGGTACAGCGCCTCCTCACAAGCCGTGTCTCCGCCGCCTACAACGGCTACAACCTTCTTGCGATAGAAGAACCCGTCGCACGTAGCACATGCCGAAACGCCCTCGCCTTTGTACTTTTCCTCATCAGGAAGACCGAGGTATTTAGCTGACGCACCTGTCGCGATAATCACCGTGTCGGCCTCTATTACATGACCTTCGTCAGTCTCTAACGTATAAGGAGCTTTGCCGAGGTCAGCCTTAACGATAATTCCGTCACGAATGTCGGCACCGAAACGTTCTGCCTGAGCACGGAAGTCAAGCATCATCTGGTTGCCGTCAACGCCCTCGGGATAGCCGGGGAAGTTCTCTACAGTAGTGGTCTGGGTGAGCTGTCCGCCCGTCTGCAGACCGCAATATACCACCGGACTAAGGTTGGCACGTGCCGCATAAATGGCTGCTGTGTAACCCGCCGGCCCGCTGCCTACTATCAGACAACGCACATGTTCATTCTTTTCCATACATAAATTAATTAAGAATTAAGAGTTAAGAATTAAGAAAAAAAGCACATAACCTCCTCACATCAGAGCCCCTCCCAACCTCCCCGTCAGGGGATGGACTGACTACCGAGGGGCAAAACTACTCTTCTCCTCCCATGACGGGGAGAGACGGAGAGGGGCTTTTTCTTAATTCTTAACTCTTAATTCTTAATTTCCTTATTATTTGAGCAGTTCAACAATCTGTTTCTCAATGTTCTCTATCTTCTCAGTCGGTTCAAAACGGGCTACGACGATGCCATTCTTATCAATCAGGAATTTAGTGAAGTTCCATTTGATGTCCGGCTTGCTCTTATAGTCAGGGTCATCCTTTGAGAGCATGTCATCCAGAATATGAGTCAGCGGGTGGCTCTCGTCCCAGCCGGCAAAGCCCTTCTGGCTTGTGAGGAACTTATATAACGGGTCAGCGTCTTCGCCGTTAACCTTAATCTTCTTGAAGCGAGGAAACTCGGTTCCATATGTCAGTTTACAGAACTCATGTATTGACTCGTCAGTTCCGGGAGCCTGCTGTCCGAACTGGTTGCAGGGGAAATCCAGGATAGTGAAGCCGTCAGCGTGGTGTCTCTCATACAGTTTTTCAAGCTCCTCATACTGGGGAGTGAAGCCGCATTTTGTCGCGGTGTTGACTATCAGCAGAACTTCGTTCGCATATTCCTTCAGCGAAACGTCCTTACCTTTCCTGTCCTTGACAGTAAAATCATAAACTGTTTTCATCTTATTTGTTTTTAGTAACTTGTAAATTTTCCACTATGGTTGTCTGCAAAGATAGTGTAAAAAATCGATTAACAAGACGAAAGACGGAAAAACTTGTTCTTTTCATAAAGGCGGCAAAAACAGAGCGAAAGAGGATTTCACGCCTACGGAATAGGGGAATCCCTATAAATAATATGGTAATATGCTTGCCTGAAACCGGCCTATGCATTACCTTTGCAGCATAAACATTAACATTAACCATTACGATTATGAAAAGATTTACATCCATTACGGCAATACTGATGATGACTATGATCGCGTTCACGTTCACAAGTTGTACCGAAGACGATGATATAGCTGACACTCTCTGGGGTGTATGGGAGGGCGACATGCACGTATGGAGCGAGTGGAACGGAGAATATTACGAAGCACACGACTCACAAATACAGTTCGACCGCGACCCGTATGACTACGCTTCAGGAACAGGCTATTGGGTAGATTACTACAGCGGAGCACCCTGGGACTACTTCGCAAGCCATATTGAATGGGTTGTTGACGGTGGAGTTATAAGGATTTACTCAATCGAGGACGACACTTATTACAGAATTTCAAACTACAGTCTGTCAAATAATTACTTCACGGGAACAATCGAAAGCGAATACGGTGACCCTATGGACTTCCGCCTACGCAAGACTATGTCACCTAACTGGGGCGACTTTGAGTGGGGCTGGGACCCGTGGTATGACTACGGATACAATGATCCGTGGTATTCAAAAGGCACGACACGCTCATCTGAAAGCGACAAGCCAAAGAGACATATAGGCGTAATGCCTGATGCAGACAAGTAATTTTAAACTGCCATAGATACTTACCGCCGGCGGTACTTGGACTTATCCATGTGCCGCCGGTCTGCGTTTTACGGTCATGCCGCCGGCCGATGAAAAGACAGGGGATAAACAGCCGTTTTCCAAAAGACGGTCTTTCGGCTTCCAAAAGGCCGTCAAACGCACGCCAAAAGGCCGTCTTTTACAAGCTAAAAGACGGCCTTTTACAATCCTGTATATCACGCAGCACTTTCACGGCTTCCTCAACCGAGGAAACATCCGATACTATCATCATCCGCTTACCGGCAATTTCCTTCAGATTGCAGCGGCGCGGATTAAGTCCTATATAGTTCAGAACGTTGTCAAAAACCTTACTTTTATAATAAGCACTCATGGGATTGCTGACAAACTGCATGCGCATCTGGCCTTGCCTCATTATGATTTTCTCGCATCCGAGGCTGCGTCCAAGGCGTCTGAGCGGCACTACCTGCATCAGCTCCAGACCCTCACGCGGCACCGGTCCGAAGCGGTCCTCCAGCTCAGCGCGATACTTGTCAAGCCCGGCGTCGTCCTTGATATTGTCCAGTTCACGGTAAAGCAGCATACGTTCACTGCTGCTCGGCACGTACTGGTCAGGCAGATACATCTCGAGGTCGCTCTCAATGGCGCAGTCCTCAACGAACTCGTCACCCGACAATTCACGTCCTTCAGCAATCTCGTCCTCATACATCTCGCTGAACTCGTCGTTCTTCAGCTCAGTGACAGCCTGGTTCAGGATTTTCTGATAAGTCTCATATCCGAGGTCTTCCATGAATCCGCTCTGCTCCGCTCCGAGCAGATTGCCTGCTCCGCGGATGTCAAGGTCCTGCATGGAGAGGTTAAATCCGCTGCCCAGCTCAGAGAAAGTCTCCAGCGCCTCAAGCCTGCGGCGCGCCTCCTGCGTCAGTACCGACTTAGGCGGAGCCAGCAGATAGCAGAACGCCTTACGGTTGCCGCGCCCCACACGGCCGCGCATCTGGTGAAGGTCTGACAGTCCGAAGCGGTGGGCATCGTTGATGATTATCGTGTTGGCGTTGCCTATGTCGATGCCGCTTTCAACGATAGTGGTCGACACGAGTACGTCATAGTCATAATTGATAAAGCCCATCAGAATCTTCTCCAGCTCTTCCGGCTTCATCTGCCCGTGACCTACCGCCACGCGTGCGTCCGGCACATATTTCTTTATAAGCGCCGCTATTTCGGGCAGGTTGCTGATACGGTCGTTCACGAAAAACACCTGACCGTTGCGGCTCATCTCAAAGTTTATGGCGTCAGCTATGACCTCCTTGTCAAAGGTATGCACCTCAGTACTTATAGGATAGCGGTTGGGCGGCGGCGTCTGGATGATGCTCATGTCCCTCGCTCCCATTAAAGAGAACTGCAGGGTGCGAGGTATCGGCGTGGCCGACATCGTCAATGTGTCGACGTTTACCTTCATTTTGCGAAGCTTCTCCTTCGTTGCCACGCCGAACTTCTGCTCCTCGTCAATGATAAGCAGGCCCAGGTCCTTGAACTTCACGCTCTTACCTATCAGCTTGTGAGTGCCTATGATGATGTCAATCTTGCCATCCTCCAAGTCGGCAAGCACCTGCCTGGTGGTCTTGGCGCTGCGGGCACGCGACAGATAGTCGACCCTTACGGGGAAGCCTTTCAGTCTTTTGGAGAACGTCTGATAATGTTGGTAAGCCAGAACGGTGGTCGGAACGAGCACCGCAACCTGCTTAGAGTCGCATGCTGCCTTGAAAGCGGCACGCACGGCAACCTCCGTTTTGCCGAAGCCAACGTCTCCGCAGACAAGGCGGTCCATAGGTCTGGGGCTCTCCATGTCGGCCTTCACGTCGTTGGTCGCTTTCAGTTGGTCAGGCGTATCCTCATACATGAAGCTGGCCTCAAGCTCATGCTGCATGAAGTTATCTGCCGAAAAGGCAAATCCCTTCTCGTGCCGGCGCGCCGCATACAGCATTATCAGGTCGCGGGCGATGTCTTTTATCTTCTTCTTTGTGCGCTCCTTCAGCCGGTCCCAGGCACCCGTGCCGAGCGTGCTCAGGCGTGGCGGCGTCTCGCTGTCGCGCCGTTTATACTTGGATATCTTGTAAAGCGAATGGATGCTTACGTCAACTTTGTCATTGTTCTGGTAGATAATGCGGATTACCTCCTGGTAACTGTTGCCCGAGGGGACACGCACCAGGCCGGCGAAACGCCCTATTCCGAAGTCTACATGAACGATGTAGTCGCCCGGTTCCATTTCCTGCAGCTCCTTCATCGTCAGCGCCATCTTGCCGCTTCGGGCTGCATCCGAGCGCAGACTGTACTTATGGAAGCGGTCGAATATCTGATGATCAGTAAAGAAGCAGGCCTTCATCGTGTTGTCGGCGAAGCCCTCGTGCAGCGTCTTGTCTACCGGAGTGAAGGATATGCGGCCCCTCCAGGCCTCTGACTGACTTTCAAATATCTCCTTAAGGCGTTCGTTCTGCTTGCGGCTGTCGGCCAGAATGTATATCTTGTAACCCTTCAGTATATAATCTTCGAGGGCACGCGACAGCAAATCAAAGTTCTTGTGGAACAGCGGTTGGGGCGTTATGTCAAGGCGGATAGTGGCCTGCGGCGTACCTGTAGGCTTAGTTCCGAACTCCATGCGGCGGAAGTTCAGCGCGTCGGAGGTAAACTGTGCCCCGCTAATCAGCGAGTTCTCAGCCTTCATTTCCTTCATCGCCTCTTGCTGTTCCATCTCCGTCATGCCTTCAAGGCGTTCCTTTACAGCCTGAGATGAGAAGCCGTCACGGTAAATCTGGTCAATGCGCTCACGGCAGAACACCATGTCTTTCATAACAATCACGGCTGACTCAGGCAGGAAATGCAGGAAAGGCACCTTCTCATCGGCCAGCGTCGCCAGTTCAGGCACTATCTCAACACTGTCACGCTTGTCACGGGAGAGCTGGCTCTGCACCTCAAACGTGCGTATGGAATCAACCTCGTCGCCGAAGAAGTCGACACGGAAAGGATACTCACTGCTGAACGAGAACACGTCAAGAATGCTGCCGCGGACGGCAAACTGGCCCGGTTCGTAAACGTAATCAACCTCGCTGAAGCCGAGCGCACGCAACTGTTTGCCCAGCTCAGACACGTCATATGTATCACCGACACGCATCATCACGGTGCGCTCATCGAGCTTCTTGCGCGACACAACAAGCTCAGACAGAGCCTCGGGACAGGTGACTATATACAAAAGTGAAGAGTGAAGAGTGAAGAGTGAAGAATCCAATGGCTTTTCACTCTTCACTCTTAGTTTTTCACTTAAAATGCTATTGGATTGTTCACTTTTCACTTTTAGTTTTTCACTCAGAAGTCTTAACTTACTCAAGACTTCTGTTCTCAGTATCTCGTTTGCCGAGTCACGCTGTCCGTATTTTACCTGTCTGCGGTATGACGAGGGGAAAAACAGAACATCTGTGTTGCCCAACATCTGCGTCAGGTCGTGGTAAAAATAACCTGCCTCCTCGGCATCGTTAAGCACGAAGAGACACACGCCGCCCACGCTTCGGGCCACCGACGCGAACACAACGGGCACTGCCGACGCCGACGCACCGGCAAGCCAGGCCGTCTTAACCTGCTTGTCTGCAAGCGTTTTTGCCAATGCCGCCGTGACGGGCGACTTGGCATATAAATCTAAAACTTCCTGTATATCCATTTCAAATCAGGCGCAAAGTTAATCTAAATAAGACGCAATGCAAAATAAATAAGGTAAAAAGGTAAGAAAGTGAAGCGTCTGAGAACGTGTATAAAACGGCATAAGGCGTAAATGGCAACCGCCGACGGAAAATAAGAACTGTAAGAAAAAACGACCTTTTCGCAGCAAAACGTCACTTAAGAAAATTCCATGAAAAAAAGCATTCTACGCTGACGGGAAGGCTGACAACGGCCTGTAAAAGGGCAAAAGACGGCAAACGGACATGCAAGAGACGGCCTCCGGCATTGCAAAAGACCGTCTTCGGCACGCCTGTTAAGCATCGTTTATCATCCGGAACAGCACTAATTATGCTAAAAATTACGGCATTTTATGGCTTTTCGGCTTAAAAATCACGGCCTTTCAGGCTGTTTTTATTGCACACAACGCCAATCAACGGCGTATCAACTTGTCATTCAAGACATTATGACTGCACACGTATTTTTACGTTATTTCCGGCCGGAACTCAGTCTGCCGGAAATAACGCACGTATAAAGCGTCAACAAAAATCAATATGAAAGCATTATGCTGAAAAGCCTTACATTATGCTGATAAAGGCGAATTCAATGCGAGCCCCTTATCAGCTCCTTCTCTGCCGTAAGATCTTCGGCGGTCATCTTAGGCGACGGAATGTCTCTCATACGAACCACGTCCTCCTGTCCGCACGTGTAATCATAATATATCCGCTCCTTCTCGTCAAGCTCGTCACGATGTTTCAGGCAGCCGCGCATGGTCATGAAATCTTCTGCCGACACGCTGTCAGACACCTTCACGAACAATATTCTGCGGGCTATCGGATTATAATTATAGTCAAAACATGTGTAAAGTCCGCGCAGATAAGGCGGCCGGTCGAACATTGGTATCTTCAGACAGATATTGAACAGGGCAAGTTGCGGCAGTCTGTTCTCGTTGAAAAAGATGTACATGTGGTTAAGTCCGTTCATCAGCGCAAACCCGTGATGAGTCGAACCGTAAGCGTTATTATGGGTCACCATTACATAATTGCCGTCGTCTGAAGGGGCGATAAGGTAAGGTTCAATCTTCATTGCGTCAGAACCTGACGACAGACTGTAACTGATATACGTGCCGCTGAAGTCGGCCACGAGTGATACTGAGCCTCTCATGGTATCGGTTATCCGGCCTAAATGCATGTTGCCGCTGTCCTCTGCCTTAGGCTTCGGTGCCGTATCAATGGCAAAAAGAGCTTCTTTGGTCCTGGCAAGAGAGCCCAGCAGCTTTTTCTTTGACACATTATTGACCCACAGCAGGGCGCTGTCAAGAGCCTCGTCGGCGGCCATGCCTTTATCAATGTTTTTCAAATAAGCCGGCAGCACCGTGGAAAACAGCGCTGACAACACGCTCGGCGGAAATCCTGTGCGCCCCGCAATATCCTTCATCTTCACGCCCTTATGACGTAAGAACTTGATTCTTTCGTATATTTCTTTCAGGTCATCCATAAACGTTAAGCTAATCGGCGGCAAAGTTAACCACTTATTTATTTAAACATGTTACAATGATATTACATTGGGGTTTCTGTTGCCTTACAATCTGATTATAATGTGTTTTCATTAATATTAATGAATTGTTACGGCCATATTATTCATTGTGTATTCATTTTTTCATGCTTTCAGGCAGCGTAAATTTGCACCGTCAAAATGCCCGGGGAGGCGGTATAAAAGTCTGGCCGGGCGCAGAATAAAGACTAAAAAGACGATGATGAACAAAGGAACATTCAACATGCAACGGCTTAGAACACTCAAGAACAACATGCCCGACTGGCTTTTCGTACTGTGGGCAGGCGGCACTGCACTGCTGTCTTACTCACTTGTGTATGCCCTGCGCAAGCCTTTCACGGCAGCAGAGTTTGACGGTCTGCAGGTGGCCGGCATGGATTACAAGATTGTTGTGAGCATAATCCAGCTCATAGGCTACGTCTGTGCCAAGCTGCTCGGCATAAAGTTTATCTCTGAACTGAAGCCTGGCAACCGTCTGAAATTCATCATCGGTTCGGCAGCACTGTCTGAAGTGTCGCTTCTGGCGTTCGGTCTGATGCCCGCACCTTACAACATCTTCGCACTGTTCTTCAACGGTCTGTCGCTCGGATGCATGTGGGGCGTCATCTTCAGTTTCCTCGAAGGCCGCCGCACCACTGACATATTGGCCAGCATCATGGGTGTAAGCATGGCGCTGAGTTCAGGCGTAGCCAAGTCGCTCGGCCTCTATGCGCTCAATCAGCTGCACGTAAGCGAGTTCTGGATGCCGGCACTCATCGGCGCGTTTGCCTTCCCGCTGCTCTGCTTTATGGGATGGATGATGACTAAGTTTCCTGCCCCGACGGCCGCCGACATTGCGTCGCGTACAAAGCGAGTTACCCTCAACGGCCACCAGCGCTGGCAGCTCTTCGTCAAGTTCATGCCGCTGCTTATCATGCTGTTCGGCGCCAACCTGCTGCTGACGGTACAGAGAGACATCAAGGAAGACTTCATCGTGTGCATCATTGACGTAAGTACGGTGTCGTCATGGGCCTTCGCTTACCTCGACTCAATAGCCACTCTGGTGCTCCTCGCGGCTTTTGCGCTGCTCTCAGCGGTAAGCAATCATCTCCGCGCTTTGTGCATGATACTCATCATGTCGGCCATTGGCATGGGCGTGATAGCCTTCCTCGGAGCTGAAAGCGCCACGCTCGGACTGCCTACTACGGCATGGCTCTTCCTGCAGACGCTGTGCATCGACATTGCCTACCTTAGCTTCCAGACAATCTTCTTTGAACGCTTTATAGCCTGCTTCAAGGTGAAAGGCAACGTAGGATTCTTCATTATAACCATTGATTTCGTAGGTTATCTCGGTACACTGGCCCTGCTTCTGTTCAAGGAATTCCGTGCGCCGCACATTGACTGGACATCTTTCTACAACGGAATGAGCGTGTATATCGGAATAATATGCTGCATCGCTTTCATCTGTTCGATAATTTATATCATTCACAGAGATTACAAAATCACCGGTGTGAAGGTCATAAACATAGGTCATAAAACTGACAGTAAAGCACAGAACGCTGACCTCGCAGCGGTATAATAAAGGTAAAACGGTAAAAAAGTAAAAAGGTAAAACATATAAGAGAAAGGTTAAACGGTAGAAAAGTAAGAAGGTAAAACATATAAGAGAAAGGTTAAACGGTAAAAAAGTAAGAAGGTAAAGCATAAAAAGTAAAGGTAAAACGGTAAAATAGTAAGAAGATAAAGCATAAAAAGAAAAGGTTAAACGGTAAGAAAGTAAGAAGGTAAAGGCATTTGACTTATTAGCCCTATAAGTCCTATCAGCCCTGAACCTGCGGCCGCACAAACCTTACAAACCAAAAACCTCATAACCAAATAACATCAAAACCAAACAAAACAACATATGAAAAAGATTGAATGTATCATTATGGACTGGGCCGGCACGGCCGTTGACTATGGATGTTTCGCTCCTGTAGCAGCATTCGTTGAAAGTTTCAAGGCTATCGGTGCACCTGTAACGGCTGCCGAGACACGCGCCCACATGGGACTTACCAAGATTGAGGAGGTGCGCGCCCTGTTTGCCATTGACCACGTACAGGCCGACTTCCGGGCTAAATACGGCCGTGACTGGAACGAGGATGACGTGCAGAACTGCTACAAGAAGTTCCAGGAAGAACTATTCGCCACACTTGAGGATTACTCTGAACCCATCACCGGAGTTGCCGGGACGATTGCCGGTCTGCGTGCTGACGGCATCAAAGTAGGCTCAACCACAGGTTACACCCGCGAGATGATGGACGTCGTAATACCTGCAGCCGCAAAGCGCGGATACGTTATTGACAACTGCGTGACGTCTGACAATCTGCCCGGAGGCCGCCCAAGACCTTACATGATTTACCAGAACATGTGTGAGATGGGCATTGAGTCGCCCCGCTCAGTCGTAAAAGTAGGCGACACCATATCTGACATCAGGGAGGGAGTGAACGCCGGTGCATGGAGCGTAGGTGTGATTTTAGGCAGCAACGAGCTTGCACTTACTGAAGAAGAGGTGAAGGCCATGCCTGCCGACGAGCTGAAAGCTAAGATGAAGGCGGTACGTTACAAGATGTACGCGGCCGGCGCTCACTACGTGATTGACGACATAACAGAGCTGCCACAACTGATAGAGAGCATCAACTCTGCAATGAACCGTGAATTTTAACAAGAAAAAATAATTATACAAAGAGGACTTTCCTCACGACTGACAAAACAAAAACAGGCAATGAGACCATATTTATTACTGACACCGGGACCGCTTACGACAACGGAAACCGTGAAGAGTGCCATGATGAGTGACTGGTGCACATGGGACAAAGACTATAACGAAGGCATAGTAGAAGTCATCAGAAAAGGGCTGGTTGAGCTGGCTACAAGCCGCCCCGAGGAATATACGGCCGTGCTGATGCAGGGCAGCGGCACATTCTGTGTTGAGGCGACGCTGGGCAGCGTGGTACGTCCTGAAGACAATCTGCTGGTCGCAGCCAACGGCGCTTACGGCAAACGCATGGGTACGATAGCCGAGTATTACAAGCTGAACTGCCATGTCATGAAGTTTGAAGAGACTGAAGCTGTCAATCCGCAGGCTCTCGACGAATACCTTGAGGCTCACCCCGAGGTTACCCACGTGTCAGTAGTTCACTGTGAGACAACCACCGGCGTGCTCAATCCTCTTAATGAGATAGCAGCCGTAGTGAAGCGTCACGGTAAGGTGTTGATAGTTGACGCGATGAGCAGTTTCGGCGGAGTGCCTATCGACATGGCCGCTCTCGGCATCGACTTCATGATAAGCTCGGCCAACAAGTGTATCCAGGGCGTGCCCGGTTTCGGCTTCATCATAGCCCGCCGCTCGCTGCTTGAGCAGTGTAAGGGCGTAGCGCGCTCGCTCTCTCTTGACATTTACGACCAGTGGGAGACAATGGAGAAAGGCCACGGCAAGTGGCGTTTCACTTCGCCGACACACGTAGTACGTGCCTTCATGCAGGCAATGACCGAGCTGAAAGAGGAAGGCGGCATAGCGGCACGCTACGAACGGTACAAGGAGAACCACCGTGTACTCGTAGAAGGCATGCGCTCTTTGGGCTACAAGACTCTGCTTCCGGACGAGTGGCAGTCACCGGTCATCACGTCGTTCTATTACCCAACGGCCGATTTTGACTTCAATTCATTCTACCAGAAGCTCAAGGCTAAAGGCTTTGTTATCTATCCCGGCAAGATATCTCAGGCTGACACGTTCCGCATCGGAAACATCGGTGACGTTCATCCTGATGACTTCCGCCGTCTCGTTGACACAATCCGTGAGATATAAGACTCATAAAAAACCGTATTGATTGATTTGATTTGAGAGTGAGGAGAAGGCCGTAGCAGCCTCTCCTCACCTTTTTATATATAGCGGCAAACGGCCGGACGGCCGCCCGGCAAAAGCCATTTTGCAGGACTGTCAATACCTTATTCTGCCCGTCGGTTTATTGCTTGTTGGCCTGCTTGATGTCCCATAACGACACATGTTCGTTGCGGTAACGCGCATTAGGGTTCTTCTCGCCTTTTGCGAGAAGGGAATTTTCACTTTCTCTGAACACTATCGCCCGCTGCGGACAGTTCTGTATGCAGGCAAAGCACACTTCACAGTCGCCCTCGGCCTTAACACCTGACGACGTCAGCGACCAGTTGCCGCGCGGACAAACGTCAACACATGCGCCGCAACCTATGCACGTGTCGGTGGCGGTAAAGCACTGCTCGCTGCGCCAGAGGAAGCCGACGGCCGGATCGATGCCCGACAATGCGAGAAAACCTCTGTGCTGTATGCGCTGCTCCTCGGTAACAGGCTCAATCCACCGGCGGTGCTCCGCTATGTCCTTGCTTATCCGGCTGATGCTCTCAGGTATGTGCTTGTCAATCTTTATCTGCTCGGCCATGTCGAAGTTGGGCAGCCAGTTGTCTACCATAATCATGGTTGTGATATAATCAAAGGCGTTTCCGGCTTTGCGCGATATGTCGTTCCATATTTCCGAAGCGTTGCACGAGCGGTTGCCATAGGTAAGTACAGCGAACTTATAGCCCGCCTTCAGCCGTGCCTTCTCTATGAAGCGGCGCACCATATTGGGCGGCATGTGGCCGTAAATGGGATATACAAGGCCTATCTCGTCGGCCTCAAAGCTGAGCTGCTCCTGCTTCATCACCTGCGGAATGCTTAACAGCAAGGCATCATTACCGCCTAACTGACGCGCCACATAGAGGCAGTTGCCAGTTCCGGTAAAATAGAATATTATGCGTTTACGGCTCTTCCCGCCGCACGAGGTAAGGCCGCCTACACCGGTCATCGCCGCCGCAGCCCCGGCTATGGCCAGTCCCATGCGCTTCAGTGCTTCTCTTCTTTCCATTTTGTTTATATCAGATTAATTATTATGTCATTGTCCGCTTGAGTGCAAAATTAATATAATTATAAGGTAAAGGCACTACATTTTTTACGGTTTATGTAACCATTTTCACCGAAAGGGCAAAGCGTTGAAGCCTCAGCGGAGCGTCTCTGACGCTTTAGGTAACGAAAACTGTAAAACTTTACCATGCTTTTACTTATAGTTTTATATTATTTTCGGCAAAACGAAGCGTGGCCGGAAGCAAAACAATCGATAATGCTTACGGTTTCAAAAGGCCGTCTTTCGTCTTGTAAAAGACCGTCTTTTAGCTTTCAATATGTGGCCTTTTGAAGGCTAAAAGGCCACATATTGAAAAGAAGTTAGAGTAGTTATGTCTTTTCCTAAAATATGTTGACAGATTTTGTTTAAATAAACTACATCAGTTTACACATTCATTTTATCCGTACTG
>URRR01000031.1 GCA_900550365.1 uncultured Prevotella sp. | reverse complement strand
TCTGCACAGCGGAATGGCCGACAAGGCTATCAACGCGCTTATTACCATCTTCCTTATCATATCGTTTCGGATTAATTGCATACTGAAGGCACACGGACCATACCTGCGATGGAATGCCGTTGTTACCTATCTTAAATTTTACTTATATTCACTACATCAAGAAAGCAATTCACGAGTCAACACTCTGACTGAATGACACACTATATCCACCGTGCCGCCAAGGTTAAGAGTATGCTTTTATTGTTTGTCTTAATGTTTAGTAGATTATATTTAGTTTTATTTGTTCGGTGCAAATTTATAATAAATTCCAGTACGTTGTTTACCCCCCCGTTAATATTTGTGAAAATATATTTACTATCATAAAATACAATATCATTTTAACAAGTAGAGATAGCAAAACAGAGGGTTACATTGCATTTTTTAGTAGTTTCTTAGGGGTTAAAGGAGGTTATTGTAATTAACTTTGCACTATAAAATGAAAGCACCTGAACGGCCGGTAACGGTAAGCCTGTAACTCGCTGATTATCAGGGTGCTTCTAAAAGGCCGTCTTTTGGTCTGCAAAAGACGGCCTTTCAGCGTGTGATTGACGGCCTTTCGGAACGCAATTGACCGCAAATTGGGGTTGTGGGGTTATGAGGTTATGGGGTTGTGGGGTTATGAGGTTATGAGGTTGTGGGGTTATGAGGTTGTGGGGTTATGAGGTTGTGGGGTTATGAGAGGGCGGTTTCGGCGGATTTGCAATCCGACGAAATTTAGTATTAGGATTTGTAATCCGAAGAAAAAGAAGGAAACCTATTTGACGGATTAAAAATCCTTATACTCTATACCTGCGGATTGCAAATCCGCAGGAACGAAGGTATGAGGTTATGGGGTTGTGGGGTTGTGGGGTTGTGAGGTTATGGGGTTATGGGGTTATGGGGTTATGAGGTTGTGAGGTTATAAGGAAAAAGTAAAAAGGTAAGGTAATGAGGGGATAAATCGGGATTATGGGGCTGTCAATCATTCAAAAACATATCTTTTTCGGCAATGTGAGTGGAAATATGACGTTTTATTAGTAACTTCGCAGTTTGATAAGTAAACAATATACTGACATGCTGACAGCCGAAGAGAAAAAAGCTATTATCTCGCTGATACATAAACAGGTGGTGCCGGCAATAGGATGTACCGAGCCTATTGCGGTGGCTCTGTGCGTGGCACGGGCCAAGGAACTGCTGGGACGGGTGCCTGAGAGCATCGACATTCAACTGAGTGCAAATATTCTGAAAAACGCCATGGGCGTAGGCATTCCCGGAACGGGTATGACCGGACTGCCGATAGCCGTGGCCTTAGGGGCCCTGATAGGACGGGCGGAACTGGAACTGGAGGTGCTGCGCGACTGTAACAAGGCGGCCGTGGAACAGGCTAAACAGTATCTGGCCGAGGGCAGAATAAACATCAGCCTGAAAGAGGACGCGCCCGACAAGCTGTACATAGGCGTTACGGCATGCGCCGACGGACACGAGGCAGAGGCACGGATCGCCGTAAAGCACACTGACTTTGTGTACCTGAGACGTGACGGCAACGTGATAGAGGAGAAAAAGGTTGACCCGGAACACGCCGAGACGGAGGACGAGACGCACCTGACACTGAGAAAGGTGTACGACTTTGCCACACAGACTGACGTGGAGGACCTGCGCTTCATCCTCGAAGCAAAGCGCATGAACGAGGAGGCGGCGGCCGACGGCCTGCACGAGAACTTCGGCCACGCGCTGGGCAAGACGCTCTGCAGCCCGCTGGGACGCGGCATTATGGGCGAGAACATCTTCTCAAAGGTATTGGCCGCAACGAGCTGCGCATGCGACGCACGCATGGCGGGAGCGATGATTCCGGTGATGAGCAACAGCGGCAGCGGCAACCAGGGAATATGTGCCACGATGCCTGTGGCCGTGTTCGCCGAGGAGAACCATAACACCGAGGAGGAGACAATAAGGGCGCTGATAATAAGCAACCTTACGGCCATATACATAAAACAGCACTTAGGGTCGCTCTCGGCTCTGTGCGGATGCGTGGTGGCAAGCACGGGCAGCAGCTGCGGCATAACCTACCTCATGGGCGGCAGCTATGAGCAGATAGCCTTCGCCGTGAAGAACATGATTGCCAACCTTACGGGCATGATATGTGACGGGGCGAAACCGAGCTGCGCACTGAAACTGACTTCGGGCGTAAGCACGGCCATCCTGAGCGCCATGCTGGCAATACAGAACAAGCATGTAACGTCTGTGGAGGGCATAATCGACGACGACGTTGACCAGAGCATTCATAACCTGACAGAAATAGGCAGACGCGGCATGGACGAGACTGACAAATACGTGCTGGACATAATGACGCACAAGAAATAATTTGAGAAGTTAAAGAAGTTAGAGAAGTTATCACGCCCTGCGGGCGTTAGAAGTTAAAGCCAAATGCTTTGAAGAATTAAGAAGAAAAGGAGAAAAGGAGTAAAGGAGAAAAGGAGTAAAGTAGTAAGGAGTAAAGTTTAGGAGTTAAGGAGTTATGGAGTTAAGGAGTTAAGACAAATGTCTGTTGGCTCTCACTTTCTCACTTTCTCACTTTCTCACCTTCAATCACCTCCCAACCCTATAACCTCATAAAACCTCAAAATGAAAAGACAGATATTTATCACCATGCTGCTGGCGCTGCTGAGCGTGGCGGCAAGCGCGCAGATGCAGGACCCCGTGCACTTCAGTGTAAGCCAGAAGAAAGTGGCGGCGGACGTAGTGGAAGTGATTTTCAGCGGCAAGATTGACGCCGGCTGGCACGTGTATTCCACCGGACTGCCTGCCGACGGACCTATTTCGGCCACAGTAACGACGGAAAAGGCCGAGGGCGCCAAGACCACAGGCACGGCCGGACACAGAGGCAACGAGATTAACAAGTTTGACAACCTGTTCGGCATGAACCTGCGCTTCTTCGAGAACAGCGTGACGTTCTACCAGCGATATAAAATAACCGGCAAGACTTACCACATAAAGGGTTATCTTGAATACGGGTCGTGCAACGACGAGATGTGCATGCCGCCTATGCAGGTGGAGTTTGACTTCAAGGGTGAAGGACCGGCCGACGCTCCGGCAACGGCTGCCACAGAGACTGCAGCTGAGGAGAAAACGGCGGCTGACACTACGGCCATAGCTGACACTACGGCGACGGACACGGCGGCCATTGCCAACGTTACCGAGACTGACCGGGGACTGCTGTGGAAGCCGGTAATAGAGGAACTGCAGACGCTCAACGGCACGGAGGGCAGCGCTGACCACTCATGGATATACATATTCCTGATGGGATTCGTGGGCGGTCTGGTGGCTCTGTTCACTCCATGCGTGTGGCCGATTATACCGATGACGGTCAGCTTCTTCCTGAAACGTGCGAAAGACAAGAAGAAGGGCATACGCGACGCCATAACATACGGCGCGGCAATAGTTGTGATTTATCTTGCCCTGGGACTGGCCATAACGGCCATATTCGGCGCAAGCTCGCTCAACGCCCTGGCTACCAACGCCGTGTTCAACATATTCTTCTTCCTTCTGCTGGTAGTGTTCGCCCTGTCGTTCTTCGGCTGGTTTGAGCTTACGTTGCCCTCTTCGTGGACAAACAAGGTGGACAGCAAGGCCTCTACAACGAGCGGACTGCTGAGCATATTCCTCATGGCGTTCACGCTTACGCTGGTATCGTTCTCATGCACGGGCCCGATAATAGGCTTCCTGCTTGTAGAGGTGAGCACGTCGGGCAGCATTGCCGGCCCCGCCGTGGGCATGCTGGGCTTCGCCATAGCGCTGGCTCTGCCGTTTACGCTCTTCGCCCTGTTCCCCACATGGCTTAAGCAGGCGCCGAAGTCAGGCAGCTGGATGAACATGATAAAAGTGACGTTAGGCTTTATCGAACTGGCCTTCGCGCTGAAATTCTTCTCTGTGGCCGACCTTGCCTACGGCTGGGGACTGCTTGACAGAGAGGTGTTCCTGGCGCTGTGGATAGTGATATTCGGCATGCTGGGACTGTATCTCATCGGTCTGCTGAAGTTCAAGAGCGACGGCGACGAGCGCAAGGCCATGCCCGTGCCGTGCATAATGCTGGGCATGATTTCGCTGGCGTTCACGGTTTATATGATTCCAGGACTGTGGGGCGCGCCGTGCAAGGCGGTAAGCGCGTTTGCTCCGCCCATGAACACGCAGGACTTCAACCTTTACCACAACGAGGTGAAGCCGCGCTTCACTGACTATGAGCAGGGCATGGCGGCGGCAAAAGCCGAGGGCAAGCCGGTGCTGATAGACTTTACGGGCTTCGGATGCGTGAACTGCCGTAAGATGGAGGCTGCCGTATGGAGCGACCCGCAGGTGGCTGACAAGCTGAATAATGACTTCGTGCTGATTTCGCTATACGTTGACGACAAGCAGCCGCTCGACAGTCCGATAGAGATTGTTGAGAACGGAAAGAAGCGCACCCTGCGCACCATTGGCGACAAGTGGAGCTACTTGCAGCGCAGCAAGTTCGGCGCCAACGCACAGCCGTTCTACGTGATACTTGACAACGAGGGCATGCCTATGGCCGGCTCTTACAGCTATGACGAGAACATAAGCCACTACCTGGACTTCATGAACAAGGGCATGGAAAACTATAAAAAGAAACAATAAAAACAGAATAAGACAATGCAAGAAACAAGGCAAAACCGCATAGCAAGGCTGCTGCAGAAGGAACTGAGCCTGATATTCCAGTCGCAGACGCGCTCGATGCACGGCGTAATGGTAAGCGTGACGCGCTGCCGCATAAGCCCTGACCTGAGCATCTGCACGGCTTATCTGAGCATATTCCCATCAGAAAAGGGACAGGAACTGATAGCCAACATCAACGCCAACGAGAAGACAATACGCTACGAACTGGGCACCCGCGTGCGTAACCAGCTAAGGATTATACCTGAGCTGCGCTTCTTTATCGACGACTCACTGGACTACATAGCGCACATTGACGAGCTGCTGAAGAAATGAACTTCCCGTTTTACATTGCACGCCGCTATCTCTTCTCGAAGAAGAGCACTCACGTAATCAACCTGATAAGCGGCATCAGCGCAGTGGGAGTGGCCGTGGCTACAATGGCCCTGGTGGTGACGCTGAGCGTATTCAACGGCTTCAGTGACCTCGTGGCATCGTTTCTGACGGCCTTTGACCCGCAGATTGAGGTAATTCCGGCCAAGGGTAAGACGGCTCCTGCCGACGACCCTATACTGACGAAGATACGCACGCTGCCCGCGGTTGACGTGGCAACGGAATGCGTTGAGGACCAGGCCATGGCCATATATGACGGGAAACAGGCCATGGTGATGATAAAGGGCGTTGACGATAACTTTGACCAGCTTACACATATCAACGACATTGTGTACGGTGACGGCGAGTTTGAGCTGCATGCCGCTAATCTGGAATACGGAACGGTGGGCATACGCCTGGCCGACAGAATGGGCATGAGCGCGGCCTGGGAAGGCTTCATGAAGATTTACGCGCCGCGCCGCGAAGGACAGCTCGACATGATGAACCCTACAGAGGGCTTCGTGGTTGACTCGCTGATTTCACCGGGAGTGGTGTTTTCGGTGCGCAACGGCCGGTATGACAACGACTATATCCTGACGTCAATAGGGTTTGCCCGCCGTCTGTTCGGACAGCAAGGCATGCTGTCACAGCTTGAACTGAGACTGAAACCGGGCAGCGACCTTGACGCCGTGAAAGCGGAAATGCAGGAAATTGCCGGAGAGAAATACCGTGTGCTGGACCGTATGGAACAACAGGCTGACACGTTCAAGATAATGAAGATTGAGAAATTCATTGCCTACATATTCCTTACATTTATCCTTGTCGTGGCCTGCTTCAATATCATCGGCTCGCTGTCAATGCTTATCATTGACAAAAAGGACGACATCGTAACGCTACGCAACATGGGAGCCAATGATAAGCAGATAACGAGGATTTTCTTGTTTGAAGGACGTATGATATCTGTTTTCGGCGCCGTTGCCGGCATTGCGCTCGGCCTGCTGCTGTGCTGGCTACAGCAGGAATACGGGCTCGTGGCTCTCGGCAGCAGCAGCGGCTCGTTCGTTGTTGACGCTTATCCGGTAAGCGTGCATCCCGAAGATATAGTAATCGTTTTCCTTACGGTCATAGCCGTGGGCTTTGTCTCAGTATGGTATCCCGTGAAATACTTTGCGAAAAGGCTTATTTAACGTAAGTTCGACGAATTGCCTCACCCGTTGTAAAAGGCCGTCTTTTAGTCTGCAAAAGGCCGTAAAACGCACGCTAAAAGGCCGTGTTTTACAACGTGATTTGGCACATCCGCAGTTCTGGTGCATAATGACGTGAACACGGATATGAACAGCATTGCAGGCAATATGGCCATTATTGTTATTTGTTTTTTGAAAAACATCTCTCATCTGTCACTTTTCTTTATAACGCGTTTATTTTCAGCCGGTTATGCAGTGACAGATATGTTTCGCATCTGTCACCGCGTTTCTGTGGATTCGCGAAACTGCCGGAATGGTGACAGATGTTTTTCCGTATCTATCACCTGCCAACGGCCTGACTGTCAGCAGGATACATGGAAAAAGTGACAGATGAGAGATAAAATCAAAACATTTTATGTGTTATGTGTATAAGGATTTGTAATCAAGACAAAAAGTTACATAAGAATGAATGTTTGGATTGCAAATCCTTATACTAAGCTCACACGGATTGCAAATCCGTGTGAACAGACCTTTTCCAGATAGAAGTACTTCAGGCAGCGGTAGCCTGAGTCGTGGAAAAGTATCATGAAGAGCATGATTTCTGCCTTTGATATGGTTAAGGCAGGGTGATATGGGCGCTTTATGACAGGTCTAAGCGTATATTTTTCCATCATTGCATCAAAAAAAATGCAAAAATCATCTGCCATACAGAACAATTCTATAACTTTGCTCTCGGTGATCATAGCGATTATTGTTTGTGAATCTTTGTAAATCAGCACTATAAAGTTACAACAACTTTCGCTAATCACCAATTTTACAGGCACTTACAGTTAGCCGAACTCCCGTTAAATAATATATAATTATGATTGACTTTGATATTGAAGATATACTAAATGAGTTAGAAAATCTCAGCACACAAGAAAAGATTATGGCCCTTGATGAAATCTATGACCAATTAGAAGAGGCCGCAAGTGAAGTTCTATCAACCCAAGAAGAAATAGAGAAACAGTACGAACAGGATATGCGGAAGCAAATAGATAAAGCCACAAAAAAGTATGCTGAAGAAAATAGTATTCAAAATGCAATCAGAATAGAGAATGGTGTGATTGAATGTAATTATAAAGATTTTGGCATACGTATTCAACCATTCGTATATATAGGGGAATGGAAACTGTTAATAAGTTTAACTCATACAATTTGTTATTGGCAATTAGAAGAAATAGCAAAAACTATCAATGTCCTATATACAAAAAATAACGACATCAGCATTCCGGTATCTGAAGATGAATTGATCCCGAAAGTACTTGAGATTCTCCAAAAACTATTACTCAAATAGATTTGGTTTCAACGATAATAATAAGAACAGTAATCGGCAAAGAAAAATCACTCTTAAAAAACTTACAATACATTATATCAGGTTATATTGAGAGAACGCAAATAGTCAATTATCCGGTTCAAGAGATTCAAATAATTTTCTTTTCCAGTTCTTCCGAGTCGATTACAATAGCGTGGATGATAACATTTTACCGATAAGAACTTTTTTTCTTCTATTTCAAGCATCTGAAGCCTATCTTTAAACTCGATTGGGATTCCATCTATTTCTTTAAATTTACATCCGGCAAGTGTATTCTTGCCTTGAAAGAAGATTATCTGGGGGTCTAATGCTAAAATTTCTTCAAGTTTAATATCCTTGCAAGCTTCAAAATACTTCCAGTCCATTTGATTTTTTGATGATTTGCTACAACATTTGCAGGAATTTGTCATTGCAATATAATTCAAAAGTTCCTCCTCATTTGAGGATTGATAATACCGTTTCAATATTAAAATCGTTCCAAGCATATGAGGATTATGATGGTTTGCTAAAACATTATTTGTTCTTTCTTGTATGTTATCACTCCCTCCTCCGCCACAGTCCAAAGATACGACTAGTACTCGTGTTCTTTCCCCATAATTATAGCCGAGGTGGCATTGCATTCCTCGTGCAAACCTATCATTATTGAGCCTCTTGCATAAAGAGTCTTTATTTAGACATTTGAAGTTTTTCACATCCATACCATATTTTTCATAAACCTTCATTAGGTCGTCATAATACTTCTGTCTCATTATAATACATTATGCTAATCTTTAAATCCGCAACACTTTTCTATAAGAACTATTAAAAAGTAATGAATAATAATATATTAACGCGAGTTCATCGAATTATAAATGTCTGTAAATTTGGTGTAGTCTTCTTTTCTGCTTGTTTCTTGTCTGCTCGTTAACTGAAAAAAGCTATCTTTCCGCCCAATCGCCGCGGTCTAGGTTGCGATAACTTATTGCTTCGGCAAGATGTGACGGCAGCACTGAAAGTGAGTCCTCAAGGTCAGCAATGGTACGGGCGACCTTAAGTATGCGGTTATATGCTCTGGCTGAGAGATTCAGACGGGCCATGGCCGTACGCAGCAGCTCAATGCCGGCTGCATCAGGCTCTGCAAACTCGTGTATCATGCGCTCGGTCATCTGGGCATTACAATGAATCCCCTTATATGTGCTGAAACGACGCTCTTGTATCTGGCGCGCCTTAATTACCCGCTCGCGTATGCTGGCACTGCTCTCGCCCTGTGTCGAACGGGATATGTCGTTAAACGGTACGGGCGTTATCTCTATCTGTATGTCGATGCGGTCGAGCAACGGACCGCTGATTTTATTAAGATAACGCTGTATCTGTCCCGGCGTGCAGACACACTTGTGAGTAGGGTCGTTGTAATATCCGCACGGACAAGGGTTCATCGACGCCACGAACATGAATGAGCAGGGATACTCAACGGTGTATTTTGCACGTGAAATAGTGATTTTACGGTCCTCAAGAGGCTGGCGGAGCACCTCTAGCGTTGACTTGTTGAATTCCGGCAGCTCGTCTGCAAAAAGTACTCCGTTATGCGCAAGCGAAATTTCACCAGGCTGCGGATTTGTACCTCCACCGACCAGAGCTACCTGGGAAATAGTATGATGAGGGGCACGGAAGGGGCGCTGGGATATAAGCGACACGTTCTTTCCGAGTTTTCCGGCTATTGAATGAATCTGCGTCGTCTCAAGACTTTCGGCCAACGAAAGCGGAGGTAGTATGGAAGGCAGACGTTTGGCCATCATCGATTTTCCGCTGCCTGGCGGGCCTATCATTATCAGATTGTGACCTCCGGCGGCAGCAACCTCCATGGCTCGCTTGACACTCTCCTGCCCTCTCACATCAGCAAAGTCAAGGTCAAACGAACTCTGATGCTCATAAAACTCGCGGCGGGTATCTATCACCGTAGGCTCAAACGACTCCTCATCATTCAGAAAACGTACAACGTCAAGGATATTATCCATACCGTAAACGCTGAGCTTATTCACAACGGCAGCCTCACGCACGTTATATTTAGGCACTATAAGCCCCTTAAACTCTTCTTTACGCGCCTTTATCGCTATCGGAAGAGCACCGCGGACCGGCTGGATGCGGCCGTCAAGGCCAAGCTCGCCTACGAGCATGTATTCATTAAGATGGTCAGGCTTTACCTTACCCAAGGCAGCAAGAAGACCGATTGCCAGCGGAAGGTCGTATCCGCTGCCCTCCTTACGGAGATCGGCAGGCGCCATGTTAATGGTAATATCAGCAACGGGTATCTTCAACCCGTTGTTCTTCAATGCGGCGATGATACGGTCACGGCTTTCCCTGACGGCAGTATCGGCAAGTCCCGTGAGGTGGTACATTACGCCTTTCGAGATGCTGACTTCAACCGTCACGGTGGTTACTTCAAGTCCGTTTACCGCCGCACAGTATGTCTTGACCAGCATTTTATCTTTTAATTAAGCAGTGTTTTCAGTTTAGATTCAATGTCGTTCAACGCTACATTGCGCTCAATAATACGGCCCTGGGCATTGAACAGGATATTTTCAGAGACACTTCCAAGCCCGAAAAGCTCAAGCATCGGACTGTCGAACATCAACTGGTCACATACGGTGACAGCCGATGTGGAGTCATTACGCAGCGAACGCTTGCAGGCATCCTTACTGGCGTCAAGACAGATTCCAAGCAACGCGAGCCGGTCTCCATAATCTTCTTTCAGCCGGTTAAGTCTGTCACGCATGTTACGGCTTTCATAATTCCAGTTGGCCCATGTATATACAACGGCTACCTTTCCACGGAGAACAGCATCGCTAACGCTCTTTCCGTCAACATCCTTTGCCTTGAATGACGGCATACCGGCACCAACCACACCATGCTTTGCCATCTTCACATAACGCGACATGCGTGCAACATTACCGTTCTTAGGCTGAGCTTTATATACGATGTTGATTAAATTCTCGACCTTATTGAGATCAACCTTGTCTGACGTGATAAAATACTTTCTTAATATATATACGCTTACAAGTGATTCGGGATTGTTCCTGATGAACTGTTCGGCATATTTAAGTTCTTCAGGAGGCGACGCCTGGGCAATCTGCTTACGGAAACCGTTCATGAGTTTGTTCTCATCTGTGCCTTCAATTTCTATTTCCTTAAGGTGTGAGGCACTGCCCTTTATCGTTACCGACTTACCCGGTTCCGCAAATACAGGCTGCTCTGAGAAATTCGGGAACACTATGACAAGCGTTCCTTTCTCCTTACAAGGTGTTTCATAAGCGAACCGTCCGCCCTCGACCTTTATGGTGTCAACCCCGTCAAACACTCCGTCAGGACTGTAAACATAAAACTCACCTTGGTTAAGGTTGAGTAAACGGCCCTCAAGACTGAAATAACCGCTGCGTGAACCGCATGCAACCAAAACCAAGGTGAGCGTTAAGATATAAGTTAGCCGCTTCATGCGCCAGCTTTTTTATTTGCTGACCTTAGACAGCTCTAAGTCGTTATTTGCGTATGTAGCAAGTGACGGATCTTTCTGCAGAGCGCTCTTCAGGTAAGAAGAAGCAGCTGAATTGTTGCCCTGACGTGCGTTGAGGATAGCCTGCAGATAGTCTGTCATGGCATCCTTGTTCTCTACATTGTTCAGAGTTGTTGCAGCTCCTGCATAGTTCTTGTTCAGAATCTGTGCCAAAGCAGTAGTGTTGCAGTTGATACCGTTGAGATTCTGCTCAGCAGTTGCATAGTCACCCTTAGCCAGGTTCAGAGAACCGAGCAGCTTGTTATAGTCGCTGACAGTGTTGCCCTTTGCGAAGTAGTTCTCAGCATCACTTACGTTACCGTCCTTAAGAGCGAGCAGACCAAGGTTAGCGTTAACCTCAGGAGCATTGCCGTTAACAGACTGAGCCTTGCTCAAATAGTTCTTAGCCTCAGCATCGTTACCCTTTGCAAATTCGATTGCAGCAACGTTGTTGAATGCGCGGTAATCGTTGGGATAAATCTCTGTGGTCTTCTTATAAATAGCCTCTTTAGCGTCGTTGTTGTTCTCGAGTGTAGCAGCGTACAGAAGTTCGTCAACGCTCAGCTTTGTAGCGTCTTCATTGTACTGAGCCTTGATCTGCTCATCGCTGCGTCCGATTGTCTCATAGTTAATGATGAGGCGTGAACGACGAAGCTCAGGAAGAATACCGTCAGCAAGCTCACGGAAGCCGGCAGACATGTTACGGATCTGCTGCTCACGCTCTTCGGGATCCTGATACATAGAGAGAACACGAAGGATGACATCCTTATCCTGGATATTTGAAGCAGCAACAAGCTTCTGGAAGCCGTCCCAGTCCTGTGCTGTGTACTTACCGGTTACGTCGCCTTCGAGGTCAGCGCTCTTCAGCTGCTTCTCAGCATAATCTACAGATACGTTCTGACGTTTGTTAGCCAGCTTGTCGTTGAACTCAACACCACCATCAGGAGAAGCGTAAGCAAGTACCTCAACGTTCTTGAGGTTAAGAGTCTCCTGGTTGTCATTGATATCCTTAAGCAGCTTTACGAACTCCTGTACAGAGTTGTTCTTCAGCTCGCTCTTGCGCAGATTAGCCTGGTTGATGAGGAACTTAATCTGTGACTCCTGGCGCTGAGCACGTACGCGCTGGAATGTATCAGGAGCTATGCAAGCACCGCTTCCTGCAAGAGTATTCTTGTAAAGTTCAGATGTAGCGATAACGCCTTCAGCCACCTTAACGGCGGGAACCTCAACCTTCTTCTTTTTCTTGCCATAGTATGCGTCAAAAGTCATGTAGAGGTCGCTCTTCTGCATTTCAGGCACATATTTATAATTAGCCTTCATTGTATAGTTGCCGCCCATCTTGTAAGATATGGTCTGGTCGTTGCCTTCTACCTTCTCACCCTGGAATGTAGCAGCCTGTCCCTGTGCAACCTGTCCGTTGCCGTAACGCAGTTCAGGAACAACCGTTACAACGGCCTTTTTCTTCAAGTACTTTTCAGGGAAAGTTCCATTTATTGTTACAGCTACTTGTCCGCCCTTGGTCTCGAGGGGATTAGGTGTAACCGTGAAATTGTCGGCAGAAAGCTCTCCGAGTTTAGAAGAGCAAGACGACAGTGCGAGCACTGAAGCTGCCGAGAATAATAAAACAAGATTTTTTTTCATAATGAAAGGTTTTTAAATGATAGTGCCGCGAGCGGGACTCGAACCCGCACAGCCATTACTGGCCAAGGGATTTTAAGTCCCTCGTGTCTACCAATTCCACCATTGCGGCATCCTTGAGCGGCAAACGGGACTCGGACCCGCGACCTCAACCTTGGCAAGGTTGCGCTCTACCAACTGAGCTATTGCCGCACAAAAGTTATGCAAAGATAAGTCTATTTCTCGAAAATGCAAATTAATTCACACAATTTAATATTAAATGTGTCAATTAGAAACCTGGAGAACACCTTGAGGGCCGGTTGTTGTAGCGTGATAACGTATCAGTTTGTCACCTTGATCGCCATCTATCACTAATCCGCCGTTATTCATGTCGTATTTACGGTGACAACTGCCACAGTCTGCCGTACCGTCAGTGTTCATCGTAAGCGAATATCTGGGTAGGCTTGTGTTTTTATAACAGTTAGGGCACTGACTGTCGTAGGCGTAAAACGTTGCCGGACTGTTCAAATTACCGTAACCGACTATTATTCCTGTCTCATTATACACACCGAGCTTCACCGTACGGTTCTGGTCTATCGCTGTCTTTACAGCCTTGTCTGAAAGTCCCTGATTACTCGTAAAGCTGTAATAATTAGCTCCGGATGTAGTAATACGGCAGAATATGCCGGGAGACATCGGGTTCATAGCCGACGCTAATGCCTGGCTCCGGCCCGCATTGTTTTCAAAAATAAAGAAAGCCGGATACTTGCTGAACTCATACTCCGTGTCGCCGCACGCCGTGAACAGCGTCAGTACTGCTATTATATAATAGGTGTAACGTTTCATTTAAGCAATTTTCTTTCAGCTTCCTCCATTTTCTCAAACGTAAATCCGTTGATTATATTGTCCATGTGGGCAGCTATCCTGTCGTTACACAGGTTTCCGATTGAGCCTTCATGCGTGTGATTTATGTTCTTGTCAGGTGTAAAGCGGCCGGCCTCAATGTCAAGTCCTACTTTCTTATAAGCGTCACGGAAAGGCATACCCTGTGCGGCAAGGCGGTTTACTTCCTCAACAGAGAACATCAGGTCATACCTCGGGTCGTCAAGTATATGTTCGTTAACCTCCATTCTGTTTACAATATAAGCAGCCATGCGCAGACAGTCTTTCAGCTCATCAAAAGCCGGCAAGAACTCTTCCTTTATAATTTGCAGGTCACGGAAATATCCAGAAGGCAGATTGTTCATAATCAGAGTTATCTGCGCCGGCAGAGCCTGCAGCTTGTTACTCTTGGCACGTATCAGCTCAAACACGTCAGGATTCTTCTTGTGCGGCATGATGCTGCTGCCCGTAGTACACTCTTTGGGAAGTTTTACGAACGAGAAGTTCTGACTGTTGAACAGGCATGCGTCATATGCCATTTTTGCCAGAGTTCCTGCTATTGAGGCCATCGCAAAAGCCGTATTCCGCTCAGTCTTGCCGCGTCCCATCTGCGCATACACCACGTTATAGTCCATTGAGTCAAAGCCGAGCAGCTCGGTTGTCATCGTGCGGTTAAGCGGAAACGACGAGCCGTAGCCCGCCGCACTGCCCAAGGGGTTACGGTTGGCCATACGCCATGCGGCCTGAAGGAAAAGCATGTCGTCAGCAAGACTCTCTGCATAAGCGCCGAACCATAGTCCGAATGAGCTCGGCATAGCCACCTGCAAGTGAGTGTATCCGGGCATAAGCACGTCTTTGTACTGCTCACTTTTCTGCAGGAGTTCGTCAAAAAGAGCCTTCACGAGGTCAGCTATTTCCTTTATCTCGTGGCGGATAAAGAGCTTAAGGTCTACGAGCACCTGGTCGTTACGTGAGCGTCCGCTGTGAATCTTCTTACCGATGTCGCCGAGTTTGCGTGTCAGCATCAGCTCCACCTGCGAGTGAACATCCTCAACACCGTCTTCAATCACGAACTCACCGCGCACGCATGAGGCATATATGTCCTTAAGGGCAGCCAGCAGCCGTGTCAGCTCATCCTTCTCCAGAAGACCTATTGACTCCAACATTGTAATATGAGCCATGCTGCCGAGAACGTCATACTTCGCAAGATACATATCCATCTCACGGTCACGGCCCACCGTAAAGCGTTCTATCTCTTTGTTTACCTCAAAGTTCTTTTCCCAAAGTTTGTTCATAATTAATTAAGAGCTAAGAATCATATAATAGGACTGATAGGACAAATAAGGCTAATAAGACGGATGTAATTCAAACTTACTACTTACTACTTATTACTACCTTTCTCCTTACTCCTTTACTCCCTTCCTACTTACTCCTTTTCCTACTTACTCCTCCTTCAATACGGCAGCATTGCCAGGGCGTCAGCTATCTTGTCGACACCGTCCTGCAGCTTGCTGCCAATCATTGGTTTAAGGAATACAGGTATGTCAGCCTTTACCGTGACACGTATCTTGCTTGTAGTGTCAGTCACCGGCAGCATCTGTACCCACAGGTTAAAAGGCAGAGGCGAATTGACAGCCTCAAACTTAACACATTTAGGCTCTTCCCTGTCCACTATCCTCAGAGTTATTGCGCCCACGGGCGGCACGTTGACGCTTACCGTATCATGGTCGAACGTCAGGTCCTGTATCTTGTCGGCCGGTATGCGGTCCTTTATGCGGCCTATATTATTAAGGTCGCTAAGCGTGTCGTACACCAGTTGTTGCGGATGTGCCACCTGCTTAACGCCGCTTTCATACTTGCTCATGTCCCCTACCCTATTATTTCATCCATGTATCAGGGCTCTTGCGCCACTCGTGCAGCAGCTCAATATCCTTCTCTGAGATATATCCCGTGGCAGCAGCCTCCTCTACCACGTGTTCATAGTCGGTCAGGGTGACAAGTTCCACGCCGGCATCCTCAAACGCCTTGCGCGCAACGGGGAAGCCGTAAGTATATGAAGCCACCATGCCTACCACCTCAAAGCCTGCGGCACGCAGAGCCTCAACAGCTTTCAGACTGCTGCCGCCGGTAGATATAAGGTCCTCAATGACCACTACCTTTGCGCCCTCGGGCAGTTCTCCCTCAATAAGGTTGCCCATGCCGTGGTCTTTGGCCTTGCTGCGCACATAAGCAAAAGGCAGCCCAAGCTCGTCAGCCACGAGAGCGCCCTGCGCTATCGCTCCGGTCGCGACACCGGCCACGGCAGTAGCTTCAGGAAAATGTTCAAGCACGGCATGAGCCAGTTCCAGCTTCACGAAGCCGCGCAGGTCGGGGTATGACAAGGTCTTACGGTTGTCGCAATAGAAAGGCGACTTCCATCCCGAAGCCCATGTAAAAGGATTATCGGGTTGCAGCTTGATAGCCTTTATCTTAAGCAGTTTTGACGCCAATGCTCTTTTCAATGTATCCATATCTTTATGTTTTTATGTGTTTCTGTTTTCAGGATATAGCCCGTTTTTGTTGCAAAGTTACTATTTTTGCATGTAAATCACAATAAAATCGCACCTATTTTACTATTCGCCTGCACTTTTGACGAATCTTACCGCGACGGCAACAGCCTCAACTTACCACACCCTGAGAGCATGATAAATTATTTCTTGACACAAATTCGCCACGCGGACTGCTGACATTACGCAAACCTGCTGGCAGTCAGCATATTACCGTTTCATGTTCCTCGGGTGATGCTCCAGTATCTCCTGGCGCAGCGTATGGGTGTCGATGTGGGTGTAAATCTCGGTCGTGCCGATGCTCTCATGCCCCAACATGGCCTGTATCGCACGCAGGTCGGCACCGCCCTCAAGCAGCGCCGTGGCAAAGCTGTGGCGCAGCGTGTGCGGGCTTATGGTCTTCTTTATACCTGCGTCACGGCCGAGGCGCTTTATCATTATCAGTATCATGGTGCGCGTCAGGTGACTTCCGCGGCGGTTAAGGAACACGTAGTCCTCTTCTCCGGGCTTTATGTTCATAAGGTTACGGTCGGCAAACCAGTACTCAAGCTGCTTCACGGCGTTGTCGGAAATGGGCACAAAGCGTTCCTTCCGCCCTTTGCCTGCCACGCGGACAAAGCGCTCAGACAGATAAAGGTCAGACAGCTTAAGGTTGACAAGCTCGCTCACGCGCAGTCCGCAACTGAAAAGCACCTCGATAATGGCCACGTTACGCTGCCCCTCCCATTTCTCCAGGTCAACCGCCTGCTCCAGTCTGTCCACTTCCTCGGTGGTCAGCACTTCAGGCAGATGCTCGCCCAGCTGCGGCGACTCAAGCAGTTCCGAGGGGTCATCGGCTATGTATCCGTCAGTAAACAGAAACTTGTAGAACGACCTGACGCCGCTGAGTATCCTGCATTGTGAGCGCGGCCCTATGCCAAGGTCGTGCAGGCGGGCGGCGAAGGCCTGCAGGTCAGCCAGCGTGGCGGCTGTCGGGTCTATGCCGTTTTCTGCCAGATGCTTCAGCAGTTTGTCAATGTCGTGCATGTAGGCATCAAGCGTGTTGGGAGCGAAATTCCGCTCCAGCCGCATGTATCTCTGGTATGCCTTGGCTATATTCGATGCCGGTTTTACTTCATTTTCCATTTATTTTCGTACTTTTGCAGCGTGGAGCGGCAGCGGTAATCCCATTGACCGTCACGCCATTGCAAAGTTAAACAAATTTATCCGATTATGAAAATACTTATATTAAACGGCCCTAACCTCAATCTTCTCGGCACACGTGAGCCGGGCATCTACGGCAGCAGCTCGTTCGATGATTACCTGCCTGAGCTGCGCCGGCGTTATCCTGACGTAGAGATAGAGTATTTCCAGAGCAACATTGAGGGCGTAATGATTGACAAGATGCAGGAAACAGGCTTCACATATGACGGCATCGTGCTCAACGCCGGAGCCTACACCCACACCAGCGTGGCCCTGCACGACTGCATCCGTTCGCTGCGCTGCCCGGTGATTGAGGTTCATATATCCAACGTGCACAAGCGTGAGGACTTCCGTCACAGGTCGTTCATTTCGGCCGCATGCCTCGGTGTGATATGTGGTTTCGGCCTCGATTCTTACCGCCTGGCAATAGAAGCTTTGCTAATTCATAATTCACGTTTTTAATTCATAATTCACAATTCATAATTCATAATTGGGTTGTTGGAGAGATATTGGTTTATCAATCATAATCAGGAACTTAACCCACTCATGAAATTTTGTTTATTAATTATTATCTGACACTCAACCAATTATGAATTATGAATTGTGAATTATGAATTAAAAACGTGAATTATGAATTAAAAACCGTGAATTGTGAATTATGAATTATGAATTGAATAATTATCTTCTCGCCCACATCGACCCCGAGGGTGACTACCTTTACCGTCTGTGGCGTGCCACTAACGTGCACCTGCTGCGCGGGCGCATGGCCAGCGGCCATCTGCAGGGCCGGCTGCTGAAAATGCTGGTACGCATGATACGCCCTAAGAACATACTTGAGGTCGGGACGTTCAGCGGATACAGTGCTATCTGCATGGCGGAGGGACTTGACGAGGGCGGCATGGTGTACACTTACGAGATAAACGACGAACTGGAGGACTTCACGCGCCCGTGGATTGAAGGTTCACCAGTGGCTGACAAGATACGCTTCATCATCGGCGACGCCGTGAAGGAAGCTCCGCGCACAGGCATACAGTTTGACATGGCCTTCATAGACGGCGACAAGCGTACTTACACCGAGACTTACGAAATGGCGCTCAAGGTGCTGCGGCCGGGCGGTTTTCTGCTGGCTGACAACACGCTTTGGGACGGACACGTATTAGAGACGCCGCGACCGGCCGACCGCCAGACCATCGGCATTGAGACTTTCAACGACTTCATAGCCGCCGACCCACGTGTGGAGAAGGTTATCCTGCCGCTGCGCGACGGACTTACCATTGCCATGAAAAAGCCTTGACAGCGGTAAATCACAAAAACATCTGAAGCCATTACCTTTTATATAACGGACATTTTAGCGGCTGATTAGTCATAATTATGATTAACGCCGGCCTCCGCCTCAATATAAAAAAAGGTAATGGCTTCAGCCGTTTATATCCTTACTGTGCGGCTTTTCATGTAATTTCTGCCATTCACTTGTGTTCTTCTGTTATTCCTTTTCTCATCCATACACCAGTCTGCCTGTATGCCGGAGCCGTCAGGGTAACAGGCTGCTGCACAGACGTTCACGGTTAAATTATCTTAAATACACTGCCGGCGTATTGTGCGTTTACTGAAAATCGTATATCTTTGTAATATCAAATTAATATCAATAAATAATCAAACGTTAAACAATACATTTATGGAAAACCAGGAATTCACCTTTGCAGGCAAAACGCTCAACGGCATTGCCATGCTCGTGTTAAACATCTTTTTGTATCTTGCGTCTATCGGACTTATCATCCTTGCAGGCACATCGCTCACCGGTGCGGCCGCGATTGCAGTCGGAGTAGCGGGCGGCGTGATTTTGGTAGCCAACATTTTCGTCAGCGGCGGCTTCGTTCTGCTTGAGCCTGGGGAGGCCTGCGTGATGATGTTCTTCGGCAAATACCGCGGCACGTTCACCCGCACGGGCTACTTCTGGGTTAACCCTTTCATATCGGGAAAGAAGCTGTCAATGCGCGCACGCAACCTTGACGCCGAGCCGATAAAGGTAAACGACAAGACGGGTAACCCCGTAATGATTGGCATGGTGCTGGTGTGGAAGCTGAAAGACACGTACAAGGCGATGTTCGAGATTGACGCTCAGACCATGGCTCAGTCTAAAACGGCTGCCAATGCAGCTGCCGCCGCGGCGAAAACGGCCACCATTATGAATGCCTTTGAGATGTTCGTGCGCATTCAGGCGGACGCCGCGCTGCGCCAGGTGGCCGGCCAATACGCTTACGACGACGGCGAACAGAGCACCAACGAACTGACTCTGCGAGACGGTAGCGACGAGATCAACAAGGAACTTGAGGCAAAGATTGACGAGCGTCTTGAGATGGCAGGCATCGAAGTGGTAGAGGCACGCATCAATTACCTGGCCTACGCGCCTGAGATTGCAGCCGTGATGCTGCGCCGCCAGCAGGCAACGGCCGTCATTGCGGCACGCGAGAAGATTGTTGAAGGTGCCGTGTCAATGGTTAAAATGGCGCTTGACAAGCTCAGTTCGGAGGCAATTGTCGACCTCGACGAGGAGAAGAAGGCAGCCATGGTGAGCAATCTGCTCGTTGTCCTGTGCGGAGACGACACGGCGCAGCCCGTCATTAACACGGGAACACTCAACCACTAATTCAGCAGACAAGTTGACAAGCAGACGAGCAAACAAGCTGTTTGCACGCAAGGAACAAACTGGGAAAGGGGCGGAACATCCTCTGTAGGGACATAATTCATTATGTCCGAACGCCACGAAGGGGCGTATTAACCGCCAGACACGCTTGCGATACGTTTCTACGAAACGTTCGGACATAATGAATTATGTCCCTACACGAGGATGCTTCCGCCATCGTCCGTAATACGGATGCTGTCCGCCTGATTTGCAAAAGACGGCAAACGGCATTGCAAAAGGCGGCCTTTCAGCGGCCAAAAGACCACCTTTTACACGCTAAAAGACGGCCTTTTGCAACGCCGTATATAACATATTGATTATCAGGATATTAGCAACGGCAAGTATAAAGAATACAATTAAACAGAAAACGACATGTTCGGATTTAACACAAGACAGTTACACATAGTGGAATTCGAGTGCAGCCCTGCCGCTGAAGGCAAGCTGACGGTTGTCTGTGGCCTGCTGTTAGCATTGCTTTGCATTGTCAGCAGCAGCACAAAGGGATTTTTTACGGCTTCCGGAATAATAATAATCTCAGTCATTACGGCAGTCATATCGGCATGGGGAATATATCTGTGGAAGTTCAGGCGCCGCCCGCTGAAGCGCGAGGTTACGCTCGGCACGTGGAGCAACCGCCTCTATCTGCGTAACCGTCTGCTTTATTTCGTGGCGGCAATGGCCTGCAATACCGTCATATTTTTATCCGTCGTGTTTGTCTGTACGTTAGTATTCGACGGCTTCGGGGCACTGGCCGATGAATTTACCGGCAGACTGAACAAATGGTTCGGTCTGCTGATAATCCTGCTTATAATAACCTCAAAGAATTATTTGGGCTATTACCAGTATTACCATTCGCGGAAATATCTTGAAACATTGAAGTCTGATTGACGTGAAGAAAGAAAGTAACATAAAGAGTTTCGTGCTGCGTGTGGACTCTGACACGATGGCTGCCATAGAGAAATGGGCGGCCGACGAGTTCCGCTCCACTAACGGACAGCTGCAATGGATTATATCGGAGGCGCTGCGCAAGAGCGGCCGCCTGCCGAAAAAGAGGCGCGCGCAGACTGACAAGGAGAAGGAGGAAGGGGCATGACTTACCGCGAACTGTGGCGCATGCTTGTGCCTCTTTACGGCGAGAGGGAGGCCCGCGCCGTTACGGATTACGTGCTCGACGTGCGCTTCGGCCTGTCGAAGGCCGACGTTTTGTGCGGAGCAGTGGAGAAAATGACGGCGGAAGACGCTGCCATTCTTGGCAAAATATTCGCCCGTCTGACGCAAGGCGAGCCGGTGCAGTATGTTCTTGGCAGCGCCGAGTTTTGCGGGCGGTGGTTCACGGTGCGCCCCGGCGTGCTTATTCCGCGCCCCGAGACCGAGGAGCTTTGCGCCCTGATAACCGCCGACTGCAAAGGATGCGGCGGTCTGGATGTGCTCGACGTGGGCACGGGCAGCGGCTGCATAGCCGTTACCCTTGCGCTTGACATGCCGCAAAGCAGTGTCACGGCGTGGGACATTTCGCCCGAAGCACTGGCCACGGCGCAGGAAAACGCGCGGCGCAACAACGCCCGTGTGGCCGTGAAACGCCGCGACGCACTCAGCCTTGAGCCGCAAGGCGAGGCGTGGGACGTCATCGTAAGCAACCCTCCTTACATATGTAATAAGGAGAAGAAGGACATGGCGCGCAACGTGCTCGACCATGAACCGCAGCTCGCCTTGTTCGTTCCTGACGACGACCCGCTGCTGTTTTACCGCGCCATAACACGCTACGCCGCCCGCACATTGCGCCCCGGCGGTGCGCTTTACTTCGAGCTTAACCCCCTGTATGCTGACCTCACGGCGGACATGGCGCGGCATGAGGGCTTCAGCGATGTGACCGTTATAGATGACATCTGCGGCAAACGGCGGATGATGAGGGCACGCAATAATGATAAAAAGTAAGACAATGGACATACAGATAACGGAAGAACAGGCTTTCAAAAAGCTCTCGGCGATGTGCGCCCGGGCCGAGCATTGCCAGTATGAGATGACCGAAAAGATGCGCCGCTGGCAGGTTCCGGAGGACGTTCAGGCGCGTGTAATGGAGCGTCTGATAAAAAACAAGTACGTCGACGACGACCGTTACAGCCGTGCTTTCGTGCGAGATAAGGTGAGATATAACAAGTGGGGACGCCTGAAAGTGGCGCAGGCACTGCGCATGAAGCGCATTCCTGACGACGTGATAGCCGCCGCTCTCGACGAGATTGACCGTGACGAATACCTCGGAATACTGCGTCAGCTCATCCAAACGAAGCGTAAAAGCACAAAGGCCGACAGCGAATACGCGCTTAAAATGAAGCTGATGAGGTTCGCCGCGAGCCGCGGATTTACGGCGGAGGAGGCCAGCGAGGAGATTTATCTCTAAGAATGTATAGAAGTTAAAGAAGTTATCACGCCCTTCGGGCGTTAGAAGTTAAAGCCAATACTATTGCTGTTTATTACGTTGGTTACCTTAATTAGCGAAGCATATGGCTCTAACTTCTAACGCCCGCAGGGCGTGATAACTTCTCTAACTTCTTTAACTTCTAAACAAAACTTCTATAACTTCTTAAGCTATTGGCTCTAACTTCTAACGAGCGCAGCGAGTGATAACTTCTCTAACTTCTATAACTTCTTAAAAAATCTCACGCATACGAGTGCATTCCTCCTAAGAAATAGTTTACTCCGAAGTAAGTCATCACGATAGTGAGGAAGGCCAGTGTCATGAACGTATGGTAGCCGAGGGGACGGCGGAGGAAAGGAAGCGAGGCTTCATGGGCGGCTATGGCGTAAATCATGAACGTGATAAGGCCCCACACCTCCTTAGCGTCCCAACTCCAGTAAGCGCCCCACGACACGTTGGCCCATATCGCTCCGACGAATATTCCGATGCCGAGCAGAGTCAGGGCGGGATATAACAGCAGGCGCGAAAGCAGCATAAGAGACTCCGTCTGACCGGCAAGGCCTGCGGCGTTTCGCCCGCGGAAGAGGCGCAGAAGGAGCGCTGTTAGGCCGCAGACGAACGTCAGCGAGAGCAGCGCGAACGACATCATGATGACCGATACGTGTACACTGAGCAGCGGAGACGACAGCACCGGCATGAGATGAGTTATCTCGGGGTCCATCTGATTGATGTGGGAAACAAGCAGGAAGAAGCCCGACATGAGCAGTCCGAACGGCAGAGCGATGCGGAAACGGCGGGCTGCGACGAAGGCAAGCACCATGACAAACCACGCAACAAGCAACATTGTCTCGTATCCGTTGCCCATTGGCACACGGCCGCCAATTATCCATCTGAGCGCGATGCACAGCGTAAGGGCGAGCAGGGAGAGGCCGAGCAGCGACGCTCCGGCGGCCGTAAACACCTTTGTATAGCGCTTTTCACGCCGGTAATCACCGCTGTTTTTACTCCGTTTTATCATGAGCACTATCGTTACGGCAAGCAAAACGATGCCCAAAGTGAGGTTTACCATGAACAAAATTGTGGCAAACGGCACGGCGTTATACATTCTTTCGGCCTTTGTCTGCATAGCTGTGGGCAATGTAGTGCCGGCGTTCTGCTGCTGGTAAACCAGCATTTTATCCAATATCTTGTCAACATTGGCGTAATGCCCGGCCAGCACTTCACCGTAAATCAGCGAGAAAACGCCCTGGATATACTTACGTTGCGGCCCGCTGACGAGACTGTCAGTGATGTTCTCAGTCGGCGAATACCAGTGCGTCTTGCCGCCAGACGTGACGGGAAAGACGCACAGCAGCGTGCCGCGACGCAGCTCCATAATCATCATCAGGCGGTCGTCAACGTCGGCAACCTGCTGGTGGAACTTGTCGTTTTGCCCATGATAGTATTCGTTAAGGTAAGGCCCGAGGATGTATCCGCCCATCACTTTATTGAAAAACGTGTTCACAGAGCAGCGCGCGGGCAGCTGAAGCGCGTCTTTAAGCGGACCGCCCTTAACCTTGACAACAGGCTCGGCGCTCCACTCATCGCCGTAGAATATAAAGCCGGCGAGCACCTGCTCGGGCGTGTAATCCTTGTAACCGGCGCTGCCGCAGAGCTTACGGGTGAAGTCAGAGGCGAACGTCTGCAACGGGCATACGCGGTTATTGTAAAGTATGTAGAGGCGGCCGAGGCGGTCAGCGGTCTCTTTCGGTAATGTAGTGGCAGCTCCGGCAGAATAAGAAAAGGCGCAGAGCACGGCCACGGTGAGCACTCCGCGGCGCATCAGTTCACTCTTGAAGAGCCGGCGGAAAGCCCCTTTCGGGTCGACGAGCATCCACAGCAGCGAGACGAACAGCAGCCCGTAGCCGGCGTAAGTGACAGGAATGCCCCACGGGTCGGAGTTCAGCGCGAGTATGCTTCCACGCATGTCAGGGTCGTAAGACGACTGATAGAAGCGCACGGAGTTGTGCTCATATATGTTGTTCATCGACACTTCAGCCTCCTGCGTGCCGCCTTTGTCGGTCAGTGTAAAGCGCGTTACATAGTCAGCTTCGGCGCGTGTGCCGTCGTGATATTTCACGTCAAACGACTTCAGCGTCAGCTCGAAGGGCAGTTTTCTTTCGATGACGTCACCCCCGGGCACGTTCTCGTAATACGTCTTTACCGTCTCGCCGAGGCGCAGGCGCACAGCTCCCTGCCATGCGGTGAGGTGCGTCAGCAGCGCGCCGAGCAGTATGACGGCGAACGAGAGATGCAGCATTACGACGGAAACGCGCCTCACCCGCCGCCTTACAAAATATATAATGGCAGCCAAGGCGAGCACAGCCCACAGGCAGGTGAACCACCACGAGCCGTAAACCGACGCCTGGACAGCCTCCGTGCCGTGGTATTTCTCATAGAAAGTGGCCGCCGCCATAACAGCAACTACGATGATATAAAACGCAAAAAGTATCTTGTTCAGCATGTTTTTTATATAGAATTTACAGAAGTTAGAGAAGTTATCACGCCCTGCGGGAGTTGGATTTAGTAGTTAAAGAAGTTATAGAAGTTATCACGCCCTGCGGGCGTTAGAAGTTAAAGCCAAATGCTTTGTTGTTTGCACGGCGGTTTACTTGTCTTGCAAAAGACCGTCTTTTGCAAGACGAAAGGTCGTCTTTTGCAGTGTAAAAGGCCGTCTTTTAGAGGCTAAAAGACGGCCTTTTGGAAATGCATTGACTAAGACTTTATAAGTAATTGATTATCAGCGACATACAAATCAGCGCGATTTAAGCTCCGATTGTGCCGTCATACGGCTTATATCGACTGCAGGAACTTAACCACAGCGTCGCGGTCTGCCTTCGGCAGATTATAGAACTGCTCGGCCGACTTGTATGCGTGGCTCTTCTTGCTGTAAGCATGCCACATGATAGCCTCTACCTCGTTGCGTGCACGGCAGTCGTGCAGACGATCCTCAGCGCCCGTGTTCACACGTGACAGTCCGCGTCCCCAGAGCGGCGTAGTGCGGCACCATGAGCCGTGGATGTCGTTCTTCATGTAGAGCTTGTGCTGCATCATGTCGCTGTACGGCCATATGGTCTGGTTCTGATAGCGGGGCAACGGTCTGCCGGCTATGCACGCCGGAGTCCAGTAATTGTCGTCGCCGGTCTTCCAAGAGGGGCGGTGGCAGCTCGCACAACCCATCTCCATGAACAGCTCCTTGCCACGCTGCACCTCGGGGTCGTTGAGGTTACGTGCGCGCGGTATTGACAGTCCGCGGTGCCATACCATGAGGGCATAGAACTGGTCGGTGGTCATGTCAGGCTCAAAGTTGTACCACTGGTTGTTAAACTGGTCAGTGTTCGGGCTGAGAAGGTTGCGCACTTTCTCTGCAATCTCTTCGTCAGTGTCGGCATAATAGGGCGATGTCGGGTCGGCCTTGATTGCGCTTATCACGTCAGAATTCTCTGACATGGCCAGTGCCCAGGCGTCAGTAGTGTAGAGTTTCGGGCGGTCGGGACGTGTCACGTTAGTGATGTTCCACACCGCGTTGGCACCGGGGCCGTCCTGAAGTGTGGCACGCGTCAGGGCGTAAGTGAACCTCTTGACCATGCGTGAGGGAGCCGGACTGTTGTCTGCGAGCACGCCTGCGCTGCCGAAAGTGGTGTACCATGCGCCTGCGGCGAAGTCGTTAGCAGCCGCGTCCCAGTAGTTCGGGTTGACATATTCAGACACGTCAAGGCCCTGGTCGGCGTAATACTTGGCCGTGCTGGCGTACTGCTGCTTGATGTCATCTTCCTCGATAGCGTCGAGCAGACCTGTTCCTATGATGCCGATTGTCGACTCAAGACGTACCTCGATGTTGTCAGGCTTCGGGCTTGTGTTGAATGCTGACTGCGGAATGCTCACCACCGGATATATCAGACTGTATTTCTCGCCGTCAGGGAACTGCATCGGCAGCCCGCTCTCCATTGTTTCTACATTCTCCCAATGCATTTGTATCTGACTCTCGTCGATAGGCGGCAGGAAGGGCGAGACGGCCTGTGTCTGCGGCATTGCCGTAACTTCACTGATATACGCACCGTCGTTTGAGCCGGGCTCGGTGGGGTGATAAATTACGAGCAGGTATCCGTTGCCGTTTCCGTAGGCCGTCTGGTACGTGTCAAAGCGCTTACCGTGGCCGTAGCTCGGGTGGCAGTCAAGGCATGAACGGCGTGTACTGGCCGGACCGAGACCCTTGAACGGCGGCGTGTTGATAGTCACACTGCGCTCGAAAATCATCTCGCCCTCGTTGAATTCGTCCATAAGTCCGAGCTGCACCGTTGCCGGAGTCTCGTCCTCATAACATCCCGCGAGCACGTTGTCAGTGGTTCCAAGCTCACCGCCGGGATACCACTCGGCAGCCGTGAAGTTGCCCTGTTCAGTACCTACGTAATTGGCGTCAGTCTCAACCCGCAGTCCCGTGGTCTCGTCATCAGAACATGCTGACAGCGCGAAGATGGCCGACGCGACAGCCAAAGGATAAAAAATGTTTTTCATCATACAATGTTTTTTTAATGTTTTTGTACCTAATCCAGTCTTTATTTATCAAACGCCATACAGCCATGCGCCTGCATCAGTGGGTTATACACACGCTACAGAGCGCACGGCCGTAGGCCTCCAGAGTATCCGGAGGATACTTCTTTAATATTGTCTTGATATCCACTGTGACGCAGCCTCAAGCTCATCGTTGAGGTTGTCGACAGCCTCCATGGCGTCACCTGCCTGCTGTGCACCCGGATCATCAACGAAAGCGATGCCGCTGTTGACACAGATTGTCAGCTTGTTGATGGCGTCGTCAAGAGCTGCCTGCAGGTCATCAACGCCCTCATAACCGTTGTTTCTGAGGAGAGTCATCACTGAATTGCTGTTAGCAGAGCTCTGGTCGATGTTGCCGTAAAGGCTGTTCTTGATGCTGTAGATGTTGTCGCGGTAGTCAATATATGAGCGCTTGCTGTAAGGAGACTCGATGTAGTCGATTGCGTCAGGCTCGTTCGGGTCGAGCGAAGGCGCTCCGGTAGCCACACGATAAGCCTGACCTATCTTCTGGCTGGCCACCTCGTTCGCGATGTTACCGCATCCTGAAGGTCCTACTACGGTTACAAGAGCATCATTGATTGAAGCATATGAGCTGCCGTCAAGACCTGCGAGAAGCATGTCTGCGCCATAGTAGAAGCCGTTATTGTCAAGCGCATGGGTCATCACTCCAAGCTCTGTGACACGTGCCATGTGGGCTGTGTTAGCCTGAAGGCCGCACCATGACACCTCAAGGCGGTAGCAGTTGTCACGCACGTCGCCTGCAACGGCTACGAGGAAGGCCAGCTCGTGTCTGCACTCTACGCTGACGTTGGCGAAGCTCGAGTGGTCTTCGATGCCGTCATAAGCGGCTGCAGGACGCGGCGCACCGTTACGGAAGAGCACGAACTCGATGCCGTGGAAACCGAGGGCGGTGTCGAAGTTAGCGTTATTCTGGTTCACGAAAGCAATCGGGTCGCTGCTGTAAAGGCCGTCAATCATTGTCTGATTAGACAGGAAAGATGCCATCTGGCCCTGGTCGAGAGGCCAAGAGTCCATGTGAGGGTCAATGTTAAAGTCGGTAGCGGCACCGAACAGGAACGCCTCACTCTTCTCCCAGTACTCTCGGGCAGCCTTGAATTTCTCGCAGGTTTCAGCTACATCATTATCAGTAAGTTGTCCGGCTGTGTATTTCTCCTGCATTTCTACAGCGCTCTGGTACAGCTCGTCGGCGCTGTTTGCAAGATTCTTGTACGTCGGGTAAACCACGGCGTTAACGTATTGGTTGGCAACCTCCCACATCTGTGACTGTATGCCACTCCACTGGTTGGTTATCGTGGGATTCTCCCTGTCCATGTCGCCGGTGCCGGAATTGCCCCCGTCGTTGTCGTCATCGCTACATGCAGTGAACGCTGTAACGGCAAATGCTCCGAACAAGAGCATTGTCAAGTAATTTGATATACGTTTCATTTTTTGTTATGAATTAATTGGTTATCTGTATCGTTACCCTTTATTATATTGAAACATCACATGATTTAAAGGAAGAAACCTTCGTAAGCAACGCCTATGTTGAGTGCGGGCTCGTCGTTATACTTGCTCTTCAGGAAGCGGTAGTTGTACTCAGCCTTGACCGCAATCTGGGGTATCGGGTAATAGTTGATACCTGCCGCCACGATGTTCTTTGTCGTGTAGTTGTTGGTTATGTTGTGAACGTAAGAATCATAGTACTCATAGTGGCCGAAGACGTACAGCTTCTGACCGCTGCGGTGGAGCTTGTGGAACTGTGAGAACACGTCATAACCGGCCTCAACGCTTACCGCTACGGCATGTGAGCCGAAAGCTGTCTTGCGGTAAGGAGACGTGCCTGAAGACTGGTTAGCCTTGATGGCGCTGATAGCCTGGGCGTCACTGATATAGCCGTAGTCGGCATATCCGCGCGCAATCCAGTTGTGGTCGTTATACGTGAAGTCAAAAGAACCGAGGAAGATGTTGCCGTCGAGGTCCTTGTAACGGTTGCCGTCGGTCTCGAGGTCATGAGGGAATGTGTTGTGCATTGTCTTTCCATAGTATCCGCTAAGGCCGAGACGCAGGCCGGGAATGGTGTAGTTGTCGATGCGGGCAAGAAGTCCGAACTTGTTGGCAACCTCAAACTCCCACGGGCTTTGTGCTCCTTTGCCAATCCAGTAAGTGCGGTCGAACATCATGGCGTCAAGTCCTCCGGTGAACTGCAGCTCGTAACGGAAGTCGCCGGAGCGTCCCCAGAACGAGATACCGGTCTGATGCCAGGTGCTCGGAATGATTGTACGCTCGCCTTCGGGGCGGTAAACGGTGAAGAAGTTGAGCGGCTCGTGATGAGCGTTGGTAAGTCCGAAGGGCACCACGATATGGCCGAAGCGGATGTTGGCCCACTTCGCGAACGACTTCTGAATCCAGAACTGCTCCAGCTCTACCTCGCCGCCTTTCTCGGTCTCGGCCTCCCATTCGCCGCCTTCCTCGGCCTCCTTCTCTATCGCGCCGCCGCTGCCGCCGTGCTCAAACTCGATTTCCATGCCCACGCTCCAGCCTTTGCCGAAGTCATAGCCGAGATAAACTACGGCGTGGGGAATGTCAAAACGGCCGTGAGAGGGGTCGTTCTTATAATAAGAAGGATTGGAATACCTGAAGGGGTTGTCGCTGTAGAAGTTGCGCGAATAGGCTATCTCGCCGTATCCGCCAACGCTGAGGCGGTTGCCCTTGGCATGCTGGTAGACGCTGTCGGCTGCCGAAACCTGTGCCATGGCCGTACTTGCCATGAGACTGCACACGGCAACAATACATACCGACAATGTTTTCCTAAGTGTTTTCATTTTACAAATTTTGAAGTTTATAGTTACTTTTACCGCTGCAAAAGTACAATAACCGCAAGATGTTAGCAATACTTAAAAATCGGTAAAAATGCCTCATTGTCATGACAACGGCCTGTAATAAGAAATAAGGATAGCACCTGTCCTCAAAAAAGAACAGATTGTCAACAACTGAAAACAGATTGTTCTGTTTTTCCGGAAACGGCCGTCAATCCGCCTGCCGGCGGCCTGCTGATACCTAAATGTAGGTATCCGGGCGGCATACTCATATATAAGTAGAACGAGGCCGATATGCGGCGGCAGGACGCGTCATAATCGGTAATTTTCCCAAAGAGGTTCATCCGCAATTCAGGTGTATAATGTTAAGGCATATTTGCCTTGCAAACAACAAAGCATATGGCTTTAACTTCT
>URRR01000030.1 GCA_900550365.1 uncultured Prevotella sp. | reverse complement strand
TTGCCCTTGGCATCCCATATCGCCTTGGTCACGCTCAGCTTGCAACTGAACTGTGCGATAGTTCCGTTGATTGTCACTCGTCCCATGATAGGGACAACTCCGTTTCTCTCCTTGCTTCCATTTACATAGAAGACTGTCTTGAATGTACTTCTCATAATTGTTTGCTTTTTGTTCAGTGCAAAATTAAACTATGAGAGCTGCATGGCAAATTCACAACCTGTGCAGAATGGAGAAACAAGAACCGACACCGTTAAAAAAGCTCATTAGGGCGTTTTTCTGAGGTAATGAATTGAAAGCGTTTCCACTTCTCAAATCTGCTATTTTCGCATTTCCTCACGAACGTCACTTAAAGCCAACAACTGCCTCAACCACTTGAAACTCAAAACAAAAGCCCAAATCTGCTATTTTTTGCTTTTTTAGTCATTCTTTTTTCGAAAAAAGCCTTCATGCGGTCAACAATGCGCCGGCATTCATCATCATCAAGCCTTACGCGGCCATACTTGTGCTCATCGGCCTTGTTGGCTGACTGCGTTTTCTCAGAATTACCCCCCCCAATTGATTTTTCGGCCTCCGTGGCAATATCCGCCCCTGCTTCCGTTACAAGGCCACTGGCGGCAATCTTACGGCGTCTGCGCCTGATCTGAATGCGCCATACCAGCATACCCGCCGCTGCCAGCAGCACTATCAGTTCAACATAAGCCCACGCCGAGGGCACCACTCTCAGACTATATGTCCTTACAGTTGACGGCATGCCTGACATTCTTACCTGCAAAGTGTGAGAGCCTATGAAGCCAAGACTAAGGCTTATGCCGTCAAGCCCCCACACGGCACGCCACGTCGCACCACCGTCAAGGCTGTATTCATACAGGCGTCCGCCGGAATGTGAATAGTCTACAAGGTTAGGTTTGAACGACAGGCTCACAGGCACCACATTCCACGTCAGCACCAGGTCGTCGCCACTGTTGAGCCGCTGCTCACCGCCATAACCGACAGAAGCGCCGTCAACCGTAACATCATACAGCAGAATATTGTGCCGCGCCTTTTTCAGCCAAGGCCCGAGGTCGGCCAGCCTTACCGACATAAGCCCGTTGGACGTACACACCCACAGCACGCCGTCAATGGCAGTAAGGCGGCCTAATATGAGCTGACACCTCAATCCGTCTCCGTAACCGAAGTGCATCACGCTACCCAACTTGTAGCCTCCGCAGAAAAGACCGTTGTCAGTCACAAGCCAGTAATGTCCTTTCATGTCATCAAGGAACGATGTGCACCTATCAGGACTCATCACCTTAGGAAACTCAATGCGGCCGAAACGGTGCAAGGCCCAGTCTGAGTAATACACGGCCGAAAAAGAGTTGAAGTAGTAAAGACTGTCATGCCCCGCCCTAATCTCACGCAGGCTGGCACCGTTGAAAAAGCCTTCAGGAAAGCTGCCGTTCTCAAGCATGCCCATAGGCCCGGTGTACAGACACAGACCGTTAGGCCCGCACATCCATCCTGAGCCGTCGCTACGGAAACATATACTGCTTATCAGGCCGTTCACAAGGCGCGAGTTGTTACCCGTATAGCGCACTATCCGGTCATCATTGTCAATTATAAACAGCCCCTCGCTCGTACCGATCCACAGGCGGTGCTCCTTGTCGTTCACAACAAGGCTGCCTATAGTGGTCTGTTCAAGCAGCGGAGCGCCCGGCACCGGCTCAGGCACCAGCCTGTCAGCGCTGAAGCGGCGCACGCCTCCGTCATACGACCCGGCGTAATAATACCCGTTGAAGTAACACAAGGTGGATATGATATGTGCCCCGCCCAGCTCTTCAGGCGTAAAATAACGAATCAGGCCACGGCCTTCGTCAACAAAATACAATCCGGCCGACGTGCCTATCACTTTCTGCCGACCGTTAACGAGCACGCTCCTGACGTCAAGTCCTTCGGTAGTAAAGTTACCGCAGGTATAGGTTCTGAACAGGTTTCCGCTGTAATACGTGTGGGCCAGGCCATAGCGGTAAAAGCCGAACCAGTCAACGCCGTAGGCGTCACGCAGGTAATAATATACCGCATCAGAAGGCAATACATGGCGGCCATTACCTCTCGAACTGAACCGCTCAAGCACGCGGCCCGTGGCCTCATCAATAAGGTAAGCCCCAGCGCCGTCGGCACTTACGCATATCTGACCGTACTTAGTCTTGTTGATAGATGTTATCACGTTGCCCACACCGCTCACCTGTGTCATCTTGTCTTTCGGCCGGTCATATATCCACAGACCGTTGTTCTTCGTGCCGATAAAGAATCTATGACCGCTCACGGCCACATGCGACAGTGCTGCCCTGGCCGGCAGGTGCTTCTGCAGGTTTATGCTCATTACGCGGCCGGTAGCCGCATCGTATCTGTTGAGGGCATAACGGCTGATAAACCACAGCGCCCCGCCTTCGTCACGGCATATGTCGCGCACACCGTTCTCTATGCTCAGCGGTGTGGCGCCCACGGTGGCCGTCGTCACTTTTCCTCCCCGGCACACGTTCAGGCCCTGCCTGTTGCCCACATACACAACACCGTCAGCACAGAGCAGAGTCTCGGCAAGGCTTATGCCCGGATACACACGCTCAAACCTGTCTGAACCCGGCGAAAGCCTGAACACGCCCATGTTAGTGGCTGCGTACACTTCATTTCCGTTAATCTCGATATCGTAAGTATAGCAACCTGCGCCATCTGTACCCGCCAGCTCAACTGCCTTCACTTCCTGTCCGTTATACCGGCATACGCCACAGTCAGTAGCTATCCATACCTGTCCAAGAGCGTCGGCGGCCACAGTGCTTACTGTCTCGCCCCTCAGGCCGTTGCCTTTGTCAACCGCCTTCAGCATATCGTTGCTGTACGTGTCGGCACAGACATACGGCAACCAGACCACGAGCGACAATAATATTATCAGGCTACGTAACATAAGAATAAAAATCAGTTCTCAGAGTGTGGCAAAATTAATGAAATTAAGACAAAAATCCAAAAAGTTATCAGATTATTTTAATTCTTGGGCACGTGACTGCCTAAGGCACGGCACGGTTCTGTGCAGCAGTAAAAAACGGCCGGCATCTGACTGGCATCAATAAAATATGTAAGCACCGGTACTTATATGCTTATACATTTCAAAACCAAGCGGGTTATGAGATACAATATATAAGCAAACAAGACGCATTAAGTTACAATTGCAAAGGCCGTCTTTTACAAGCCAAAAGGCCGTCGTTTACACGCCAAAAGACCACCTTTTACAAACTGAAAGGCCGCCTTCTGCATAACAGAAGACGGCCTTTGAGAAATGTGAAAATAACCTTTAATAATTAATATGTTGTTATCAATGTGCCGGTCAGAACATTTAGTTCATACTCAACGTCGGTCAGCCAAGGGCACGAAGCGTATTGCGGCGCCTCCCTGCGGCAGCAGGTTAAGGTCTATTTTCTTTCCGGCCTTGATTTTACATACTTCGGTACGTACATTGGTACGCGTCTTGAGTGACGGGTCGTCAGTATATATCTCGGCCGTATAGCTCTTGCCCTTGTCGAGGAAAAGCGACGTGTCTAAAGTGATGCGGCGGCTGTCAAGGCCGTTCATCACGCCTACATACCACTGAGTTCCGCTGCGCCGCGCCTGCACGATGTATTCTCCCGGCTCGCCGGAGAGCGCCTCGCTATAGTCCCACACGGTAGGACAATGGCGCCAGAAGTCGAGCTCGCGCTCGCCACGGTAAGCCTCCGGACTGTCGTACCAGAACATGAACTGCAGCGGACTGTAATATACTACGGCCATGGCGAGCTGATGTGCCTTGGTGGGCTTTACCCGGCTGTTGAAGTAACAGAGGGTGTAGTCGGCAGGTCCGGCTATGTAGCGGGTGAAGGGCAGCACGGTGTTGTGGCGCGCGTCGGGCATTTCCTCGTTGCCGCGCACGCCTTCCTGGGTAAGCAGATTGGGATAGGTGCGGCTCCAGCCCGTAGGCCGGTACTCGTCGTGTATGTCTACCATAAGGCCGTAACGGGCGCATTTGGCCACTGCCTGATGAAGCCACGTGGTCCACTGCTGGCTGCCTACCTGCACGAAACCGAACTTCAGCCCCTTCACTCCCCACTTACGGTAAAGAGGCAGAATGCTGTCGAGCTGGGTATAAAGGGCGCGCTGGTTAACGTAGAGCCATATGCCGACGCCCTTAGAGGCTGCGTAGGCGCAGATGTCGGGTATGCTGAAGTCTCTGCCCGGCCCTACGGCAAGGGCTGACGATGACATCTTCATCTCGGGTCCGTACCAGCCGGCGTCAAGCTCGACGTACTGCAGACCGAAACGGGCGGCAAAGTCGATGCTGCGGCGTATGCCCTCATCGCTGAGCCGGCTTGAGCGGAAGGCCTTGCCGGGGCGTATGAAGCCGGTGTCGGCTATGCGGCAGGGGTCGTTAAGGCTGAGGATTATCTGCTTGTTGTTGATTAGGTCAACGGGGCGGCGGCCTACCATGATTACACGCCACGGCATAGCGTAGGGCGGGATGACGTCGGCGCTGCCGTAGAGCGACATCTGCAGCTCGCCGTCACGCACGAGGCGGAGCTTTCCGCGCACGAAGTCGTGAAGACCGGCCTCGGCGAGAACGACCTTAAGTCCGCCGGGCAGACTGAGATAGAGCGGCCGCTCGCTCTCTTCATTCCACACCCGACGGCCGTCAGCGGTAAGGGCCGCGCACTGTAAGGGCACCTCGCTGTATGGCCCCTGCGCCCATGCCTCGTGCCAGGCTGTGGCCTGGGGACTGAAGGCGAAGGTGGTAAGGTCGGCCGTAACGTGCATGAAAAGGCCGTTAGGCGACTCGGGGAAACAGTAGCGCAGGGCTAAGCCTTCATCGTAAGCTCTGACAACGATGTCGAACAGATACCGGCTGCGCTTATTATATCCATAGCCGCCGTCGTCGCCGTCGCAGCAGCCTTTAGCAAAGCGGAAGACGGCCTGGCGATAACGGCAGCGCAGGGTGGCATACTCGCCGTAAGGCGGAGTGAACGTTGTGTCGACCGCCACGGTGTCAACAGTGGTCAGCCTGAAGTGTTCTGTCCACAGGCGGGCTGTGTCGGCAGGTATGCCCATGGCGGCTTCGACAAGGTGGTTGTCTACGTCTACGCCGAGCCGGCCGCGGTTTATCACGGGGCGGCCGCAGTAATTAACGTCGTAAAGGATGTGCCCCGACCGCTGCTCAAGGCTGAACGCGAGCCGGCCGTCGGGCGAGCTGAGGGTTACGGGTAACGCGGCCGCGGCGGCTGTAACGGCTGCCGCAAGGCATATGGCTGTAAGTAGTCTTCTTATCATCGGGTCGGGGTATATCTGAGGTTTTCTAACTTGAATGTGTCGCTAACGACGGCATAGCGGCCGCTTACGCTCATGCCACGGTAGGTCATGGGGCTGCCGTCGGCGCTGGAGAAGATGTAGTCGCGCCGGCCGCTCTTCAGCGTTACGGCTATGCCTACAGCCGAGGGGTCATCGCTGACGGGCTTAAAAAAGTCGACCCGCTCTATCTCTGAAGGCTCGCCGGCCGTGAAGGGCTCATATACGGCCACGAAGGGGCGCGTCCATGCCTGGCCGTGCTGACGGGCCACGAGGGTGAGCACGGGCTGAGAGGCTATGTCGTAAGGCCGGCCGGGCATGCGCTCGTACTCGAGATTGGCCGGCGAGAGGGCCTGTATCACCTTGCGGCCGGGCATGCCCTGCATCCACATGGCCATGCCGAGGGTGTCGTTTACGGTGAAGGTGGCCTTGACGTCGGCCGTGGTCTCGGCGCACTTCTTGTCGTAGATGTATGAATAGGCGTAGAGGTGGCCGCCGGCAAAGGCAAGCTCGTCGGTAGGCTCAAGGGCGAGGGGCGTGCCGTCGGCCCTGGTGAGTGTCATCTTCTGGCCCAGGTTGTGGTAGAAGTAGTCGTGGGTCTTGTCGCCGCCCTCTACCTTGCGGCTGCGGAAGATGTCGACGTAATAGCCGCCCGTGGCTGATGTCTTGACGATGCCGTTGACGCGCGTCTGGCGGCTGTAAGTCTCGGGCTCGAGGAATGTCACCTGCGAATATGTAACGGGGGTGAAATCTGCGGAGCCGGCGGCGGGATAGGTCTCGTCAACGGTGAAGCCGTGGTTTGACATCATCACGGGGTAGCCCGATATGCCGTCAACGCAGACGGTGTTGTGGGCAGGGAACTGTGAGTAATACTCAGAGTAGTCAAGTCCGCTGTAAAGGTTTTTGCCTATGCCGCCGTCAGGACCGAGAACGTATCCCTTGCCGTAAAGCTCAAGGGATATGCCGTTGGCATGCTGATGGTTGCCGAGGCTGCCGTTGAGCGACACCATGAGGTCGTGACGGGCATCCATGCCTGTACGCTGGACAAGCCATGACACATTGGGGGCGCTGAACACGGGGGTTACGTAACGCATGATGTCGGCCTCAGGGGCACCGGGCATGACGGCCCGGCGCAGGGCGGTGAACGTGGAAGCAAGCGACGTGTCGCCGTGACGGCGGGCATAGCTGAGCACGGCGTCAATGGCACGGGTACTGAGATAAGTGGGATGAGTGTCGCCGAAGCCGGCTATCATCCTGTTGGGGAAGAGGTATTGGGGCGAGGCTATTATGGCACGCTGCAGCACAGGTATCTGGCGGAAGAGGTCGATGCCGGCACGGCGGTCGAGGTCGTCGGCAAACTCGGCAAACTCGTTGAGCACGGTGACGCTGTAGCCTGGCGACTCGTACCATATGGCGGTGGAGGGGTCGAAGCCGAAACCGGCCATGCGCTTCAATCCCCACTGGCGCACGCTGCTGCGGTTGACGATGTAGTCGAGGTAATAATCACGGCCCTTTCCGTCGGCATAGGCGCTGTCTGGCCGCAGCACGAGGGCTATCTCGGCTATGAAGCGGGCCTGGAAGAGGTTCCAGTTGTTGTGGGGCACGCCGTTGGCGATGATGTTGTCGGCCCACTTCTTGAAGGCTCCGTCGTAAACGTCACGTCCTGAGGTGATATAGCCGTCAAGCAGGCTGTAAGTTTCGGTCAGTTCACAGATAATGTCCTCATGTATCACCTCAAACGTCTGCATGCCTACGAGGGTCTGCCCGTGGCCGCAGTTGAGGTCGACGGGCACGTTGCGGTAGTATATTCCTTTCATATATACATCAAACACGCCGAACGCCATGCCGGCATAACGCCCGTCGCCGGTGGCTCGCCACAGGCGGGCGGCGTCGCGTGCGATGGTGACTATGCGGCGGTTGACGCTTGAGATGTTGCAGCCCGTTTTTGAGGGATGAGCCTTCTCCATCTTGCCGGTAAGGCGGCTGATGTATGTCACGCTGCCTTCAGCGTCGTCGTCATAAGGCACAAGGTCTTCAACGGCAGGAGCGTCGTAGGCCGACTCGGTGCCGCGCGTACCGGTCAGCTTGACCGTGGGCTCGGGCGCCCTGTCGCCTCCCGGCCGAACAAAGGCCTCGCCGCTGAAATATACGTCGGTGGCATGAGTGGACCAGTACATCTGCAGACGGGAATACAGCCAGTCAGGCTGCTGCTCAACCTTGGCCAGATACTTGTCAACCTTGGCCTTGAGACGGGAGACTTCGTCATTGCCAGTGGCGTGTCCGGTCAGCGCCCATAGAAAAACGAACAGCATTATAACATTACGCTTCATCTTTTCTTCAGTATTGTTTTTTATATAGTACGAATGAAGAAAAGGAAATACGTAAAAAAAGTGAGAAGGTGAGAAAGTGAGAAAGTGAGAAGGTGAGAAAGTGAGAAGGTGAGAAGCAAAGCATTTGGCTATAACTTCTTTAACTTCTATAACTTCTTTAACTTCTTAAAGAAAGACTTCTTTAACTTCTATAACTTCTCGAAAAAAGACTTCTATAACTTCTTTTAATATAATGAACAAAAGAACGTAACAAGGAACGGTACGCTAAAGTCGACCACGAAACCGTGGAACACGGACAAGATGACATAGCCGGTGCCGGACACCCGAGTGATGACGGGCAGAGTAGTGTCCATCGTTGTAGCTCCTCCTGAAGAGATTGGTGCCAGTGGACCGAAAAAGCGGGCCAGCAGCGGCGCACATAGCAGCGTGATAAGCTCACGGGCTATGTTGGCAAGCAGAGCAACCGTGCCCAGCTCGGCACCACGATACTCGGTGATGAAGATACTGGAAAGGGAATAATAGCCGAAGCCAGAACCTACGGCCAGGCAGTCGGCCAGCCCACGCCCGGGCAGCAGCAAGCCTGCGGCAGCCACCCCGCCAAGCGTACCGGCTATGGTGACCAAGGGCAATAGCATCAACCGCGGATTAACCTTGCGGATATTCTTCAGCACCTCTGTATCTCCACCCACACTCAGACCTACAAAGAACATCAGGGCACACAGGGCACAGAAACTGAGCGTACCGCCATCAGTAAGCCACCGTGGTGACCATCCGTTGACACCTACAACCGTACCAAGAACAAAGAAACATACTATGATAATACTGCCCTTCATCTGAGTAAATGAATAAGTTATTTTGAGAATTTATAGAAGTTAAAGAAGTTATCACTCGCTACGCTCGTTAGAAGTTAAAGCCAAATGTATTGAAGGTTTTACGGTTTAAAGGTTGGAAGGTTAGAAGGTTTTGAGGTTAGCCCCATAACCGTATAACCCGATAACCCCATAACCCCATAACCCCATAACCCGATAACCCCATAACCTCATAACCCCATAACCCTATAACCCCATAACCCGATAACCTGATAACCGAACTATGAATTAATTTTACCTTTTTACTCTTTTACCTTTTTACCTTTATAAACTATCCACGCAAGTCCTGCGCTGCCCAATACACCGGCCACGGCTATCACCACAGCCTCAACACCAAGCTGCCCTATGCCGTTTATCACACGTGGATTGCCACCCACTTCGACGCCGAGCAGAAACAGCAATACCCATATGAGCACAGTCACAATACGCCTTACACATACGAAACGCCCCGCCTTAAGCACATAGCCCAAGACTACACCGGCAAGCATGATGACAATTACGGTAAACATGACACCAACGTTACTTTATGGTAAGCCTAAGGCCAACATTAAGATTAAAGTTAAGCGGCTTGTCCTTATAGATAGTGGTTATACCGCTGCCGTTGTCAAAATAATAACTGACTCCCGGCTCTGCATAGATTCCCAAATGGCTGGTAAAATTATATTGTATGCCGGCCGACGCATTGACTGACCACTGCGGACGGTTATCACGGACATCGGATGACGTCGAGCTGACCACCTTATTGCCCGACATATAATCGGTATGGGTACTGCCCGACACACAGAACTCCACGCCGCCTCCTGCCGACCCGTAGACTTCAAGGTAATCGGTATGCCAGATGTCATAACTGACACTAAGCGGAATACCTACATAATGAAGTTTCTGTTCCGTCTTGTAACCACTCTTGTCATCACCTGAAGCAATGTCAGCCGAATGATAAGAATAATTGACTCCCGTCTCAAGGCTTATCCGGCGGGCAACATTGAAACGTGCCGACAGGCCCAACTTCACCGGCTGGCGGTGTTTGACGCTAACCTCTCCTGCCCCGTTGTCAATATCTTTCAATGAACCGGCAGAGGCCGTTAGCAGGGCTGCATCAGAGTTGATTACGGGAGTATTCTGTACGGCGTAAGGCACCAGGGCGGGATTAAGGGCACCCTGCGAATTGCCGAAAGACTTAATGCCTGCGCCATATACAGCAAGGGCAATGCCTCCATGGCGTCCTTCATGCATCGGTACAATGCTGTTTCCGCCTCCGTCATTGTTATATACATCATGTCCTTTGGCAGGTCTGCGCTTTACGACAATGCTGCTCTCTACATCATCAGAACCGGTTTTATTGTCTGCTCCGGAGGTTTCGGCAGTTAGCTTTGCTGACATCTCAAGGCTGTCAACGGCGTCTATCACTTCAGCCACGTGCTCCTCAGCCAAAGACACGGCAGCAGCCAGCCGGCTACCGGCACTGCCCGGCACCGCCAGTTGCTCACCGGCTGAGGCTTCTCCAGATTCGTTATTATCTGCAACGGCCATACGGCCTTCCACGGAATGTCCGGTTACACTGGATGAACTGCCAGACAGCACCTCCTTATCTGTATCATGACTGAAAATGAACCACCCCGAACCGGCCAGCAAAGCCACGCAGGCCGCAACAGCCACAGCACGACGCCAACGCATGGCCGCCGTCATGGCACGGCGGTGCGGCACGTCCTCACTCCGACCCCCGGCCACACCTCGGTCACGCATGGCAGTCTGTATGCTCTCCCAAAGACCGTCGGGAGGAGCCACCTCTCTGTCGGCAAACCTGTTTCTGAGCTGTTCTATCCAATATTTATCCATGATACTAATCGTTTTTATGCTTGGTTTTATATTCCTTAATGCGCCTGGCCAGCATAGCCTTGGCGCGAGAGAACTGCGAAGCCGACGAACTTTCACCGATATTGAGCATGGCAGCTATCTCCTTATGACTTTTATGTCCGAAGACGTACAGGTTAAAAACCGTACGGTATCCGGCAGGCAACGACAATATCATGTCGTTGATAACGTCATCCGGGATGCCTTCTACGTCAGGCTCATCCGCCACATCCGGCAGCCTGTCCTCATTCTCGATAAAATCATATGCGGAGCTTTTCTTCAGAAAGCGCAGCGACTCGTTGACCGCTATCCTGATCATCCATGCCTTCAACGAACCTTCACCGCGGTAATCAAACTTGTCTAACGATGTAAAAATACGTATGAAGCACTCCTGCAGCACATCCTTACGGTCATCCTCATCGGCAATGTAACGGGCGCAGACAGCGGCCAGATATCCTGCATACCTGTCATATATCTGCCTTACGGCAGCATTATTGCCGCCTGCCGCAAGCCTAACAAGTTGGTCTTCGCTATATCCGCCGTTACCAGACATCCTAAGTATTGAAGAAAGGCCGCGCTAAAAAAACCGCACGGCCTCTCAGTTAATTATATATTGATTGTTAATATTCTGCCGCGGTCATCTGATACGCGACGAGTATTCAGCCCTGTCAACCTGGCCTTCTACGGTAGTAGCCTTACGGCTGCAATAGTCAAAGCTAATGGTCTTTTCACCACTGTAAGATTTGTATCTGAGCTTCAGCTTGACTGTTTTGCCGTCTGTGTCGGGCAGGTCACTGAGCCTGAACGCCACGAGAGCATCACCCCAAACGCCGTTAACGTCACCGTAAGCGTTATGCTTGAACTCAACTTCATACGGATCATCGGGATTAACTCCTGTAAGAAGATTTACGTAATGAGCCACACCGCTGTTGCCCCAACGTGTGCGGAAACGCAGCGTAAGGTAGCCGTCTTCTGCAATGTTAACCCAGTCGTTCACTATCTCTATTGCGTCATCACCGTATTCCTCGACATCTCCGTCTGCCGGATACGGCACGGCTGCCTTGGTCAGTATGCTGTCCATCCATGCCACCTCAACCGACTTGGAATAATAATCATTTACGGGCTTAACCTCACGATAGCACACAAGAGCCCTGACTTCCTTGTCTCCATACGGAGAGACGGCCATGTTGACCGGATAAAGCGTCGTACTGTCATCAAGCTGCATGTAAAAACCTGCGCCGTCAATGGGCTTAACTGTAACAAGTGCATTGGGCTGAGGGTAATAATACCAGACGTAGCCGTCATCATCGTCACACGACGCCAACGTGAAAACGGAGACTATGGCCAACATCAATCCTGCAAAAAATTTCATTGTCTTCATAAGCTGTTGATATTTTATCGTTCAACAATGAAAATGCGCACAAGCGCTGAATCTTGCGTAAAGCGTATTATTTTTAATCATTATTCACAAAAAAATGAATGTGGCAAAGATGTATCTGCCACATTCATCGATAAAATATTAAGCCGGTTTATTTCTTCACGTTCTCTATTTCTATACTTTCGAGATTGCCTGTAACAGGGTTGAGTACGATACCTGTAAACAACTTCTTATCAAACAACTCCTCATCCAACGGCACAGTGTTACCGAACTGTGCGGCGTAAAGCTCGTATGCGGCCCACTGCTCGTTACCCTTATATAATGTTATCTTAATCTTTCCCGGCAGATTGACATAGAAGCCGCCATTATCCTTTGCCTTTTTGCGGCTTAACAGATCCTCCTGTATCGACGGAGTGACATGCTTGTCTTCCACACTTATATAATATGGATTACCACCGAGGTCGTCGGCATCAGTTATGCCCATCCACTTGGAGAACCTGAACAATAGCTGGCGGTCAACAACTTTGGTCGGCACGAACTTTACAACCGCCTCCATTGTATCCTTGACTGTAACGCCGCTGAAGAGCTGCATAAGGGCAGCCTCCTGCTGGTCAAGGTTTCTCAACATTATACGCAACTGTTCCCCATCCTTTGGCATAAAGTCTGCCTGCCCCTTATTAAGCAGACTACGGCTGTCACGTATGTCATATATCTCAAGAGCACAAAGTTCAGCCATCTTAGCCGAACTACCTGCTGACAAGACATCTTCGTTCATATAATCGCGAGGGTCAAGCGGTGCCGGCTTACGCGCTGGTTTAAAAGGCTCGGGCAGCGATATTTCCTTTGGGTCGGCATTAACGGCAAGGAGAACACCGTCATCAGCAATATCGACAGTCTGTATATTATGCTTGTTGTCCGTCGGAAGCACATAGTATTTTGAAGTGTCACGTTCACCAACGGAATTTATGTTAAGGCCTAATATGCGGTAAGTGACTGACGGTTCCATCTCCACATCCCGCATTTTCATATACTTTTCAGCATAAACGGCAAAATCGCCAGGCGTATAAGAAGTCTTTTCTATCTTTATCGTAAACTGCAATTCGGTACGCGGCAAGTAATATCCTGTGCCTTCTGCTATGTTCTTGCCCCGCTGTGCAATAGCTGCCTGCAATCCTGATACAAGCAATAAAGACGCTATGACGATGTTTTTCATACGGTCGTTGTTTATAATTATTCTAATATTTTGAAACGTGAAAACTATTATTTCTTATCATAAAAATGCTTGAACGCCTGCGGCAAGAACCTTATGATGTCACTCGCCACGACACATTCCTTTCCTAATTTATCTGCCGCAATGTCGCCGGCCAAGCCGTGAAGATACATTCCGAGCATACAGGCGTCAGCCTGTTTATACCCTCTGGCAAGCAGTCCTGTTATTATTCCGGTCAGTACGTCACCGCTTCCGGCCGTAGCCATACCCGCATTACCGGTTGAATTAAGCACAATATTACCGTCCGGCATACATAATGCAGAGTTATGTCCTTTCAGGATTATATAAGCATGTAACCGTTCAGCCATATCCCTGGCACTGCTAAGCCGTTCAAAACTGTCACTGAATCTATTACCGGCCAACCGCTCAAATTCTTTCGGATGCGGTGTTAGTATTATGCCTTTGGGCAACTGCTGCAGCCAGGCACGATGTGAAGCAAGAATATTAAGACCGTCAGCATCTATTACAATAGGTGCCTGCGTACGCCTTATCTGTGTAATAAGAGCAATGGCCGAACCTTCCATAACGCCCAATCCGGGACCTATCCCGAGAGCATCGAAATCTGTCGCGTCAACCGCTTCAGAGAAGTAAGTCTCTTCCTTGTCGATACACAACACAGCTTCGGGCACTGATATCTGCATAATATCTGTATTACGGCGCGGAGTACAGACTGTGACTTTCCCCACTCCGCTCCTCAGACAAGCTTTTGTCGCGAGAACCGCCGCACCAGCCATGCCGTAACTGCCGGCAATGATGAGGGCATGCCCCATATCACCCTTATGCGCGTAATCACTGCGGTGAAGTATTCTCGGGTGCAGATCTTTCTCCTCCAGCACCGTATAATACGTGCCTATTTCTTCCATACCCTCCCTGCTCAGACCTATGTCAAGCACTTCGAGTCTGCCGATAAATTTCTGGTTCTCAGGAAAAAAGAAAGACAGCTTCTTGTTTTGTAGCGTTAATGTTACGTCAGCCTTTATTATATTAGCCCTTACGTTATAAGTGTTGTCTTCAGTCATAAGCCCCGAAGGCACATCAATACTGACAACAGTGGCGGATGACTGGTTAATATATTTCACAAGCGAAGCAAAACCTCCGGCAAGAGGCTTGTTCAATCCGGAGCCGAACAGGCCATCAACAATAAGCATGCCGGCTTCCAGTTTCGGAGGGTCAAACTCGTCAACAACCTCTATAAAGTTCTTGACGGCCTTGCATTCTGACACTCTCTGGCGGTTAACCATACAGTCGTCAGACAGTTTTCCTCCGATATTGAACAAATAAACGCTTACCTGATATTTGCGTTCAGCAAGCATACGGGCTACAGCCAATGCATCACCGCCATTATTACCAGGCCCCGCAAAAACGAAAACAGGCGTACCATTACTCCATAAATCAGTAATGGCACGTGTCAAAACACGCGCCGCACGTTCCATCAGATCAATGGATTTTATCGGCTCATGCCCTATTGTGTATTTGTCAAGCTCACGAATCTGAGCGCCTGTAAAAATCTTCATCAGTGCAAAAATACAAAATTAATGCTAATCATTTATTACGGTTTGGCATATTTTTAGTAATTTTGTGCCAAAATATCAAAAAAGCGATATGTCCACAGTAAAAATCCACGACAAAACATTCAGGATTTCGTACACAGAAAAAGAAATATTGGAACATGTAAAGGCCGTTGCCGACCGCATAAATAAAGACATGGCAGGCAAGAATCCTTTGTTTCTTGCCGTACTTAACGGCTCTTTCATTTTCGCAGCAGACCTTTTGAGAATGATTGACATTCCGTGCGAAGTTTCATTCGTAAAACTTGCTTCATACCAAGGGACCATGTCCACAGGAAAGATTAAGGAGGTAATCGGCATCAATGAAGATCTTACAGGGCGTAATATCGTCATCATTGAAGACATTGTTGAATCCGGCCTTACAATGAAACGCATGCTTGAATCGCTCGGCACACGCAACCCTGCATCCATTAAAATCTGCACTCTGCTTGTTAAGCCGGAGAAGCTTACCGTTGACCTTGACATAGAATATGCGGCAATGGAAATTCCAAATGACTTTATTGTTGGTTACGGTCTTGATTATAACCAGCAGGGACGTAACTTGAGAGATATCTACACCTTAGTGGAAGATTAAGTATATTTTATTTATTGACAAGAAATGAAGAATATTGTTATTTTCGGCGCGCCCGGTTCAGGCAAGGGTACGCAAAGCGACTTGATGATTAAGAAGTACGGCTTCGGCCATATCTCAACCGGCGACGTTCTGCGCAACGAAATCAAGAACGGAACCGAGTTAGGCAAAACGGCAAAGCAATACATAGACAACGGACAGCTCATTCCCGATGAATTGATGATTGACATTCTCGCCAGCGTTTATGACAGCTTCGGTAAAGAGCATGCCGGAGTAATCTTTGACGGTTTTCCACGTACCATACCGCAGGCTGAAGCACTGAAGAAGATGCTTGATGAGCGCGGACATAAGGTAGCTGCCATGATTGAGCTTGATGTTCCCGAAGACGAGCTTATGACACGTCTGATAAAGCGTGGACAGGAAAGCGGACGCTCTGACGACAACGAGGAAACCATCAAGAAGCGCCTCGACGTTTATCACAACCAGACTTCTCCTCTTATCGAATGGTACAAGAAGGAAGGTCTGCATCACCACATCAACGGTCTCGGCGAGCTTGACCGCATCTTCGCCGACATATGTAATGTAATTGACAACATTTAAATCAATTAAGAGTTAAGAATTAAGAAAAGCACTATATTTTAAAATTCAAGGCAAATTTTCTTAATTCTTAATTCTTAACTCTTAACTCTTAATCATTTTCCCTATGCCCGAATCTAATTTTGTTGACTACGTTAAGATTTACTGCCGCTCAGGCAAAGGCGGCCGCGGTTCAATGCACCTGCGACATGCGAAATACCAGCCTAACGGAGGCCCTGACGGAGGTGACGGAGGAAAAGGCGGCAGCATATACCTGCGCGGAAACCATAATTACTGGACTCTGCTGCACCTGAAATTCCAGCGTCACGTATTTGCGGAGCACGGCGGCAACGGCGGTCGCGACAAATGTCACGGCACCGACGGCAAGGACGTGTATATTGACGTGCCTTGCGGTACGGTAGTATATAATGCTGAGACGGGCAAATACATCTGCGACGTTACTTACGACGGACAGACCGTACTGCTGCTGAAAGGCGGCCGTGGAGGTCTTGGCAACTTCCAGTTCCGCAGCGCTACGAACCAGGCTCCACGCTACGCACAGCCCGGAGAGCCTATGGAGGAAATGACCGTAATACTTGAGCTGAAGTTGCTGGCCGACGTAGGTCTTGTCGGATTTCCTAATGCGGGCAAGAGTACACTTCTATCTGCACTGTCAAGCGCACGCCCGAAGATTGCGAATTATCCTTTTACTACACTTGAGCCGTCACTTGGCATCGTCGGTTACCACGACCGTCAGTCATTCGTAATGGCCGATATACCCGGAATTATTGAAGGAGCAAGCGAGGGTAAAGGGCTCGGTCTGCGCTTCCTGCGGCATATAGAACGTAACTCGCTGCTGCTCTTTATGGTTCCAGGCGACACGGATGATATAAAGAAAGAATATGAAGTGTTGCTGAACGAACTGAAAAACTTCAATCCTGACATGCTCGACAAGCATCGTGTATTAGCCGTGACAAAATGCGACTTGCTTGACGATGAGCTTATAGAAATGTTAAAGGAGACAACGCCAGATGACATCCCGGTAGTATTCATCTCTGCCGTTACAGGCCAGGGGCTCGACGAGCTTAAAGACGTTCTTTGGAAAGAGCTGAACAGTGAGAGCAACAAGCTGAAAGGCATAACAGCTGAAGAATCTCTCGTTCACCGTGACAAGAACCTTGACACATTGCCCGAAGAATTACGGGTGGAAGGCGAAGACGAGATTGAATACATCGACGAGGATGAAATCGAAGACATTGACGACATCGAGTACTATGACGTTGATGAAAAATAATTAAGAGCAAAATCAATAAACAATATCAAAAATAAAAAAATGAAGAACGGATAAACATAACATTCAGATGCATACAAAGCTTATCCGTTTTTCATTTTTTATTTTTATATACTTCACATAACTGATGAAAGTCCCGACCCTTACCTATTATAATATGCCGCCTCATGTGACGGCTTTCAGCACTACCCGCCTCGGCGGATACAGCCACGGAGCATATGGAGAGTTCAATATCAACAGGTATTGCGGCGATGATGAGAAAAGTATTGAGAAAAATACCGAAGCCCTGTGTACTCTGCTGAAAATCAGTCAGGACAGAATAATCATGCCGCACCAGACCCACGGCAATGAGGTAAGACTGATTGCGCCAGACTTTCTTGCTCTGCCAGCAGCAACAAGGGGCATGCTTCTTGAAGATGTTGATGCATTGATTACCGATGTCAGAGGCATATGCATAGGAGTGTCAACGGCCGACTGCATTCCCGTTATCCTTTATGACCCTGAGCATCATGCCGCTGCTGCCGTTCATGCAGGCTGGCGCGGCACGGTAAGCAGCATAGCCGTGAAAGCCGTTGACAGCATGCGTCTGAGTTATGGCTCACGTTCGGAGGCACTGACGGCAGTCATCGGCCCCGGCATATCCCTCGATGCATTTGAAGTAGGCGATGAAGTTTACAACGAATTCGCGTCTGCAGGCTTCGACATGCAGGCAATAAGCCGGCGGAAAGACAAGTGGCACATAGATCTTAAGGAGTGCAACCGCATACAACTGACCTCCGTCGGACTTAGTAATGACAACATCACAATATCACCAATATGCACATACGCCAATACCGGCAAATATTTCTCAGCACGGAAGCTCGGCCCGATGTCAGGCCGGATATTCACCGGTGTAATAATCGAATAACTGCAAATCAATAATATTCATAATTAATAAAAACCACGACTTATGAAAAAACACATCTTATTAATCATGCTCGCACTTATCACATGCATGGGCATCAAGGCCCAGAAATATCTCGGCGGCGACATCTCTTTACTGCCGACATATAAAGATAAGGGCACCGTATTCAGAAACAGCGACGGCAAGGCCGAATGTCCCTACAAAATCTTTACCGACGCAGGCTGGAACGCCATGCGTGTGCGTCTGTTCGTAGAACCTGACAATGCGCCGCAGGCCAATAAGGATGAGGGCGTATGCCAGGACCTGCCTTATGTCGTAGACCTATGCAAACAGATAAAAAGGCACGGTTTCAAGCTGATGCTTGACTTCCATTATTCTGACACCTGGGCCGACCCCGGCAAGCAGTTCACACCGAAAACCTGGGCCGAAGCCATTGAAGGAAAGGCTAAAGATGAGCAGGTAAAGATACTGTCCGACTCAGTCTATGCACATACCCTCACTGCACTTAATGCGCTGAAGCAGGCGGGAGCCGAACCCGACTTTATCCAGGTGGGTAATGAAATCACCTTCGGAATGCTCTGGCCGACAGGAAAGGTTGACCCTGAAAATAATGACAACTGGGACACTCTGCTTACATTGCTCAAAGCCGGTGTGAAGGCCTGCCGCAAGGCATGTCCGAAGGCACGCATAATAATACATACGGAGCACGCCCAAGACTGGAACGCTACGCAGGGATACTATGACAAGCTGCGTGACGGCAAACTTGACTATGACATCATCGGACTTAGTTATTACCCGATGTGGCACGGCACTATAAAGCATCTTGACACGGTACTCGACAGCCTCAAGACCACCTATGGCGGCAAGCCGGTAATGATTGTGGAGACAGCGTTCTATTATTCTCACGAGAACGATGTCTGGGAGAAAGACCCCGACCATTACTCTGACCTTTACCCGATAAGCGCCGAGGGGCAGCGTGCATTTACAGAAGAACTTGTAACCATGCTCAACCGCCACGATGAGGTTACCGGCCTGTTCTGGTGGTTCCCCGAGGAGAACGAGTCTGGCAGTACGGTTGTAAAAAGCTGGCTTAACCGCGGACTATTTGACAACCACACCGGCAAAGCGCTTCCGGCGATGAAAGAGTTCTCAAAATTCATCAGAAAATAATCATACGTTTCAACGGTCATAAACGGGCGGGAGACATTATGTCTCCCGCCCGTTTGCGATTTGCCGTCTTTTGACGTGTAAAAGACGGCAAAACGCACATCAAAAGACGGCCTTTCATCAGGCGATTTACGGCCTTTTGCTTCACTTAATCTATCATTACACTATCACTGTCTTCACGAAGATAGGATGCGGCTCGGCATAAACAAGACTGAAAACTGCGTTTTCGCTTGTTTCTGTGCTCGCCTTTCACTATCTTTGTCATCACGAAGATAGGATGCGGCTCGACATAAACAAGACTGAAAACTGCGTTTTCGCTTGTTTCTGTGCTCGCCTTTCACTATCTTTGCACCGATAAACAAAATCATTATGACGTTATATCCCAAATTAATAATGGACGCCCTGGCTACCGTAACGTATCCGGGCACCAAGAAAAATCTGGTTGAAAGCGAGATGGTTGCTGACAACCTGCGCATTGACGGGATGAAAGTGTCGTTCTCACTTATCTTCCCACGTGACACTGACCCGTTCATGAAATCTACTCTGAAAGCCGCCGAGGCTGCCATACATTACCACGTAAGCAAGGACGTGGAGGTAACTATCACGGTTGAAACGAAATCAAAACCGCGCCCCGAGGCTGGCAAGATGCTGCCCGGAGTGAAAAACATCATCGCCGTAAGCTCTGGCAAGGGCGGTGTAGGCAAGAGCACCGTAGCCGCCAACTTGGCCATAGCCCTTGCACGCCTTGGCTACAAGGTAGGCCTGCTTGACACTGACATATTCGGTCCTTCTATGCCTAAGATGTTCGATGTTGAGGATGCCCGCCCTTACGCCGTACACAAAGACGGGCGCGACCTGATAGAGCCTATCGAGAAATATGGCGTAAAGCTGCTCAGCATCGGCTTCTTCGTAAACCCTGACACAGCAACGCTGTGGCGTGGAGGCATGGCTTCCAACGCGCTGAAACAGCTTATAGGCGATGCCGACTGGGGCGACCTTGACTACTTCATACTTGACACTCCGCCGGGAACGAGCGACATACACCTTACTCTTCTGCAGACCCTGGCCATCACGGGAGCTGTAATCGTCAGCACGCCGCAAAAGGTCGCGCTGGCCGACGCGCGTAAAGGCATCGACATGTACAGCAACGACAAGGTAAACGTGCCTATCCTCGGCCTTGTAGAAAACATGGCATGGTTCACCCCTGCAGAACTTCCGGAGAACAAATATTACATCTTCGGAAAAGACGGGTGCAAGAACTTGGCTCAGGAAATGGGCGTACCCCTGTTGGCACAGATACCAATGGTACAGAGCATCTGTGAGAGCGGTGACGACGGTAAACCTGCCGCGCTTAACTCTGACACGGCCACCGGTCTTGCCTTCATCAACCTTGCACAGGCCGTAGTAACCGTTACCAACCGCCGGAACAAGGAACAAGGCCCCACAAAAATTGTGCAGATAAACAATAAGTAGTAAGGAGAAAGGAGTAAAAGTAGTAAGGAGGAAATAGTAAAGAGTAAAGTAATTGAGGATTAGAAAGTCTCTTATTTCTGGCCAAGATAGCCAACATTTACACTTCTTAATTCTTAACTTTTGATTACTTTACTCTTTATTCCTTTTACTACCTTTATTCCTTTTACTACTTACTACCCTTCCTTACTACTTTACTCCTTACTACTTACTACTCCATTACTTCAAGTCCATCTTCCTCCACACCACTACAATATAAGCCAGTACGAAAGGAATAATCAGCGAGACGACAGACATCACGCTGAGAGTGAACTCACTGCTGCAGCTGTTAGCTATCGTAAGACTGCTCTGGAGGTCAGCCGTTGACGGATAATACGCCGTATTGTTCCAGCCGGCACACAGCAAAAGGCTGAGCACTACAAGCACCGCGCCGATGCCTCCGGGCCATATGCCACGGATATATACCGCACTGAAGATTGTCTTCAGGCATCCGAAAAGGAACAATGCTACGCCGACAAGCAGCATTACGGCCAACGGCCACATCTCAATAAAGTTGTTAAAATACTTGTAACGTTCAAGATACACCATGCCGGTAGCCTCATCTACGGCGTAACCTTCACTCAAAAGGATATACACCAAGGCAACTATGAAGAACACGAGGAACGGCACAAGGTTGCCAACAAGGCGTACCGAGGCGCGCGAACGTATGTTTTCATTGTCTACGTTGTTCATGACATACAGTATGCCAAGTATGCGGGCAAGGAAGAACACGGCAAGACCGAAGATAAGATTCCAGCCGTTCAGCAGGGCGTCAAGGCCGTGGCTGGCGTTAGCCCAACCGCTTATTATAGGTCCGGAACCTTCGCCAAGGATGTTGGCTTTATCCACAATGAAGTTCGCTCCGGTAAAAAACGTGGCCACGGCAATGCCCAACAGCAGCGGACCGGCTATGCCGTTGATTATCAAGAACCACTGGAACGTGCGTGCTCCGAGCAGATTGCCCAACTTGTTCTGAAACTCATAGCTGACAGCCTGGAGCACAAACGTGAACAGAATAATCATCCACAGCCAGTAAGCTCCGCCGAAACTGGTGCTGTAAAACAGCGGAAACGAGGCGAAGAAGGCACCGCCGAAGGTTACGAGAGTAGTGAAAGTAAGCTCCCACTTCCTGCCTGTAGAACTTATGACAAGGTTGCGTTCCTCATTATTTGCGCCCAAGGAGAAGAGTAAAGAGTTAGCTCCCTGCACAAACATCATGAAAACCAGCAGCGCACCTAACAGCGACACGAGGAACCACCAGTATTGTTGCAAAAATTCGTATGACATAATCTTTATTGTTTAAAGTTAGTTTCAAGCCGAAGCTCAACGTCTTAATCATTTTTCTCTACACCTTCAGAATACTCCGGCCCGTGCTTTATCGCCTTGCACATGATGCTTATCTCAACTGCGAGCAGCACCGTAAAGAGCACGAGGAAGATAAAGAACGTAAGCATAACTGAGCCTGCACCGACGTCAGACACTGCCGCCCAGGTAGGCAGCATGTCCTGAATGGTCCACGGCTGGCGGCCGAACTCGGCCACAAGCCACCCTGCCTCGCTGGCTATGTAGCCGAGCGGAAGCATGGCCATACCCACGATATGTAGCGGACGCATGCGTGTTATATCCTTCTTGTATGAGAGGAACAGCGTCACGATAAAGAACAGAAGGAAGAGCATGCCCAGACCAACCATTACGCGGAAAGCCCAGAAGCACAGCGGAATATACGGCACGGTCTGCTCCGCATTGTCGATGTATCCGTAACCGAAGTACTTTATGTTCTCGTCAAGAGCCTTGCGGTGAGCCTCAGCCGCGGTGTCGTTGCCCGCTCTTTTTGCCTCCCGATAATCTGAAAGTAAGGCTATAGCCCGGCGTCCGCGGTCCATTTTCTCGCTCAGCGGATCGGCCACTGTGCCGTCTGCCTGTATGTATCCGCCCTTTATAATGTCGTTAATGCCGGGCACGTAGCCGTTAAAGTCGCGTGTGGCGAGGAACGACAGCATGTTTGGAATGGCTATGCGCATGGCCGGTTCCTCACCTAAGGCATAATCGGGCTGCTCAAACGGATTTACGAGAGCCACGAGAGTAAGCCCCTGACTGTTGCCTCCGTCATACAGAGCCTCCATTGCGGCGAGCTTCATGGGCTGCGCCTTGGCCACCATGTAGGCCGAGCTGTCACCCGTATGCACGGCGAGCAGCGACGCCACAAGCCCCACTATTGACGCTATCCTAACGCTCCTTACGGCGAGCTGACGGTCCTTTTCGGCCAACTCTTGGCTGCGGTGCTTCCTGTACATGATGTAACAGCTCACGGCAACGGTGAATATCGCGCCTATCACCCACGCCGATATCACCGCGTGGAAGAACTTGTCAACGGCGAAGGGCGACAGCGCCACCTCCGCGAACGAGGTCATCTCGTTGCGCATGGTGTCAGGATTGAACGCCTGGCCTACGGGATACTGCATCCACGCATTGGCCACAAGAATCCACCAGGCGGATATTGTGGCGCCGAGGCCGGTGAGCCATGTCGCCGCAAGATGAAATCCCCGCGACACCTTTCCCCAGCCGAAGAACATCACTCCGACGAAGGTTGCCTCAAGAAAGAACGCCACGATGCCCTCTATTGCGAGCGGAGCGCCGAAGATGTCGCCTACGAGCCACGAGTAGTTACTCCAGTTCGTGCCGAACTCGAACTCAAGGATGATGCCCGTGGCAACGCCCATTGCGAAGTTGATACCGAACAGCTTCTGCCAGAAGCGTGCCGTGTCTTTCCACGACGTCTTACCCGTGCGGTAATAGCACGTCTCCATTATGCCCATGATAAGGGCAAGGCCGAGCGTAAGCGGCACGAAAAGCCAGTGGTAAATTGCGGTTAAGGCAAACTGGGCTCTTGACCAGTCTACAGTTCCCGCACTGATGCTTAACAGTAAATCGTACATATTTTATAAGGTTAATTCATAATTCACAATTCATAATTCATAATTGGGTTATGCGGTTATGCTGTTTTCCGGTTAGCCGGCCCGGTCTCTCTCCCCACTGGGGAGAGTTGGAGAGGGGCTCCTTCAAACCTCAAAACCTAAGGTAATCTGGTTCCTCCCCACAGGGGAGGTCAGGAGGGGCTTTTTCTTAATTCTTGACTTCTTTCATTCCGCCAGGTCGTTTAGGCGCTGCATAATATAGTCAGGCTCATTGCCATCCCCTGCCCTCTCACTCAGTATGTCAGGCATGAAGAAAAGCTTGAGCACTACGAATATCACGATGAGTTTCACGATGACGACCAGCCACAGCGTCTTACCGGTCTTCATATTAGTGAACCCTTCATAATAAAAATTAATTATACGTTTAATCATATCACATGTGTTTTCAGTACAAGGGAGCAAAATCTGTAACTTTTCAGTCTCCTTTTGCTTACAGCCTGACACGCAGACCGGCTCCTCAGGAACATTTCATAAGCATTTATGACGCGTTTAGTTACAAACCAAAAGGCCGTCTTTTGCACGCCGAAAGACCGTCTTTCAGCAGGCGTTTGACCGTCTTTTACACGCCGTTTTGCCACCTCTAATTTTACGCCTGACCGTCAGCATACCGGCCACAGGCATAATAACATTTTACAATCCGGTTACAAATATAGTGAAAGGTGAGCGCAAAAGCAAATGAAAACGCAGTTTTCTATTTGATTTTTGCCGAGCCGCATCCTATATTCGAGCATTCAAATATAGTGAAAGGCGAGCGCAAATACAAATGAAAACGCAGTTTTCTATTTGATTTTTGACGAGCCGCATCCTATATTCTTGTCAACAAACATAATAAAAACTTTTTAATTTTGTTCAAAAAGTCGGTGAAATTGCTAAATTTGCCGTACATAAAACTTATACCCGATGATTTTTTTGCGCATTTAAGATAAATAGGCTATTTTTGCATGGTAGTAACATTCACAAAAAACGTTAAGCAGAAACAAATAATAAACAATGAATAAGAAATTTATCATTCCCTCTGTAATAGTAGGACTGCTGCTAATCGGTGGCATAGTGTATCTTGCGATAAGTCTTAACAATCAGAAACAGGCAAACAAAGACATGCAGGAACTGGCCGAGCTCGACAAGAAAGAAATGGAGAACGAGTACCAGATGTTTGCCGACCAGTACAGCGAACTGAAAACCCAGATAAATAATGACTCCATAATAGAACAGCTCACACAAGAGCAGCTGAAGACCGAGAAACTGCTCGAAGAGCTGCGTAACGTAAAGGCCTCAGACGCACGCGAGATAGCCCGCCTGAAGAAAGAGCTGGCCACATGCCGCGCCGTCATACGCAGCTATGTGCTCGAGATTGACTCGCTCAACCGCCTCAACCAGAACCTGACTGAGGAGAACACGCGCGTAAAAGGGCAGTATGCCGAGGCCACAAGGCAGATACAGGGCCTCAACGCCGACAAGCAGACACTGTCTGAGAAGGTTGCCATTGCGGCGCAGCTCGACGCCACGGGCATATCAATGACCCTGAAAAACAAGCGCGGCAAGGCTACGAAGAATCTCAAGAGATGTAAGACGATACAGGTAAACTTCAACATCGCGAAGAACGTTACCGCATCCAACGGTACAAAAACCGTCTACGTGCGCATCACAACGCCTACAGGCTCAGTGCTCTCTGCCGGAGGAACATTCCCCTACGAGAACCGCAACCTGCAATATTCAATGAAGAAAACAATCGAATACACCGGTAACGAGACTCCCGTTACTACCTATTGGACGGTAAACGAGTTCCTTGGTGAGGGCACATATAACGTCAGCATCTTTGCCGACGGCAACATGATCGGCTCAAGGAACTTCACCTTCGACTGACAAGAACAAGGAGCAACAAGGCTATAACGAAAGGGAGGAGCAAGCAGACCGGCCGCCGTAAAGCGGCTACGGCACGGGGCAGGTCGGCAGACAGGCCACGTCTGCTTGCTCCTCCGCTCATTACACCTACTAAGATAAAACAGGATATTATGAAACACGTGCCAATACTCATCATGCTTGCATGCGCCGTGTCACAGGCCAATGCCCAGCAGGCACTGTCATTGGACAGTTGCCGTGCCATGGCGCTGCGCAACAATAAGCAGCTTGCCATATCCCGGCTGAAGCAGGACGTGGCGCAAGATGTACGCAAGGCGGCGCGCACCAAGTACCTGCCACGCGTCGACGTGCTCGGCGGCTACCAGTTTACCAGCCGTGAGATATCCATTCTCAACGACGGACAGAAAAGCGCGCTGGGCAGCCTCGGAACCAGCGCGGCCGGCCAACTGGGCAACAGCATGTCGTCTATAATCAGCGAAATGGCCGGACAGGGCATCATAACGCCGCAGACGGCCGAGGCACTCGCCGGCATAGCAGAGAAGACCATGCCCGGTCTGGAACAGGCCGGCAACAAGCTGGGACAGACCATTAACGACGCTTTCAAGACCGATACCCGTAACTTCTTCACGGCTTCCGTGATGCTCACACAGCCTATCTACATGGGCGGCAGCATCGTGACAGCCAACAAGATAGCCGACATCAACGAGGAACTTGCAGCCAACGACCTGCTGAACCGGCGTCAGAACATCATTTACGACGTTGACAACGCTTACTGGACAGTAGTGTCGCTAAGGCATAAGCAGAAGCTCGCCACGAGCTATCTTGAACTTGTGAAAAAGCTTGACAGCGATGTTGACAAGATGATAAAGGAGGGCGTGGCCACCAGAGCCGACGGTCTGAAGGTGTCAGTAAAGGTCAACGAGGCCGAGATGCAGCTCACCCAGGTTGACAACGGCCTCTCACTTGCCAAGATGTTGCTGTGCCAGCTGTGCGGAATTACTATCAGTGACAGACTGACACTTGCCGATGAGGACAGCAACATTGACACCGCTGACGGCGAGGCTCCCGTAGCCTCCGTTGAAGCGGCACAGGAGAACCGCGCCGAACTGAAAATGCTGCAGAATGCAGTTGACATCAGCCGCCAGTCAACAAAGCTCATACGTGCCGGATACCTTCCACAGATAGCACTCACGGGAGGCTTCCTCGCAACTAATCCTTCACTGTTCAACGGTTTTGAAAGAAAATTCTCAGGCGTATGGAACATCGGAGTGGTCGTAAGAATACCTGTATGGAACTGGTTTGAAAGCACCTATAAGATACGTGCGGGCAAGACGGCCACGAGCATAGCCATGCTTGAACTTGACGAAGCCCGCGAGAAGGTGGAGCTGCAGGTTAACCAGAGCACGTTCAAAGTGACCGAGGCCAACAAGCGTCTTGCCATGGCACAGAAGAACATAGAGCAGGCTGAGGAGAATCTCAGATGTGCCAATCTCGGCTTCAAGGAGGGCGTAATGGACGTTACTGACGTCATGGCCGCACAGACAGCCTGGCTTCAGGCCTGCTCGCAAAAGATTGACGCGGGTATCGACGTGAAGCTGTCGCATGCCAACCTGAAGAAAGTCTTGGGTGAGGAACTGTACTGATAAATAAGAAAAGAAATAACCATAATAACGACAAAAAGGGGTACAGCATAAGGCTTACGGCACTTACTTGACAGGCCGCACGCCACTGAGGTAACCCGTAAAAACAATTAACAGCATGGCAGATAAATCGCAACATAGGAACATTCTGATAGCCACGGCTTGCTTTGCGGCCGTCGTGGCAATCGTTGGAATAATCGGGTTTCTGTGCTTCGGACGCACTCCCGACGTGATTCAGGGCGAGATAGAGGTGTCTGAATACCGTGTTTCGAGCAAGGTTCCGGGCCGTATCCTCGAGCTTTGCGTGCAGGAAGGCGACTATGTCAAGGTTGGCGACACGCTCGCAATACTTGACGCGCCTGACATTGAGGCCAAGAAGGCTCAGGCCGTAAGTGCCGAGAGCGCTGCCGCCGCACTTAGCGAGATGGCCGACAACGGCGCCCGCCGCGAGCAGGTTCGCGGTGCATTTGAAGTGTGGCAGCAGGCCAAGGCCGGCCTTGAGATAGCCGAGAAGTCATACGGACGTGTGCAGCGGCTGTTCGACGAAGGCGTGATGACGGCGCAGAAGCGTGACGAGGCTTACGCTAACTACAAGGCCATGGAGGCTCAGGCCAAGGCCGCCAAGAGCCAGTATGACATGGCCGTGGCCGGCGCACGCCGTGAGGAGCGTGAGGCCGCGGCCGCCCAGGTAAGGCGTGCGCAGGGCGCCGTGCAGGAGGTTAACTCGTACATCCGTGAGACTGTGCAGACGGCGCAGATGGAAGGTGAGGTAAGCGACGTTTATCCGAAGCCGGGTGAGCTTGTAGGCGCAGGCTCGCCGATAATGAGCATATCCATTATGAACGACGTATGGGGCACGTTCAATGTCCGTGAAGACCAGCTCCGCGGGCTTAAGGTGGGCGATACGTTCACCGCATACTGCCCCGCCTTCAACAAGGATATCCGCATGAAGGTTTATTATATTAAGGATGAGGGCAGCTATGCCGTGTGGAAAGCCACAAAGACCAACGGCCAGTATGACCTTAAGACGTTTGAGGTAAAGGCGCGCCCGATTGACAAGCTTGACGGCCTTCGTCCCGGGATGTCACTTATTATAAAGGAATAGGCATGTTTGCAAGGTTGCTGCAGGTAGCAAGACGTGAGTTGGGCATAATGCGGAAAAACAGGATGTACCTGTTCTGCATGGTCGTCTTGCCGGTTGTCGTGACGGTGTTCTTCACCTCGCTGATGTCCGGCGGACAGCCCGTTGACATGCCCGTGGGCGTGGTCGACCTCGACAATACGCCTACCACACGGTCGCTCGTGCGCAAGCTTGACGCCTTCCAGTCTACCAAGATAGTAAAGAGATACGCCGGCGTGGCCGAGGCGCGCCGCGACATGCAGCGTAACAGGATTTACGCGTTCCTCTATATCCCCGAAGGCACTACTGATGAACTGCTCTCCATGCGTCAGCCGAAGATTTCGTTTTATTACAGCACCACGTCTTACACGGCCGGAGCGCTGCTCTACCGTGACCTTAAGACTGTCGCTACGCTCGGCTCGGCCGGTGTAGGGGCGTCGTTGCTCACCGCCAAAGGACTTACCGAGGAGCAGGTGATGAGCTTTCTGCAGCCCATAGTTGTTGACCTTCACACGGTTAACAACCCCACCGTGAACTACAGCGTCTACCTTAACACGATGCTCATCCCCGGCTGCATCATGCTGTTTATCTTCATCGTTACGGCTTACTCGATAGGCACCGAACTGAAATTCAACTCCGCACGTGAGTGGCTCAGTGCCTCGGGCAACAATATTTACGTTGCTCTTGCAGGAAAGATGCTGCCCCAGACGCTCACGTTCCTTCTCATAATGTACGGCTACATGTTCTATGTCTTCGGCATTCTTCACTTCCCTCATCCCGGCGGCACGGGTTACATCGTCCTTCTCGGACTGCTCTCGGTGCTCTCGTCCCAGGGCTTCGGCATCTTCGTCTTCGGCGCAGTGCCGTCGTTGAGAATGTCAATGAGCGTCTGCTGTCTGTGGGCCGTGCTCAGCTATTCGCTCTCCGGAACGGCCTTTCCGCTCTCTGCCATGGACTCTGAGATTAAGGCCATAGCCCTGCTTTTCCCGCTGAGGCATTATTACATGATTTACCAGCTCAACATATTCAACGGCTATTCGCTTGACTATTCGTGGCCTTACGTGGCCGCACTGATAATATTTGCCGCCCTGCCGCTGCTCATGACGGGGCGCATAAAGAAGTCTCTTCTGACATACCAGTATATGCCCTGACGGCCTTTCCGCCGCCCGTGGCACGGCAGTTGTAATACGATAACACAATAAACAATGGGATTTCGGGTTAAGATAACACAATGGTTTGCAGACTTGTGCCGCGTGTTCGCCGACGAGACGCGCGCTATCTGGAAAGACGAGGGCGTGATAATATTCTTCATCCTCGTGCCGTTGCTCTATCCCCTGCTCTATTCCTGGATTTACACTAATGAGGTGGTGCGTGAGGTTCCCGTGGCCGTCGTTGACCTCTCGCGCAGCGACATGAGCCGTGAGTTTGTCCGCCGGATTGACGCCTCGCCAGACACTAAGGTGGCATGCTTCTGCAACAGCCTTGACGAGGCTAAAGACATGATTGGCCGTCAGGAGGCCTTCGGCGCAATATACCTGCCTCGTGATTTCCAGACTAACGTCATGCGCATGGAGCAAAGCCGTGTCAGCGTGTTCTGCGACATGAGCTTCATGCTTTATTATAAGGCAATATTCCAGACCGCCACGGCCGTTGCCGGCGACATGAACGCAAAAATCCAGATTGAGCGTGCCGGCAACTGGACCGCCCGTGAGGACGAGATAACCACAAAGCCGCTCGACTTTGAAGAGGTTCAGACCTTTAATTCAACTGGAGGCTACGGCAACTTTATAATCCCCGGCGTGCTGATGCTCATCATACAGCAGACGCTGCTTCTCGGTGTGGGCATGCTCGGAGGCACAAGAAGAGAAATGATGCACAGCACAGCCACAACTGCTTCCGGACAGACTGGTGTCATAAGCACCTCCGACAGCAGTCTCACAGTCAGAATCACAGGGCAAGCCTTATGCTATTTTATGATTTACGCTGTCATTTCAGCTTACATCACTCTCGTTGTGCCGCGCATGTTTAGCTTCACGTCGCTGTTACATCCGTCAGACCTTTTCATGTTCATGCTGCCTTATGTCCTGGCGTGCATCTTCTTCTCTATGTCTCTCGCCCAACTCATACGTTACCGTGAGAACATCATCCTCGTGGTAGTGTTCACGTCGGTGCCCCTTCTTTTCATATCAGGCGTGTCCTGGCCTCAGAGCGCCATCCCCGAGTTCTGGCAGTGGGTATCAGCACTTTTCCCGTCGACATACGGCATACGAGGTTTCGTAAAGATGAACACCATGGGCGCACTCCTCGACGACGTCCGTCCCGAATACATCGCCCTGTGGATACAGACAGCCATATATTTTGTTATTACACTTTTGATAAAGAAGCCCCACCCAGCCTCCCCAGTGGGGAGGAGCCAAATTACCTACTGACAATTATTAATCAGTAATAGGCATATTTGTTCTGCGTTCATGCGGATTTGTAATCCGCATGTATGAATATAAGGATTTGCAATCCGTAAAAAGGAAACAATTTGCCTGCGTTCATGCGGATTTGTAATCCGCATGTATGAATATAAGGATTTGCAATCCGATAAAAAGGAAACAATTTGCCGGATAACAAATCCGCCGGAACGAGTCGCTTATTTGTCCTATCAGCCTTATCAGCCTTATCAGCCCCATTTGCCCTATCAGCCCCATTTGTCCTATTCGTCTTAATTCTTAATTCCTCAGCCTGTTCCGGTCCCTCTCCCCACTGGGGAGAGATGGAGAGGGGCTCCCTGTTCCGGCGGATTATCTGCCCTATTTGTCCTATCAGCCCTATTTGGGCATGACTATGCCTGAAATTACTTCACACAAAAAGTCGTTATTTACTGAAAAGATTTACATATGCATTTATGTGTT
>URRR01000029.1 GCA_900550365.1 uncultured Prevotella sp. | reverse complement strand
TGGCGTGCGGACATAATAAATTATGTCCCTACCGGAGGGTGTTTTCTTCACTGACAATAAACGATTTGTCATACACCCGGACTGCGGATGAGCCGTCAATCAGCAGACAGGTGATGAAGATATAGACAGATTTACGCCGTTTCTTTATTCCCGACTCTTAATCCATAATCAAGAAACATACCTACATTTAGTGACGGATTAACAATATTTAAGCTTTCAATCGACATATTATTTACCTATAAATTGTAATTTTGCAATGCAAATCAGGTTGAAGCCTGAGGGGAGATTACATTACCTCGGCAATTCGGCATGGCGTTTGTACCATGGTTGAAAGTAATGGGACGGCTCTTCTCTCCGCACAAAGCAACTTTATTTTTATACACTGCGTCCCGTCTTGCAGGAATGATAAACTATTAAAGGCAAGCCCACCGGCAAGCCGGAAAGTTATTATTCTATGACAAGAAGGGATTTTCCGTTTATAACGCTGCCGCCACCTGTGCGGCACCTCCACACAGACACGGCACTGATGACATCTATGCCGTGCACCCTTACCTTTATTATATTGATGCGACGGCGCGGCCTCTGCTCACGGGGCGGCGACGGTGCGGCTACATACATGAACTCAACTAATACAATTTTCATAATACAATAATCAACTTAAATTATCAAAAAAAAATGAGAAGAAGTTATCTGTTATTATTTATTCTGATGCTGACAGGCATGACCTTAGGTCTTACATCCTGCAGCAGTGACGATGACGAAGGCGTAGGCAACATTGACCTGCCCACCCCGCCTTACGAGAGTGTAAGCGGAAAGTATGAGATCACCTCAAGCTCGTCGCCCTACGAGAGCATAGAGCTGGGCGCAAGCGGCAACTACATCGTGACCCTCGGCTACGGCGGCTACAGCGCAGGCGCGGCTTACGGGGCAGGCGCAAGGAAGTCTCTGCTAAGCAGCGGACGGGGCAGCAGCGCCACACGCGCCACCGAAGACGGCAACTATATCTACGGCACGTTTACTTCGCTGGGCAATGACGAATACGCTCTGGAGGGCTTCGGCACGATAAAGCTGAGCTATAGCGGCGACCAGGTGACGGGCATAGAGATTACCACCGGCGGCGCAACGCAGACATATACCGTACACAAGGCTGCCACGGCTGGCGACGACAACATTACAAACGCGCTCTGCCGCACATGGAAAATAGAGCGTGTACGCAGCGTGATAACCGACAAGGAGACGGGCGAGAAGCACGAGGAGACCGCCACTCCGGACAACACGGGCGACTACGGAACTGAATTTCCTATTGAGGCCGTGTTCTCTAAATCGGGCACTTATCTCATAGCTTATCTTGACGGAACGCTCAGCATAGCTGAATGGAAATGGAAAGACCGCGGTGCAGGCACACTGTATTACGCTTGGGAAGGCGAATGGACGGGCGAATATGCCACGATAACATTCTCGGGCAACACGGCCGTTGTGCACGACGTGATAGACGACGAGTACACTTACGAGGAGAATTGGACATATCTGGTAACCGAAGATGTGCCTGCCGACACACCCGACACTGACCTGCCCGAGGGGCAGTCGCCTCTGGACAATGTGTTCACGGGCAAACTGCTTAAGGAGCTTGACGGCGAACAGTTCACTTACAATAACGGTTTTCTGACGCAGATTGCCGGCGACAACCTCACTATTACATACCATTACAACTACGCAACGGGCACCGAAGGATCTGACGTTTACGTAAGAATGGACGACAACGGCGACATTGACGAGTTTGAAGTAACGCTCAACAGCCAGGGTTTTGCCCAGAAGGTAGTACAGCGGAGCGGCGATAACGTCTACACAAAGACATTTGAGTATGACGCCGACGGGCATCTTACAGCTATGAACGACGACCGCAATGAACGTGAATACACCCTGACATGGGCCGGCGGCGACCTGACAAAAGTCTACTGGAGGTCAACCGACGGCGACGAATACACCTATACTTACACTTACGGCGACAAGCTGAACTCTAACTGTCTGCTGTTCTATTACACCACGTATGATGTCGACATCGACGAGGTTCAGTATCTGTATTACGCCGGACTGTTAGGCACTGCTCCGCTTCATCTTGCTGAAACCAGTACAAGCGACACGGGACAGGTAACCACCTTCACCTGGACCGACAACAGCTATACCGCCGACTACGGCCAGAGCGAAGTTTACCCGACTTACTTCAGTTTCTATGACTGAGCCTGAATATCAAATCTCAACCGACACAATCAACAAAAACGGTGATGCGGAACATCCGCATCGCCGTTGCTTATTAGTATCAGGCTTTCAACAGCATTACTCTACTACAACCTTCTTGGTTGTTCCGTCAGACATCTTAACGATGTTGATTCCCTTTGTAGGAGCTGACAGGCGTGTACCGTCAAGAGCGTAACGGGCCACCTCAGTAACGTTTTCGTCATCCGATACAACCGCGTTGTCAATTCCAGACGGAGTATTTATAATTTTCACCTTATTGGTATTGCTTATCCACACATCGTTTACCATGCTGTTCAAATTATATCCTCCATCCATATCCTCATACTTTACAGGGCGGCCGATAGATGCGACAACATTCATATTGTTAATGTTCCACTCTTCAGGCACCGTAAAGATAAATTCATTACTATAAGTAGTATTTCCCGTCCAGATTATAGGTTCACCAAAACCCCACTCGTCAAAAACATGACGGAGGACGTTTTCATGAGAATATTCAGATTCAAAATGTTCAGAACCTCCGGCATTTGAATATTGTGCGCCCTTCAAACCGTCTTCAGTCAAGAATACCGTAAGTGAGCCATCCGGTAAGATCTTCCGGACGTCTTGCTTTCCTTCACCGGAAACAGTAATATGCAACACTCTTGTTGCTTCATCGTATTTCGTGTCAATATTGACAGATGCGAATGCAGGAATATCTGAATTTATCTGATCAATCATATTACTGAATTCTGAGGCTTTGGCATCAACTTCTTGTTCTTGTGGGAAATATATAGGTAATGCTAATGAACCATAGGTATTAAGACTGGCGTCAGAAACAAAAGCACGGTTGAAAGATGCTGACGGATAAACAAGTGTCTCCAAAGAAGCTATGTTTGTCCCAAAGCTTGTTGTATATATATCCTCAACTTCATTTACAATATCATGGATTGAAACAAGCGCCAAATCATCACGCAATTTACTCAAGCAATACAAGAACTCATCTCCTAACGGACAATCAGGACAACCTGCCGCGGTAAAATTCTCAACAAGGGTCATTTGCTTGTCAACAACATCGCTTTCATCATAAACCTTGAAGCTTACTGACGTTTTATCATCTTCAGTATTTTCTGTAGGTGTTTTTTCATTGATAGAAGCAACACTTATTGCAACTGTATGCTCATATTCCTTATCCAATACCTCCGGCAATTCAATTTCATAAACATATTGTTTGGTTTTATTATCTGTAAGAGCGACAGGTGTTGTAAGTGACTCATAATATGTACCATCAAGTTGTACGTCCAGCTGGTATTTAGTAGGAAGATCATAACCTTCATTCTTTAAATTGAGAATTATAGGATACTTAGCACCACGCTTTGCTATAGTTCTATCCTGCACACCGGTCAGAACAATGTCATCATCGCTAAATGCACCACCTTTTACAACCATTTGGATGCATAGATTTGAATCCGTGCTGACTATAAGGGCTTCATAACCCTGCCCAAAATCACCTATAACAAATATTCCGCCAGGAATATACTCTGTATTCAGACCTTTGTCTCCTGCAAAAACATACGTTCCTTGCTGACCAGGAATGGTAAAAGTATAAGCGATAAAATAGCCATATCCTTCCTTTACCGTCACTGGATTTTCTAACATCACATCATTCCAACCATAAACAGGATTAAACTCAGCTGTAGTAACAGGGGTTTCGCTCAATTCCCCTTCCGGCCCCATTTCATACACACTAATAGTTGATGAAGAACCAATTCCGTCCATAAGATAAATACGAAGTTTTGTTATGGAGCCACCCTCTGCCTTATTAAAAATATTGGCACTGTAAAAAGAGCAGGCTGTGTATGTTCCACCGGAATGCATGAATGGATGGTTAGTCACAGGCGATTCATCTGAAGTATAATATCCCAAAATACGCTCATCTTCTTCAAGACTAATCTTTGCCGGAACAATATTAGACTTAAGAGATTTAACGGCCGATCTCCCGATTTTCTTCAGAACCGTCTTATTCGGCAGATTGTTCATACCGTTAAAGGTTCCAACAGTCTTGATTTTCTGCGCATCAACAGCTAATGTCGCTATTAAAAACGCAAACATCGTTAGTAAAAATTTTTTCATAATCATTTTTTGTTTAACAACTATTTTGTCAATGTTACCATCATATGTTTCACTACGTTAACATTAGAACAGATATTACAAGATTCATCCTTCATACACTGACCTTAGCTGAAATCCTTTCTTCACATGCACTTTTATAAATCGTATAAAGATAAAATTATCATTTACAAAAGTACAAAATTCATCTTGGATACCTATCAAAAGACACATTATTTTATCGATATTCTGACGAATACAGAGCAAAGTGTAACCTATCACTATACACAAAGCTGATATTCCGAGCGAAAAAGGGGTGTCTTCTGCCCTGTACAGTAAGCATACACGAGGCAAAGTGACATATCATCAAACAAAAAAGGCGATGCGGAACATCCGCATCGCCGTTAATCATTATATCAAGCAAGAGACTTTTATTCAGTCTCAACTTTCTCTTTCTCACTGTAGTCAATCACGTTCTTACGGTTGGCCTGCATACGGTCATAGTCCTCACGTGAACCTACGATAATCTTGTCAAACTCGCGCAGACCGGTACCTGCCGGGATGAGGTGACCGCAGATAACGTTCTCCTTCATTCCCTCGAGATAGTCTACCTTGCCGCGGATTGCAGCCTCGTTGAGCACCTTGGTTGTCTCCTGGAACGAAGCGGCTGACATGAAGCTCTTAGTCTGGAGAGCGGCACGTGTGATACCCTGAAGTATCTGTGTTGACGTTGCGGGCACGGCATCACGCACCTGTACGGTCTTCAAGTCGCGGCGCTTAAGCGTAGAGTTCTCGTCACGCAGCTTGCGGGCTGTAACTATCTGGCCGGGCTTCAGCGTCTCGCTGTCGCCTGCGTCAACAACGACCTTCTTACCCCAGATGCGGTCGTTCTCCTCAGCGAAGTCGAGTTTGTCTACAATCTCCTGCTCAAGGAATGTGGTGTCACCCGGGTCGTTAATCTGAACCTTGCGCATCATCTGACGAACGATTATCTCAAAGTGCTTGTCGTTAATCTTCACACCCTGCAGACGGTAAACGTCCTGTACCTCGTTGACGATGTACTCCTGAACGGCGGTAGGACCTTTAATGGCGAGGATATCGTTAGGTGTTATCACACCGTCAGACAACGGTGTACCGGCACGTACGGCGTCATGCTCCTGAACAAGTATCTGCTTAGAAAGCGATACGAGGTACTTACGCTGCTCGCCGGTCTTTGACGTAACGATAATCTCACGGTTACCACGCTTAACCTTACCCATGGTGACCTCACCGTCGATTTCGCTGACAACTGCGGGGTTAGACGGGTTGCGTGCCTCGAACAGCTCGGTAACACGGGGAAGACCTCCGGTAATGTCACCGGCCTTGCCGACTGTACGCGGTATCTTGACGAGTGTAGCACCAGTCTTTACAACCTGGCCATCCTCAACGACAACGTGACCACCCACCGGGAAGTTGTAAGTTCCTACTACATCACCGTTTTCATCTATGATGTCACATGTCGGAACCTTGCTCTTGTCTTTCGACTCGGTGATAATCTTTTCAGTAAGACCTGTGGTATCGTCGGTCTCTGAGTGGAAGGTTACGCCGTCAATGACATCACGGAACTTCAGCGTACCTGCATACTCGGTTACAATAACGGCGTTGAACGGGTCCCAACGGGCGATAATCTCACCCTTCTTGACAACCGAACCGCCCTTGAAGTAAAGCGAGCTACCGTAAGGAACGTTAAGCGTTGAGAGTACGATGTTGGTGTTCGGGTCAACGAAACGGATTTCAGCCAGACGGCTTACAACCATCTCACACTGAACTTCTCCGTTCTCACCCTGCTCTACAAACGGCACGGTGCGAAGCTCGTCAAACTCGATGCGGCTGTCGTTCTTAGCCACAATAGAGGCGTTGGCTGCAGCGTTGGCTGCCACACCACCGGCGTGGAACGTACGGAGGGTAAGCTGTGTACCCGGCTCTCCGATAGCCTGTGCGGCGATTACGCCGACAGCCTCACCCTTCTGCACCATTCGGCTGGTGGCAAGGTTGCGGCCATAACACTTCATGCAGACACCCTTCTTACTCTCACAAGTAAGTACCGAACGTATCTCAACACTCTCAATCGGGCTGTCCTCTATGATTTGTGCGATAGGTTCTGTGATTTCCTCACCGGCAGAAACAATAAGCTCACCGGTCGTAGGATGAATTATGTCATGCACTGACACACGGCCAAGAATACGCTCATAGAGTGAAGATATAACCTCATCACCGTTCTTAAGTGCCGTGCAGACAAGGCCGCGGAGTGTGCCGCAGTCTTCCTCTGTAATGATGACGTCATGCGACACGTCAACGAGACGACGGGTAAGGTATCCGGCATCGGCGGTCTTCATAGCGGTATCTGCAAGACCTTTACGTGCACCGTGAGTAGAGATAAAGTACTCAAGCACGCTCATACCTTCCTTGAAGTTTGAAAGAATCGGGTTCTCGATAATCTGCGCACCTTCAGCACCTGCCTTCTGCGGCTTGGCCATAAGTCCACGCATACCTGCGAGCTGACGAATCTGGTCTTTAGAACCACGGGCTCCAGAGTCAAGCATCATGTAAACAGCGTTAAAGCCCTGGTCGGCCTCGGTCATCTCTTTCATCAGAACATCTCCGAGCTCGTTGTTGACATGAGTCCATGCATCGATAACCTGGTTGTAACGCTCGTTGTCGGTGATGAATCCCATGTTGTAGTTGTCGGTAATCTGGCGTACTTCCTCATTACCTTTCTCTACAAGAGCAGCCTTTTCTTCAGGTATGATAATGTCGTCAAGGTTGAACGAAAGTCCTGCAAGATAAGCCATGCGGTAACCGAGGTTCTTTATACCGTCGAGGAACTCGCATGCACGTGCAAAACCGACAGCCTTGATTACGTCAGCAATAATGTCACGAAGACTCTTCTTTGAGATAATCTTGTTGACATATCCTATCTCGTCAGGTATGATGCCGTTGACGATTACACGGCCGACGGAAGTCTCAACCATATGGTTGTAGTAATTGCCGTCCTTGTCTATATCCTTAACGATGACCTTAACCGGTGCGTGAAGGTCACATTTACCTTCATTATGGGCAATGATTGCTTCTTCAGGTCCGTAGAAAGTAAGTCCTTCACCCTTTGCGCCGGGACGCATCTTTGTGATGTAATAAAGTCCGAGCACCATATCCTGTGACGGCACCGTAATAGGAGCGCCGTTGGCCGGATTAAGAATGTTGTGGCTCTGAAGCATAAGTATCTGTGCTTCAAGCACAGCCTCATTGCTCAACGGAAGGTGTACGGCCATCTGGTCACCGTCGAAGTCGGCGTTGAACGCCGTACATGCCAACGGGTGAAGCTGAATTGCCTTTCCTTCAATAAGTTTAGGCTGGAATGCCTGGATTCCAAGACGGTGAAGCGTCGGGGCACGGTTGAGCAGAACGGGGTGACCCTTCATTACGTTCTCAAGGATATCCCAGATAACCGGTTCACGGCGGTCAACAATCTTCTTGGCACTCTTGACCGTCTTTACTATTCCGCGCTCAATGAGCTTACGGATAATGAACGGCTTGTAAAGCTCTGCTGCCATAAGCTTAGGCAGACCGCACTCGCCCATCTTCAGTTCAGGACCGACAACGATAACTGAACGTGCTGAATAGTCGACACGCTTACCGAGAAGGTTCTGACGGAAGCGGCCCTGCTTACCCTTCAATGAATCTGAAAGCGACTTCAGCGGACGGTTTGACTCGCTCTTCACGGCACTGCTCTTACGTGAGTTGTCAAAAAGGCTGTCGACAGCCTCCTGCAACATACGCTTCTCATTACGCAGAATGACTTCAGGAGCCTTAATCTCCATAAGTCTCTTCAAGCGGTTGTTACGTATGATGACACGACGGTAAAGGTCGTTCAGGTCTGACGTAGCGAAACGGCCACCGTCAAGCGGAACGAGCGGACGAAGCTCAGGCGGAGTTACAGGGATTATCTTCATAATCATCCACTCTGGCTTGTTGATATTACGGCTCGCACGGAATGCCTCTACCACCTGAAGGCGCTTCAGGGCTTCTGTCTTACGCTGCTGTGAAGAGTCGCTGTTGGCACGGTCACGAAGTTCGTATGACAAAGAATCAAGGTCTATATTCACGAGCAGGTCGTAAATAGCCTCTGCACCCATTCTTGCAATGAACTTGTTGGGGTCTGTATCATCAAGATATTCGTTGCCGTCCGGCAGATTATCCATTATGTCAATATACTCATCCTCAGAGAGGAGGTCCATCTTATGTGAGCCGTTAACCTCAACACCGTCAGCGTCCTTGCGACCTTCCATGACGCCCGGCTGTATTACGATGTACTTCTCATAATAAATAACCGAGTCAAGTTTTTTCGTAGGAAGACCGAGGAGGTAACCTATCTTATTAGGTAACGAACGGAAATACCAGATGTGAGCAACTGGAACTACCAGTTCAATATGTCCGGTACGTTCACGACGCACCTTCTTCTCTGTAACCTCTACACCGCAACGGTCACAGACAATACCTTTATATCTGATACGTTTGTACTTGCCGCAGGCGCACTCATAATCCTTGGTCGGACCGAATATGCGTTCACAGAAAAGACCGTCACGCTCAGGTTTGTAAGTACGGTAGTTTATGGTTTCAGGCTTGGTAACCTCGCCATAAGAATTCTCGAGGATTTCCTCAGGCGACGCAAGACTGATGGTTATCTTCGTAAAATTACTCTTTATCTTTGAATCTTTCTTGAAAGCCATATTTCTTCTTTATTGTATTTGTTATGTAAAGAGTTCTTCTTTGTTAGTCGAGAGTTATGCTCAAGCCAAGACCGCGCAGTTCATGCAGAAGCACATTGAGCGACTCGGGAATACCCGGTGTCGGCATCGGCTCGCCTTTCACAATAGCCTCATAAGCCTTTGAGCGGCCTACAACATCGTCTGACTTGATTGTCAGGATCTCCTGCAGAACATGGCTCGCACCGAATGCCTCCAGAGCCCAGACCTCCATCTCTCCGAAACGCTGACCTCCGAATTGGGCCTTACCTCCCAGAGGCTGCTGGGTAATGAGTGAGTACGGACCGATACTGCGGGCGTGCATCTTATCCTCAACCATATGGCCAAGTTTAAGGAAGTAGGTTATGCCGACGGTTGCGGGCTGGTCAAACGGCTCACCGGTCTCACCGTCATAAAGACGTGTTGAGCACAAGCGCGGCAGACCTGCCTTGTCAGTCCATTCCTGAAGGTCATCAAGCTTAGCTCCGTCAAAAATAGGAGTAGCAAACTTAACGCCGAGACGTTTTCCCGCAGCACCGAGAATAGCCTCGAATATCTGTCCAAGGTTCATACGAGAAGGCACACCCAACGGGTTAAGCACCAAATCAACGGGGCGACCATCCTCAAGGAACGGCATATCCTCCTGACGTACTATCTTTGACACGATACCCTTGTTACCGTGACGGCCGGCAAGCTTGTCACCTACGCTTATCTTACGCTTCTTGGCAACATACACCTTTGCCATCTGAAGAATACCTGAAGGCAGCTCATCGCCGATAGTGATCGCAAACTTGCGGCGCTTCATCTCTGCATCAAGCAGCTTGTACTTCTTGATGAAGTTCATTATAAGCTTCTGAATGAGCATGTTCGTATGCTCGTCAGCCGTCCAGTTATTTGACTGGATACCGTCATACTCAAGGTTCTTCAGCTGAGCCATCGTGAACTTGCTGCCCTTAGTGATAATCTCTGCGCCGGTATAGTCTTTGATGCCCATTGAGGTCTTATCGTCTGTAAGGGTAAGAAGCTTGTCTACAAGAATATCCTTCAAATCATCAATCTTTGCAGCATACTCTTCATCAATCTTTGCGAGGACAACTTTATCCTGCTGCTTTGACGCACGTGTCTTGACTGCACGTGAGAAGAGTTTTTTGTCTATTACGACACCGGTAAGTGACGGATTGGCTTTCAGAGAAGAATCTTTCACGTCACCGGCCTTGTCACCGAAGATTGCACGAAGCAGCTTCTCCTCAGGAGACGGGTCGCTCTCACCCTTAGGTGAAATCTTACCGATAAGGATATCACCCGGCTCAACACGCGCTCCGACACGGATAATACCGTTGTCATCAAGGTCTTTGGTTGCCTCTTCGCTTACATTCGGAATGTCACTTGTGAACTCCTCCATGCCACGCTTGGTCTCACGTACATCAAGCGAGTACTCATCAACATGAACTGATGTAAGGACGTCCTCACGTACCACGCGTTCGTTCAGCACGATAGCATCCTCATAGTTGTAACCCTTCCACGGCATATAAGCCACGAGGAGGTTGCGTCCGAGTGCAAGCTCGCCGTTCTCCGTAGCGTATCCTTCTGTAAGAATATCACCTTTCTTGACTCTCTGCCCCTTATCACAGATAGGACGGAGGTCTATTGTCATATTCTGGTTTGTACGACGGAACTTAGGTATCCTGTACTCCTTCAGAGCAGGCTCAAAGCTTACAAATTCCTCCTCCTCAGTTCTGTCGTAAAGTATTCTTATTGTTGTTGCATCAACATATTCAATTACACCATCACCCTCTGCCGTAATCATAGTACGTGAGTCAACACATACCTGTCGCTCAATACCTGTTCCGACGATAGGCGCCTCATTATGAAGCAACGGAACCGCCTGGCGCATCATGTTACTTCCCATGAGTGCACGGTGAGCGTCGTCATGCTCAAGGAACGGAATCAGACCTGCTGCGATTGAAGCAATCTGCTGGGGAGAAACGTCCATAAGGTCGACCTGCGACGGGGGTACTACGGGGAAGTCTGCATCCTGACGGCACTTGACAACGTCACGTATGAACGTACCGTCATCATTCAGCGGAGCGTTACCCTGACCGATGATGTGATCTTCCTCTTCCTCAGCAGTGAGATAAACGATATGGTCATTGTCAAGATCGACAACACCGTCCTTCACCTTACGGTAAGGAGTCTCAATAAAGCCGAGGTCGTTAATCTTAGCATAGACACAAAGTGACGAAATCAGACCGATGTTCGGACCTTCAGGACTTTCAATCGGGCAGAGACGTCCGTAGTGAGTGTAGTGTACGTCACGTACCTCGAATCCGGCACGCTCACGTGACAGACCACCGGGACCGAGGGCAGACAGACGACGCTTGTGGGTTACCTCAGCAAGCGGGTTAGTCTGGTCCATGAACTGCGACAACGGGTTTGTTCCGAAGAAAGAGTTGATAACACTCGATATTGTCTTAGCATTAATAAGATCAGTCGGAGTGAACACCTCGTTATCACGTACGTTCATACGCTCGCGTATTGTACGGCTCATACGGGCCAGACCTATCGAGAACTGGTTGCTCAACTGTTCACCGACGGTACGTACACGGCGGTTGCTCAAGTGGTCAATATCATCAACAGTGGCGTTTGAATTCACCAGCTGGATGAGGTACTTGATGATTTCTATTATATCTTCCTTGGTCAGGATGCGCACGTCCATATCCGTGTCGAGACCAAGTTTCTTATCAATCCTGTAACGGCCGACCGTACCCAAGTCATAACGCTTGTCTGAGAAGAACAGGTTCTGTATGACTTCACGGGCACTTGCGTCATCAGCCGGATCAGCATTACGAAGCTGACGGTATATATAAAGAACAGCCTCCTTTTCAGAGTTACTCGGGTCTTTCTGCAAAGTATTGAATATTATTGAATACTTGCTTGCCGAGTCAGCATCTTTGTGTAGAAGGATAGTCGAAGCACCGCTCTCAATGATGTCGTCAATGTTATCCTTGCTTATCTCGGTCTCACGCTCCATGATGACCTCGTTACGCTCGATTGATACAACCTCACCGGTATCTTCGTCAACAAAATCCTCATTCCAGCTCTTAAGGACTCTCGCCGCCAGTTTACGGCCGATGGCGTCCTTCATGTTTTTCTTGTTGACCTTAACTTCCTCTGCCAAGTCAAATATCTGGAGAATGTCCTTGTCAGTCTCAAATCCTATGGCACGCAACAAAGTCGTTACCGGCAGCTTCTTCTTACGGTCGATGTAAGCATACATTACGTTATTGATGTCCGTGGCAAACTCAATCCACGAACCCTTGAACGGGATAATACGTGCAGAATAAAGCACGGTTCCGTTTGCATGTACACCCTGTCCGAAGAATACGCCAGGCGACCTGTGCAGCTGAGAAACGACAACACGTTCAGCTCCATTGATGATAAAGGTGCCGTTGTCCGTCATGTACGGGATTGTACCGAGGAAAACGTCCTGAATAAACGTTCCGAAGTCCTCATGATCAGGGTCGGTGCAGTAAAGTTTCATCTTAGCCTTCAAAGGTACACTATATGTCAGGCCACGCTCCAGACATTCGTCAATGGTGTAACGGGGCGGGTCAATATAGTAATCCAGGAACTCAAGAACGAAATTATTCCTCGTATCGGTGATAGGGAAATTCTCTGCGAAAACCTTATACAAACCGTCATTCTTGCGTTCCTCAGGCGGAGTGTCCAACTGCAGGAAGTCTCTGAAAGACTTTAATTGCACATCGAGAAAATCCGGATACGGCATCGGATTTTTCACGCTGGCAAAGTTTACTCTGTTATCAACAATTTTTGAAGCCATTACAGATTTATGTTACCGTTATAAATGCCACCTGTAAAGTTAAGCAGAGGCTTTGAAGAATTCCGGTTTATTCTTCTCCTTAGCCTGCCGCCAGATGCAGCGGTGGTTGACTGCATTCAATTAAAGACACAAAAAGGTTAAGACTCTCCGACTGGGAGAATCTTAACCCATAATATTTCTGTTGACTAAATTACTTCAGCTCAATCTTAGCGCCGGCCTCTTCGATAGCCTTCTTCAGGTTCTCAGCCTCGTCCTTTGACAAGCCTTCCTTCAGAGTTGAAGGAGCACCGTCTACGAGCTCTTTAGCTTCCTTCAGACCGAGACCGCAAGCCTCCTTAACGGCCTTTACTACCTGCAGCTTAGCGCCACCAACCTCAGCGAGAACTACATCGAAAGATGTCTTCTCCTCAGCAGCAGCTGCATCACCACCTGCAGCAGGACCTGCAGCAACAGCAACAGCTGCAGCAGCGGGCTCAATTCCATACTCGTCCTTCAGGACTGTTGCCAACTCATTAACTTCTTTTACTGTCAAATTCACCAATTCTTCAGCAATAGCTTTGATATCTGCCATTTTATTCTAATTTTTAATGTTTTTAATGTTAATTGTTTGGATGTTTAATTATTCAGGACGCTCGCCTAATGTCTTCAAGACACCATGTATTGTCTGACCGCCTGACTGAAGAGCAGAGACAACGTTCTTTGCGGGAGACTGGAGCAAAGCAACAATCTCTGCGATAACCTCGTTCTTGCTCTTGAGAGATGCAAGCTCTTCCAGCTTGTCAGCTCCGACATAAATGCTCTCTTCTGCATAAGCAGCCTTCAAAGCGGGGATACCCTCTTTCTTGTAGGTCTTAAGCATCTTGGCCGGAACGTTGGCCGTATTGCAGAAAAGCACTGCGGTACTGCCTTTCAGGCAGCCGTATAAAGGTTCATAATCAACATCTGAAGCCTCGAAAGCCTTGTGCAGAAGAGTATTCTTCACAACGACCATCTTGATTTCATTCTTGAAGCACTCGCGACGAAGCTTACTTGTTGCACCAGCATTCAGCCCTGTTACGTCAACAAGGTAGAAGTGAGCATATTCCTTAAGTTTCTCGCCGAGGTCAACGACTATAGTATCTTTTACTTCTTTCTTCATCTTACATAACTTTTAGAGTTATTCAACTGATTTAGGATCAATCTTGACACCCTTACTCATAGTGCTCGAAATAAAGATACTCTTGACATATGTACCTTTAGCGGCAGCAGGCTTCAGCTTGATAACAGTAGAGATAAACTCTTTCGCGTTCTGGAATATCTGCTCCGGAGTGAAAGAGACTTTACCTATTGAAGCGTGGATAATGCCGGTCTTATCAACCTTGAAGTCGATTTTACCCTGCTTTACCTCTTTAACTGCTTTAGCAACATCCATGGTGACTGTTCCACTCTTGGGGTTAGGCATCAGGCCACGGGGACCGAGAACACGGCCAAGAGGACCGATCTTACCCATACAAGACGGCATTGTGATGATTACGTCAACTTCAGTCCAGCCACCCTTGATCTTTTCGATATATTCGTCAAGACCAACATAGTCAGCACCTGCTTCTTTCGCAGCAGCTTCAGCATCCGGTGTACAAAGGCAAAGCACACGCGTAACCTTACCGGTTCCGTTGGGAAGTGAAACGACACCTCTCACCATCTGGTTAGCCTTACGCGGGTCAACACCCAAGCGCACATCGATATCTACAGAAGCGTCAAACTTGGTCGTGGTAATCTCCTTAACCAACTCTGCAGCTTCCTTCAAAGAGTATGCTTTCCCTGCTTCAACCTTATCAGCTACTGATTTCTGATTTTTTGTCAGTTTACTCATTTTCTTAATTGAAGTTATAAATTATTTACCAGGGAAATCCCCTTTTACAGTGATACCCATGCTTCTTGCCGTGCCGGCAACGAGTTTCATGGCCGACTCTACGGTAAAGCAGTTAAGGTCAGCCATCTTGTCCTCAGCAATGGCACGAACCTGCTCCCATGTTACAGAAGCTACCTTCTTACGGTTAGGCTCGGCCGAGCCGCTCTTGATTTTGGCTGCCTCCATCAACTGCACTGCTGCGGGAGGGGTCTTGATTTCGAAGCTGTATGACTTGTCAGCATAGTAAGTGATAACGACAGGAAGTACTTTTCCGGCCTTATCCTGGGTTCTGGCGTTGAACTCCTTACAGAATCCCATAATGTTAATACCCTTGGAACCAAGAGCAGGACCTACGGGAGGTGAAGGGTTAGCAGCGCCACCTTTAATCTGTAATTTGATTAATCCAGCAACTTCTTTAGCCATTTCTTTTGTTATTAAATAATTGATTTATATAAAAGAACAGCCACATCCGTAACAATGCGTTATTCTTTTGCGACTTGCATAAAACCGAGCTCGAGCGGAGTCTTGCGCCCGAAAATCTTCACCATGACCTTAAGTTTGTGCTTCTCGGCATTAACCTCTTCGATTACGCCGCTGAAGCCGCTGAACGGTCCGTCCGTAACCTTAACTGTCTCGTCAACACTGAACGGGATATTAACTTCCTCGGCCAGTTCTGACTCCTCAGCAGTACCAAGTATACGGTTGATGTCAGCCTGCTTTACCGGAGTAGGAGCATCCAGTCCTCCGAGAAAGCCAAGCACATTAGGCACGAAACGCAACGTATGCGCGACATCACCCTTCAGCTCAGCCTCTACAAGCACGTATCCCGGAAGAGCTATCTTCTCCTTAACGACACGTTTGCCGTTACGGAGCGTAGCATGCTTCTCCATAGGAATAAGTACCTGGGAAACATAAGTCGAGAGCAATGCGTTATGCTTCAGCTCAGCCTCAATATATTCCTTTACCTTGGCTTCCTTACCGCTGACAGCACGCAAGACATACCATTTCTTTCCTGAATCAGCCATTTCCTCTTTTAGGTTTAATTAGGATAGACAGTGCTCATGACAAACCTGAACACGGAATCCATAATGAACACCACTACAGCAATGATCAAGGAAGCAGATAATACAACCATTGCAGTGTGAGTAAGTTCTGCCCGTGTCGGCCATGACGTCTTATGCACAAGTTCGTCGTAGCAAGCTTTGCAATAATTTGTAATATTCTTAAACATATTATCTTTCTTTAGCACGGGAAGAGAGGCTCGAACTCCCGACACCTGGTTTTGGAGACCAGTGCTCTACCAACTGAGCTATTCCCGTAAAATAGGTTCTCGTCGTTAAAGGCGAGAACCTAAGTATGATTAATATCCTTTTTGGATTATTACTCGAGGATCTCTGTGATCTGACCTGCACCTACCGTACGGCCACCTTCGCGGATAGCGAAACGCAGACCAACGTTCAGGGCAACAGCGTAGATAAGATCTACAGTGATTGTAACGTTATCACCAGGCATTACCATCTCAACGCCATCGGGCAGATGAATTTCACCGGTGCAGTCCATTGTACGGAGGTAGAACTGAGGACGATACTTGTTTCCGAACGGAGTATGACGTCCGCCTTCCTCTTTCTTCAGAACGTAGATCTGAGCCTTGAACTTCTTGTGAGGCTTAATCTGTCCCGGGTGGCAGAGTACCATACCACGCTTGATTTCGTTCTTGTCGATACCACGGAGAAGCAGACCGACGTTGTCACCAGCTTCACCCTCGTCAAGAATCTTACGGAACATCTCAACACCGGTTACGACTGACTTCTTGTCCTCGCCAAGACCGAGCAGCTCAACCTCATCACCTACCTTAACGCGGCCAGTCTCGATACGGCCGGTAGCAACTGTTCCACGACCTGTGATTGAGAATACGTCCTCAACCGGCATCAGGAACGGCTTGTCAAGGTCACGCGGAGGCAGCGGAATCCACTCGTCAACAGCCTTCATAAGCTCCATGATCTTGTCTTCCCACTTAGCAACTCCGTTGAGTGCGCCGAGTGCAGAACCGCGGATGATAGGAGTATTGTCGCCGTCATACTCGTACTGATCGAGAAGCTCACGCATCTCCATTTCAACGAGCTCGAGCATTTCCTCATCGTCAACCATGTCACACTTGTTCAGGAAAACAACCAGACGAGGAACGTTTACCTGACGAGCGAGAAGCACGTGCTCACGTGTCTGGGGCATAGGACCGTCAGTTGCAGCAACAACGATGATGGCACCGTCCATCTGAGCCGCACCAGTAACCATGTTCTTAACGTAGTCAGCGTGTCCCGGGCAGTCTACGTGAGCATAGTGACGGTTTTCTGTCTCATACTCTACGTGTGCAGTATTGATAGTAATACCACGCTCTTTCTCCTCAGGAGCGTTGTCGATCTGGTCGAAAGACTTGATATTGCCCTCATTACCCTTAATCCTCTCTGCGAGCACCTTGGTGATGGCTGCAGTAAGAGTGGTCTTACCGTGGTCTACGTGACCGATAGTACCAATGTTAACATGCGGTTTGGTACGTTCAAAATGTTCTTTAGCCATAGCTTTACTTATTTGTTATTTTAATGAATAATCGTGTATTTTCTGCTTCGACAATTATTATAAAGTCGTAGAGCTGTAACCGAGATTTGAACTCGGGACCTCTTCCTTACCAAGGAAGTGCTCTACCACTGAGCTATTACAGCAGCGTGAGCGGAAAACGGGACTCAAACCCGCGACCCCCAGCTTGGAAGGCTAGTGCTCTATCAACTGAGCTATTTCCGCAAAGACTTCTACTGAAGTGGGTGGTGATGGATTCGAACCACCGAAGGCGAAAGCCAGCAGATTTACAGTCTGCCCCATTTGGCCACTCTGGTAACCACCCTTTCTTTAGAAACGTCTCTTTCTGTGAGCCTCTTGTCGGATTCGAACCAACGACCCCGAGATTACAAATCACGTGCTCTGGCCAACTGAGCTAAAGAGGCAAGCAAAGCAGCCGTCAGGCGCTTGTTTGTAAGGACGTGTCCTAAAACGGCTGCAAAGATAGGCATTATTTTTTAACCTCCAAAATTTTCAGAGCTTTTTTTTAGTTATTACGCAGTTTTTCTTTGAATTTCACTAATTGAACCCTCAGAGAATCCACGCAAAGGTCAATTCCTTCCTCAAAAGTATCACAGACCTTTTCAACGAAAATACGCTGTCCGGGAACCATTACCGTGATGCTCGTCTCCTTGTTAAGCGACGTTGCCGGCTTTACCACCTTGAGTTGTACTTCTACGTTTTGGATATCTTCATAAGACTTTTCCAGCTTTGATACTTTCTTCTCGATAAATGCCTTAAGTTGCTCGGTAGCGTCAAAATGAATAGACTGAATCTTAATTTCCATAGTTACCTCCTTGTTTTTATAAGGTTAATATAAGGTTTATGCCCTCGGATGGGCTGACTCATATACTTTCCTCAACTGCTCGAAAGTAGTGTGAGTGTATATCTCTGTAGTAGTAAGGGCCGCATGCCCGAGCAGCTTCTTCACGCTCTCGAGCCCTGCGCCGTTGTTAAGCATGGCCGTGGCAAAGGTATGCCTCAGCACATGGGGACTGCGCTTCTTCAGCGAGCACACGCGCGCAAGGTTATCGCGCACATCACGCCGCGCCTTTGAATACGTCAGCCGTTCGCCGCGGCGTGACACGAACAGGGCGCCGGTCTTGCGCGCCACATCCTTGTCACGCGCCGCCATATATGCGGTCAAGGCATCACGCAGCTCGCCTCCGAAAGGTATCACGCGCTGCTTGTTCCTCTTTCCCGTGACCTTCAGGCTGCACGCTTCAAGATCCACGTCAGCATCGTCAAGCCCGAGAAGCTCGGATATGCGGAGACCGGTCTCATATAACATTAATATTAATGTACGCGCGCAAATGTCTTCATAGCGGCTCATGTTCCACATGCTTTCATCAAGGAGCATGTCCATCTCGCCTTCCCTGACGAACTGCGGCAGGGGCTTTTCCTTTTTCGGTCCTTTCACGCCGTGAGCCGGGTCAGCCTCAACCCAGCCTCGCGACAGGGCAAAACGATAAAAGGAACGCACCGCGCTCAGTCTTCTGTTGACCGATGTCGCAATGTTTCCTTTATCCATCATGCTCTCCATCCAGTCACGGATGACATCGGAGTCAATCGTCTCCCATGTGAGCGTGGCGTCCAAATTCTTAAAGAACGACTCAAACTTTCGCAAGTCGTCGCCGTATTCCCCGACTGTTCTCAACGAAAAATTCCGTTCGAACCGCAGGTAGTCCAAAAATTCTTTTATTGACATAAAAACGCTGCCCACTAATGTATTTCGGCAACGAATTTACGAAAATAAAACCGAACCACCAAATTTTCAGGGGATATTTTTACTCCTCGGCAGTTCTCAGCTTCTGGACGTAAATGGCGTGCTGCATCTTAAGGCGCTTGATGACAGACGGCTTGTTATACTGCTGACGGGCACGAAGCTCCTTAACAACACCTGTCTTCTCAAATTTCCTCTTAAACTTCTTTAAAGCTCTTTCGATGTTCTCACCATCTTTTACTGGTACAATAATCATGTTTTGTCTTTAATTTTTTATATGTTAAACTTATTTTTATTATCGATGCTTTTATTAGCGGCTGCAAAGTTACTGTTTATTTTTCTGATTTGCAAAATATTAGCTTGTTTTTTCAATAAACAAAGTATTTTTCAGTCAGCATAAATGCTTACCTTGCTGAATACCGGCAGAAAAGACCTTAAAAAGAACGCCACAAGGCATCTGTCATGTAAAAATATTTTTATATTTGCAGAATCATTGTAAAACCATTTAAAACAATAACGACATGGGTAAACTGATAAACGAGTTCAAGCAGTTCGCCATAAAAGGCAACGCTGTTGACATGGCCGTCGGCGTTATCATAGGCGGCGCGTTCGGCAAAATTGTGTCTTCAATCGTCAACGACCTGATAATGCCGCCCGTCGGCTGGCTTATCGGCGGCGTAAACTTTGCTGACCTGAAGGTTACTCTGCCCTCAATAGACGTGGGCATTGAGAAACTGGCACCGGCCACAATCAACTACGGCAACTTCATCCAGACCACGTTTGACTTTATAATAATAGCCTTGTGTGTGTTCCTTATGCTCCGTGGCATCAACAGACTTACAAAGAAGAACGAGGACAAGAAGAAAGCGGCTGAAGTGGCGAAAGCGGCCGAGCCGACAAGAGAGGAAAAACTGCTCACCGAAATACGTGACTTATTGAAGCAGCAGGCGGAAAATAAGAAGTAAGAGTTAAGAATTAAGAAAATATACCGTTCCTGCGGATTTGCAACCGTCCACCAACCGTTCCTGCGGATTTGCAATCCGCAGGTGTGAGTATAAGGATTTGCAATCCGGTAAAAAGGTTCATTGCTTTTCTTAGGATTACAAATCCTAATACTCAATTTCGTCGGATTGCAAATCCGCCGAATCGGAGCTTGCCCAATTATGAATTGTGAATTATGAATTACCAAGAGGTGGCCTTTTACGTTACAAAAGGCCACCTCTTGACGTGTAAAAGGCCGTCTTTTGCAATGCAAAAGACGGCCTTTTGGAACGATGCTGATTATCAGCGAGTTAGCGATATGATAATTCTGGGTTTAAATCGGGGCGCAGGCCTCTTGCAGCCAGGTGCGGTCTTCACCATCAAGCAGTGGCGCGAGGCGGTCATATACGGTGGCGTGATAAGCGTTGAGCCAGGCCGTCTCCTCGGCGGTAAGCATGCTGCGGATAATCGGCGCGGTGTCTATCGGACAGAGAGTGAGCGGCTCAAACTGGAGGAAACGTCCGTGCTCAGTCTCCATATAGGGCACGGCGAGCAGAGTGTTCTCCGTCCGCACGCCGAAGCGCGACGCCAGATAGATGCCCGGTTCGTCGGTCACGGTCATGCCTTCTACAATCGGAGCGGGCTTATATTCCATGCGTATCTGGTGAGGTCCCTCGTGTACATTGAGGTAAGAGCCTACCCCATGACCCGTGCCGTGCAGGTAATTCAGGCCCTCGCGCCATAAAGGCTCACGGGCAACGGCGTCAATCTGAGTGCCCGAAGCTCCGCGGGGGAACTTGCACATCTCCAACTGTACATGCGCTTTGAGCACCAGCGTGTACACACGGCGTTGCTCATCGGTCAGCGGGCCGAGGCTTACGGTGCGCGTAATGTCGGTTGTTCCGTCAAGATATTGTGCCCCTGAGTCTATCAGGATAAAGCCTTCGGGGCGCAGCATGGCGTCTGTTTCGGGCGTTGCCTCATAATGCACGATTGCCCCGTGCTCCTGATACGCCGCGATAGTGTCGAACGACAAACCGCGGTAAAGCGGCTGCCCGGCACGCAGCGAGGTAAGTTTGCGGTCAACGCTCATCTCTGTCTGACCGCCGGCCTCAACCGCCGGGCGCAGCCATCGCAGGAACTTCACCATGGCTACGCCGTCACGCAGCATGGCACGGCGGAAGCCTTCTATCTCCGTCCCGTTCTTTACGGCCTTCAGCGCAGGTATTGGCGACGGGGCGTTGACCTTAAGACATGACGGTATATTAAATAAGGTGTAATTTATTTCGTCAGCATCCATAAGGATATTGTACTCCCCGTAAGCAGCAAGCGCCTTGCCCACGGCGCCGTAGTCGGCCGTGCTCACTCCCTCAGCGGCAAGATAAGCCTCAACGTCGGGCGTCAGTTTGGCGCGGTCAACGAAAAGGGTTACGCGCTTGGAGTCGATGAGAAGATAAGACACGAACACCGGATTACAGTGTACATCAGTGCCGCGCAGGTTCAGAGTCCATGCTATGTCGTCAAGCGCGGCGGCCAGCATGCCGCAGGCATGGCGTTCCTTCAGCGCCTGGCGTATGCGGCTTATCTTCGAGCGGCACGTCTCCCCGGCGTATTCAAGCGGATGTATGGTCACCTTGTCCTGCGGCACGGCGGGGCGGTCAGGCCATATCCGCTCCAACGGATCATAATTAGTGCGCACCGTTATGCCGCCTTCGGCACGCAGACCGCTTATCAATCCGCTGACCGACGCGGCCGAGTTAACCATCCCGTCGACACCTACCACGGGACTGCTGACCGTGGCCAGCTTCATGCCGAGCCATTTTATTATCGTAGGAGTGCCCTCTACGCGCTCCTTCATCAGCCTGAACTCCGTGCCGGCAAGCTGCTCCTCAGCCGCCAGGAAGTAGCGGGAGTCGGTCCACAGGGCGGCCTCGCGCATCGTCACCACAGCCGTACCGGCCGAGCCGTTGAAGCCGCTTATCCACTCGCGCCCCTTCCAGCGGTCGGGCACATACTCGCCGTTGTGAGGGTCTGTGCTGGGAAAAATAAAGGCGTCGATGCTCTCCCGCCGCATCACCTCACGCAGGGCATCAAGCCGTTTGCTAATAATTGTGTTCATATCAGTTATCATGTTATTTGGATTCAAGGCCATACGGTCTTGAGGTTTAAGTTGTAATACAGACATTACAAAGATATGTATTTTTATATTTAATAACAAACTAAAAGAAGAATAAATACCGCATATTCAGCTTTTTTCCCTAACTTTGCATCACGAAAACAAGGAATGTCTTAACAAATAAAAAACAAGAGGTTTATTATGGAATTTTTGACTAATGAAAAACTTACAATCGTCGGCGCAGCCGGAATGATTGGTTCAAACATGGTACAGACAGCACTCACAATGCGCCTGACTAACGACATCTGCCTCTATGACGTGTTCTCACCCGAAGGCGTGGCTGAGGAAATGCGCCAGAGCGGCTTCGGCGACGTTAAAATCACTGCCACAACAGATGCTAAAGAAGCATTCACCAACGCTAAATACATCATCTCTTCAGGTGGCGCTCCCCGTAAGGCAGGCATGACCCGTGAGGATCTGCTCAAGGGTAACTGCGAGATTGCTGAAGGCCTCGGCAAGAACATCAAGGAGTATTGCCCCGATGTTAAACACGTTGTAATAATCTTCAACCCGGCTGACCTTACCGGACTGGTAACTCTGCTGTACTCAGGACTGAAACCTTCACAGGTTACCACCCTCGCCGCTCTTGACTCTACACGTCTGCAGAGCGCGCTTGCTAAGAAGTTCAACGTAATGCAGAGCGAGGTTAAGGGCTGCGCTACATACGGCGGACACGGCGAGCAGATGGCAGTATTCGGCTCACACGTAACAATCGACGGCAAGCCTCTGACCGAAATCATCGGTACTCCTGAGTTCACAAACGAGGAGTGGGAGCAGATGAAGACCGACGTAACGAAGGGCGGCGCAAAGATTATCGAGCTGCGCGGACGTTCTTCTTTCCAGAGCCCGGCTTACCTTTCAGTTGAAATGATACGTGCCGTGATGGGCGGCGAACCGTTCAAGTATCCTGTAGGAACTTACGTTTCAACCGACAAGTACAACCACATCATGATGGCAATGAACACCACTCTCGACACAACCGGCGCTCACTACACCGTACCTCAGGGAACAGCCGAGGAGAACGCTAAGCTTGACGCAAGCTACGAGCACCTCTGCAAGATGCGTGACGAGCTGGTAACGCTGAACATCGTGCCCGAAATCTCTAAGTGGAACGAAATCAACCCGAACCTGTAATCTTACTGATTACCGCATATACAGCGGGGACGTATCCGTCAGGATGCGCCCCCGCTTTTTTGTTCCAGACAGAAAAACATACACAGAGAATGGTAAAGATAAAATCAAAAGGCCACCTTTTGCAGCGTAAAAGGTGGCTTATCAGACGGCAAGAGGTGGCCTTTCGCAATGCGAAAGGCCACCTCTTATATTTTATCTGAAATCAAGGCAAAACACGCCGGGGCGTCACCTCATCAGCCAGCGGCCGTTATGATGAATCATGGGCACGACGACTTCCTCGTTAAGACTGTCGCCGAGGCAGAACACAAGGAATACGTCTGCCGTGCGGACGTGCGACTTCTTGTCGGGCGAAACCACCGTATCGTTGACAAAACGCATTATTCTTACCTCATGTACACCATGATGTTCTTCGTCCATACGCCATGCGAACATTGACGCGTTGGCCTCAAGCTGCTCACGATAGCTGTCCGGAATGGTGTCGGGCAGATACATGCCGCGCACGAAATAAGCATAGTTTTTCGCGAAAAGAGAGTCATAATACTCCTTGGCGGCACGTGCAGCGGCGTCGTCGGGCTTCTTTTCGTCTGAGCATGAGAAGAACGTAAGGGCGAGAAACGAGAATATGACAATGAAGATTCTGCGCATTTTTATTCGGAAATTAATTTTCAAAAGTCAGGAAGTTATGCTGTAAGGCATGTCCGCATAACTTCCTGACTTATTTACATAGAGACTATTTCTGCCTGATAAAGATGTTTATCGGCGAGCCTGTGAGCTTCCAGTTCTCGCGTATCTTGTTCTCAAGGAAGCGCTTGTAAGGCTCCTTGACGTACTGCGGCAGGTTGGCGTAGAACACGAACGAGGGTATCTGAGTGTTCGGCAGCTGCGAACAGTACTTGATTTTGATGTACTTACCCTTGATTGATGGTGGCGGATAGGCCTCGATAAGGGGCAGCATCACCTCGTTGAGTTTCGTCGTTCCTATCTTCAGCTTACGGCTGAGATAAACCTCCTTGGCAGTCTCAAGCACCTTGAAGATGCGCTGCTTGGTAAGCGCCGAGGCAAAGACAATGGGGAAATCGGTGAACGGCGCCATGCGGTTATGTATGGCGTTGACGAACGTGTCGATAACCTTCTGGTCCTTGTCGGGCACGAGGTCCCACTTGTTGACCACCACAACGAGCGACTTGTTGTTCTTCTGGATTATCTGGAAGATGTTCATGTCCTGTCCCTCGATGCCGCGTGTGGCGTCGAGCATCAGTATGCAAACATCTGAGTTCTCAATGGCACGTATTGAACGCATCACGCTGTAGAACTCGAGGTCTTCCGTAACCTTGTTCTTACGGCGTATGCCGGCAGTGTCGACAAGGTAGAAGTCGAAGCCGAACTTATCGTAACGGGTGTATATGCTGTCACGGGTAGTGCCGGCTATCTCGGTAACTATGTTACGGTCTTCACCTATAAAGGCGTTGATAATGCTGCTCTTGCCCACGTTAGGACGGCCCACCACGGCAAAGCGGGGTATGCCGTCTTCAAGCAGCTCACCGCTGTCGCCCTTCAGCCGTGAGACAACTATGTCAAGCAGGTCGCCCGTTCCGCTGCCGCTCATGCTGCTTATGCATACAGGGTCGCCAAGGCCCAGCTTGTAAAACTCTGCCGCAGAGTACTGCTGATCGTTGTTGTCCACCTTGTTGACTACGAGCACCACGGGCAGCTTGGTGCGCCGCAGGATAGCGGCCACGTCCTCGTCAAGGTCGGTAACACCAGTTGCCACGTCGACAACGAAGAGTACGAGGTCAGCCTCTTCAGTGGCGACAATTACCTGCTTGCGTATCTCCTCCTCGAAAATATCATCTGACTTGACTACCCATCCGCCAGTATCAACGACGGAAAATTCGCGCCCGTTCCAGTCGCACTTGCCGTATTGGCGGTCACGCGTAGTACCGGCAACGTCGCTGACGATTGCCTGGCGCGTCTTGGTAAGGCGGTTGAAAAGTGTAGACTTGCCCACGTTGGGGCGGCCTACTATCGCTACTAAATTTGCCATATTACTTAATTTCTCTCTGTTTTCTTTTTGTTATTCACCCGACATCAGTCAGGATTATACCCGAAGTTGTCAAGCTCACGCTTAGAGCTGCGCCAGTCTTTGTCCACCTTTACGAAGGTCTCAAGATATATCGGCTTACCGAAAAACTTCTCAAGAGACTTGCGTGCCTCGGTGCTCATCTTCTTAAGGGCATAGCCCTGATGGCCGATGATGATGCCTTTCTGCGAGTCTCGCTCCACGTAGATTACCGCATTGATATGGATATGGTGCTCGTCTTCCTTGAACGACTGCACGCTTACCTCAACCGAATAAGGTATCTCCTTGTCGTAATAGAGCAGTATTTTCTCTCTTATTATCTCGCTCACGAAGAAGCGTGCGGGCTTGTCGGTAAGCTGGTCTTTGTCAAAGTAAGGCGGCGAGTCGGGCAGCAGCTCCTTGATACGCTTCAACAGAATGTCCGTGCCGAACTTGTTCTTGGCCGAGATAGGCAGTATCTCTGCATCGGGCAGCAGCGAATGCCACTTCTCCACGAGGTCGCCCAGCGTCTTCTGGTCGCTCTCGTCAATCTTATTGATGAGCAACAGCACGGGGATGGTTATCTTTCTCACCTTCTCCAGGAAGTCCATGTTCTTCTCCGGATTCTCAACCACGTCTGTAACGTAAAGCAACACGTCGGCATCTTTCAGCGCCGACTCTGAGAAGGCCAGCATTGACTCCTGCAGCTTGTAGTTGGGCTTTAGCACGCCGGGCGTGTCAGAGAACACTATCTGCATGTCGTCAGTGTTGACAATGCCCATAATCCTGTGGCGCGTGGTCTGCGCCTTGAACGTGGCGATGCTTATCCGCTCGCCCACGAGCTGGTTCATCAGCGTGGACTTGCCCACGTTCGGGTTGCCCACAATGTTCACGAAACCTGCCTTGTGCATCTGTATTATTATGTTTTTAGTAAGCCGTCCGCACACGCAGCGGCAAAGATTATAATCAAGTCTGCAAATATACTGATTTTTTTCGGTAAATCAAGCGTTTACGGGCTGTGCGGAGCTGAAAACCTGACAAAAAGATGTTAAAATGCGAAAGGTGGCCTTTCGGCTTGTGAAAGGCCACCTTTTACAATGCAGAAGACGGCCTCTTGCAAGCTAAAAGGCCGTCTTTTGGAAAATGCCCGGTTAAAGGCTGTATCACCAGTGAGAATAAAGGGCGCTGCGTCCGTCAGTCTTAAAGCATTAAAGACATACCGTAAGACCGCGAAACCGTGCTCAGTTCTTCAGCGAATAGGTTACCGTCGTGACCACGCGCAGCTTCTTAATGTAAGGCGTGTTGCTGTCGCGGTCGGTAATGGTAAACTGCCCTTGCGTGGCGTTCTGTATATGGCCGAGCTTGCTGTCGCTGTTGTCGGCAAACTGGCGGGCAGTCTGCTCGGCGTTCTTTATCGCCTCCTGCATCATCTCGGGCTTCATCTTCTGGAACGAGACATACTCATACACCACCCCGTTGCCGTATCCGCCGTCAACAACGGCCACGCCCTGCTTGAGCAGCTCGCCCTGCCGGGCTATTATCGAGCGCACCAGCTTGACGTTGCGCGACGTCACCGTAAGCGTTGAAGTTATGTTGTAACGGTAATTATGGTTAGTCACCCCGTAGCGCTCGGCGCTCATGTCTACAACCACGGGCGCGTTTACGCTTATCTCCGCGTCCTTAATGCCGTTCTGTTTCAAGAACGCCTTCACCTTGGCCGTAGTCTCATTGATGCGCGTGTACAGGGCCGGCAGGTCGTCGCCTATCTCCTTAGTCTGTATGGGCCACGTCACCTTGTCGGCCTCAACCTCACGTTCGGAGAGGCCCTTGACTGTCACCTCGCGGTTGTCACCCGAGAAATTCTCCAACCCGGAACGCACACACTGGCCAAACAAAACGATACTTAATGCTATTATTATAGCTCCGCCTGACTTTCTCATAGCTCTTATTGGTTTTGGTTATGGCCATAAAGATACGAAAAAAGGAGATGTAACGTGGCACAATACATAAAAAAGCACAGGAAATAAGGAAGATTTAACCGCTGTTAACCGATATCAACGCCTCAACAGAAAACAAACAAAAAGAAGCCGCACTGACATTTACGTTATCAGCGCGGCTTCCTTATATCAAGTACGAATAAATAAATCTTACTTTACCGTTGCGGCCTCAGCTCCGTCATAAGCCCATGTGTAATATGATGCTCCATGAACGAAACCTGCACCGAAAGCGGTCATAATCAGGTTGTCACCCTTCTTGAGCAGATGCTCATACTCCCAGAGAGCGAGCGGAATGGTGGCGGCACTGGTGTTACCGAAGTGCTCGATGTTAACCATTACCTTGTCCATCGGCAGGTCAAGACGCTTGGCAACAGCCTCGATTATGCGGATGTTGGCCTGATGAGGAACCACGAAACGGATGTTATCCTTATTCAGACCGTTGCGCTCGGCGATAAGTGCGCAGTCGTCACTCATGCTCGTAACGGCATAACGGAACACCGTGCGGCCCTCCTGATAGAGGTAATGCAGACGATGGTCAACCGTAAAGTGAGACGCGGGCGACACTGAGCCGCCGGCCTTTGTATGCAGGAAAGGCAGTCCCTTGCCGTCAGCACGGAAGTAAGAATCCTTCACTCCGATGCCTTCCTCTGTCGTTCCTTCCACCAAAACGGCAGCGGCGCCGTCACCGAAGAGCGCGCACGTGCTGCGGTCCTTGTAGTCAACGACTGACGACATCTTGTCTGCGCCGATTACGATAATCTTCTTATAGCGGCCACTCTCAATCATCGTGGCAGCCACGTCAAGCGCGTAGAGGAAACCGCAGCAGGCAGCCCAGAAGTCGAAGGCAAAGGCGTTCTTAAGTCCCAGCTTGCCTATTACGATTGAGGCAGTTGAAGGGAAAGGATAGTCTGCCGTCGACGTTGACACGATTACGGCATCAATTGAGTCGGGGTCGGCTCCGGTTTTCTTCATAAGTTGCTTGGCAGCCTTGCGTGCCATGTATGAAGTGCCGAGACCTTCCTCGGTGAGAATACGGCGTTCCCTTATGCCGACACGCGTCATAATCCATTCATCGTTGGTGTCGACCATCCTTGAGAGCTCATCGTTATTGAGCACATAGTCAGGCACGTAGCCGCCGATGCCGGTTATTATTGCGTTAATCTTCTCCATTATTCAGCCGTTTCCTTTACGATAGCTATCTTTCCACGATAGTATCCGCATGTCGGGCATACCGTGTGGTAAACGTGATAAGCGCCGCAGTTAGGGCATATTGCCAGTGTGGGGGCTACTGCCTTGTCATGGGTTCTTCTTTTACGTGTACGAGTCTTTGACTGTCTTCTTTTAGGATGTGCCATTTTCTTTAATCTTTAATTTTGTTCTTTAATTTTTCCAATTCACTCCAACGCGAGTCCACCGGTGCTTCTTCGTCCCCATCACTGCTTCGGGCAGCTGAGTGTTCTTCAAGAACCTTAATCATCGCAGGATTGCATTTTCCAGGTGCATGCACATGCTTAATGGGGATGCAGAGTGCTATGAACTCATATATATACCATGACACGTCGAGCAGGGTGTCATCCCGCCCGACGGTTATCAGGTCGTCATCTTCAGAGAATCTTTCTCCGAGGCGCGCCGTAAGAGTATTGTCGGCGCACACCTCCTGGTCCATGTCGTCAAGACAACGGTCACACGGCACCACCACGGTACCTTCAGTATGAACGCTGATACGGTAGATATCGCCCGCACGGTCAATATTTATGGCGGCGGACACGTTGCCACGGGTAATCTCCGCACCGTCAAGCGCGGCGAAATAGTCATCGCCCAGGCTATACTCAAGGCATGTCTCGCCTTCTTTCAGCCCGCCCAGGTCAATCTTAAGTGACTCTAAATCGAACATCGCGGTATTCCGTAATAACAATGACCAGCGCCCCTGCACATAACGGCTTTTAGAATACGGCCGATGCAGAGGCATAATTCTTTGGGCTGCAAAGTTACAAATTATTTTTCATTCGAGCATAAAGAATATGCAAAAACTTGATTGTTTTTTGGCCATACGCCATTATTCCTCTGAAGCAGACGTCGTTACAACGATTGCGCCGTCAGCCGCACGGGCTCCGAAACGGTGGCGCGCCTGGCGCGGCCTTATATATTCAAAGCGTTCGATACTCTTAGTGTCGAGACGGTCAATGGCGTACTTGCTCACCTCACGGCCGTCAAGGATATACACCATACGCTGTCCGCGGGCAGGCCTGTCGCGCCTGTCGCCGCGCTTATTCTTATGATTATACCCGGCGGCCGACGTTCCGTCAGCGTTGAAGGTGAACTTCTGCGTCATCCTTACCTTCACGGGCTTGCCGTCAAGCGTACCGGGAGTCCACCGCGGCATATCCTCAAGCAGACGGACAATCTCGCTGTCCATCTCCTCTGTTCCGTGCCGCCGTATCCTGATATCGGTAACGCTGCCGTCTTCATCCACCACGAACGAGGCAATCACAACGCCCGAACGGCTCTCGCCCTTATCCTGCTCGGGGTAGCGAAGATTGGCCTCCACATATTTATAAAAGGCATCCTCGCCGCCGGAGAATTCAGGATTAACCCTCGTTCCTACGTTTCCGAAGGGCAACGTAATGCGCATCATGTAGCCTGTCCTTACAGCCTTACCGTCCTTATATCCGGGAGTCCAGCGGGGCATGGCGGCAATCATGGCGAGCACGGCGGAGTCAACGGCCTGCGTAGCGCCGTCTACTATGCTTACGCCCGACAGCGAACCGTCTTTCTCTATCACCATGCGCACCCTCACAGTGCTTGGCGACGGCAGGGACGCCACGGCCGTGTCGCCCTCCAAACGGGATTTAAGGAAACTGAGGCGGGCCTCCCTTCCACCAGGGAAAGCCGGTTTTACGTCGGTGTGCCTGAACGGAACGATGCTGTCACCGGCAGATGCCGGCAACGCCATGGCAGACATTTCATCCGCGCACAGAGCTTCAGCGACAGCCGCCCTGGCGCCACAGGGCAACGCAACGGTAAATAAAAAGACTATGTAAAGCGTTATCTGCCAGCCTTTTAACCGACAAATAAAATTATCAACGGTAATCATGGCATTATTGTTTTAGGTAAAAGGATACACCGCAAAGTTAATGATTTTATCATTAAAACGTACCCCAAAACGCACGATTTAACACAAAAAATCTGCCTTTAAATGCCACGCCGCGGCCTGTCCGACGGGATTCCTCCCGTTATTTATACCTAAACGTAACAGGCAATGTGTACCTCACGGCCACGGGCTTGCCGTCAAGCATTCCGGGCGTCCACTTCGGCATCGACATGATAACGCGCACAGCTTCCTTGTCAAGAGCTGGATGCACGCTGCGCACAACCTTCGGTTTTACTATCTTGCCTTCCGAATTAACGATAAACTGCACAATCACTTGACCGCTGATCTTGGCATCAGCTGCAGCCATAGGATACATGATGTTCTCGTTCAGGAACTGCATCATGGCCGCAATGCCTCCCGGAAACTCGGGATTTACCAGCGTTCCGTCAACGCTGTTGCTGCCGGTACTCACATCATAGACAACGCTGTCTGCCGCAACTGCCGGCTGATGAGCCGTCACTACTGCCGCAGCGGCGACATCATTACGCTCAAAACCGTCAACGCCTCTCCCCTCTCCTGCTGACGTAGAGGCATATGCCGCAACGCCGACAACAGAAAAGAACAGCAACATAAACGCTCTCACACAGTTAAAAAAGTCTGGTTTTCTGTTTGTTTTCATGGTATCTTGATATTGATTAAAACTTCATTTACGTTGCATGTGACTATGCCTGAAATTACTTCACACAAAAAGTCGTTATTTACTGAAAAGATTTACATATGCATTTATGTGTTCCG
>URRR01000028.1 GCA_900550365.1 uncultured Prevotella sp. | reverse complement strand
AATGAAAACAAAAGTTCGTTTCTCTCACTTTTGTTTTGCATTTCACTCGGCTTGCACTATCTTTAGATAACATAGGCTGCGCCTCGGAAATGAAAACAAAAGTTCGTTTCTCTCACTTTTGTTTTGCATTTCACTCGGCTTGCACTATCTTTAGATAACATAGGCTGCGCCTCGGAAATGCAAAACAAAAGTTCGTTTCTCTCACTTTTGTTTTGCATTTCACTCGGCTTGCACTATCTTTGCAAAAAAATAGTGACGAATGAAGTTTACGGACATTATCAGGCGAGTGTTCACTGCCGTACTGAAGCCGCTGGAAGGTAACGTGGCCTTTCTTGTTTTCATGTATCTGCTGGGGCTGGTGACGGTCTATGCCGTAATCCCTGACAAGCGCGGTTACCACGCCTACACGCTGGCTCCGCAGGAACTGTTCGTTGACGTGTGCCTGCTGTGCGTCCTGCTGTGGCTTATCCCGAAGCGCGTCAGCCTGTGGCTGAAGCGTGCCATATACGTTGTGGCATACCTCGTGGCCATTGTCGACGTGTATTGTTTCGTGAAGTTTGACACCACCATAACGCCTACCATGCTGCTTCTGGTGGGCGAGACCAACGGCGACGAGGCCACGGAGTTTATCCGCTCTTATCTTACGCCTGACGTTATCTTCAGCCGTCTGGGGCGTGTGCTTATCGTGCTTGTCGCTCATTTGGCGTGGGCTTTTGTCTATAAGCACATGAGACGGTATGCAGCCGGCGCGTCACATACAGGCCTGACAGCGCGTATTGGCGACATGGCGGCCCACATATCATCATCGTTCAGGCGCATCGGCTTGCCTAAGGCCAGGCCGTGGATAGGCGCCGTGCTTACCGCCGCCTTCGTATGGTGCGCCGTGGTGGGCTATGCCAACAAGGCGGCGTTTGTCCGCCTGATGTCTTACGACAACATCGGCGACGTGGAACACGAGCTTACGCGCAAGGACTGCGCCGTGATGTTCCACCCCGCTTACCGCCTTACGTTCAGCATCTACGCCAACGAGCTGGCGGCAAAGCAGGTGAAGAAGCTCGTTGCCAACATCGACAAGGCCCGCGTTGACAGCTGCTCGTACCGCAGCAAGAACATCGTGCTCATAATCGGCGAGAGCTATAACCGCCACCACTCAAGTCTGTACGGCTATGATATGCCGACGGCGCCTAGGCAGGAGGCCCGCGCCGAGAAGGGCAGACTGGTGCCTTATACTGACGTTGTGTCGCCGTGGAATCTCACGAGCTTTGTCTTCAAATACCTGTTCTCGCTCTACACCGTTGGCGACAAGGGCGAGTGGTGCGACTATCCGCTGTTCCCCGAGCTGTTCCGCAAGGCCGGTTACCACGTAACTTTCCTCACAAACCAGTTCCTCCCGCAGGCAAAGGAGGCCGTATATGACTTCAGCGGAGGCTTCTTCCTCAACAACCCCGTGCTCAGCCGGGCCATGTTCGACACGCGCAACAAGAGCCTTTTCCGCTTCGACGAGAGCATGCTCGACCAGTATGACCGTCTGAAGAAAGAGAATAAGGAGCACAATCTCATCATATTCCACCTCAAAGGGCAGCACGTTGACTACCGCACACGCTTCCCGAAGGGCCGCCGCCACTTTAATCCGGATGACTATGAGCGCCCCGACCTGAAGCAGCGCGAGCTGCGCATCCTGGCCGACTATGACAACGCCGTGCTCTATAACGACTCTGTTGTTGACCAGATTGTCAAGCGTTTTGAGGATGATGACGCCATCGTAATATACGTTCCTGACCACGGCGAGGAGTGTTACGGGCCGGGAGTGCACTTCTACGGGCGCATGCACTCTGCCGAGATAACCGCCCGTCTGGCGCGCGAAGAGTTTGACATTCCCTTCTGGATATGGTGCTCTCATGATTATGTGGTCAATCATCCCGACCTGTATGCCGACATAGTAAAGGCCCGCGACCGCCGCTATATGACCGACGCGCTGCCTCATCTGCTGCTGTATCTCGCCGGAATTGACTCGCCCCATTACCGCGACAGCCTTAACTTGCTAAGTCCTGAATATAACGAGGCGCGCCCGAGGATACTGAAAAATACTACAAATTATGACGAACTGGATTTTGAACAATAACCCGTGCGGCCGCCTTAAGGCACCCCGCGGCCGTATAAAAACCTTGAGCCGATGAACAAGTCACTGCTGACCCTTGCCGAGTCGAAGGCCCTCAGGGGCATAGCCATACTCGGAATAATGCTGCACAACTACTGCCATTTTCTCGGTTTTGCCGTCAAGGAGAACGAATATACGTTCACGCTGGCCAAGCCGATGCAGCTGCTTGACCGTCTGGCTGCCCCCGACCAATACCTCATAGTTCACGTCCTGTCGTTCTTCGGGCATTACGGCGTGCCCGTGTTTCTGTTCATCAGCGGTTTCGGTCTTGTGTGCAAGTACGAGCAGAAGACGCCCGGCCGCGTGCCGGCCGCGCCCTTCATAGGCTATCATTACCTCAAGCTGCTGCGCCTGATGTTCCTCGGCTACATAGCCTTTGCCGTCGTCAGTTACCTGCATCCGCACGGATACCACGGCTACACGGTAGGCCGTGTGGTGGCGCAGATGCTGATGTACATCAATATTCTGCCCGACCCCGACCATATAATCAAGCCCGGGCCATACTGGTTCTTCGGTCTTATGCTCCAGCTTTACATCGTTTACCGCCTCCTTATCTACCGGCAGCGCACGGCTAACGTGCTCGTGCTCATTGCCGTATGCTGGCTGGCGCAGGCCGTTTTCACGCCGGCCAATGACCCCGGCGGCGAGATTCTCAACCGCATACGCTACAACTTCATAGGCGGCATGCTGCCTTTCGGCGCGGGAGTGCTCTACGCCCGCTATGGCCGCAGCCTCAAGCCGTGGGCTTATCTTGCCGTGGCGGCAGTGTCGGCCGTGGCCGTCTTTGCCGGCAGTTACGCCTTCTGGTCGTGGCTCTGGGTGCCGCTGTTCATCGTTACGGGCGCCGTTGCCACCGTGAAACTTATCCCTGAGAAGGCTCTCGGGCCGTGCGTCTGGTTCGGAGCGATATCCTCCGCCCTGTTCGTTGTCCACCCGATAACGCGCGAGATAATAATAAAACTGTCTTACCGGGGCCAGGTTTACACCGGACTTATAATCTACATCGTGGCCTCGATACTGCTGGCGTGGCTCTTCAAGCTGGCCTTCAGATATATTCCTAAACCAAAGTTACGCTCATGAAACGCCCTGTCGAACTGGCTGACATCAGCCGCTACCGCGGCGAACTTATGGGGCTGGCGATGATTTTCGTCATGCTTTTCCACGTGTGGCTGCCCAAGAGCAATCCCATGTACGGCCTCGTGCGCTGCGGCAACGTAGGTGTTGACATCTTCCTGCTGCTCAGCGGCGTAGGTCTTTGGTACTCGTGGACACGCAATCCGTCGCTTAAGCACTTCTTCATGCGCCGCTACGTCCGCGTATATCCTGCCTGGCTGATTATGGCCTGCCTGTTTTACATCCCCAATTACATCAACACTCCCGGCGGCGGATACAGCCCGGACTTACCTAACCTGATAGCAAACATACTGATAGGGTGGAGCTTCTGGCGCGTTGACGACCTTACGTTCTGGTTCGTTCCGTCGATAATGATGCTCTATACGTTCGCCCCCGCCTACATGACTCTTATCAGCCGCAGCCCTTCTTACCGCTGGTTGCCCGTGGCGGCAATAATCCTCGCCGTCATGGTTCAGTATTATCCGCCAGTACACGGGGCAGTAGGCCACCTCGAAATATTCTTCAGCCGCATCCCCATATTCCTCATCGGCATCAACCTTGGGGCGTGGGTCAAGGAGGGACACACGCTCGAAGGCAGGGCGATATGGCTCTTGGCGGTGGTCTGCCTGATGAGTCTTGCCATGTGTGTGGAGTTCGAAGAGTCGTGGAGAGGGCGTTTCCCGCTGTTCCTTGAACGCATGGTCTACATTCCGCTGACCGTTACCGGCGTGCTGCTTCTTGCTCAAGCGCTGCGTCATGCGCCGTCAGCCGTACGCCGGGCGCTGGCCTTCGTCGGCACGATAAGCCTTGAGCTGTACCTCATCCACATACAATTCGTACTGAAATACATCACCCCTTACAAGCTGGGTTACTGCCTTACGGCGCTGCTGATGATAGCCGTATCGCTCGTGCTGGCGTGGATTCTGCACAAGATAACGTCACGGATAAAGGTGAAAGGATGATCAGCCGTGCCGGTGAAGACGTGTCCGGCCGCTCTCTGCAGATATAAATAACGACATATGATAAAACCAATCATCAAACTGATACGGCCTAAGCAGTGGCTGAAGAACGTGTTCGTGTTCATCCCCATGTTCTTCGGCGGCAGCCTGCTCGACCCTGATGACATACGCGCATCGGTGCTTACGTTCTTTGCTTTCAGCTTTGTGGCGTCGTCAGTTTACTGTATTAACGACATCAACGACCTTGAGGCTGACCGCCGTCACCCCGTAAAGTGCAGGCGTCCGCTGGCCTCCGGGGCGATATCTGTCGGCGCGGCGCGTGTTCTGACGGTGCTTATGCTCGTGCTGGCGGCCGCCGTCACGATGCCCGTTGGTGACCTTGAGCATGTGTTGAGGGTGGGCGGCGTGCTGCTGTTTTACTATGTTATGAACATCTGTTACTGCACCAAGCTGAAGCAATACGCCATTGTCGACGTGTGCATTATAGCCTTCGGTTTCGTGCTGAGGGTGCTCGCCGGCAGTTTCGCCACCGACATAATGGCGAGCAAATGGTTAGTGCTGATGACCTTCCTGCTTACACTTTTCCTCTCGCTTGCCAAGCGTCGTGACGACGTTCTGCGCATGAACGAGACGGGAGAGCCGCCCCGCAAGAACACGATACGCTACAACCTGACGTTCATCAACCAGGCAATCACCATGTCGGCGTCGGTCACACTGGTGTGCTACATTATGTACACGGTGTCTCCCGAGGTTACAATGAGGTTCAATTCAGACATGCTTTACCTTACGTCGGTGTTCGTTCTGCTCGGTCTGCTGCGGTACATGCAGCTGACGGTGGTCGACAAGAAGAGCGGCGACCCTACGAAGATGATGCTCAGCGACAGGTTCACACAGCTTGTGGTGGTGGCTTGGGCGCTGACGTTCCTTGTCCTTATATATATTAAATAAGGAAAGGAATGGCACCGGAAGATAATAAAACAACACGGCAAAAACAGATTATATATGACCGGAACACCTGAATATCCGTTAGGAAAGATATACGCTTTCGACTTTGACGGCACGCTGACGCGGCGCGACTCGTTGCTTGAGTTTATCCGCTTTGCCAAGGGCGGCAAGGTTTTCTTGCGCTGTTTCTTGCGCTATTCACCGTTGTTGGTGATGATGAAACTGGGTCTTTACCCCAACTGGAAGGCCAAGCAGAAGGTGTTCTCTTACTGTTTCGGCGGCATGTCCGTCGAAAAGTTCAATGCGCTCTGTGCCCATTTCGCCAAGGAGAGGCCGCGCCTGCTGCGCCCCAAAGGCGTGAAGCGTCTGCGCGAGGTGCTTGCTGAGGGCGGCAAGGCGGTGATAATCAGCGCGAGCATAAACAACTGGGTAGAGCCGTTTTTCGCAGGAATGCAGGGCGTGTTTGTCATCGGCACCATGATAGAGGAGCGCGACGGGGTGCTCACCGGACGCTTTCTTACCATGAACTGCTACGGCAGGGAGAAGGTGACGCGCCTGCTTCAGCTCTATCCCGAGCGTTCGCAATATTACCTGACAGCCTACGGCGACAGCCGCGGCGACGCCGAGCTGCTTGACTTCGCGAACGAAAGTTACTTCAAACCGTTCAGATGATGCCGCCCCGCCGGCCGTTATACATGATAAAGACAACTGCCTATGAAATATCTAAGACTGTTTAAAATCAGGCGTGACGAGTGGATAGCGTCAGCCGTTATGCTGATAACCACGATATGTCTGCACGCTCTCGTGATAGCCCGCAACTATGACCTGTTCACCCAGACGGGGCGGGGCCACTGGAACGTGTTCATCAATAATTTCACAATTTCAGGCTTTGACCCCATAACTTACTCGGTGGTAACATACTGGGAGGCCAACTACAACGTTTACCGTCACCCGCTGCTTACGTTCATGGTGTGGCCGTTGTCGCAGCTCGACAAGTGGCTTACCGACCTTACCGGCCTCAATCTGGTGCAGTTCATAGTAGCTGTGCCGCTGCTGCTGTGCGCCTTTTACGCCTTTGTGTTCATGTACCGCATCTTCAGAGACATCATAAAGATACGGCGTTTCGACTCGGCCGTGCTCGCCCAGATGCTCTTCGGCTTCGCCTACGTCATGGTTGCGACGGTTGTTCCTGACCATTTCTGCGTCTCCATGTTCCTGCTTGTGTTTACGGTCTACGTCTCAGGCCTGAAGATACAGGCCGGAGCTACGTTCAAGATATGGCAGACGGTGCTGCTCTTTTTCGTAACGGCCGGCGTTACTCTTAGCAACGGCATCAAGACTTACATATATTCGCTGTTCACTAACGGGCGCAGATTCTTCCGTCTTAAGTATTTTCTGTTCGCCGTGCTGCTGCCGGCGGCGCTGATATGGGCCTTTGCCCGCTGGGAATACCGCACCATGGTGCATCCCAAGGAGGTTGAGCGTAACGAGGCGGCGGCTAAGAAACGTGCCGAAAACATGCACAAGGCCTTTAATGCTTTTAAGGATACCACGTCGGTAAAGGGTGCAGAGAACATACGCAAAGCCTTCAACGCGGAGCAGCAACAGCGCGCTAAGGCCAAGAAACTGCGCGACAGTCAGCGCGCGTGGAACAAGCATACGGGCAAGCCTATGGGCGAAGGCGAGTTCATGAGGTGGACAGACGCCACCACGTCGCGCTCTGCCACGATAGTTGAGAACCTCTTCGGAGAGTCAATACAGCTGCACCCTGACTACCTGCTGGAGGACACTCTGCGCAGCCGTCCGGTAATAGTGCGTTATCGCTGGGCGGTAAATTACGTAGTAGAAGGCCTGCTCGTGGTGCTGTTCCTTGCCGGGATATGGTGCGGCCGGCGCTCGCGCTTCCTCTGGATGGCGCTCTGCGGCTTCGCGTTCGACATGGCCATACACCTCGGTCTCGGCTTCGGCATCAATGAGGTGTACATCATGGGCGCCCACTGGCTGTTCGTCATGCCGCTGGCAATGGCCTATCTCGTGAGAGCCGTGCGCGGCCGGCATGCCGCCTTGTGGCTGCGCGGCGTGCTGGTGGTGCTTACGCTGTGGCTGCTGGTGTATAACCTTACGCTATTCACCGGCTATCTGGTCTGACAAAATATCATCAACGCATGACTGTCTCAATACTTGTCCCCATATATAATGTAGAGAAATACATCGGACGCTGTGCCGAATCGCTGTTCGCCCAGACATACAGCGACCTCGAATTCGTGTTCGTTGACGACTGCACTCCTGACCGCTCGGTCGACGTGCTGCGCTCGGTCATCGCCCGTTATCCTGAACGCGAGGGGCAGGTAAGGCTGTTACGCAACACGTCAAACATGGGCATAGGGGCCGTGAGGCAGCGGCTTATCGATGAATGTACGGGCGACTGCATCACGTTTGTAGACAGTGACGACTGCCTGCCGCCGCGCGCCGTAGAGCTGCTTGTGGCCGAGATGCAGCGCACAGGCGCCGACATGGTTGACGGGGCGTGGCAGAGCATCACCCGTGAGGGCATGTCGGCCGTGCGCCTGCCTTATCAGGGACACTCCGGCCGGCGCTATCTTGCCATGATGCTGAGCCAGAACATGGTCAGCAACCGCATGTGGGGGAGGCTTTACCGCCGCCGGCTGTTCACTGATAACGGCATACGTCTCTTGCCGGGCATTGATTACAGCGAGGACTATTCGGTGATGACGCGTGTGCTCTTTTTCGCCCGCCGCTCGTTTATCAACGACCCGGTGTACTTTTACAGCGAGGAGAACGTCTCGTCGTACACCCACACCGCCTCGCTGCGCCACGCCCGTTCATACCTCAGGGCCTGCCGTGTGGTGCTCGACTTCTTCACCGCCAACGATACTGCCGGCCGCTATCTCACACCCCTGCAGTTCGGAATGACCAACGCCCTGCGCAACATCCGCCGCACTGGTTACGGCATGCACGAGGCCGACAGCCTGCTGGGCTACGCTCCGCAGGGTCCTTTCTTCCGTCTTATGGCCGCCATGATGCGCGGCAGGTGCCCTCTGCGTCTTGCCGAGGCGCTGTATCTGGCGGCCCGTAAGCTTTATTTTGCCATGCCTTCGCACGGCTGACAGCCGCGGCGCAGGCCGCATGTTCAGCTCCGGTCAGCCGTGGCTTTACTGTCAATAGGCTCTGAGCCGGTTTGCGTTTGACGGTCTTTTGGTCTGCAAAAGGCCGTCAATTGCACGCTAAAAGGCCGTCTTTCGCATTGCAAAAGACGGCCTTTTATAACGTGCTGACTGACAACCGGTTACGCGGCAGGCGGATAACTGCCCGGTAAACGGGCTGAAAATGGCTTGCAGGCGGTACTGCCGTTGATGTGCGTCAGGCGTATGGCAAGGTGTCATAAAGCACTGACTGTTTGATATAAATCAATAAAAACCATGCTTTTTGATAAAAACACATCGCATTATGCTGGTGTTTCGGATAAAACAGTTACCTTTGCACTGTGTTTTTCATAGTATTAGATTTAAGGTTAACAATGGAATGAGGGACTCAGCGGAGTCCCTTTTTTATTTTCAACTCCCCTCCGTTTCTTCTTACATAGCCTATCAGCCTCTTGAAAACAGGGTTGACAGAGAGTATCTCCTCGTTGCCCGTCATTATCATCTGGCGGCGTGCCCGCGTCATGGCTACGTTCAGTTTGCGGTCTATCGTGCGCCCGTCCTCGTCGAAACAGCTTCCGGCAAGAAACTCCAGCTGCCACTCGTTCTGCACCGTGAACGAGTATATTATCACGTCGCGCTGGCTGCCCTGGTATCTCTCCACCGTGTCTATGGACACTTCCTCAAGCTCTTTCATGCCGTAACGCTCTATCTCCTTGCGTATTACGGCTATCTGGTTACGGTAAGGAACGATAACGCCCACGCTGCGGCCGGGGCTGAATCTGTCGCCCAGCATCAGTCTTACGCGGTGCAGGATGTCGGCCACGGTGGCCGCCTCGTCAGTGTTCACCTTGTCAGATACGTCAGGCCGGCGGCACTCGCGTGACGGAATGAATATCATCCGGTGTGTGCGCAGCATCAGGTCAAGCCCGTCGTGCAGGCCGATGTCGGCATAGTCCAGAGCCGTCTCTTGCTGATGGGCGAGCGGTACGGGGCTGAGATGCTCCTCAAAGTAAAACTCATGGCAGGGGAACGACGCCACATCGGGATGCATGCGGCCGTGGCGGCGCAGCACGCCGGTGAACTCAGTGCGCCCAGAGCGCCGCTCCAGGCGCAGCAGCCGCTCAAACAGAGAGTTGCGGCAGTTGTCAAGGCCTATGCCTCTGAGGGCTGCTGACGTTACGGCAGACGCCTGCTCGTCCTGCCTTACGACGGCGGGCAGTTGCTTATGGTCGCCCGTAAGGATGAACTTGTCTATGCAGCAGGCGTCGTCCTTGCCGCCGTATGGCCTGTGGGCGGCCAGCAGGCCTATGATGTTAGGTTCGAGTATCTGCGACGCCTCATCTATTACGGCAAGGGTAAAGTGTTTCAGGTCAAACACGTAAGGCCGCGACATCAGCATCGAAGTGGTGCCCGTTACTACCCGTACAGCCGTTATGCGGCTCTTTATGTCGGCCAGTCGGGGCATGCCCTTGGCGCATTCGGTCAGCAAATGGGGCTTACACTGCGGGTCAGCGCTGTACTCGCTGCCCAGGCGGATATAGTCAATGCCGGCGTCGCTGAGCATCGCGCACAGCTCGTCAACGGCTCTGTTGGTGTATGCCATGAGCAGTATCGACGCCCCGGGGCGCGTCAGTTCTTCCTCAACCATGAAGCGTATGGCCATTGATGTCTTGCCCGTGCCCGGCGGACCGGACAGCAGGAAGTAGTCCTTGGCCTGCATTGCACGTTCTATTATGCCGTCATACGAGGGATTATACGCCCGCGACAGCTTTACCGAAGCGTCACGTTCAGGCTCACGCTGGCCCAAAAGCAAGGCTTTGCGGGCCGCTGGCGCGGTGACAAACTCGAACAGTCCGCGCAGTGCCAAGCCTGCCGAAGAGTCGCCGCCGGCATGCTCTACGGCGTAAAACTTACCGTCATCGCCGTCTTGAACCTTAAGTATTTCAGGGTTTTTCTGCCCGTTTGTCAGCGCCACGGTTATCTCGTCGGTGTGTATTTCTGCCATTGTGCCCTTGTAAAGTATGGCGTTGCGGGCGTCAGGCTCTTGTCCGTCAGCGTATTGGTAGAGGTAAACCATGTCGCCGCGGCGGAAGTTCGGCAGGAAGCCTTCGCCCTGTCCGGGCACCGACAGCCGTATCATGTCGGGTACGTTGCCGCCTCCGCCACATCCCTTGGCCGTTATCCTGAGGCCTGAATATATGTTGCCGGTCTCTATTTTCTCCGTGAGCGGCATGTTCCAGAGGTCGGCCGAGCAGCTGCTTACGCCCTCCTGAGTGCCCACTTTGCCCAATAGCTGCTCGCGGCAGGCGAACGTCGCCATGCTGCAAAGATACTCCCGCTCGAGCGGCGGGAGGCGTCTCAGGGGCTCGGTCACCTCAAGTATGCGCGGCAACAGCCATGTATGGTAAAACGAGGAGTCAAGTCCGGCGGTGTTGATGACGTTCTCCGTAAGGTAAGGCAGCACCCTTCCGAAGCCGTCGCGGGCAATGATGAAGTCGGTGGCGACTATCTCGTTGCGCAGCTTCAGCGCCTCGCGGAACAGCTTACGGTAAAAAGCTACGGCCACGAGACCGTCAGCGGCAGGATATCTGGAGTAAAGCAGGCGGATGTCAAGGCGGTCGTAACCGAGGTTGAAGTTGTATCTCAGCACGCCGTAGTACAGCAGAAGCTGCACGTAATGCTGCTCTGACTGCATGCTGCCGTGGCTCCCGGGCCGGCCGTTCTCGATGTTACGGTTCTTGCCCGATTTCTGTTCAACGAGCAGGCGGAAGTCAGTTGTCATAAGGTCGACGCGTCCCTGCAGGCCAAGACGCTCGCAGACGAACGACGGTTCGAGCACGGCGAGGCTCCGGTCGTGGTCAGTGAACATCACGTTTACGGCCTCGCGTATGTTGTTTGTCTGTGTCCTGATGTCTTCTTTGAACTTAGCGGCATCGAAATCTCTGCACGAACAGTATTCAAGAGCCTTTTCAGCGAAGTTTGTCCGCATGGTTGAGGCCAGGCTGAAGGCCGTCTCGTCGTTCACGATGTCGTCAAGTACGCTGCCTGCAAGGTTACCCAGCAGAATGGCGGAGCTGTTCGCCTTACGCCTCATCCGCTCAAGAGTGAAGTTAAGAGGGTGGTGACCGTATTCCTTGAAGCACGCCGCTATCGAGCTGATGTCAATCAGATAGTCAGGTTCTATGATGACAAGTCCGGGCACGATGACGTTCTCCACACCCTCAGGCAGTGGGTTTTTAACGTCAGACTTGTCAGTCATTTTACAGTCGAGCAGGTTCATCTGCGTGCCCTCCCGCACCAATTTGCGGACATAAACAAAGTCTTCAGCCGAGCAGTCGACGGCAAGCAGGCGGCCGTCAAGCCCCCGCTCGGCCGACACATAGATATATGCGTCGTCCTTACTCCTGACGATGCAGCGCACGTAACGCACGTCAAGACCCTCAGCCCGGTCGTAGTCTTTGTCATTGGCGGGCAGCAATCGCAGCAGTTCTCCCGGCACGTCATCGCCCGTTACGGCGGATATGAAGCGGCTCAGGGCACGCATGCCGTACATGAAGTCAGCCTTGCTGAGCGGCGTGCGGCCGTTAGTGTCGCGGCGCATGGCCTGCACCGCTATTCTGTCTGCCAGTCTTACGTTATGCTTGCGGCACAGAAAGTCAACCTGAGAGAACAGGTTTCCGTATGCCTGGCGGCTGCCCTTGATGCCCTCATGACATGCAAGCACAAGTGTCTCATGGGCCATCTTGTTGACACCTGACGGTCCGGCGTTATTAAATAAGGTAATAGTTTCAAGTACGCGGGAGTATAAATAATTCATAATTTAGAATTCATAATTCATAATTGGGAGGGTAATTAATTCATAATTCACAATTCATAATTCATAATTGGGTTGGCGAACACAATCCACACGGGCAAAAAAACTTGTAAACTTGTTACTTGTCTGCTTGTCAACTGAACAAATCTCCTTGTCTGCTTGTCACTTGTCTGCTTGTCAACTTTAATATGTTTACGACGTTATAATTAGCCCAATTATGAATTATGAATTGTGAATTATGAATTAATCATTGTCCTCCCAGCCGGCCGAAGAACTCGATTATCTCTTCCCATGTCTTGAAAGTGTCGTCTCCGAAGCGGATTCGTGTGCCCACAAAGCCGTCCGCGCAGAAGTCGTCTGACGGTTCGATGAGGTAGTCACCGTAAAGAAGGTCGAGGCGGTTGGTGAATATCAGATGATTCCAGGCAGGCACATTGACCACATCCTGCACCCATGCGGCAGTGTCTGAGATGTATTGCGGGTTGTTGGTAGGCGACGGAGCTACTACGTAAATGGTGTAGAACTCAAGCAGATAGCGGTAAGCCTTCATTGCGCTCGACTGCTGTTTGCCGTACCGGTCGCGCAGGGCGTCGATGCCGATGTAGACCACCGGGCGCGTGCGGCCTTCCTGACGGTCGTCAATCCATTGGATAACGGGGATGACGGAGTGCAGCAGCACGGTGTCGTTCATGCGGTGTTCGCCGTGGAAACTGATAGCGTTGCGGTAGTGGGAGGCGAAGATTTCCATCGTGTGCACTACCGGGTCAGCGTCGCCGAAGAGGCCGAACACGCGCTTATCCCGCTCCTCCGGCGTTACGGCTGAGAAGCATCGGGCCGTCATTTGCTTGTATTCCTCGACCAAAGCCTTGGTAACGATGAACTCCTGGACGCCGTCCTGACGTGGATTAAGAAACGTATTCTTGCCCACCATGCCGTGTTTCAACATTGTGTCGCCCATCTGGAAGGCCGGGTTTACCACGATACGGTCATGCCCGTAAAGCATTTCGGTGTACATTCCGCCCATTGACGTGCCGATGATAAGGTCGGGATGCTCGGCCGCACACGTGCTGTTGAGCAGCTCGATAGCCTCCTCCGGATGTATGGGCAGGTCTGGAGCTACGACCGTTGCGCCGGGTAACATCTCACGTATCTTGGTCACCGTGCCCGACTGTCCTGACGAGCCGAAGCCGTGAACGTAAAGTATTTTCTTGCCCTTCATCATCTCGGGGAACTGTATCTTGTAGTTTATCTCCATAGCCTGACTTCCTCTTTTTTAGTTGTGTGCCCCTTGTCATGGGGCGTTCATTTATGCAAAAGTAGTGAAAAAATCAGGAACAAAGGATAACGGATAGTGAATTATGAGTTATTTTTGCACTATGGAACAGAATAAGACAGATGAGAAATACATGCGCCGGTGCATCCAGCTGGCGATGAACGGGCGTCAGAACGCCAAGCCCAACCCCATGGTGGGGGCGGTGATTGTAAGTGCTGAGGGGCGCATAATAGGCGAGGGATACCACGTAAGGTGCGGCGAGGGCCACGCCGAGGTAAACGCTTTCGCCTCGGTAAAGCCTTCGGATGAGGCTCTTTTGTCGTCATCGACACTCTATGTGAGCCTTGAGCCGTGCTCGCATTACGGCCGCACGCCGCCCTGTGCCGACCTTATTGTAAAGAAAGGTGTGAGGCGTGTCGTCGTAGGATGTGTCGACCCGTTCGCGAAGGTTCACGGCCGGGGCATCAGGAAGCTGACCGACGCAGGGATAGACGTCACCGTTGGCGTGCTGGAGCGTGAGTGCCGCGAGCTGAACAGCCGCTTTATAACCTTCAACGAGCGGCAGAGGCCTTACGTGCTGCTTAAGTGGTGCATGACGGCCAACGGCTTTATTGACGACAACTTCAGCCCCGTAATGCTGTCAACGCCTGAGACTCAGATGCTCTCTCACAAGCTGCGGGCCGAGTATGACGCCATTCTTGTAGGCCGTGTGACGGCCGAACGCGATAATCCGCGCCTCAACGTGCGCCTCTGGAGCGGACCTGACCCGCTGCGGATAGTGCTCGACCGCAACCGCCCCTTCTGCCCCGAGGCTGACTTCTCACGGCCGATTATACCCCAGCTGATGACCTGGCTTTACGGCAAAGGCGTGCAGTCGCTCATCGTGGAGGGCGGCGCCAAGACGCTGGAGAGCTTCATCGAGGGCGGCGAATGGTGGGATGAGATACGTGTGGAGGAGTCGCCCGTGACGGTTACAGGCGGCACACGTGCCCCCGTTTTGCCGTGCAATGTCAGTCCCGTGAGCCGTAATGTCTATGGCCGTAACGTCATAACGTATTACAGAAAGACAACGGATGAACTTCAGAAATAAAGCGCTTCTCCCGGCGTTGCAGGCCGGGTAAGCGGCGCCGTTTGCCCCGTTATTTATCAGCATGCGGCTGACTGAATTCCAAAAGGCCACCTTTTAGCTTGTAAAAGGTGGCCTTTTATCGTGCAAGAGGTGGCCTTTCGCAACGCAAAAGGCCACCTCTTGGAAAATGGTTGAATATATCTGTCTGTTCGGTTAGCAGCCTGGGACGTCTTGACCTGCTCCGTCAGCTGCGTTGGTTACTGTAAACTGAACTTCAGTTGCATTTATCAGAACTCCAGGATGAGCGTCTGGCGCGGCTCCAGCTGCACGTCGTTGCCTATCTGCACGGTGTTGCCCGTCTGAATGTCGGTGGCCTGAGTGGCTGCTCCTATTACCTCGGCGTAACGCTTTACGGCAAGTGTGGCCGGCTTGCGGGTGCCGTTTACAATGGTCATAACGTTCTTTCCGCCATACTGTCGGGCCACTACGTAGACGCCGTTGTATGGTATGAACTGCTTCTGCTTGCCCTTTATTATCACGTCGTTGCCCTGTCTCCAGTGCAGCAGACGGCTCAGCCAGGTGAACATCGCGTTCTCTGCCTTGGTGCGTCCGTCGGCCGTAAAGGCGCTGCGTTCATCACCGGGGAAGCCTCCGGGGAAGTCTTTGCGCACGTTACCGTCGGTCACTTCCTTCGTTCCGTTCATCAGAACTTCCGTTCCGTAGTACAGTTGCGGTATGCGGTTGACGGTGAGCAGCAGAGCGAGAGCCTGCTTCAGAGCCGTCGAGTCCTTGCCTTTGCCGAGGAAGCGGTCAGTGTCATGGTTCTCGATAAACGCCATTACGCTTGACGGGTTGGGGTAGAGATAGTCGTAAACGAAGTTGTTGTAAACCCTGTTCATGCCCGTAACGAAGCCGTCAGTGTCCTCACGCTTGGCCTGGTTGATCTTGTCATAGAAGCTGAAATCCATTACCGTCTTGAGGTAACTGTTCTTTTTCGCTATCTTAGAGTCCTTCTGCCATGCGGCGGTATAAGGCGGTTCGGTTACCCATGTCTCGCCTACCACGTTGAAGTTAGGATACTCCTCGCCGAGCGTCTTCATCCACTGAGCCATCGCGTCGGCGTCAGCGTAGGGATAAGTGTCCATTCTGATACCGTCGATACCTACGGTCTCAATCCACCACTCGCTGTTCTGAATCAGGTATTTGATGACGTGCGGGTTGCGTTGGTTGAGGTCCGGCATCGTCGGAACAAACCATCCGTCGACCGTTTCCTTAAAGTCCACGTCGCTGGCGTAGGGGTCAACTATCGGCGTCAGCTTGTAGCTGGTCTGCAGATATTTGTCGTTCACCTCCGGTTTGGTCTTGTCCTGACGTGCGTCGAGCCATTCAGGCGTGTTGAGCCAGTCCTTCGACGGCATGTCGGCAACCCACGGATGCTCGAATCCGCAGTGGTTGAATATCATGTCCATAACCACCTTCAGCCCCTTGGCATGTGCCTCGTCGCACAGGCGGCGGTACTCATCGTTGGTGCCGAAGCGCGGGTCTACGCGGTAATAGTCGGTCGTTGCGTAGCCGTGATACGTGCTCTGGCCGTTGTTGTCGGGCGAGTTGTTCTCGAGAACGGGCGTGAACCACAGCGCCGTAACGCCCAAGTCCTTGAAGTAATCGAGGTGTTGGCGTATGCCTTCGAGGTCGCCTCCGTGGCGCAGACTTGGCTGGCTGCGGTCAGTCTTGTATGCGTTCATGCCCTTGATGTCGTTATTCTTGGGGTCGCCGTCAGCAAAACGGTCGGGCATCAGCATGTAAAGCACGTCGGCATTGGTGAAGCCCATGCGCTCCTCACCGCGCTTCTCGCGCGCCTTCAGCCGGTATTTCACCTTCTTTACTGACTTTCCTTCCTTGAAGTTAAGGGTCATTTCGCCCGGTTGCGCGCCCTCAAGGTTAAGGTAGACGAGCAGGTAATTAGGGCTGTCGAGGCGCACAATGCTGTCTACCTTGACGCCTGCATAGTCAGTGGTGACCTCTGCCGAGCGTATGCCTTCGCCGTAAACCATAAGCTGTAACGACGGATTCTTCATGCCTACATACCAGTCGGTAGGGTCTATGCGGTCAACCTTGACCGCTGCATTGATTGTCATTGCGCTTAAAAATAAACTGAGTGATAAGATAAGTTTTCGCATATTCATGGTTTTTAGGTGTTCTTACATCTCATACATAATCACTGCCGACTGGGCCGGAACGCTCGTCTGAGAGCCTTCTACGGTGCCGAGGCCGGCCTCGTTGATTACCCCGTCGCGGCAGACTACGGTGTACTTGCCCTGCGGGATGTTGACGCTGCGGGCCTGCTTTGCCGAGTTCAGTATCACGATGATGTTCTTCCAGACGTCTCCTCCGGCATTATCCTTCAGGCGGAAGGCGATGAGATTGTCGCCGCCGGGCAGGAACTCGAGGTGCTGCCTTACCTTGTCAGCGTCGCCGAGGCGGAACGCCGGGTGGTTCTTACGCAGCGAGATGAGGTTGCTGTAATAGCTGAACACCTGCGGATACTTCTTCAGATTGTTCCAGTCTATACGGTTAACGCTGTCAGGAGAGTTGTAACTGTTGTGCACACCCTTCTTGTCACGCAGCATCTCCTCACCAGCCTGGATGAACGGAACGCCCTGCGACGTGAACACGGCGGTCTGTGCCAGCAGGTCGAGACGTATCAGCTCGTCCTGCGTTATGCCGGGGATGCTGGCGCGGAGGCGGTCAACCAGGCACATGTCATCATGACAACTGACGTAGCTCATCATCTGCCACGGCTGCGCAGCCCAGGCCTCTTTGCTGTAGTTTACCTTCGACATGTCTACCTGCGGATGACTTATCGCGCCGGCGATGCCGAACTTTACGCTCTCCTCGCTACCCGGAACACCGGCTATGAAGGCGCCCTTGGTGTCGTCGCTGAACGGTCCGCGCAGGGCGTCGCGCATCTCGTCGCCGAACGCCGCGATGCCGGGCATCTGCTTGATGTTGGCCTTCATGGCGAGCTTGTCCTGCGGATAGGCGCATGTGCCGGCGCTCCAGCCCTCGCCATAGATGAACGTCGCGGGGAACTCACGTGCGAACATGGCGCTTATCTGGTTCATTGTCTCGATGTCGTGAACGCCCATCAGGTCTACACGGAAACCGTCAATGTGGTACTCGTCAACCCAGTAACGCATCGACTCGAGCATGTAGCGGCGCATGGCCTGGTGGTCGCTGGCCGTCTCGTTGCCGCAGCCTGAGCCGTCAGACCACGTGCCGTCGGCCTTCTTGCGGTAGAAAATGTCGGGATAAGTAAGCTGGAAGTTGCTGCCCTCGAGATTGAAAGTGTGGTTGTAGACTACGTCGAGCACCACGCGTATGCCGGCCTTATGCAGCGCCTGAACCATCTGCTTGAACTCGCGGATACGTGTTGTCGGATTGTAGGGGTCGGTAGAATAAGAGCCTTCCGGCACGTTGTAGTTCAGCGGGTCGTAGCCCCAGTTGTACTGAGGCGTGTCGAGACGCGTCTCGTCAACCGACGCATAGTCGAACGAAGGCAGTATATGCACGGCGTTGACGCCCAGCTTTTTCAGGTGGTCAATGGCCTTCTGCTCGGTCAGGGCGAGGAATTTTCCCTTATGTTTCAGTCCTGACGAAGGGTCGATGGAGAAGTCGCGGTGGTGCATCTCGTAGACAACGAGGTCGGCCATGTTCACCTTACGGGTGATGCGGTCGCTGTCCCAGCCCTCGGGGTCGGTCTCGTCAAGGTCTACGATGGCGCCGCGGCGGCCGTTCACCCCAACGGCTTTGGCGAACACTCCGGGGCACTCGCCATGGCCGGTATCGAACGTATAGAACTTGCCTTTCATGTCGCCGTCAACCGTGGCCACGTAGTTTGCCGTGCCGTCATACTTCATCGTCACGGTCTGCAGAGGCTTGCCGCCCAGCCCTTCGGCATAGATGCGCAGCTTAATGTCCTTTGTTCCCGCCGGAGCATAGAGCTGGAAGCGCGTGGCCTCGGGCGAATATTCCACTTCTTTAATATAATTCTGCCCTGCTGCCTCCTGCATGGCGAGCAGCGAGAACATGCCCGTAAGCAGAACGTTTGTTATCTTCATATTCACTGATTTTACTGTTTTTGTAACTTGTTGATTGTCAATGTGTTTGCAAAAGGCCGTCTTTCGCGTCGCAAAACATGGCCTTTTGCATTGTAAAAGACCGTCTTTTACAATGCAAAAGACGGTCTTTCGCATCACGGCGGATTCTCCACCGTTTTTCAATATGTCATTAAAGGGTTTTTACTGTGCGCCTGACGGCCGTTTATTTAGCCATCAGCGAGACTGCGAAACCGCCTCCGCGGGCCTCTGTTATCTTCAGAGTGTCGCCTTTCTTGACGGTCTTCTTCGTTATCTTGTACGCCTTCGGGTTCTTCTCATAGTCAGCGTCCTTGGCGTCGGCGTATATCGTGCAGTCATACTTACGGCCCTCGTCGAGGAAGTCGAGCTTGACAACGGCCTTGTGGCCGTTCTCGTCACATTTGCCGCCTACGAACCAGTTGTCGGTGCCTTTGGCCTTGCGCGCCACGGTGATATAGTCGCCCGGCTCGGCCTCGATGTACTTGGAGTCATCCCAGTCAACGGCCACGTCCTTGATAAACTGGAACGCGTCCATGTACTTGGCGTAGTTCTCGGGCAGGTCGGCGGCCATCTGCAGCGGGCCGTGCATTACGAGATACAGCGCAAGCTGGCCTACAAGGGTGGTGTGAACGTAAGAGGTGTTGTTGCTCCAGGTGCTGAGCTGGGTCTCGAAGATGCCCGGAGTATAGTCCATCGGGCCGCCCTGCAGACGGGTGAAGGGCAGCACTACGGTGTGGTCCGGCCGGCTTCCGCCGAACGCCTCATACTCGGTTCCGCGCGCGCTCTCGTTGCCTACGAGGTTAGGATACGTGCGGCAGAGGCCCGTCGGGCGCGTTGCCTCGTGGGCGTTAACCATGATATGATGCTTCGCAGCTTCCTTTACGGCATACAGATAGTGGTTGTTCATCGTCTGGCTGTAATGATGTTCGCCCCTCGGAATGATGTCGCCTACGTATCCGCTCTTAACCGCGTCGTAGCCGTATTTGTTCATCAGCTTGTACGCCTTGTCCATCCAGCGCTCGTAATTCATCACTGATGATGATGTCTCGTGGTGCATCATGAGCTTCACACCCTTGGAGTGGGCATAGTCGTTAAGCTCTTTCAGATTGAAGTCGGGGTAGGGAGTAACGAAGTCGAAGACGTCAAACTTAGAGTGTCCTGACCAGTCTTCCCAGCCTTCGTTCCACCCTTCAACGAGCACTTCGTCAAGTCCGTTCTCGGCGGCGAAGTCGATGTAGCGTTTAACGTTCTCTGTGTTGGCAGAGTGGGTGCCGTTGGGTGTGCACTTTGAATAGTCAGTTACGCCCAAGCGAACTGACGGATAGTCGTTGGTGTAGCTCCATGTGCCGCGGCCTACAATCATGTCCCACCATACGCCGCAGTACTTCACGGGGTGTATCCAACTTACGTCGTCAAGGGCACAAGGCTCGTTCAGGTTGAGAATAAGGTTTGAAGAGAGCATGTCGCGGGCGTCGTCGCTCACGAGAACGGTGCGCCACGGCGTGTTGAAAGGCGTCTGGATGTAGCCCTTCGTGCCCTGAGCGTCAGGCGTAAGCCATGACTCGAAGGTCATCGTCTTGTCGTCAAGGTTGAGGTGCATCGTGGCGTAATTGACGCATGCCGCCTCGTGGATGTTGATGTAAAGGCCGTCGGCCGTCTTCATCTGGAGGGCCGTCTGCACGCCCGTCGGCGAGAACGGAGTCTGTGATGAGTTAGGCGTTATTGCGCTTTTCATCAGTCCGCGTATCTCGGAAAGTTTCGATTCAACGGTCTCATACTCCTGAGTGTCATAGTCGCCGGGTATCCACCATGCGGTATGGTCGCCCGCCATGGCAAACTGGGTGTGCTCTTCCTTTATCACGAAGTAGTTCAACTCTTCCTGCTGCGGAAACTCATAGCGCAGCCCCATGCCGTCATCGTAAACGCGGAAACGGATAATGATGTTGCGTTTCGTGGCCGGCTGGTTAAGCGTTACGGCCAGTTCGTTATAATGATTGCGGATTGTGGCGGTCTGTCCCCACACCGGTTTCCATGTCTCGTCAAACGATGAGGCGTCAGTCTTGGCTATGGTGAACCCGTCCATGAGGTCGGTTTCTTCCATGCCTTTGCTCGCATGCTTCGTCTTGACAAGCTCCAGGCCGAGATAGCTCGGCTTCACTACGGCCTTGCCTTTGTATGTCATTTCGTACATCGGGCGGCCGTTGTCCAAAGAAAACTTAACTTCTACATTGCCATTCGGTGACTTCACCGTCTGCGCCAGGGCCATTAACGGCAGCAGCAACATGGCCAATAATACTTTTCGCATACTTGTTTAAAGGTTTATTTTCATGTCTTTTATTCGGTAGTAAGGAGTAAATGAGAAAGTAGTAAGGAGTAAGAGAGGGTGCAGTAAGTTGGCTTTCCTACATCCGTCCGCTTTCTCTTACCAGGTCAGTGATGTTCTGATTGAAGTCATGTCCATTTATAAGGTCCTCAATGTTGACGTGCATGCGGTAACGCCAGTAGTGCTTCGGGTTCGACGGAACGTTTATACGCTCGGCGTCAGCGTCGTTAAGCCGCAGGCCTTCGTCTATCGACATCCAGTCCTGAATGGTCAGAATGCAGAGCATCGAGGGGCTTAGCAGGTGGCGTGAGATGATGTCACGTGCCAGCCAACCGGGTAAAGGATGCGGCGCGGCGCCGTATTTCTGGAGCACGTTGTTGAAGTAATCCTGCGTGCGCTGCCAGTCTTCGTCCCACCACTGGCGCAGCGTGGGCGTGTCGTGGCTGGTTATCGTGCAGACTGAACGGTACGGATTGTGTGACAGGATGCCGAATCGCACCGTCGGATCTTTGGGCATTGACTGTATCTCGAGACTGAGAATCTTTAGCTCGTTCATCACCCATGACACGCAGTCGGGCACCATTCCGAGGTCCTCGGCGCATACAAGCATGCGCGTGGCCTCCACCACTTTAGGCAGCTTTGTCATCGCCTCGCGGTACCAGAACTGGTTGTTGCGGCGGTAATAGTAGTCGTTGTAAATCTTGTTGAACAAGTACTTGTCGCTGTCGTAAAGCGATTCGTAAATGTAATCGAACTGCACTGATATCCTCGGATGGAACTTGTTGGGGTCGCGGTGGTCACGCACGAAGAGCACATCGCTTATCATTGCATACAGCCCGTCACGCAGATTGACGTCGTCCATGTTTGTCTTTCCGGCGAAGGCAGCCTCCACTTTGCGCTGCGTGTTGTATTCTTCCCTCATCTTGTAGCGGCCGTCATGCGTCGGCTCAAGGTACGTATCGCGCACCTTTGCGGCGCGGTTGCCGAACATACGGTCGAGCACCCAGTCGGTAATAAACGGCTCGGTGAACAGCTCTTCCTGGAAATGCAGACCGTAAGCCTCGATTTCCTCACGTGTAAGTCCAAGCGCGGGGCTGAACTGTCCGAGCAGTCCGTGCACGGCATTAACAGGTATCTCCCATATGCGGAAGAAGCCGAGAACGTGGTCAATGCGGTAAGCGTCGAAGAATCTGGCCATGTTAGAGAAGCGGCGTATCCACCAGCGGCAGCCGTCTTTCACCATTTCGTCCCAGTTATAGGTGGGGAATCCCCAGTTCTGACCGTTCACAGAGAAGTCGTCCGGCGGTGCTCCGGCCTGTCCGTTAAGGTTGAAGTAGCGCGGCTCCTGCCACACGTCGCAGCCGTAACGGCTAACTCCGATAGGAATGTCGCCCTTCAGTATGACGCCTTTTGAGCGTGCATAGTCATGCGCCTTGGCCATCTGCCTGTTCAGGATGAACTGTACGTAATAGTAGAAGGCCGCGTTCCTGTATGCCGCATTGCGCGGACCGGTGAGGGCTTTGCGCTCTTTCTCGTCGAAGTGGTTATGGTCAGGCCATGTAGAGAAGTCTGCCGTGCCGTACTTTTCACGCAGATAGCAGTACTGTGCATAGGGAACGAGCCACTCGCCGGCCTCCTCAAAGAATTTCTTGAACTCTGCCGAGGCGAGCACTTTCTTGCCATCCTGGGCGTAAAGGACGCGCAGATATTCGGTCTTGGCGTTGTTCACGCGTTCGTAATCAATCTTCGGCAGGGCGTTAAGCTCTTGTCTGAGAGCCTCAAAATGTTCACGTTTTTCCTTGTCTACAATTGGCGGCAAGGCGTTAAGGTCGGCATATTGCGGATGCAGTGCGAATATACTTATGCAGCTATACGGATACGAGTCAGTCCATGTGTGGGTGGTTGTTGTGTCGTTGATGGGCAGCAGTTGCAGCACGCGCTGCTGTGTCTTGGCTATCCAGTCAATCATCTTTTTCAGGTCGCCGAAGTCGCCGACGCCGAAGCTGGTCTTGGAGCGTAGCGAGAATAGGGGCACCTGTGTGCCGGCGCATCTGACGTTGCTTATCGGGAAGAACGCCTCGTCAAGCTCGTAGACCACTACCTGATTCTCCACCATGCGGGGCAGTTCTATGCGGCGGTTCATGCTGCATTCCCACATGCAGTCGTTACGGTCGCGCGTGTCTACGGCAACGAACTTGAACTCAAACGTGTTGCCCGCGAGCTTGGTTACGTCAATGTCGGCCACCCATTCGTTATAGTTGTGCTCATACATTGGTATGCCTTCGTCAAGGTTCCATGCCCCGAGGCTTATGTCGCTGCCTACAAGCATCAGCCGCTCTGTGCTGCCCAGCTGCGGGGCGCGTACCTTTACACGTGCCGTTACGGCGTAGTTTACGAGTGGGGCCGTGCCCATGCGGCGGCGCCGGATGCAGTCGGTGAAGGCCGAGCTGTACAGATAAGAGTCCTCAGGTATGCTTATCCAGTGGTCATATACGGTCATCGGGCCTTTGCGCATGCTTGTAATCTCAATCCGGTGGGGCTCTACCGCCCATTCGCTGCGTACCACCATGGTCTCGCCGCGTACCACTGTGTAGAAGTAATCAACGTGTGTGCCTGTCTCAAGTGTAAGGTTAAGGCTGCACGACCATACGTGGCCGTCGTCAGTGTGCATCCTGTACGGAGTGGTGAGCAGTGAGCCTTCCTCCCTTCCTGTTATCAGGTTGAGCACGAGCTCTTCGCCGAAGCTCGTATTGTAAGTGATGTTCAAAAGTATATTCATAGGTAACAAGTCTTTATTCCGCTTCAAAGATAATAATAAAATAAATATAGGTGGATTAAAAAATTATTGTTTTTTCTTTTTGAAAGTGCAATCGTTTACACGCCGTCCGGCCTCCGTCTGCCGGCCGTGTTGTAAGTCCCTGACTGCGTGGCACTAACGGGAGGCTTTCCGAAAGGCCGTCTTTCGCGTTGTAAAAGACGGCCTTTCGCCGTGCGTTTGACGGTCTTTTGCATTGTAAAAGACCGTCTTTCGGAAAACGGCTGTTCCTGTGAAACATTATTTTCTTGCCGCAAAAGGACTAAGAATGGATTTTTTTGTGTAAGTTTGCAAAAATATATAAACGCATTATGAGCAAGATTGCAGACTTAACACACGTACACCTGAAACTCAGGAAGCAGGGCATCAAGGACATGTTCTTCCTCTGCGTGGGTATCCTGATGTATTCTTTCGGTTACACGGCGTTCATCCTTCCCGACCAGATTGTCATGGGCGGCGCCTCGGGTATTGCCGCGCTGCTGTTCTACGGGTTCAGGATTCCGCCCGCAATATCCATCTGGGCCATTAACATAGTAATGGTGATAATCGCCTACCGCACGCTGAGCAAGCAGTTTACCGTGCGCACCATTATCGGCGTAACCATTCTATCGGCCATGATCGGAGCGCTTCAGCCCGTCTTCGAGGCCTACCCCGTGGTGACGGCAGGCGAGGACAAGTTCATGCATCTGCTGATAGGAGGCGCGCTGAGCGGCGCCGGCCTGGGCATAGTCTTCGCCCACAACGGCTCCACCGGCGGCACTGACATCATCATTGCCATGCTCAACAAGTACTTCCACATGAACTTCGGCCGAGCAATCCAGCTTATCGACACGTGCATCATCTCGTCGTCTTACCTGCTGTTCAACAGCATGGAGCCGATTGTTTACGGTATTGCCTTCACCATTATTTACAGCTACGTCTGCGACTACGTGGTTAACGGCTCGCGCCAGACCATGCAGTTTATCATCATATCGAAGAAGTATGAACAGATAGCCGACATGATTAACAACAAGATTCACCGCGGCGTGACGGTCATTCCGGGCAAGGGCTGGTACTCAAAGCATGACGTCGACATTCTTATCGTGCTCGCACGCAAGTATGAGTCGCACGGAATATTGAGCACAATAAAGATTATCGACCCCGAGGCCATTGTCTCCCAGACTTTCTGTCACGGCGTATTCGGCGAGGGATTCGACAAGATGAATTAGTCCCGCCGCGCCTGTTCCTTATATATAATATGTGTAAAAGCCGTAAGCCTGACGCCCGGTGACGGCGCGGACGGCTGAAAAACCGTAAGCAAAACAGCATTGTTTGCTTACGGTTTTTCTGTTTTATCATGTTTCCAAAGATGTGATGTTATGAAACAAGAAGCGTTTCCTTACGGTTTTAAAAGGCCGTCTTTTGCGTTGCGAAAGGCGGCCTTTCGTCGTGCGTTTGACGGCCTTTTGCATCGCCGTTTGCCGTCTTTTGCATCGTCGTTCTGCGCTGCTGACATTTTGTCTTACGGTCTGTCATAATGGCGCAGATATCCTTCGGGCACGTTATTTGAGGCAAAGGATAGCGGACTGAGACTCCCCGCGGAGCGCAGTCAGACATTATCCACATAACAGAAAATAAAGAAAGGAGAACAAATATATGACATTCGACAAATTCACTATCAAGGCGCAGGAGGCCGTTCAGGAAGCCGTCAACACGGCACAGCGCGGCGGCCAGCAGGCCATAGAGCCTGTCCACCTGCTCAAGGGAGTTATGGCGAAGGCCAAGGACGTTACTAACTTCATCTTCCAGAAGCTCGGCGTCAACGCCCAGCAGATAGAGACTGTCCTCGACAGAGAGATAGCCCGCCTGCCCAGAGTGCAGGGCGGACAGCCTTATCTGGGTAACGATGCCAACTCAGTGTTGCAGAAAGCCGTTGAGATTTCAGAGAAGATGGGCGACGAGTTCGTGTCGGTAGAGCCGCTGCTGCTCGCCCTGCTCACGGTCAATTCGACAGCTTCGCGCATACTGAAGGACGCCGGTTGCACCGAGAAAGACATGCGCACGGCCATCAATGAGCTGCGCCAGGGACAGAAAGTGCAGTCGCAGTCGGCTGACGAGAACTATCAGTCGCTCGAGAAATACGCAAAAAACCTTGTTGAGGAGGCCCGCCAGGGCAAGCTCGACCCGGTCATCGGGCGTGACGAGGAGATACGCCGTGTGCTGCAGATACTCTCCCGCCGTACCAAGAACAACCCTATCCTGATAGGCGAGCCGGGTACAGGTAAGACGGCAATAGTCGAGGGACTGGCCGAAAGGATTGTCCGCGGCGACGTGCCCGAGAACCTGAAGGACAAGCAACTGTACTCTCTCGACATGGGAGCGCTCGTTGCCGGCGCGAAGTATAAGGGCGAGTTTGAGGAGCGTCTGAAGAGTGTTATCAAGGAAGTTACCAACTCTAACGGCCGCATAATCCTCTTCATCGATGAGATTCATACCCTCGTGGGCGCCGGAGGAGGCGAAGGCGCAATGGACGCGGCCAACATCCTTAAGCCGGCTCTTGCCCGTGGCGAGCTCAGAAGCATCGGTGCCACCACGCTGAACGAGTATCAGAAGTATTTTGAAAAGGACAAGGCTCTTGAAAGGAGGTTCCAGACCGTCATGGTTGACGAGCCTGACGAGCTTAGCGCTATAAGCATTCTGCGTGGTCTGAAGGAGCGTTACGAGAACCACCACAAGGTGCGTATCCAGGACGATGCCTGCATAGCGGCCGTCAAGTTGTCTGAACGTTACATCTCAGACCGCTTCCTTCCCGACAAGGCTATCGACCTAATGGATGAGGCTGCGGCAAAACTCCGTATGGAACGAGACTCCGTTCCCGAGGAGCTTGACGAGCTTACGCGCCGTCTGAAGCAGCTCGAGATTGAGCGTGAGGCCATAAAGAGAGAGAACGACCAGTCAAAGATTGCGCAGCTTGACAAGGACATCGCCGAGCTGAAAGACCAGGAGAAGAACTACCGCGCAAAGTGGGAGAGCGAGAAAGCGCTGGTCAACAAGATTCAGCAGGACAAGCAGCAGATGGAGCAGTTGCGCTTCGAGGCCGAGCGTGCTGAGCGTGAAGGCAACTACGAACGCGTGGCCGAGATACGTTACAGCCGGCTGAAGCAGCTTGAAGACGACATCAAGAACATCCAGGCTCAGCTCCGTTCAACCCAGGACGGCAACGCCATGATACGTGAGGAGGTTACCGCCGACGACATCGCCGAGGTGGTAAGCCGCTGGACGGGCATACCTGTCACGCGTATGATGCAGAGCGAAAAGGACAAGCTGCTGCACCTCGAGGAGGAGCTTCACAAGCGTGTCATCGGTCAGGATGAGGCCATAACCGCCGTCAGCGACGCCGTCCGCCGCAGCCGTGCGGGGCTTCAGGACCCCAAGAGGCCTATCGCCTCGTTCATATTCCTCGGCACTACGGGTGTCGGAAAGACTGAACTTGCGAAGGCTCTGGCCGAGTATCTGTTCAACGACGAGACGATGATGACGCGTATAGACATGAGCGAATACCAGGAGAAGTTCAGCGTCTCACGTCTTATCGGAGCGCCTCCGGGATACGTCGGATACGACGAGGGAGGCCAGCTTACGGAAGCAGTAAGGCGCAAACCGTACTCAGTCGTGCTGTTCGATGAGATTGAGAAGGCTCACCCCGACGTGTTCAACATCCTGCTTCAGGTGCTTGACGACGGCCGTCTGACCGACAACAAGGGGCGTACCGTGAACTTCAAGAACACGATAATCATCATGACCTCTAACCTCGGCAGCCAGTACATCCAGAGCGAGTTTGAGCATATCACCGACGCCAACCGCGACGCTGTGATTGCGAAAACCAAGAACACGGTGATGGAAATGCTGAAGAAGACTATCCGTCCGGAGTTCCTCAACCGTATCGACGAGACCATAATGTTCCTGCCTTTGACCAAGACGCAGATTGCGGACGTGGTAAGACTGCAGGTAAACGGTGTCAGGAAGATGCTGGAACAGCAGGACGTAAAGCTCGACGTAACGCCTTCCGCAATCAGTTATCTGGCCGATGTAGGCTTCGATCCCGAGTTCGGAGCGCGTCCTGTAAAGCGTGCTATCCAGCGATATATGCTCAACGACCTTAGCAAGCAGCTTCTCAGCGGCAACGTTAACCGTGAGCGGCCTATCGTAGTGGACGCTGACGCTCAGGGACTTGTGTTCAAGAACTGACAAGTTAGTTAAGGAAAGTAGTAAAGTAGTAGAGGAGTAAGTAGTAAAGGAGTTAAGACAAATGCCTTACTACTTACTCCTTTTATTTTCTTTACTACTTACTCCTCTACTCCTTTATTCCTTTTTCATAATTCCATTAGTTGCTCATATTTATGTAGATTATGTTTGCCACCATTGCTAAGGAGACCAAAATCATCATTGAGATGAACCAGCCTATAAATGCTTTGACCGTGTACCATGCCGTGCGCAACAGCGAGAAACCGTACAGTTGCTTATAATCATACATGAAGATAAGCATCATCAGTAAAGTTGGAATGGGGTACATGTTTTCTGTTAAAAGGCTGTCGTCAATCAAACAGATGTAAATCATTGACACTGTCATAAGCTGGCAGGCAATGAATATCTGGGAAAAGAAACATTCAGTAAGGTTAAGATGCGGGCGTAAAGGTGACTTGCGGAACACGTACATAGTGATAACGGCCAAGAGACCATGGATAAAGATAAGTTCTATGGCATGGTTCCTGCTGAAAAAATCGATAACATTCTGGAAGCCGTCGTAAAACATATTCATGCCATACAGCACCGCTGTTTTGCCTTTATAAGCAACATCGCCACCTTTATAATCTGTTTTCAGGATTTCAAATTGTTCTTTCTGCGTATCATACGCGATATCCAAAGCACCCGGCGCGACCAAGTTCGACACAACGATATATGCCGTTGTAACAAGAAAAAGCATCTTTACGGGAGGAAAGAACGGTGCCTGACGGCCTTCAAGATAGTCACCAATCATGTAGCCCGGGCGGTAAATCAGGTGCAGAAGGGTGCGTGGCAGACTTCGGTTGCCTAATCCCCACACCTCGAGCGTTCTGCTTATCGCCTGTTTGAAAGTAAAGCGTGACACGCCGGCAGACTGCCCGCAGCGCGGACAATAGTTGCCTGTGAAGCTCGTCTTGCAGTTCATGCACTCGTGACTGTCAGATGAAAGGGGTGATGCCTCAACACTTTTGCGCTGGTAAGCGTCTATCCGTCGAAACGTATCGCAGACTTTGCCATAGGCGCTGCTTACAACTTTGGCCATCGTCTTAAAAGGATTTTGCATAAGGTGATAAATGTCTTTGTCCGTACGCACACCATAAGCTGTTAGGCCGGAGCGTGCGTACGGAATTAGAAACATGATGCAAAATTAACACATTAATCTGTAAAAAGTGCATTGAAAACAGACAAATGCAAGTATTAAGATAATCATGAAGAAGACAAATAAAAAATGCCCTGATATCACATCGGGGCAGTTCTTACTTTTGAATGTCTTAGTCTTTAGTATCAATGTAGCATGTAATTCTGAAAATCTCTTTTTGATTACGAGAGCAAAAGTACGTAAAAAAATTGATGTATATCAAAAATATAAGCTTTTTAATCAAAAAAGCTACGTAAACGTTTACGATATTTTTATATCGTTCTGACACATATATTTCAATTTATCTGCGTGTTGAGGCATCATTTTCTTACATTTACAGAGTGTCATGCGCATAAGCATGACACTTGTCAACGCATATGCTTGCATGGCGGTTTGCGCCCGCCGCGTAACTGCCTGATAGTCAGCATGCTTGCAAAAGGCCGTCTTTCGTCTTGCAAAAGACGGCCTTTTACAAGCCAAAAGACGGTCTTTTGGTCTGCGTTTTGCCGTCTTTTGAAAAGCAGGGGCATAGCCCCTCCTTGTAGGTTGATGAATTTATGGAAGTTGTCATGCCTCCGGGCCCGGCTCGGCAGGCAATAGACAGGCTTGCGGGCTGACAAGGATATTTGCTCCGCTGGCGGCAAGGCGTGGCCTTTACACCTCCGCCCGGTAACTCCTTTGCTCCGTCTCTGTTCTTAATTAGGTAAATATGCCTTAACTACTCTTTTAATATATGTTTTTTTCTTTGCGATTTTGTTGAAATAATGTAACTTTGTACCATTATATAATATATTCCCAAACAAGCAGATGAAAGAATTTGTCATATCCGAAGTCAAGGCCGAGACGGCCGTACTCGTGGGACTTATCACGCCTGAACAGGACGAGGCCAAGACGAAAGAATATCTTGACGAGCTGGAGTTTCTGGCCGATACGGCCGGAGCCGTGACCGTGAAACGGTTTACACAGAAGGTGGCCGCGCCCAACCAGACTACATATGTGGGCAAGGGAAAGCTCGAGGAAATAAAGCAGTATATACAGGCCGAAGAGGAAGCCGAACGTGAAATAGGTATGGTGATATTTGACGATGAGCTGTCAGCCCGCCAGATACGTAACATCGAGAACGAGCTGAAAGTGAAGATACTTGACCGCACATCGCTCATTCTCGACATCTTCGCCATGCGCGCCCAGACGGCCAGCGCAAAGACGCAGGTTGAGCTGGCGCAGTACCGCTACATGCTGCCGCGCCTGCAGAGGCTGTGGACTCACCTTGAACGTCAGGGCGGCGGAAGCGGCTCGGGAGGCGGTAAAGGCTCGGTGGGGCTGCGTGGTCCGGGTGAGACTCAGCTCGAAATGGACCGCCGTATCATCCTTAACCGCATGTCGCTGCTGAAGCAGCGCCTGGCCGAGATTGACAAGCAGAAGACCACACAGCGCAAGAACCGCGGGCGGCTGATACGCGTGGCCCTCGTAGGATATACCAACGTGGGCAAGTCAACGCTGATGAACCTGCTGGCCAAGAGCGAGGTGTTCGCCGAGAACAAGCTGTTCGCCACGCTCGACACGACCGTGAGAAAGGTGGTTATAGAGAACCTGCCGTTCCTCCTTGCAGACACTGTGGGCTTCATCCGCAAGCTGCCCACCGACCTTGTAGACTCATTCAAGTCGACGCTCGACGAGGTGCGCGAGGCTGATCTGCTGCTGCACGTCGTGGACATATCCCACCCTGACTTTGAGGAACAGGTCAGCGTGGTGAACAACACGCTGAAAGAGCTCGGCTGTGCGGACAAGCCCTCGATGATAATCTTCAACAAGATAGACGCCTACACATGGGTGGAAAAGGACCCTGACGACCTGACCCCACCTACGAAGAAGAACATCACGCTCGACGAACTGAAGCGCACGTGGATGGCAAAGCTCAACGACAACTGCCTCTTCATATCAGCTAAGAACAAGACAAACATCGACGAGCTGCGCGACATTCTTTACAGACAGGTGCGCGAACTGCACGTGCAGAAATATCCGTATAACGACTTTTTGTACCCGACTGAAGAGCAATGACTGCCCCAAAACTCCGGGCAATGCAGGCTCGCAAACAAGAAATAACACATACAACTGAATAATGATACAGCCATGAACGATTACAGACAGCTAACTGACGATGAGATAATAACGCTTGTGGAAAACGGATGCAGAGCCGAATACTGGGCATGCGTGTATGTCGCCGAAGACTTCAACCCCTCATACGTACACAACGTGATGTTTTTCGGGACGGTATGTCTCGGCGTGTTTGAGCAATATATAGATACCGGCAACAACTTCATGAAGCACTCGGCCCTGCGCAATGCCACACTGCACAACGTCGTAATAGGCGACAACTGCCTGATAGAAAACATTGGGAACTACATCGACTATTACACCATCGGCGACGAGTGCTACATAAGCAACGTGTCGACAATAGCGACAACGGCCGGAGCCACCTTCGGCGAGGGCCAAACCATTTCCGTGCTCAAAGAGGCCATAAGGGGCAACGTGATGCTGTTCAGCGGACTGACGAGCAACATCGCCGCCCTGATGGTAAACCACTCAGCCGACAAGGTACTGCTTGCCGCCCTGAAGACCATCATCAGGAACGACGTAAAAATGCGCTCGGCCAAGACCGGCATAATAGGAAACAGGGTGAGAATAGTCAACACGACCGAAATAATCAACACCAACATAAGCGACGGGTGCGAAGTGAACGGCGCGTGCCGGCTGAGCGACTGCACCCTGACAGCCGAGCCGGACGACAGCGTGTACATAGGTTCTGGCGTTATATGCGAGAACTCCATAGTGGCCGACGGCTCCTCGATACTCAACAGCGCAAAGATATTCCACTGCTATGTGGGCGAGGCCTGCCGGATAACCAACGGCTTCACGGCCGAGAGCAGCCTGTTTTTCGCCAACACATACATGGCCAACGGCGAGGCCAGCGTAGCCTTCTGCGGCCCCTTCTCGGCCAGTCATCACAAGAGCACGCTGCTAATTGGCTGCATGGTATCATTCTACAATGCCGGTTCGGCGACCAATTTCAGCAACCATGCATACAAGATGGGGCCGATACATTACGGCGTGTTGGAGCGCGGGACTAAGACGGCCAGCGGCTCACACATACTGCTTCCGGCCACGATTGGCGCGTTTTCAGTGTGCATGGGCAAGACATCCACCCATCCCGACACGCGCTCCCTGCCCTTCTCTTACGTCATAGGCGACGGAAGGGAGACGACCGTGGTGCCGGGAAAGGTCATCGCCACCGTAGGTCTTTACCGCGACGTACGCAAATGGCCGCGGCGCGACATCAGGATGTCGGGCAGCAAGAAGAGCCTGATTAACTACGACTGGCTGAGCCCGCTGACGGTCAACGAGATAATGAAAGGCCGCGAAGTGCTGCGCCGCTTGCAGGAAACCCAAGGCGGCGACGCCGTGACATACAGCTACAACGGGTGCAAGATAAGCGGACGCTCGCTGCTCCGCGGCCTCAGACTGTACGACATGGCGGTGGAGCTTTTCATCGGAGAGGTGCTCATGTCGCATGACGCCGGCGACCCGTGCACGCCCCACGGCACGGGCGAATGGTGCGACCTTTCGGGACTGTTGCTGCCGGCGAGCGAGGAGGAGCGGCTGATTGGAAAGATAAAATACGGCGCGGCTGAGAACATCAAGGCGCTTGCCGACATGCTGTCAGCCTACAACGACATGTACGGGGAATATCTCTGGACTTACACGGTGAGCCTGATGAAAACGTATCTCGGCAAAGACGAACTGACAGAAGACGACTTCGCCACGATGCGTGAGCGCGGAAAGGCGGCACGCCGGGCATGGCTTGACGAGATACGCAAGGACGCGGAGAAGGAATATTCGATGGGAGACGTCGACCGGGTAGTGCTCGACAACTTTATTGAACTGCTCGACTGACGCGGCGGAAGACAACGACCCACAAGACTGAAACTTTATTTTTATCATACAAATGAATAAATTTAAGACAGCACTTTTTGTATTACTGCTTGCTTTAACGCTGCCGTTAGCGGCAAAGGAATACAAGTATCAGACCGTACCGGGCGATCTGATGAAAACCCGAATCTACACGTTGGACAACGGTCTGACGGTGTATCTGTCGGTAAACAACGAGAAACCGCGCATCCAGACGTATATCGCCGTGCGCACCGGAAGCCGTAACGACCCGCCCGAAACGACAGGTCTGGCACACTATCTTGAGCACCTTAT
>URRR01000027.1 GCA_900550365.1 uncultured Prevotella sp. | reverse complement strand
ATGGTATCTCTAAATAAAGCGGGCTACCTGATAGTTCAACATCATCCCAAAATAAAAATGAACCGTTGTATGTTGCTCCCTTGCTTTGCAAAAAAAGTCCGGTCTGCACGTACAAACTTTTCACTATTGGTATATCCGTTACCACGCCTACATGAAAAGCAGTCCGGCTATCCAGTTCCAAGCCTACTCTACCAGACTTTGCAGATACATTTGCAAAATTAAGTCCTACACGAAGACCAAACGTTACGCCTTGGTCGGCCTTTTCCGTCGAGAAAAACACAGGCGATGCTTCTGTCTTTTGAGCTGAAGCCGCAAGTGTACCTATTGCACAAACGGCTACCAATAAAAACCTTTTCATACGCATTATGAATGTTGTTTTTAGTGCGTCGCCGGTTCCTTACGATGCGATTTTTAAAATTAAATTTGTTTATTTCCAGATTATGTAGACAAAAACGTAAAAGGCGTGGAACCGTCCTTTACGCTCACTGAGGTTCTGGAATACCTAATACTGCAATAAAGTAAGTCCACGCCTTACAGCGTGAACGTATAACTTCATTCTTTTGCAGTATTTTGAAATTTTCCAGATTTCAGTGAGCAACGAATAAAAGCTAACGCTCTTTTATGTAAAATGTCCTAATAAAATATTTTCCAATATCTTTTTATACCATATTTCTTTACTATTTAATTTAACTTTATGCTATTTTATGCGAATAAAAATATCCACATTGCAAATGTAATATAAATATTTGAAAAAGGATTAACTTATATGTAAAATTTTTGTTTTTACAGCCAATTCTCCACATTCACAAAATAAATATTTACATATAACAGTCAATCAAATCACGGCCTTCACACCCCGTCGCGGCCGCCCTGACGCATCGTCGCAACGGCTCTTACACATCGCGATTACGTTCTTCGCTAACTCTCTGATTATCAATGATTAAGGAAAAGATATTTCTCCGTCTTGCAAAAGACCGTCTTTTAGCTTGTAAAAGACGGCAAAACGGACGCTAAAAGGCGGCAAAACGGACGCTAAAAGGCGGCAAATCGCAATGCGATTTGCCGCCTTTTACATTTTCATTGATAACATGCCGTCCGCCGGTTACATTCCTCTTGCCTTATAGATGCGCTCCTTGGCGTCGTTGATTTCCTGGAATTTCTTTTCCGCAGCGCGGCGTATGTCGTCGCCAAGGGTTGCCACACGGTCGGGATGATGCTTCAGGGCGAGCGCGCGGTAAGCCTTGCGCACCTCGTCGTCGGTAGCGTCGGGCGACACACCGAGCACTGCATAGGCATCGTCAAGCGTGCCTCCGCTCAGCTTTAACATTGAGTCTATCTCGCTTTCGTTCATGCCGAGGAAGCGCGCCACTTCCTTCAGGGCATCCACTTCGCCACGCGGCACGCTGCCGTCTGCCTGCGCCAGCATCACGAGAAAGTTCAACAGTTGCAGGCGTTGAGAGTAATCCATGTTGGCAGCTATCTGCACACAGCTCTGCCTTATCGTCTCCTTGAAAGCTCCCGGACGGCTTGCGTCCATGCGCTTCTGCTCGTCAAAGAGCTTCAGAAGTATCTGATTGCCCTGCTCCACGGCCGCTTCGCCGAAGTTCATACGCAGAAAACGGCGCACAAACTCCATTTCCGAATGCATCACTTTGCCGTCGGCCTTTATGATGTATGACGCGAGCACAAGCAGCGAAAACAGAAAACTGTTGCGCTGCCCCTCGTAATATTGCCGGCGCTGAGCCTGCTCCCAAGCGTCTGTTCCGCCCGAGAAACCGCTTGCGCGGTTGTTGTCTTCCTTGTTGACGGCCTTCAGGCCGTAATCAAACAATGCTCCGAGAGCTACTCCGGCGAGTGCGCCAAGCGCACCACCTGACATGAAGCCGAGTATGCCTCCTATCCATTTTCCTGCTGACATATAGTTGTTTTTTAGGTTATACGGTTTTGGGGTTATTGGGTTTTGCGGGATTTTCTACGGTTATGGGGTTATGAGGTTATTGGGTTTTGCGGTTTTATTTTCGGTTCTTTGGGTTATTCGGTCATACGGTTTGCGGTGAACGGGCACGGCAAACATACCGCCTTTAAAGGCAATACAAATATAACGCCAAAACGGATTACGGCAAGCGATTTTGTTAATTCTTAACTCTAAATTCTCAATTATTTACTCTTTCCACGCCGTCAGGGCTTCGTTTACACCATTGACAAGCTGCTCTGATTCGTCAACGAGCAGCGATACGGTGTTCCGCCGGCACGTTCCGTCGACTAAAGTCTTTACCTGCGTGATATACAGATAGGTGCGTCCGCTGTCATTTACCGTACCGAACGACACGTCTCCGCTAAGCGACTGCACTTTCATCTCAGGCGTCAGAGGCTCGCCCTTGCCTGCTTTCAATGCCACATCTGCCAGCGAACGGCTGAAGCTGAGCAGCTCCTTACGGTCGAAAAACAGTGCCTGGCGGGCATACTTGCCGTCGCCCATACATATGCTGTGGGTTATCTTGAAGAGCTTGTCCGACCCGTTGGTCATAAAGTCGAGAAATATCGTACCCTTGCCGAGCCTTATGCAGCGGCTCCAAACAGCCTTATCGGCTCGCGGCATGGCCTTATTACCCGCCACGTCAGACGGCTTTGACTGACCGTCGTCATGTGTTCCAAGCCACGGCTGACCGTTTTCCAGATACTCAACGTTGTCAAAACCGGCGAGCGCACGCTCCAGATTGCCGCCTTTAGTACAATACCCCACCACGATTTTCTGCGCCATCGACAGCATAAGGATATTGCGGTCAAAGGCCGAACGGGCAGTAACGAAATGCACGCTTGTGTCGCAATGGGTCACCACGAGCAGCCTTTCTTCCCTCAACGCCTCCTCAACATCCGTTCCAAAGCGGGCCGGCATGGCCTCGGCAAGTGCCAGGATAACAGGTATTTTGCGCTGAAGCAGGGTCGTGAACACCGCCCTTTCCATAGGCGACTGATTACCGCACATGATGCAATCAGTCTCGGGCTTCAGCCCGAGTATCCATTTTCCGACAAGATATTCCAGCTTTTCCGGTGTGTTTCTTGAGCAAATAAACGCTGTCTTAGTGCGCTTAAGAAGGGCTTCATTACCCTTTTTATCAAGTATCTTCATGGCAACTCAATATATGGAAAAAAGATTATTACCACAAAGGTATATAATAATTAAGAATAAAAAAAGAGTAGTGAAGGAGAAAAGTAGTAAAGGAGTAAGAAAAAAAGTAGTAAGGAGAGAAGTAGTAAGTAGTAAGGAGTGAAGTAGTAAGGAGTAAAGAATTAAGATAACAGCATTACCGTCTAAACCTACAAAGCATATTTTCCTAATTCCTTACTCCTTACTACCTGCTACTTTCCTCCTTACTACTTCTCTCCTTTACTACTTACTACTCTACTCCTTTACTACTTCTCTCCTATCATTACATTCTGCTCTTCTGGCCTTCGCCTGCGCCCGTTCCTTTGTACTTGCTGCGGCCTACGTTAAATTTGTAGACAACGGTCAGGTTGATTTCTTGCCTCGCCGGGGCGGCGTATGTGGCCTGACGCAGCTCGCCGAAATACATTATCACGTCGGTCTTGCCCGTCTTAAAGATGTCGCTGGCATACAGTTGTACGGTAAGTTTCTTGTCCAGAAACGCTTTATAGAGCGACAGGTCAGCGGTGAAAGAGGGCTTACGCATGTAGAAATTCTCGTCTGCTCCGGCCGTGCTGTAGTCCATGTTGAGCGACACCTGGCATATCTTCGTGTCAAGAGTGTTGTTGAAACGTACCGTCGCAAGCGGGTTATCGAGCGGATTGTGGCCGTGAACGTCCATCTTGAACCACTGCTTCTGCAGTCCGAGCATCAGCGTAGGATGCCATATTCCGATAACGGGGCGGAGGTTGAGCGAGGCGTACATCTTGTCGTAAGACTCTCCGTTTATCTCTTTGAACAGCGCGACGGCGGGGTCATCCTTGTAAGTCTCACTGGTCTGCAGCATCGGGTCAGAAACGTGTGAGTATCCCGCGCTGAATATCAGCCAGTCATACACCGCGGAAAAGTTTACGTTATGGCTCTTCGACGGCAGCAGAAAGGGGTTGCCGCTTTCGTAAGTGTAACGATTGTCGTAGTTTATGTTGCTGCGGAGCTTGTAGTATGACGGGCGGCGTATGTCCGCGGCGTAGCCCAACTGGAGGTTCAGCTTGCCGAATATGGCCGACAGCGCGAGCGAGGGGAACAGGTTGCTGTACGTCTTGCTCTGCTCGTCTTTATAAACGTTGTCCTCATAATAGTCGAAGTTAACGTTCTCGTAACGCAGTCCGGCCTGCACGCCTACCGGTCCTATCTGCCTCGCATACTCTATGAATGCCGACGCCATGCCCTCCTCCGTGCGGCTGTTGTCGTCGTCGATGATGCCTTTCGGCAGTACAGAATACAGCGTCTTGCGCTCCGAATAAGAGTATTCACCGCCGAAAGAGAAGTTTCCGCCCAGCAGCGGAGCCGTTACAACGAGCTTCGAGGCTATAAGACTGCTGAGCCCGTCGGTCTGCGTTGTCACGTCGTTATGCTCCTCATCAAGGCCTGTTTCACGGTAATCCTCCACCGTATTCATCATGTCGCTGCTCTTTGTCCACATCCAGTCAGTGTTGAAGTCGATGTTCCACTGCCCTATTTTGCCTACGTAATACACGTTGCTCTGCACCGATGTAGACTTTCCGTTCATTGTATAGTCGCTGTGGAGAGTCTCCGTCGTGTCGCCGTCTTGTGTCAGTATTGAGGCCATATATCCGCCACAGTCGTTAAGGCGGCGGTCATATCTCACGCTGGCACCTACCGAATGGTTCTCGTTGAACATATAGCTTACCGCCAGGCGGCCGTTCAGCGTGCGCGACTTATACACCTGGTCAATCTCCGAGGGCTGGCTATATGTCTTGTCAAGAAACGTTATCTGCGAGTTAGTTTTCGGGTCAGGATTAGCCCAACGCGACAGCGACAGCGAGCCGTTGACGTCGAGTCCGCCGCTGCGCCAGCCGAGATTGAGGCGCTCCTGGCCTACAAGGTAGCCGTAATCGTTAAGCTCTCCGAAGAGGCGGTTGTTCACGCTGAAGCCCTCGCCCACGGCTTTCTTCGTCGTGATGCGTATCACCGACGTTACGCTGGCGTCGTAACGCGCGCCGGGGTTGCTGATAACCTCAATATCCTTGATGTCGTCTGAATTGAGACGCTCAAGCTCGATGTTGTCGCGCATCTTGCGTCCGTTGATGTAAATCTCAGGCGTTCCGCGGCCGAACACCTCTATCTTGCCCTGCCGTGCGGAAACGTTGGGTATGCGGTCGAGCAGATGTTCCATTGTTCCTGCGGTCTCAAGTATGGTTCCGCTTACGTTGGTTATCATGGCCTCGCCCTTCAGGCGTGTCTTCGGCAGGTTGCTCTTTACCACCACTTCGCCGAGAATCTGCTCAGCAGGGGTCATAGTCACCGTGCCGAGATTGTCGCTACGGTCAGCGTAAACGGTCTTGTAGCCCACGAGCGAGAAGCGCAGCAGGCGGCCCTCGGCAGGCGCTTCGAGCGTGAAACTGCCGTCGTCGCGCGTCATTACGCCGGTTACAAACGACGAGTCGGGCAGCGACAGCGCCACAACATTGGAGAAAGGCAGAGGCTGCCCCTTGTCGTCAACCACCCGCCCTGTTACAGTCTGGGCAGCCATAACGGCCGGCATCAAGGCCAGCGCACATGCTGCTGAAAGTCTTAAAAACATTTTCATATACTTAATTTCTTATTGTTTCCTTTAACCGTATAGACGTAATGAACGGGAAAAATGTTGCAAGACAATGGCAAAAAAATTGCACTTAAAGGCACTTTTTTGCGCTTTAATCCGCCAAAACATTGCCGTTTAGGGGCGCAAAGGTACAATAAATATATCAATTAGCACGCCGCAGAAACGAGGGAACAGATTCTCCCCCCCCCCTGAAAATTTGCTTAATTTAACATAAAAGCAACTGAAACGCAAGTCAACCAGCCTGCCTTTCCGCTGAATTTCTGTATAAAAAGAGCATTGCAACCTATTGAAAAGTAGTTAAAGAAGTTATAGAAGTTATCACGCCCTGCGGGCGTTAGAAGTTAAAGCCGTATGCTCTGTTGTTGCAAGACAAATATGCCTTAACTTTATACACCTGAACAGCGGATAAACCCAAGCACCGCATTCGTCGTTACGAAAACGACAAACAAAACGCACACTTGGCAGCGTTTAGACCGCGAAAAATGACCTATCTATAACTACCTGATAATCAAGCGATTAGCAAAAGGCCACCTTTTAGCTTGTAAAAGGTGGCCTTTTGGCTTCCAATTGACGGCCTTTTAGCTTTCAATATGCCGTCTTTTACAAAACAAAAGACGGCATATTGAAAAGAAGTTAGAGAAGGTATAGAAGTTATCACGCCCTCCGGGCGTTAGAAGTTAAAGCCAAATGCTTCGCAAATTAAGAGTTAAGAATTAGCATCCTGTGCCGTCTATACGGCATGATGCGCCCTCGTCATTGGGACGACTGCGGAGTCCGGCCTCCTCAGGCTTCAACGTTACTCTGCCGTCTTCAAGCACGAAGCAGGGTATGCCGACCGCTCCGGCACGCTTTACGGCATCGAAAACGGGAGCTTTGTCACGCAACTGAAGAAATGCCTTGAGGTTTCTTACATGCCGGCCGATGTCTATCAGCTCATAATTTGCATTACCTTTTACCTGCTCTTCAACGTAAGTGCAGTCAGGGCAGGTACTCATTCCATAAATCTTTATCATAACTTTCGGTTTTTATTGCGCCCAAAATAGCGGCGCAGGTTAACTTAATCACATTATAAATGACAGCAGCTCAGGGGCTTACATCTCCCACTCCGCTATGTCGGCCGTGGCCTCAACGGCCTTCTCTACGTCGTCTGGAAGTGACGGGAAGAAGTCAAATCCCGTGATACGCTCCACCTCGTCAACTGTGTTTACATAGTCGCCTTTGGGCCGGTTGCCCTCAGCGTTCTTGTAAATAAAGCCTATCGCCTTAGGCTCGGCGCCCGTTCTGAGCACCACTTTGAAGAAAGCCTCGGGCACAACTACCTTGTTACGCCCTATCGTTTTGTGCTTGCCTTTATACAATATCGGGCCGCACACTATGTAAACACCGCCGTAACGCTTGGCCCAACGGCGGCAGGCCATCTCCATTTCGTTCCAGTCGCCGCGGTTGAGATTGCCGTTCTGAGGGCACATATTGGTGAAAAGGAACGACTCGCGCATGGCTTCCACGCTGTATTTGTTGTCGGCTGCGGGGCACATGTGGCCGCGGTCGTAGCCCGAACCGTAATAATCTGAGTCCTCGGCACGTGGCGACGGCACGTCCATGTCAGCCTCAAAGTCTACTCCGGAGCGCTTGGCGGGGCCCTCGGTACGGTCGGCCGTGAGGTACCATGCCACCCAGTTAGGCAGCCTGGTGCCCTTATTGTAAGACACTACGTAGCCCGTCCGCCTCAGCATCTGCTCCTCCGTGCCGTCAGGTACGGCCTGTTTTAGCAGACCGTCGTCGCCCGGCGCGGCCTCGGCAGCGGTCTCCGCCTTAGGCGCAGACTGTTCTCCATTTGTCAGTTCAGACACTACCGCCTTGCCAATCTCATTGACAAGGGGCTTGTTGCGCTCAAGAAAGTCGCACGAACACAGCCCTGCGACCAGGCACAACGCCACTGAATATACCTTAATCTTGCTCATAACGTCGGCTAAAATAGCAAAAATAAGGGGCAAATACAAAAAAATCGGACTGATTTTACATCTTCTGCGTAAAATCAGTCCGACACTGTTAGTTTGACAATACTTCGGTTTTCGGGTTGTAAGGCTTGGCCTCCTATCCTGAAAGCCTCGTTTTCCCAAAACCTTATACGGGCATGTTTACCCGTCCGTAATTGTACATTTTAAGAACGTTCACACAATACTTGTTGAACTTCTTGCTGTCCAAAATCCTGTTAACAATCTTTTTCATAATCTCTTTACCTTTCTTTTTTTAATTCTACATGTAGGATGCTTCTTCACATCCTGTTATCCTGTTATCATCTTTTCATGTGCAAAGGTAATGCCATTTTCGGCTACTTGGAACGCTTCAGGGCGTGAAATTCGCTATAAAGGCGTGAATTTTGACCTGCGTCAAACGGATTGACTTAGGTCAACCGAATATAGTCATAATGGCAGCATAAGGCCTGCCACACCGCCGGAAACATACGAAAACATATTGAAAAACAACAATTAATTTGCCAATTCACATTACTTGTATTACCTTTGTAAAACAAACAAACGGCCATCCGGCCGCCTGAAAACATCTGATATGACAAAATTCACATTGCCACCCGAGTGGGCCTGCCAAACAGCGGTACAGCTTACGTGGCCACACTCAGGAACTGACTGGCGCCCGTATCTTGACGACATTTGTGCCACTTACGTTGAAATGGCCGACGCCATAACGCGTCACGAGGGTCTGCTCGTGGTCACTCCCGAGCCTGAAAGCGTGATGTCGCAGCTTAAAACGAGGCTGACAGATTGTCAGCTTCAGCGTGTCAAAATACACAAATGCCCCACAAACGACACCTGGGCGCGTGACCACGGCTTCATAACGCTGACCGACGGACACGAGAAACGCCTGCTCGACTTCCGCTTCAACGGCTGGGGCGACAAGTTTCCGGCCGCACTCGACAACGCCATTAACCGCAGCCTATATATAAATAAGGTGGTAGAGGGAGAATATGTCGACCTTAACGACTTTGTGCTTGAGGGCGGTTCGATTGAATGCGACGGCCATGGAACGGTGCTTACCACGAGCCAATGCCTCTTGGCTCCACACCGCAACCAGCCCATGACGCGGCAAGACATAGAGGAACGGCTGAAGGATTATCTCGGCGTTGACCGTATTTTATGGATTGACTACGGACATCTTGAGGGCGACGACACCGACGGACACATCGACACTCTTGTGCGTACGGCGCCTGACTACACCTTATTATATATAGGGACAGCCGACACCGACGACCCGCATTATGCCGAACTGAGCCGCATGGAGGAACAGCTGAAGACGCTGCGTGCCGCCGACGGACGGCCCTATCGCCTGCTGCGGCTGCCCTTGCCGCGCCCGATATATGACGACGGAGAACGTCTGCCGGCCACATACGCCAACTTCGTGATTATAAATGGTGCCGTAATATACCCCACTTACGCGCAACCTGACAACGACGAGGAGGCCGCACGCGTGATAGCGGAGGCCTTCCCGGGGCGTGAACTGATAGGTATCGACAGCCGTACGGTTATCCGCCAGCACGGCTCTCTGCACTGCTGCACCATGCAGTTGCCGTAAGACAGAGCTCAACGAACGGCCGATAACGACATCTTAAGCAAACGGAAAGAACGTAAATAATGACTATATACAATGAAAACAGGAATAATACAACAGCACAACACTGCTGACCGCAATGACAACATGGCACGCTTGGCTGACGGAATAAGGGCTCTCGCCGCCGAGGGTGCCGAACTGATAGTGCTACAGGAGCTGCATAACTCGCTTTACTTCTGCCAGGTTGAGGACGTGAACAACTTTGATTTGGCCGAACCTATACCGGGTCCGTCAACTGATTTCTTCGGCAAATTGGCCAAAGAACACGGCGTAGTAATAGTCACTTCGCTGTTTGAGCGCCGTGCGGCGGGGCTATATCATAACACGGCGGTAGTCATTGAGCGTGACGGAACGATAGCCGGGCGCTACCGTAAGATGCATATTCCCGATGACCCTGCTTACTATGAGAAGTTTTACTTCACGCCGGGCGACCTGGGCTTCCGCCCTATCGACACATCCGTAGGCCGTCTCGGCGTGCTCGTATGCTGGGATCAGTGGTATCCTGAGGCAGCCCGCCTCATGGCTCTTCAGGGCGCCGAACTGCTTATTTATCCGACGGCCATAGGCTATGAAAGCTCTGACACCGAGGCCGAACAGCAGCGCCAGCGCGAGGCATGGACAACGGTGCAGCGGGGACATGCCGTGGCCAACGGCCTGCCTGTTGTAGCTGTAAACCGCGTAGGGCATGAGCCTGCCCCCTCAGGCATGACGGGCGGCATACAGTTCTGGGGCAGTTCGTTCGTTGCCGGACCGCAGGGCGAGATGCTTTACCGCGCTTCTGACCGTGAGGAAGAACGTAAACTGATAGACATCGACCTGAAACACAGCGAGCAGGTGCGCCGCTGGTGGCCCTTCCTTCGTGACCGCAGGATTGACAAATACGGTGACATTCTGCGCCGGTTTGTCGACTGACGACACATAATAACAAACAACAAAAGAGGCTGACCGCCGTCAACTGATGTTGACGTTGTGGTCAGCCTCTCTTTGTTTATTATCCTGTACAATCAATAGTTCTCTGCCCTTACCTGGAAGTAGCTCTGCGGATGGTTGCAGACGGGACACACCTCGGGAGCCGACTTGCCGATAACGATATGGCCGCAGTTGGCACACTGCCATACGGCATCACCGTCCTTAGAGAACACTTTCTTGTCGCGCAGGTTCTTCAACAGTTTGCGGTAGCGCTCCTCATGCTCCTTCTCAATGGCAGCGACGCCCTCAAACTTCTCGGCAATCTCAATGAATCCCTCTTCACGTGCTTCCTTAGCCATGCGATCATACATGTCGGTCCACTCATAGTTCTCGCCGTTGGCAGCCTCCTCAAGGTTTGCCTCTGTGCCTGAGATGTCGCCTCCGTTCAGGTACTTGTACCACAACTTGGCGTGCTCACGCTCGTTGGCGGCAGTCTCCTCGAATATTGCGGCCATCTGAACGAAGCCGTCTTTCTTTGCCTTCGATGCGAAATAGGTGTACTTGTTACGCGCCATTGACTCGCCGGCGAATGCCTCCATGAGGTTCTTCTCGGTCTTTGTGCCTTTGAGTTCCTTTACAACTTCCTTAAACTTGCTGGCCGGAGCCTTGCACAACGGGCACTGCTCGGGTGCCGTGTCACCTTCGTGAACATAGCCACAAACGGTGCATACAAACTTCTTACTCATAATGTATTTGTTTTAATTGTTAATGTTATTTGTCTTTTTTATCTTGCCCGGCGGCACAGTCGGCGCACAGACCTTTATAATAAAGCTGCACTTCGTCAACCACGTTGCCGTCAACCACCATTCCGGCTGACACGGGGCGCGGAGCCTCAACGCTCCTCACATCATATATCTTGCCGCACTTACGGCAGAAAAAGTGTACATGAGGCTCTATAATTCCATCGTAACACACCCTGCGCTCATCAATAGTAAGCATCTGGGCAGCCGAGTTTTCAGAGAACAGGCGCAGCGTGTTGTAAACCGTCGTCTTGCTGAGCGTAGGTATCTTCTTACCCAACGCCTTGAAAACATCCTCCACCGTAGGGTGAGTATTATGTGTAAGCAGGTATTCCATAATCGCCAACCGCTGCACGGAAGGCTTCAACCCGCATGCCGTCAGCCTGTCATAGGCCATCTTTTCGTTAGCTTTCATACCACTCATCTGATTTACGCTGCAAAGATAATGATTATATTTTAATACGCAAAACATATTTGTAAAAATTACAAATTAGTTTTGTATTTTTTACAATCAGACAATAAATACAATGTGTTTTACGGCTGATTTACCTGACCGAGGCAACCGCTTGCTTTGCAAGAGATGACCTTTCGTCTTGCAAAAGGCCACCTTTTACAAGCCAAAAGACGGCCTTTTACAAGCTAAAAGACGGTCTTTTGGTAAGACATTGATAATCAGCATGTTGCAAACGTACGAAAAAGGCGTTGGAAACAAGGCTCTCTGACGGTATAAAAAGGACCGGCAACGTATCACGAAAATAATTTGCACTGTTCTAATTTAATGCTTACATTTGCAAAAGAAAGGCGATACGGCGGCTCAACGCCTGTATGGCGACATCAAAAAAAGAACAATATTTACTTAAAAAACAAACATTAAATCATGCTTATCACAATACTTATCCCCTTTCTCGGCACTGTGCTCGGTTCAGCTTTCGTGTTTTTCATGAAAGAATCCATGCCTCCGGCCGTACAGAAGTCTCTCCTTGGCTTTGCTTCAGGCGTAATGGTGGCAGCCTCGGTGTGGTCACTGCTCATCCCGGGCATGGACATGTGCGCCGACATGGGGCGCATGGCAGTCGTTCCGGCGGCCGTAGGCCTGCTGGGAGGTATGGCGTTCCTGCTGCTGATTGACCGCATAACGCCTCACCTCCACATAGGCAACGCCAAGCCTGAAGGCCCCCGCAGCCGCCTCTCACGCACGGCAATGCTCTCTCTCGCAGTAACAATACACAACCTGCCCGAGGGCATGAGCGTAGGCGTTGTGCTGGCCGGAACTTTGCAAGACGGGTCAATGATAACGCCGGCCGCGGCAATGGCCATGGCACTGGGCATCGCAATACAGAACATTCCAGAGGGAGCTATCATCTCGATGCCCATGCGTGCCGAGGGCAACAGCCGCATGCGCTCGTTCATGATGGGCTCGCTCAGCGGACTGGTAGAGCCTGTCGGCGCACTGCTTGTAGTCCTTTTGGCCTCAATGCTGACGCCCGCCCTGCCCTATCTGCTGGCATTCGCCGCCGGCGCAATGCTCTACGTTGTGGTTGAGGAGCTGATACCTGAAATGTCAGAGGGCGAGCATTCAAACATCGGAACAATAGGCTTCGCCGTCGGCTTCACCCTTATGATGATACTCGACGTGGTTCTCGGATAGCGCAGCGGCAGCCTTTCAGGCCGCTTTCACATTTGCGAGAGTGAATCGTTAGAAAAGTCAGAGTTGTTTAAGGCAATTAACATCACCGGGGAAAAAGGTTCATCTGCAGTTTAGGTGCATTACAAATAATTATTATCAGTGAAAAAAGCACCAGCTTGTAGGGACATAATTGGCTTAACGCCGAACTTCGTTTCATTATGTCCGCACGCCACGAAGGGGCGTATGATGAAATTAACAAGTAAAAATGAAAAGTGAAAAATGGCATTCGGCGATGATAAAACTGTGCGAGATATGTTTCTCCGAAACATGCGGACATAATAAATTATGTCCCTACTGGAGGGTGTTTACAGCCTCATTTATGCCTTAACTTTATACACCCGATGCGGATGAACCGGAAAAAACTGAACAAACGGATAATAAACAGCAATGCTTATTATCCGTTTGTCTTATTTGCCAAATACCTATTCGGATTTGTTTTTTATATGAATTATAAAGAATTTAATTACACAAGCTATTATATGAGCACACAAAAGCCCGCCAATAAACAGTCCGCACATTTCAAGCCAGCTACCGGCTAAGGTGGATGCAATGAAGCCTGCGGCAACAACCAGGATTACTGACCAACCTTCAAGGTTGTTCTTTGCGTAATCAGGAGAGTACTTTTTTAAAAAGTAGAACACCTTTTTCATTTAGTTTGACTTCGAGTTTATGGAGGGCGACCACATCACACCATGGCGTGAAGGCGGCCGCACGGTAAAGGAGAACTGCCAAATGCTCTGCCGTGAATGCAACAGAAGAAAGGGAGCGAAGTGAGTCTACGGACCGTCAGCGCTCATCTCCGCTTTCCTTTTTCGGCTCAACATAGTGGCCGTCTTCCTTCAGCGGTTCTATATGCAGACTGATATATGTGCCTTCACCGAAACGGCAGCGCAGCTCGTGCTCTATGTCAGAAGCACGGCGGTGGGCTTCATACAGCGTGAGCCCGCCGGGCATACGCAGGTGCATTTCTATCGAAATGCGGTTGCCGATACGCCGTGTGCGCAGATTATGTATTCCGCTTACACCGGTCTCGGTTTCGGCAATGGTCTTTATCTCGTTCTCGACAGAGGACGGCAGACTCTTCTCAAGCAACTCATCAGAAGCCTGCTTCATCAGTTTTACCGCTGTCTTGACTATGAACACGCTGACGACGACAGCCGCTATCGGGTCGAGAACGGTCCAGCGGTCGCCAAGAAAGATTGCTCCGCCTATACCGAGAGCCGTACCTATTGACGAGAAAGCGTCGCTACGGTGGTGCCATGCGTTAGCCACTACGGCCTGCGACTCAACCTCCCGGCCTACCTTTACTGTAAAACGGTAACACCATTCCTTTGAGACAATGCTTATCAACGCCGCCCAAAAAGCTATCATACCCGGCCGAGGCAACATCTGACCGCCAAGAGCTGCGATGATCTTTTCCACACCTCCGTATAATATCATCAAGCCAACAGCAAGCAGAGCGAGGCCAATGAATGCCGTGGCCAGTGTCTCATACTTGCCATGACCGTAATCATGGTCCTCATCCTGAGGCTTGTTGCTTATTCGGACAAAGACTATCACCACTACGTCTGTAATCAGATCGGACAGTGAATGTACTGCATCAGCAATCATTGCAGACGAACGCCCTATGATTCCGAACGCAAACTTCAATATCACAAGCAGCACATTGATAATACTGCCCAGCACTGTTACCTTGTAAATTCTTTTCTCACGGTTATCCATAACACAATATTTTTAAAGGTAAGAAGGTTTTGCGGTTTGACGGTCTTAAGGTTTTTGGGATTATAAGGTTTGACGGTTTTGGGTTTTAAGGTTGAAGGTTTTAAGGTTGGAAGGAATAAAGGTGATAATTGATGTACATTATTGCCCTTTCCCTTTTACTTTATTACTCTTTTACCGTTTTACTTTTTTACCGTTTTACCTTTTTACTTTTTTACCGTTTTACCGTTTTACCGTTTTTATTCTTCTTTCTTTCCAAACTCTGGGTCTATCTTTACAAAGGCTGAGACTATGAATGTCATCGCACACAGAATAACCACAATAATGAAGAACCAAAGATAGCCCACAAGCTCCTGAAGCCACCCGGCAACAAGCCCCGGCAACATCATTGAAAGAGCCATAAGCGCCGTGCAGAGTGCGTAATGAGACGTCTTATAGTCGCCACGGCTATAATAAATAAGGTAAAGCATGTAGGCTGTAAAGCCAAAACCGTAACCAAACTGCTCAATAAACACGCAGGCGTTGATTATAGTAAGGCTCGAAGGCATGGCATAACTTAGGTAAACGTAGACAAGGTCAGGCAAGGTGATGGCGCAGACCATAGGCCACAGCCACTTCTTCAGACCGTCACGGCCGGCAGCCATGCCGCCAAGTATGCCGCCGAGAGTAAGTCCTACGATGCCGACTGTGCCCTGCACAAAGCCGTATTCCTGCGGAGAGAGGCCCAGTCCGCCGTTACTGCCGCTGTCAATAAGGAACAGTGACGACACCTTGGCCAGCAATCCTTCTGGCATGCGGTAGCATAACATGAAAAGAAACGCCCACACCGTCTCACGCAACGGAAACTTTGTGAAGAACGTCTTGACTGAATGGCACAGCCCTGACCATATCTCACGAACGCCGGCATTGCGGCGGCGGCGGTCAGCCACGGGGCACGGCAACACAAAACTGTGCCACAGCCAAAGAGCTATGAACAGCCCGGTAACGCCGTAGAACATCAAGCTCCATGAGTAACGTATGCTTCCACGGAAGAGCACCTGCAGATTGCCGGCCACCATAACGAGGAAGCCCTGACCGAAGATAGTGGCCAGGCGGTAAAACGTGCTGCGTATTCCTACGAACCAGGCCTGCTTGTGTTGGTCAAGCCCAAGCATATAGAAGCCGTCGGCAGCAATGTCATGAGTAGCGCTGCTGAAAGCCATGAGCCAAAAGAAACATAACGAGCCTTGCAGCCAGAAGTCAGTAGGAATGGTAAAGGCTACGCCTCCAAACGCCGCTCCGACGAGCAGCTGCATCGTTATAATCCACCAGCGCTTGGTTTTAACAATATCTACAAACGGGCTCCACAGCGGCTTTATAACCCACGGCAGATAAAGCCACGAGGTATAAAACGTTATCTGGGCATTAGTAAGTCCGAGCTGCTTGTAAAGCACAAGCGATATTGTCATCACTGCAACGTAAGGCAATCCCTCGGCAAAATACAACGAAGGAACCCAGCTCCACGGGCTTTTTCTCAATCGGCAGTTCATGTTCTTTAAATTAAGAGTTAAGAATCAAGAGCTAAGAAATAAGAGAGAGACAGCGCTAAAGCACATTTTCCTCACTCTTAATTCTTAACTCTTAATCATCTTTATTCGTATTTTTTTCTTATTTCCGCACCACGGTAATAGTGCAGCAGAATCTCGTCATAGCTGCAACCGCGCTCTCCCATGACGGCGGCTCCTATCTGGCAGAGACCTACACCATGGCCCCAGCCTGCACCGGTAAGAACAAAACGGGCCGGCACTCCGTCGGTTATGTCGAGGCGATCGACCACGAAAGCGCTGCTGTAAAGGTGCGTATCGCTGAGCGCACGGCGTATTTCCAGCTCCTTACCTATGGTGAACGTGCGCTTTGTACCTACTATTCTCAGCTTGCATATACGGCCGCTGCGCCCACGCTTGACGGGCACAAGGTCTGTAATCTGACCGAAATCCATCTTCAGCTTGTCGGCAATGAGGGCAGAGAGCTGCTCCTGAGAGTACTCGACATGCCAACGGTAGAAGTCGGATGTTTCACAGTCATAATCGTTAAGGACCTGTGAGAGAACGTTCTTATCCGTCGTATTGCAGAACGAATCGGGACAAGAGCGTATCCATTTTTCAACCTCAGCCTCGTCTGTAAGGTCAGGAATGCCTGCATGGCGGTCGTCAGTATCACGCAAAGCGACGAGATAAGGCTGCGGTTTGTCCTCCCAACAATACTGAAACTCCTCAGTAACTCCACCGCAGCATTTGCTGAAACGGGCATCACAAATTTCGTCGCCATACATCAGTATGCGGCCTCTGGTCTCACGTACAGCCTGCTCCACATGCACATTATTTGCCCTCGTTATACCCTGATAACGCTGGCAGTGGTCGTCGGCACAGACATCGAATATGGCATGGTCATCACGGTCGTACCAGCGAATCAGCTCATCGTCCTTCTTGATGAAGGAGAAGAAGCCGTTGCCTCCCCGTTCCTGACGCTTGCGCCGCTCCATTTGGGACAGCAGCCAGCTACGTGATATAACGGCATGCGCCTTCAGAAACTCGAGTGAAGACGTTGCCTTCATCTCGCTTGAAATAACGCTTACGAGATAATCCTCCACCGGCAGGCAGTTGATTGCGCATACTTTATCTGCCTCGACGACAAGTTTCAACGTGCCCTGGAACGTCTGCGTCTCCTTACGCTGCCAATGGAAATTAACCCCAATGGTAACATCTTCAAGCGAGAATGACGCGTCATGGCAGTCAGGCAGGAACGTCAGTTCACGGTAAAGATTGCCGTTCCACAGTATTCCACCCTCTGAAAAGGCCACTTCCTGCCGCCCGGAGATAACCTCACCCTTAGCTACATAATGGCCATTAAGCACGAAACATATTCTTTCAGAGCTTAATATGCCCACCTGAACAATCGGTTCATGGTGACCGCAGGTTGTATCTTTAGCGTCAGTTGAACATGGCATGTCACGGTGTATGCGTGCCACGACATGGTCCATTGCGGTCCGGTCGAGCGACACTTCACGCAGAATATCACATGCCTGACGGGCCGTGAGGCTGTCAAAATCTTCCTTCCTCGGAGTTATGATTAGTCCAGCCATGTCTATTGCTCCCGGACTTACGAGTATTTTGTGGCCTGATGCCTGCTCTTCATCAACATAATAACAGTCAGGACGATGCTTGGCACGTGGGAAAACAACCGTATGGCACACTTCTCCTGCCATCCACGCGACTATGTTCATCATCGGCTCGGGAGCATCTTCGGGCACGGGCAGGGCATCATAAACACGGCGGAACAACGCGATACCGTTCTCCGCACTGCGTGAACGGACAAGTATGGCAGGGCAAACCCAACCGCTTATCACGCTTATATCGTCACCGTTGTCAAGCGAACATACCTTGACAAGCTCACGCTGCAGCCTCGGCCACGCCGCCTGAAGCGGCAGACGCCCTTGCGTGAACGCCTGGAAGTGCATATGGTCAGGAGCCGACGCGCCGCACTGCGGACCGTTATAAAACACCGTAAGGTCAGGAAAACGTGCCAGGAGGCGGTGCATCTCGGGATAATTCTCAAGTATCCGCTGCGGCTGATGGGCACACATCGGTATGGTGAAATGCACCGGCATTATCGGATAAGGGTTTACAAGCATCTCAAAATTGTCTCCAAGATGCTTTATCATCTGCTCTTTCGGTCGGTTGGCCCTGCACAGGAAGCATGGTCTGTGGCTTATGGATTCTTTGCTGATTGACGCCCCGGTAGACACTATGCGTGCCGGGTTGAACTGCAGGGCAAGATTATTGCCGCCGTCTGATATGCCGCGTGTACTCACGTCATGCAGGTCACGATAGTTACGGCGGGCCAGTGTCCACGTCTCAAGCTGCCTGTTAAAGAAGCGCAGCAGCGTGTCGTCAGCTTTGATAAAGCCCTCGCCGGCGTTCATCTTCTTACGTGCCATAAGCTCCATTGTACGCAGACGGTCCTTATAAAGGTTGTTGGCATTTACCTTGTCTATGCTCAGAGCGGCGTCACTGTTGCCGCCCCAGCGGCGGCAGAGATACAGTTCGGTATATATACGGCCTATCCTGTAACGGCGGCTGAAAGCCAGACCGAGGGCATAATCCTCGCCATAACTGGTATTGGGGAATCTTATCTGGCGCAACAGCGGGGTAAAGAAAGCGCGCGGAGCGCCAAGGCCGTTGATGCGCAGGGCGTTATTGCATCCGTTAGTATCTGTCCACTCGGCATGGTCAATAAGTCCGGGCGGCAGCGTGTTGAGGTCAAAGTCACACATGCGGTAGCTGCCTATAATCATGGCCGCACGCTGACTGTAAAAGGCGTCGACAATGGTCTGCAGCGTTTCCGGTGACGAATAGAGGTCGTCGCTGTCAAGCTGAACGGCAAAACGGCCGCAACGCGCATCGTCAACGGCCAAGTTCCAGCATCCGCCTATTCCGAGGTCGGTGCGTCTCGGAACAATGTGTATAAGGCGTTCGTCAGTGTATGCGTCTAGCAGAGCCGTAGTATTGTCAGTGGAATGATTGTCCACCACAATCACATTATACTTAAACGTGGTTTTCTGTGACAGTGCGCTGTCCACCGCGTCACGTATCGTCTTCTCACGGTTGCGCACCGGAATAACTACCGTTGCCTCACACTCAAATTCTTGTTCGGCAAAATCCGGCTCGGCATAATACGACGTATCCACCAGCGCCCCTACCTTCTTAAGATGCGCCGTGACGACGCGCTCCATCTCCTGCTGCACCTGGCGGTTGGCAGGGTTAACATAGTCAAACTGCTTCACGCCGCTTGCCCTTGTGTCACGTTCCTCCTCCGTATAAAGCAACTCGTTTATATGGAACAGGCGACCGTGGCGGCTCAGGTAAAGCCACAGCTCATACCAGCCGGCAAAACGGAATCCGCGCTCGTCAGCCTCACCGGCGAAATCATGCAGCAGCCGGGCGTTTATCATAACTACCGGGCCGAAATCGAAGTCGTCACGCAGGCTTCCTTCCTGCCAGTCGATGACAGGATGCGGCTCAATATGTCCGCCGCTGACCGTGTAGCGGTCAGAATAAACCATCGCGGCATCAGTCTCAGAGGCCACACGGGCCATGCGCTGTATGGCATACTGGCCCAGACTTACGGGCACGTCTTTAAGGAACATCATGGCGTAATCAGCCATTACGCTCTCAGCCACGCTCCTCATGGCCGACTCTGACATGAGCCCGTCAACAACAATAAACGAGCACCCTTCGGGCACGGCGTTACCGAGCGCGAAGCCACGCGTTACAAGCAAATTGATATGACGTATCATGCGGCTGCCGCGCAGCTGCCTCAGGACATTCTCAACAGCCCCGAAATCAGAGCACGGCAAAAAGCAGTCAATAGTTCCGAACATGTTTTTTAAGCATTTAGAGAAGTTAAAGGAGTAAGTAGTTAGAGAAGTTTTAGACGTTATCACTCGCTCCGTTCGTTAGAAGTCAAAGCCATATGCTTCACCTCTCATCTGCCAATCATGAATTATGTATTTAGATTTGTGAATTAATTTCACTTTCTTCCCTTCACTCTCACAACGGCCTTCTTGCCGAACACTACGGCTTCAGCCATGAAATAGTTGAACAGTCCGGATATGAGCAGAGCGGCAAGATTACACCACACCACGCTCCAGCCGAATATCTTTTCAAACAGAAGGAGGAAGAGCATCTTCACCACAAAACCTAATGCCGATGACAGATTGAACACCACGAAGCGCTGCCAGAAGTCGGCGGCGCAACGGTTCTCGATGCGGCTCTTCCATATCCAGCAGTAAGAGCATAGAAAATTACTCATCACCGCGAACTCGAACGAGATTATCGGCGACACGATGTAGTCACCCCAATACGTATCAAACACATAGGCCGAACAAAGCCAAAGCACCAGCGTATCCACACCGGTGCCGAACAGCCTGCTTACCACAAATTCTATATAGCGCAACATATCTTTAAAAGAATTTAGAGAAGTTAAAGAAGTTATCACGCCCCGCGGGCGTTAGAAGTCATAGCCATATGAATTGAAGGTTTTAGGGTTTAAAGGTCCGCGGTTTTAACCTGACAACCTGATAACCCGGTAACCTCACAACCCGATTATGTGAATTAATCTCAACTTCTCACTCTCTCAACTTCTCACCTTCTCACTTTTTCAATGGGTCTTGCTCCGCCAGAATCTTCTTGTCCTTCGCGAACTGCACGAAGTAAGCAACGAACAGGAACACGGCTATGGCCAATGCGAGCACGTCAAACACACCGAACCTGAAACCATAAACGCAGTAACTGTCGTCAGCCCACGACGTGTACATAAACAGCGTGTTGAGCACAATCACCACGAGGCGGAACTCCGTAGGGCCGAAACTGCTGTAAGTCAGCCTGAACTCGCCCTTAAGTATGGCTCCGATATAAGTATAGATTGACAACGTCAGGTATCCGGCAAGCACCAGCATCACCACGCCGAACCTGAACATAGGCGACAGGCCGGCGCCGATACACATGATGCATATCGTTACAGCGTCAAGCGTATGGTCGATAAAAAAGCCGTAAACCGGGCGCTGGGCCTTGCGCACACGCGCCACCGTGCCGTCAAGACTGTCACCGAACCAGTTGAGCACGAGTCCGGCAGACGACAGCCAGAGCCAGTTGATATCAACATTACCGAGGATAAAGCCTACGGCACATATCACCGCACCGGCCACGCCAAGGTAAGTCAGCATGTCAGACGTCACCCAGCCCGGCAGCCTCTCGGCCATCCACACCAGCACTTTCTTTTCGGCCGCGTTGAGGAGCGACGTCTGTATTCTCTCCGAAGTTTCCTTTCCCATTGTTAAATCGTCAAAACTATTCCGTTCTTTATATTGGCTGCAAAGTTACATCTTTATTACGAAATTCATACATTTCGTCACATATTTTGTAGCAATTTAACGGTTGAGCATGGCGATACGCGGGCGGGAAAAGTATCGGCCGGGCAGCTCTGCCCGGCCGACGCCATGACGGTCAGTTACCTATTACCTTTTTTATGTCGTTCAGCGTCAGGTTGCCGGTGAACACGATAACGTTCACCTCCTCACTTTCAACGGTCAGCATTACATACCTATGCTTATTCTTAGAGTATGTTTTCATGTAAATGCCTGACTGCTCGCCGCTGTCATTGACGTTCATCAGTTTTTTATATTTGCCGTTACGTATTATCTGCAGGCATCCCTCGCGCAGGGCCTTGGCGGCCTGACGGCTCTCAGAGTTGAGAATCTGGATGTCGTCTAACTTGTCGGCCACAGCACCGAAATTCTGCCCGCTGCCGGCAGCGTCGGGCATCATGCTCAACAACGACTTGGTTACATACACCGAGCTTACGCCCTTTATATTGCCAAGTTTGTCGATAAACGATTCCTGAGCCGGTGCACTTACTGTGCAGACGGCCACAAAGATTAATAATATAAGGTGTCTCATCTTATGTGGATTTTAGCTTTTACAAAACTCTTGTTTATTTTCTCGCTGATAGCCGCAGTCTCCCGGCTGGCTGTCTCCATTTGGTCAAGCCCCTTGTTCAGGGTCAGCGAGAAGTCGAGAATGGCCTGCTGAGCCTGCGCCAGGGCTATCCTGTCGTCAGCATGAACCATGTCCGCACTATCGGCACGGTTAATCAGACCGAAACCAACCGACGCTACAAGCATCACGCTGGCCGCTATGCCGGCTACGTATCTCAGTCTGCGGCGCAGCGGCACGGTCTTTGCCACGGGGCGGCTCTCGCCTGCCGCCAGGCCGTCAATCAGCCGGTCAAGCCGTTCGTCAAAACCTTCGGGCACGCCGGCAGTGGCATTCAGACTGTGCAGACGAGTGAAAAACGCCTGCTCGTCCTTCAGTTCAGCAGGCACGTCCTCACTTCTGAAAAAGCGCTCCAGCGTGCGTTCCTCCTCTTCTGAAGTAAGTCCGTCATAATATTTAGACAGCAGTCTTTTTATTTCACTTGGTTCCATAATTTCTTATCTCGTTGAATTGTTCACGCAAAGTCTTTCTCGCACGGCTCAAGGTCACACGTATATTGACCATGCTCAGCCCCGTAACACGGGCTATGTCGTCATATTCGGCTCCATCAATGTCACGCATCGTGATGAGCCGGCGCTGCAGTTCGGGCAGACGGCTGATACATCTGCGCATTATCTCGGCAAGGTTACGGTTCTCTACTTCGGCCGCCACATCCTTGGCTGACGGTAAACGTTCAGTGGAGTCAAGGTTACTATCAGCATGGATATGGGCGCCACGCAGTCTGTCGTAACACACATTCTTTACCACGGCCACGCAATATGCCTCGTCACTGACCGTCTGCGGCATCCTGTCACGCCGTGTCCACAGCCTCATGTATGCGTCCTGCACTATGTCCTCAGCCTCCTGAGCGCTGCCGGCCAGGGCAAGAGCCACGCCGTACAGCTTGTGACTGTACGGCATGAAGCGCTGTTTGAATTCGTCGCCCGTCATTGTAGAGGTGGTATTTCGTGAGTTACGTCAGACTGCATCATGCCGTATGTCAGCCTACATTGATAGTCTTATCGTTCACCAACTTGCCTAAATCCTCAACCTTAATATTGCCGTTGAGCAGCACTATGAGGCAGTCCTCATTGTCAGACACGATGATAAGCAGCTCTTTTATCACGTCACCGTCCTTACGGCCAAGAATTTTCACCTTGTCACTGTCGTCGAACACTGATACAAGCTGCTCGTAACCGTCAGCAGAAGTAAGTCCGTCCACCTTGCTCTCGAACACGTCTTTCTTTTTGTCAGTCATTTCCTCAAGTATCAGTACCGTACCGTTGTCAACAGACTCAAGTACCTCGTTGGGAATGTCACCGTCGTTACCGAGCTGTTTTTTTAGCATTTCCTTGTCAAAGGTTACCACCATGGCGCCTGTCTCAGCCTTGATTTCGTTGATTGTCTCTTCAGCCGTCTTGGCCTGCACAGCATGGCAAAGAGCTGCCATGACAATAAAAATAAACAGTTTTTTCATTTCAGTTGTCTTTTATTTTATGATTAAATGATTCTTGTCTCACCTCATTTTCAGCATCCCTGATGACAGGCTGCCTTCATCAGGCTTTCTACTATCCAGACGTAAGATGATTTGATTTTGTTACAAAGATAAGCAACTTTTTTCTAAAAAATATGCTCTCGACATATCCGTGATTATCAGCACACTGCCAATTAACGGTCTTTTGGTTCGCGATTTGCCGTCTTTTAGCTTGTAAAAGGCCGTCTTTTACAAGCTAAAAGACGGCCTCTTGAAATTCATCCGCAGTTCTGGTGCATAATGCCAGGAATATGAATGTGAGCAATAAGACAGACTATAAGGTCATTACAGTTATTTTATTTTCAGAAAACATCTCTCATCTGTCACTTTTCTTTATAACTCATTTATTTTCAGCCGGTTATGTTGTGATAGATGTTTCCGGATCTGTCACATGTCTGCAAGGCGCATTTGTTTTCCGCTGACAGTGCAGTGACAGATGTATTTTATATCTGTCACCGGCCAACTACCTGATAGTCAGCGCTATATGCAGGAAAAGTGACAGATGAGAGATGAAATCAAAAAAATTTTTATCTGTTATCCGTACTGCATACTTTACGGGCCGTTGATGACACCCATGCAGGCTGGTTCGTCTTGAAATATTGTACACCTGAACTGCGGATGAACCTCTCTTGAAAAGCTGTCAAACAAGTTATGACACGAGTTCGGCATAAGATGAATTCATAAAAAAGTTACAGATGCCTGCCTTTTCCTTGCTGATATGCCGGTAAAGTCTCCGCCTTACAGTCAAAGAAAGCATTTCATCTTTCATTATCACAAACTCACATATTGCCTGATAAAATGTGGAAAATCGGCTTCACCTATGTGTGGGTCATACTCAAAGCCCTCGTAACTGAAGCCTAAAAGTTCCCCGGTTGTCGTAATGCGACGGTCAATAATGTAACGGGTCATGGCTCCTCGACATGTTTTCGCCCATACAGCCTGCATCTTTAAGTCATCACCCTTGCGGACATAGAAAAGCGGCTGTACGACATGAACCTCACCGCAGACACGTTTCCAATCAAACATACGTTGAAACTCTTCTGTTGCCAAATGAACGAGAACGCCATCATCTGCTTTTACGCTATTAATTAGAGCGTCTGTCAAATATGGCTTCCAGAAGTCGAAAAGGCTTTCACCGTCAGCATACGGGAGCGTAACCTTACCCTCCATCCTGTAGGGACGGATGCCGTCGAGCGGACGAAGCAAGCCATAGAGAAACGAGGTAATCCACAAATGTTGACTTGCAAATAGCAAATCATCATCTGTCATGGTTTCGGCTTTTAAGTGTTTGTAGGCCTGACCATAGTAAGCAAGAATAGCCGGCAACTTATGATTGTCATCATCGAAAAAGCTCATGAAACGTAACTTATTCTGAGCTGCAATCTGATGGCTGCAGCCCAGCATTCCGGCGATGGTGTCAACGTCATACCGCATCATATCACGTGCAAAGCCGTCAGCCTGTTGCTGAAATTTGGGTGTTGACAGCAACAATTCGGTCTTAACATCATCGTGCATCGTTTTGGCACAAGCAAGGAGTATCTGCATTGGTTATTTCTTAATAATGTTATAATCAATTATTGTTTCTCTCACCATACCTTTACGTAGGCTTCAGTCAACACATCTAATAATATAGAAAACATCCTTTCTGTTTTTTTATTTTATGCAAGAATATTCCAACTAATACAATTCAAGCCACCACCGTCCTTGACGATTCTTTCACATCCTTTAATCTGCACTACCTTATAATCGTTGTAATACTGATTACATTGCACGAATAACCAATTCTTGAACACTAATAAGCATTTTCCTTTTTACTCTCTTACATCCATATTCTCAAATGAAAAATATGCCGTAATTACTTTGGGCTTTTATACTTCCAGTCTCCCATACTCTATTAAATCAAGATCGTGCTCATCATTGTCTCTTCATCACTTTACTCTACGTTTATCATTTAAGCGAAGATTCCTCCATTATTTGATTATACAGATTCATGATATTGTTTATGAACAGGCCGACCTTGACTGATAACGGCTCTGCTGGCTGCATGGAATATGCTATGGACGCTTCAACCACAGAATTGTAAAGGCCCGAATGTACTTGGGCCTGTTGAGGTGAACAAGCAGGACAACTATCGGCATAAAACTGTTTGTCATGCTCAAGAATACGCTTGCGGATGGTTTTCAACGCTCTTGAACGTAAGGTGTCAATGTAAGAGGGCTTCAGTTCTTCGCTTTCATCCAGCGTACCTTCTTCATGCCTTCTTTTGGTAAGCATTACGGCGATTTCCTTGCTTTTATACCCTTCTATGGTTTTTAATAACACATAACGCGCATTCTTGTTCGGATAATTGTTTATTTCATCAACGAGCAGCATCACTTCCATGACGTTGTCATTGTCATGCAAGGTATTCCAAATAGTTAAGATGTCCAATGTGGGCAGTTCCTTATCGCGCAAATCATATAAGAGGTTGTGGGCTATTGCGCTCAAGTAAGTCTTGAACGATGCCTTACCTGGTAGAAATTGTTGAATAGCACCACATTCATTTTTGAACAGGCAAATGTCAAGTTCCAACATAAAGTCATCGAAGTCCATCAACGTCAGAGGCTGCACGTTATATATCATCTCCAACATCCCGGCATACCTCCCGAACAGAAGATAGAACAAGGCCTCACCTGCGTGATTCCCTGTTCTTATCTCCCGTATAATAGCTTCGTCGGACAAGGCTTTATACCTTTGTTCAAGTTCTCTGACCGTGCCTTGTATGACGTTGTTCATGTCATTTCCTGTTCTTATTGCCCTTCTTGAAATAACTGTTCCCGACCATTTTCCTGACCATCATCGGACTGGCGCATTCTGATACGCAATCATACAACGCGTTTCTTGATTCGCGTTCCATTGTCATCATCGCCATTACGCCTTGAGGTGTGGCGTCGTATTCCAGACCGTTGTCGATGTGCAGCTCGTGTGCCGTCTTGACGGCATCCTGATTGGCACCGATATAGGTGATTATCCAGCCCCGGTCTTTCATCTTATCCATCAGACCGGTCAGAGCTTTATAGTCATATTCATGCGAATCATTCTCCAGTCCGTCAGTGATAATGGTTATAAGCACCTGGTCATCATCAGTCACCTGTCTGCGGAGTTTTGCTATTCCGCACCCAATGGCATCGTAGAGCGGTGTGCCACTGTCCGGCTCATAGTCCTTTCCGTCGAAGAGTTTGATTTCGCCAACAGGAGTACAGTCATAATGATACTTGCGCCCCTCGCTGTTGAATGACATCAGGCTTACGTAGTGTTCCTGGTCCTCATGCCGTTCCTGAGCGTGTTTTATGCTCTGGATTGTCTCGTTCAGTCCCGACACCGTTGCCTTTTCAATGCTGCACATACTTCCGCTTTCGTCTAAAACAATCAGATTGAATACTTTCTTTTTCATTGTAGTATATTTTAATTGGTTTATTGTCCTTCGTTCATCGAAGTCATTTACCATATATACTCCCGAAAGATTCAAAATCTGTCACCGACGTGATTGTTTTTTCAACATGCGGATATAATCCGGCCACTCTAAATATAGCTGACAGTATCTTCTATGGGCTTACGGCTGTTGTGACTGGCCAACGGCTCCGCCCCTTCGGCGGCATAGCCGAGAGCAAGGCAGGTAAGAATCTCTTCGTTCTCGGGCAGTCCGAATGCCTGAGCCATCTTGTCAGGGTCGAAGAAGTTCACCCAGCAACTGTCAACGCCCACACTCTTGGCGCAAAGCATCATATGTGTGGTTACAATAGAGGCATCCTCAATACCTGAATCGTACTTTTGTCCGGGATAGGTGAACGTGTTGTTCTTATCGAATGCCACAATGAGCACCGTCGGTGCACCGTAGCGACACGGCGTCTGTTGGTCAATCTTGGCAATGGCTTCAGGAGACTGAGCCACATAAATGTGCTGTTCCTGAAGGTTCTTGGCAGTAGGAGCCAGCCGTCCTGCCTCCAGAATGGTGTCGAGCTGCTCTTTATTTATCTGACGTGAGTCAAACTTCTTGCAGGAATACCTGCTTTTTGCTAATTCTATGAAATCCATAATGTTGCTGTTTATCTTCTGCTTTCCTTTATTTTCTGCACATAGGCGTCGATTACGGCAACGGCGGTAATGTTAACAACATCGCGCACGGAGCACTCAAAGTCAGTAAAGTGGATTGGCTTGTTAAGACCCATCTGTATCGGACCGATGATTTCGGTGTCGGGGTCAATAGCCTGCAACAGCTTGTAGGCGTTGTTGGCGCTCGACAGGTTAGGGAATATCAGCGTGTTCACGTCTTTGCCCTTGAGGCGCGAGAAGGGGTATTTAGAGTCGCGCAGCTTGCTGTTGAGTGCGAAGTTGACCTGCATCTCACCGTCAACGGCAAGGTCAGGGTAACGACGCTGCAGCTCTTCAACGGCGGCATGTACCTGAGCGGGGCTGCCGGCATCGTCAGTACCGAAGTTTGAATAACTGAGCATGGCTATGCTGGGCTCGTCATTGAAGAATCTTACGGTATTGGCGCTCAGTCGGGCTATGTCTACAAGCACATCCTTGTCAGGGTGGCGGTTGATAAGGGTGTCGGCAAGATAGAGCACACCTTTCTTCGTATTGAGTATGTGCATAGTGCCGAAGTGGCTGTATTCAGGCTGTATGCCGATTACTTCCTTGGCTACCTTTATCGTGTTTGAATACTTCGTGTAGAGACCTGTGATGAAAGCGTCGGCCTCACCCGTCTCAACCATCATCATGCCGAAATAGTTGCGCTCGAACATCTTGTCGTTGGCTTCCTGGAAGGTGTAGCCCTGGCGCTGCCGCTTGTCGGCCAGTATGCGGGCGTAGCGCTCGCGGCGGTCGTTCTCACGGTCGTGGCGAAGGTTTACTATCTCGATGCCGTCAAGGCTAAGGTCAAGCTCTTTGGCCAACTTGGCTATACGCTCGTCGTTACCCAGAAGAATCGGATGACATATGCCTTCATTCTTTGCCTGTACGGCAGCCTTAAGCATCGTCGGGTGTATGCCTTCAGCAAACACTACACGCTGGGGATGCTTGCGTGCCGTGTCATACAGCTTCTGCGTCAGCTTGCTTTCCTGACCGAGCAGCTCGCGCAGATGATTCTTGTACTCATCCCAGTCGGTGATTGTCGTACGTGCCACACCGCTGTCAATGGCGGCCTTGGCCACAGCTGCCGACACTTCTGTGATAAGGCGCGGGTCAACGGGTTTAGGGATGAAGTACAACGGACCGAACGTAAGGTTGTTTACCTGGTAAGCATCGTTGACTACATCGGGCACGGGCTGCTTAGCCAGGTCAGCTATGGCCTTAACGGCAGCCATCTTCATTTCTTCATTAATAGCCTTGGCGTGCACGTCAAGTGCGCCGCGGAATATGTAGGGGAAGCCGATAACGTTGTTAATCTGGTTGGGATAGTCTGAGCGGCCGGTACTCATTAGTACGTCTGGACGGCTGGCCATAGCATCCTCATAAGATATCTCGGGCACAGGGTTGGCCAAAGCGAACACTATCGGCTTTTCGGCCATTGAGCGTACCATGTCCTGAGTGAGCACATTGCCCTTAGACAGACCTACGAAGACATCAGCTCCCTTGACAGCCTCCTCAAGAGTATGAACGTCACGGCGGTCAGTAGCGAAGAGACGTTTCTGCTCCGTAAGGTTCTCTCTGTCGCTCGTAATGACGCCCTTGGAGTCAAGCATAACGATGTTCTCCTTACGTGCGCCGAGGGCCATGTACAGCTTGGTACATGATATTGCGGCGGCTCCGGCGCCATTGACTACAATCTTCACTTCTGCTATGTCCTTGCCGGCGACCTCAAGAGCATTCTTCAGTCCGGCGGCAGAGATTATAGCAGTTCCGTGCTGATCGTCATGCATCACGGGAATATCAAGCGTGCGCTTTAATCTCTCCTCGATATAGAAACACTCGGGGGCCTTGATGTCTTCAAGGTTGATTCCGCCGAACGTGGGAGCTATGCGCTCCACGGCCTCACAGAACTTCTCAGGGTCTTTTTCGGCAACCTCAATGTCAAAAACGTCAATGCCGCCGTAAATCTTGAAGAGCAGGCCCTTGCCCTCCATTACGGGCTTGCCGCTCATGGCACCTATGTCACCAAGGCCGAGCACAGCCGTTCCGTTACTGATCACAGCCACAAGATTTCCTTTATCTGTATATTTATAGGCATCATTAGGGTTCTTCTGTATCTCAAGACACGGAAAGGCTACTCCTGGCGAATAAGCAAGGCTCAGGTCGGTCTGCGTAGAATAAGGCTTAGTCGGTTTTACTTCAATTTTTCCTGGTTTGCCGCTGCAGTGATATTCCAAAGCGGCTTCTTTTGTGATGTTTACCATAATGTTTATCGTGTTATCATGTTCTAACGTGTGAGAATTGCAGGATTTCAGTTTGTAAATAAATCCCTTGCAAATGTAATAAAAATATATGAAGCCAAATAGTTTTTTACGGAAATAAATTATTAACTTTGCAAATAAAATTTAATCTTATGCGTAAAATGAGCAATGTGACAGCATATCGGGAAAGTTTACGGCAACGTATTCTCGAGACGGCAATGTCCTTTTTCAAAAAGAAAGGCATAAAGGCTGTACGTATGGACGACATAGCAACCGAACTTGGAATATCAAAACGTACTCTTTACGAAATCTACAACAACAAGGAGGACCTGCTCTTCGAATGTTTACGCAACGAAAATGACAACACGACAAAAAGCCTTGCTGACTATGCAATGACTGCGGAGAATGAAATGGACGTAATAGCGTACTTCATCAAAATCAAGCTGAAGGATTTGGGCACGATTAATCCGCTGTTTTTCAAGGAAATGGAAAAATATGAAAGGATTGTCAGCTTCTTTAAGGAAAATAACGAAAGACAGACAGCCCACTCACAGGAATTCATGCAACAGGGCATTGAGCACGGATTCTTCAGGAAGGACCTGAACTACGAGATAGTAAACAAAATGGGTGACGCTGCAATGACTTACGTGATGCAGACCCGCCTTTATGAGAAATATAAGCTAAACGAGATATTCCATACGTTTATCATCGTATTCTTAAGGGGATGCTGCACTGAAAAAGGACTGGCCTATCTTGACAAATTCATTTCTAAGAATTAAAAGTTAAGAATTAAAGAATATGCCCTGATTTATAATTTATAAGCACATTCCGTTTTTCTTAACTCTTAATTCTTAACTCTTAATTAAATTACATTCTTATTATCTGTTTTACGCCTTTAACGTTGCGTAGCTTTTTTATAAGCTGTTCAAGCTTCGACGTATCCTCAACATCCACTACGAGATTACCGCTGAAGAGCCCGTCATTGCTGTCAATGTTGATACTGCGCATCATGATTTTTTCTTCTTTGGAGATGATGCTCGTGATATTGTTCACGATTCCGATATCATCATTACCTATAATGCGTAACGTCGTTGAATATTGTGACTTGCCCTTACCGCTCCACTTGGCCTTGACAATCCTGTAACCGAAACGTTTGCGCAGCTCAGGAGCATTGGGACAATCCATACGGTGTATTTTTATCCCACCGCTGACAGTAACGAAGCCGAACACGTCATCACCATAAATAGGATGACAGCATTTTGACAAAGTATAGTCAACGCCCTTAAGGTTTTGGTCTATCACAAGTACATCATCATTTGCGTAAGCTAGTTCTTCATTAGGATTCTCGTAGCTGAATTCTTCAGCACTGCGTGCCGGCAACTGCCCGGCGGCATTATTGTCATGACGAAGCAGCTCCTGATAAGTGTCAATGGCCTGATTCAAGTCTACACTGCCGTCAGCAAGGTGGCGGTAAAAGTCATTGGCCTCCTTGAAGCCCATTTTCTTTATAAGATGTGACACGGTGCTCTCGTCAAAGTCTATCTTACGGTTCTTCAGACGCCGCTCGAACATCTCCTTCGCATATGCTCCGTCCTTTATCTGCAGCTCTTTAAGAGCCATGCGTATCTTTGCTTTGGCACGACTCGTCTTCACGATATTCAGCCATTCCTGCTTCGGCCGTTGTGAAGTTGAAGTGATTATTTCAACCTGATCACCGTTCTTCAGCACATAACGGAACGTCACAACCTTATTGTTTATCCGTGCTCCGGTGCATCGGTTGCCAATGTTTGAATGGATGCGGTATGCAAAGTCAAGCACTGTTGCTCCTTTGGGAAATTTCATCAAGTCACCCTTAGGCGTGAAAACAAACACTTCATCTTCATACAGATCCATCTTAAACTGGTCTATTACCTGCAGATCGTCCTTATTCTCAAGAGCCGTACGTATGCTATTTAGCCATTCGTCAAGACCGCTTTCGCCCTTTATGCCTTTATATCGCCAGTGGGCGGCCAGTCCGCGCTCAGCAATCTCATCCATACGTTCAGTACGTATCTGCACCTCCACCCATTTGTTCTCCGGGCCAAGCACCGTTATGTGAAGGCTTTCGTACCCATTAGACTTAGGCACACTGAGCCAGTCGCGCAGACGTTTCGGGTTGGGCTGATACATGTTTGTTATTATGGCAAAGACTTGCCAGCACTGAACTTTCTCAAGTTCAAGCGGCGAGTCAAGTATGATACGGATGGCAAACAGGTCGTATATTCCCTCAAAGCCGCACTGCTGTTTCTTCATCTTCTGCCAGATGCTGTGTATGCTCTTCGTGCGCCCCTTCATATGAAACTTGAATCCGGCGGCCTTCAGTTTCTCGTCTATCGGCGCAATAAAACGCTCAATATAAGCGTCACGACTCTTCTTTGTGGCATTAAGCTTATCCTTAATCATGTAATAAGCGTCGTGCTCAAGATATTTCAGACTGAGATCTTCAAGCTCGCTCTTCAACTTATACAAACCAAGCTTATGAGCCAGCGGGGCATAAAGATAACTTGCCTCCTCACTGACTTTTGTCTTTGCGTCAACATTTTCCGTATCACGTATCTGGCGCATAAGATTCACTCTGTCAGCTATCATTATAAGGATTACACGCATGTCCTCGGCAAACGAGAGCAATAGATTACGGAAATTCTCACTCTCAATAACAGGACTCTTTGTGTACAACTCCTGTATTTTACAAAGGCCATGGATTATGCGCCAAACGCTTTCACCGAACTCTTGACTAATCTCGTCACCAGCCTCTGCATTGGCATTAGTCCCGGCATAAAGAAGTATAGCCAGGACTCCGTCACGTTTCAGCCCGATTTCCTCAACAGCTATTACGGCTGTCTGTAGACTGAGCAATATCGGATTTAAGCCGAACACATTACGCTGGACACAGTCGTTTCTCAACTCTTTCTTGATGTATCTGAACAACTTATCCTCATCGCCGTCTTTCAACAAAGAACCGACACTTGCACGCAACTTGCGGACAAGGCTTATTACCTCTCGTTTTTCATCATTGGTGAATATCATCGCGTTTACTTTTTTGCCAACAAACCGGCAGACTGCTTACAATTAAATGCATTACTCCTTTTTACAGCCGCCGACCTGTCAGATTATATGCTGACATGCAAACTTACATATTTTTTCCGAAAAACGTCAATATCACGTTGTGTAATTTATAATTTGTAAGTTTTATTGCATAAAGTAATAACTTTTTAATGCCATAAAACATATGTTTTAATAAAAAAGCATTATATTTGCAAGGAAAACAAATTAGGGAGAAGAAAGACGAAAGGCATAATCTGGCATTATATAATTGCCAAAGATTATCCTCAAGCAATATCTCTCCTTACTCCTTAAATTATACATTAACCTAAATAAATTAAGAACAACACTTATGTTATCACAAGAAGACTTAAAGCAAATCGCCGGCAAAGGCATTACAGAAGCACAAGTTGAAACTCAACTTGAAGAATTCAAACACGGTTTCCCGTTCCTTAAGTTAGAGGCTGCAGCAAGCATAGGACACGGAATTATAGCTCCGAATGATGATGAACGTGCAAAATACATCAACGCATGGAATGAGTATAAAGCTAAAGGAAAGAAAACGGTAAAGTTTGTTCCGGCCAGTGGTGCCGCAAGCCGTATGTTCAAGAACATGTTTGCCTTCCTGAACGCAGAATACAATGAGCCTCAAACAGATTTCGAGAAAAAATACTTTGACAATATCGAAAAGTTCGCTTTTTACGATGAGCTCAATGCCGCATGCAAGAAGAACGAGGGCAAAGATATTGCTGCACTCATTGCTGAAGGCAACTACAAAGCTGTTGTTGCCAACATGCTTGAGGAAAAAGGCCTCAACTATGGTCTGTTACCCAAAGGACTGCTTCTTTTCCACAAATATCCCGAAGGCCCGCGCACACCTCTTGAAGAACATCTCGTAGAAGGGGCACTCTATGCAGCGTCAAATGGCGAGGCACATATTCATTTCACTGTAAGCCATGAGCATAAAGAGCTTTTCAAGAAAAAAGTAGCTGAAAAATGTGGAATATACGCCGACAAATACGGTATCAAGTATGACGTGACTTTCTCGGAGCAAAAGCCAAGTACTGATACAATTGCCGCAAATCCCGACAATACGCCTTTCCGTAATGAAGACGGCTCACTACTGTTCCGTCCGGGTGGTCATGGTGCCCTCATCCAAAACCTTAATGACATTGACGCCGATGTTGTGTTCATCAAGAACATCGATAATGTCGTACCCGACCGTCTGAAAGGCGACACCGTTACTTATAAACAATTAATTGCCGGAATACTTGTAACGCTTCAAGCAAAAGCTTTCAAATATCTTGAGCTTCTTGACACGGGAAAATATTCGCATGAACAACTTGAGGAAATCATCCGTTTCGTTCAGCAAGACTTATGCTGCCGCAAGAATGATATCAAGCAGCTTGAAGATGCTGACCTCGTAATATACTTGCACAACAAGTTGAACCGCCCTATGCGTGTATGCGGTGTTGTGAAGAATGTCGGAGAACCTGGCGGAGGCCCGTTCCTTACATATAATCAGGACGGAACTATCAGCCTGCAAATCCTTGAGAGCAGCCAGATTGACAAGAGCAACGATGAATACATGAAAATGTTTACAGAAGGAACTCACTTTAACCCCGTCGACCTTGTATGCGCTATTAAGGACTACAAGGGCAATCACTTCAACCTGCCTGACTATGTTGACAAGACAACGGGCTTCATCAGCAGCAAGAGTAAGAACGGCCGTGAGCTTAAAGCACTGGAGTTACCGGGATTGTGGAACGGTGCCATGAGCGACTGGAGTACAGTATTCGTAGAAGTACCTCTGTCAACGTTCAATCCTGTAAAGACTGTCAACGACCTTCTGCGTGAACAGCATCAATAAAAGCAAACAAGTAAAAACACATTAATAATCTAATTAAACAGGTGTCATTCAGCAATAGAATGGCATCTGTTTTTATTAAAAACTTTCATTATTCCCCCCTTGCACACGTATTACATTAACACGAGTTCATTAGGAAAGTGTAGAAAGATTGTGAGAGTAAAATGTTTGTTTAGTATTTTATATGTAAAAAATTAAACAATTACGTCAAAACATCCACCTCCATGACATGCCGGATAATACACAGATACTGTTCAGTCGGCGGCTTCACCTCAAACCTGCTCACCGGACTTATTACGTATAATCAACTGCGAAGAAGCAATCTTTGAATTTTGACATAATTGACAAAAACAGATTCATTACATAAATTTTTATACTGAACTCACAAAATAAAATACTAATATCTGTAAATTTTATAAAATAATAACGAATTTGATGCGGCTATTGAATCACTCTTTCAGTTATTTTTGTACATTTGTGTATATTTTTATTGGATAGAGGTTATTTAATTAACTAATAAACTACAAAAACATCAAAACTATCATGAAACAGCACATGTTCTTAAAGGCCATGTTATGGCTATTGGTCCCAGTCTCATTTTTCTCATGTGAGAAGTTCAGTGAAGATGAACTTTTTGAAAACAAGGAAGCTAACAGTACTTTGGTAAT
>URRR01000026.1 GCA_900550365.1 uncultured Prevotella sp. | reverse complement strand
CGGAACACATAAATGCATATGTAAATCTTTTCAGTAAATAACGACTTTTTGTGTGAAGTAATTTCAGGCATAGTCATTGTGTTATTGTCTGATAATCAATGTGCTTCTAAAAGGCCGTCTTTCGGATTGTGAAAGACGGCCTTTTAGCGTGCGATTGACGGCCTTTTGCAATGCCGTTTGCCGTCTTTTGAAAAGTAGTTAAAGAAGTTAGAGAAGTTATCACGCCCTGCGGGCGTTAGAAGTTAAAGCCATATGTTTTGTTGTTTGCCAGGCAAATATGCCTTAACTTTATGCGCCTTAACTGCGGATGAACAGTCTTTTAGGAAGCTGTCGTATCTGACCAAAGCTACAATATTATTCTTCTGACGTTATCACATCTATGAATTCGTCAGGCAGACTGACATTCTTTAAATGAATAGCTGCTGCAAATAGCGGGGCTATTTCTTCATCTGTAAACCCTGCTATGCCACAACCTATGCGCGTAACGAGGAAGTGCAACTCTGCATGTGCATTGGCAAATGCAATAAACTCATTAACGTAAGGCCGTATGGTTTCCACTCCTCCCTGCATCGTGGGTATCGCATAAGAATGTCCCTGTAAGCCTGTGCCTTGTCCCCACACTGCGCCGAATTTTTTGTATGCTGTACGTGCCGCGCCCCCTCCATGCTGTCCTGAAAGATTGCTGCCGAATACGAAAATCTCGTTGGCATTCAGTGAGTTAATCATGTCTGGCGTTATGCCGCATGAAATTTCCTTTTTATTCTTGTTACTGTTGTTCATGATTGTAACGGTTTTATTCGGCTAAGATAATAAATAAAGTCTGGTTAGGTGACGTTTTTCAATGAAATAATTTTAAATGGTATATAAAAACAAAGCCTTCCACTGACAGTTGTTCGTCAAATGGAAGGCACTATGTATGTTTGAGCGTTGAGTTGTCTTGCTCAGAACAGCGTCAGCGAGTATAGATAGATAACTGCCGCCGGCATGGCCATGAGCGATGAGTCGAAGCGGTCGAGCATTCCTCCGTGTCCGGGCAGTATGTTGCCGCTGTCCTTGATGCCGAGTGTGCGCTTGAAAAGCGACTCAACGAGGTCGCCCCACGTGCCGAACACCACGACGACGAGGCCGAGCCCCATCCATTGCAGTATCGTAAGCGTGGCCTCGGCATTATGGTTGTTGTCGTACCAGCCGATGCCGTAAGCCACGGCAAGCACGATAATGGCGCCGCCTATCGAGCCTTCCCAGCTCTTGCCCGGGGATATGCGCGGAAACAGCTTGTGCTTGCCGAGCAGCGAACCGGAGCAGTAAGCACCCGTGTCGTTGGCCCAAAGGAAGATGAACACGCACAAGGGGATGATGTAATTGAACACAATGCCGCCGTCAGGCGTGGCGTTGAAGGCAAGAACATTTATGGTAGAGAAGGGCAGGGCGATGTACATCTGGCCGAGCATGGTGTACGCCCAGTCGTTGATAGCGTTCTCGGTCTTGGCGTAAAGCTCGCTGATAAACAGGTAGACAACGGTCAGCAGGTAAGGAATGAACACCGCTCCAGTGGGCACAATGCCGCTGCAGAACCCGCCTACGGCAATGAAGAAGTACACTCCGGCTATCGTGCTGATCATCCGGTTAACCTGAACGCCCTTCACGTTGTTCACCAGTCCGGTGTATTCCCATATACTTAAGCCCGTAACAAAGGCGAAAAGAAACTCCATTGCGAACGGATCAAGGAAGCATACGACAATCGCCGTGACGAAAAATATGCCCGTGATGCTTCTTACTATCAGGTTTTTCATGTTCTTGACGGTTTTATTTGTTGGAATATTCAGTGAAAAGTCAAACGAGAAAGAGGAGTTCAAGATACCATCGCCATTCACTTCTGATCCAGTCAGTCGTGATATGTGGCCATAATATCTTCAACTCCTCTTGCCCCTTTAGCTCTCTTTTTCTATCTCTTTTTCGTTGCTGTTGACAGCAGCCTTGTCGCCGGTCTCGGCGGTTGAGCTTTCGCTCTTGTCCTCTATTGCCGGCTTTTCGGCCTCTGTCTCAATATTTTTCTTTTCCTTGTTCTCTTCTTCCATGATCTCCTCAGAGCGGCTTATCCACGGGCGTTTGCCGAAAATCTTCTCAACGTCCTCGGCAAATATCACCTCACGTTCAAGCAGAAGCTCGGCCAGGCGGTTGTGTCCCTCCTTGTGTTCCAGCAGCAGCGCTTTCGCGCGTTCATACTGGCCGTTAATCATCTTGAGCACTTCGTCGTCCATGATTTTGGCCGTTGTCTCTGAATACGGTTTCTGGAAGTTATACTCATTGTTGTTGTAGTAGCAGATATTGGGCAGTCTTTCGCTCATACCTGCATACGCTATCATGCCGTAGGCGCTCTTGGTGACGCGCTCAAGGTCGTTCATCGCTCCCGTTGAAATGTGTCCCGTGAACAGCTCCTCGGCAGCTCTTCCGCCGAGCGTGGCGCACATCTCGTCGAGCATCTCTTCCTTCGTGGTTATCTGTCGTTCCTCAGGCATGTACCAGGCTGCGCCTAACGCGCGTCCGCGGGGCACGATTGACACCTTTACCAGCGGGTTGGCATGCTCCAGGAACCATGAAATGGTGGCGTGGCCGGCCTCGTGCAGCGCTATGGTGCGGCGTTCGCCTTCGGTCATTACCTTTGTTTTCTTCTCCAGTCCGCCTATGATACGGTCAACAGCATCAAGGAAGTCCTGCTTGCCTACGTGTGTCTTGTTGTGGCGTGCGGCTATCAGTGCCGCCTCGTTACATACGTTGGCGATGTCAGCTCCGGAGAATCCCGGGGTCTGGCGGGCCAGCATGTCGATGTCAACAGAGTCGTCAATCTTCACCGGCCTGAGGTGAACCTTGAATATGTCCTTACGCTCGTTAAGGTCGGGCAGGTCTACATTGATCTGCCTGTCGAAGCGTCCGGCGCGCAGAAGTGCCGAGTCAAGCATGTCGACACGGTTTGTTGCGGCCAGTATTATTACGCCGCTGTTGGTACCGAAGCCGTCCATCTCGGTCAGCAGGGCATTCAGGGTATTCTCGCGCTCGTCGTTTCCGCCCATAGCCGGATTCTTGCTTCGGGCACGGCCTACGGCGTCAATCTCGTCGATAAAGATGATACAAGGCGCCTTCTCTTTGGCCTGACGGAACAGGTCGCGCACACGGCTTGCACCTACTCCGACGAACATTTCGACGAAGTCTGAGCCGCTCATTGAGAAGAACGGTACGCCGGCCTCGCCCGCCACGGCCTTAGCCAGGAGGGTCTTACCCGTTCCCGGAGGGCCTACAAGCAGTGCGCCCTTGGGTATTTTGCCGCCAAGGTCAGTGTATTTCTTAGGATTCTTGAGGAAGTCTACTATCTCCTGTACCTCCTGTTTTGCTCCGGCCTGACCGGCAACGTCCTTGAACGTTACGTTGACATCAGCTCCCTTCTCATACATCTTGGCCTTGCTCTTGCCTACGTTGAACACTCCGCCCGAGCCGCCACCGCCTCCGCTCATGCGGCGCATGAAGTAAATCCAGAGGAAGATGAACAGCAGAAGAGGACCGAAGCTGAGCAGTATGTTGAACAGGTCGTTGCCTTTCTTGTTCTCATAGTTCAGCTCTCCCTTGAACTTTCCGGCCTGTTTCTCAGCCTCAACGAATGACTCAACCTTGTCTACGCTGCCGAATTCGGTAGTGACAAACGGACTTTTGCCGGTGCGGTCAGCACCCTGCTTGAAAACGTCGCGTATGTTCTGCGGATTGACATACATCTTCAGCGTGCTCTCGTCCTTGTTGATTACGATTTTAGAGGCGTAACCTTTATTGACATAAGCCTTGAACTCATCGTAAGATACTTTCTTGCTGGCGCTGCCGCCTAAGCCTTCTCCGCCGAGAAAGAACATGGCGATAAGACCGAAAATCACAAGTGTGTAAATCCAGCTGATACTGAATTTAGGCATCTTGTTGTTTTTATCTTTTTCCATTTTTGTTCTTTATATTAATATAATAAGGTATAGCAGGGGCGTGCCTGCACGTGTCCTGCTGTCAGTCGACGTCCGGGAGATGCTTCAGCCTTGCGTCTTCCCAGAGGTTCTCAAGCTTGTAGTAATCTCTTGTTTCGGGCAGGAAGATGTGTACCATTACGTCAGTATAGTCCATGGCTACCCACTGGGCGTTGGTAAGTCCTACCACATGTACCGGTTTCTCGCCGGCTTCTATCCTTGCAGTTTCCTCCACTGAGTCGGTAATAGCCTCAACCTGCGAGGGCGAGTTGCCCTGACATATGATAAAGTAATGGCATATAGAGCCTTCTATACCGCTCAGGTCAGCGATTGTGATGTTAGAACCTTTCTTTTCCTGAATGCCTTTTGTGATTGTCTTAACTAATTTTTCTACTTGTTCCATTAAGAATTTTGAGTATTGTTGATGTCGTGATTGTGGCGCAGGAGGATTATGCCGGTGTCACCGGCCGCCTTTTCCTCCGGCCGTGTTGTTATTTCATGCAAAGGTACACCGATTTATTGTAAAACCATGACAAAGGCCGATTATTTTGAGTTTTTTTAGAAAAAAATCGGCCAAAATGTTGTCAGTTAAAAAAAAATGCGTACCTTTGCAAACGCAAATCGGCAGTAATGACGTTGCAAAAGGTACTTTGGGATATGGTGTAATGGTAACACTACAGATTCTGGTCCTGTCATTCCTGGTTCGAATCCGGGTATCCCAACACGTTAAGACATCCTCAGTGAGGGTGTCTTTTTTTGTTTATTACACTTTGAAAGGCCGTCTTCAGCTTTGCCGAAGACGGCCTTTTGCTTTCCGTTTTGCCGTCTTTTGCAAGCTAAAAGACGGTCTTTTGCGTTCCGTTTGATGACCTTTTGCGTACTTATATTATATTACGCATAATATAAGAAATTGCTTGCCGTTAAGTGCCCGGTTTTAAAATATTTGTCAAAAAACATAGTTTGTTTAGCTGAAAATGTAGTTTAAATAATGTAGTAAATATTAAATTTGCAACCGAATCTTTACCTATTTGAATATAAACTTTATTAATCTTATTTAATTTAACCTTTAATTGATATGATAAAACGAACGATTCAATGTAGCACAATCTTGCGCAGACTGTATTCAGTTAAGGGCGCCCGTGTGCTGTTGGTATCGGGTTTATCGGCTTTAATGCTTGTCGGAATTTTACCCCCCCAGTGAGGGCTGAACTGCCTGCCGGCTCAATGTCGATAACTCAGAGCCAGAAGAAAGTCACAGGTACAGTACTTGACGAGACCAACCAGCCTATGATTGGCGTTACCGTGCGTTTAAAGGACGGCAAGGTAGGCGCCACTACCGACCTTGACGGTAAGTTCTCAATAGACGTTCCGGCCAACGCTGTGCTCGTGTTCTCGTACATCGGTTACAAAGACTATACCCTGAACGTGGGCAACCGGAATGACTATACCGTGAAAATGGAGACTGAGAACGCCGCGCTTGACGAGGTCGTGGTCATCGGTTACCAGACAATACGCCGTAAGGACCTTACCGGTTCCGTAGCGTCTGTCAAGGGTGAAGACATCGCTTCGATGCCTGTTGGCAACGTGGCACAGGCGTTGCAGGGTAAGCTGCCCGGCGTTAACGTTACCTCACAGGACGGACGTCCTGACGCAACGATATCTATCCGCGTGCGCGGAGGCGGCTCAATATCTCAGAGCAACGACCCGCTGATTCTGGTTGACGGTATCACGGTCAGCTCACTTGACGATATCCCGGCTGACCAGGTTGAAAGTATCGACGTGCTGAAAGACGCCTCCTCTACCGCCATTTACGGTGCCCGCGGTGCTAACGGCGTAATCCTCGTTACCACTAAGGGTGCGAAGGAAGGCCGTGTTCAGGTCAACTATAACGGCTATGTAAAGTTCAATACTCCTACTAAGTACCTCGAAACGCTTGATCCGTATGACTATCTGGCTTTCGTCTGGGGCAACACTGCCGCAATGGGCGACGCTTACAGAGTGCCTTTTGAGAAGCTTTACGGCATCGGCGACTATACCGGCAACAACCCCGGAGGCATTGACAGCTACCGCAACATCGGCAACCAGGAGATACAGAAAGATGTTTACAGCAGCTCGGTATCCCACAATCATGACCTCAGCATCACCGGCGGTAACGACAGGACACGCATACTCTTCTCGGCAAACTATATGGACGAGGAAGGTATGAAAATCAACTCCTATGCCCGCCGTGCAAGTTTCAACTTCAAGATAAACCAGAAGATTAACAAGAATCTTGACGTAAGCTTTGACGCACGCTACTCTGACCGCCGCACAATGGGTAAGGAGGATACCACCAACGGCTCAGGTTCTATCCTTTCATCTTCATACCGTTTCCGCCCGATAGCAACAGGCGACATCCTCGGTGACCTCAGCGCGCTGCGTGAAGGCAACATGGAGATGTACGGACGACAGTCTTCGTGGGACAATTACAGTCCTGCCGCACGCCTCGGCGACTACGAACCGCTGTATATCAAGCAGAGACTGCGCGGCACGGCATCGCTCGACTGGCGCATAATCGACGGTCTTACCTATCACACCGACCTGTCTTATAACCGCACATGGGAGGAAGACAAGATATGGTCAGGAGCCATCTATAACAATTACATGAATGACACTACCGGCGAAAAGCTTTATGCCGGCAGCGTGGAATGGGCTAAACGCGGCAAATGGGGACTGCGCTGGACCAATACGTTGAGCTATGACTTCAAGTTCCTTCCTGAGCAGCACCGTCTCAACGTGCTCCTCGGACATGAGGTGACTGACTCCGGCGGCGACGAGATTGAAATCGATGCCAACCACTTCCCGGCCAACTTCACGAAGGACAACGCCTTCGCCATGATTAACCAGTACGACAAGACAGCCGGTACGAGCAACTTCTTCTCAGGAGTAGACGTGCCCGAGCGCATCCTGTCTTTCTTCGGACGTGTCAACTATACCTTGCTTGACCGTTACCTCTTTACCTTCACGTTCCGTGCCGACGGTTCTTCAAAGTTCTCGCCTGAGCACCGCTGGGGTTACTTCCCGGCAGCAGCTATCGGCTGGCGTATATCTGAAGAGCCTTTCATGAAGGGCACACGCGACTGGCTTGACAACCTTAAGCTGCGCTTCTCTTACGGTAGCGTAGGTAACGACGGCATCGACGCTGATCTCTGGCTGCAGACATGGACATCTGAAACGGACATGAGATGGCAGTACACAATGAACAATCAGTACTCTTCAGCGTATGACTATTCAGCTTCAGAGATGGCTAACCTCGACCTTAAGTGGGAGACAACCATTACCCGTAACTTAGGTCTCGACTTCAGTTTCTTCAACAGCCGCCTGTGGGGTTCTATTGACCTGTACTGGAATACGACGAAAGACCTGCTCATGCTCACTACCATCCCCGGCATCACGGGCTTTACCGCTACTTACGACAACATCGGACAAACCAGCAACAAGGGTATCGAGCTGTCACTCTCTGGCGTAATCTTCAAGAACAAGGACTGGAACATCACAGCCGGAATGAACATCAACTTCAACAAGGGTAACGTTGATAAGTTGGCTGAAAACGTAACAGGTCTCTATGCATCATCATGGAACGGCAGCAGCAGCTTCCCCGGAAACGACTATATCCTGAAGGAAGGCAGCCCCGTAGGTATCGTCAGAGGCTACATCTATGACGGCTTCTACACCACTGACGACTTCAATTATGTCAACGGACAGTACGTCCTTAAAGAGGGCATCGCTGACCTCGGCTCGTTCATTAACCCTGTTCATGGCGTCAGCCGGCCCGAAGGTCAGAACGCATATCCCGGTCTGCCGAAGTATAAGAACATTAACGGCGACAACATAATCGACGAAGGTGACGTGTGCGAAATCGGTGATATGAACCCCGTTCACACCGGAGGTTTCAATATCAACGCCACTTATAAGAACTTTGACCTCGGCATGTACTTCAACTGGAGCTATGGTAACGACGTTTATAACGTTAACAAAATCGCCACAATGTACTGTGCCAAGGAGGGCGGAGCATATGAGAACAAGCTCGCGTTCATGAAGGGTGCCTATAAGATATATGATGTGGTTGACGGCCAGTTGGTACATCTTACCACTCCCGAGCAGCTCGATGCCGCTAACGTCAACGCCACACTGCCTTTGCCTTACAGTGAGAACGGTGTTACGTCTACCCTCGCTATCGAGGACGGCTCATACCTTCGTCTGAACACTTTGACGCTCGGCTACTCACTGCCGCAGAGCATCCTGCGCAAGATCGGCATGACAAAGTTCCGCATTTACGGTACTGTCTACAACGTGTTCACGATTACCGGATACTCAGGACTTGACCCCGAAGTAAGCACCAATACGGAAAACAACCACGCAAACTATCCTACCGTGGGCCTCGACTGGGGTACATATCCGCGTGCACGCTCGTTTGTAATCGGAGTCAACCTTACTTTCTAAACCACATAAATAAATGAATCACATTATGAATAAGATATTAAAATACTTTTCCGTGTTGGCGTTGTGCTGCCCGCTTGCTGCCTGCAGCGACTATCTGGACACGTCGACACCTGAGAACGCCGATGATTCCTTCGTGACATCGACGCCGTCAGAGACATTCAAGATTCTTTCATGGTGCTACGCCGAGTACCGTCAGGACTGCATAATGGGTGTCTACCGTTGGAACGACCCCGTCGGCTCAGACGCTGAATATTATCCTGAGATAGGCTCGCTCAACAACGCCAACGCCCGTCTTCAGCCCGAACTGCTGAGTATCGGAACGGCAAACAGCGCTTTCAACGGATATTATACGATTATCGCACGTACGTCAAAACTGCTCGACATTATAGCTGCCAAACCTGCTTTCCAGGAGGCCAAGGAGGCCGGCGAAGTGACAGAGTGGACTCAACTGTACGGTGAAGCCCTCTCAATGCAGGCTTTCTGCTACTTTGAATTGGTAAAACATTACGGTGACGTGCCCTACGGTTACGTCAACACAACAGCCAGCGAGTACTCTCTGAACTCACGTTTTGACATATTGGATAAAGTGATTGAGATGTTCGACGAGGCCGCTCCGCTGATGTACAGACTTGGAGAAGGAGGCATAACAGCCGAGCGCATGTCTCGCGGATACGCCGAGGCAATGGCCGGTATGGCCGCTCTCTATTCAGGAGGATGGCAGACTATACGTACCGACGTAGCCGGACTGTACGGCGACGTGCAGTTTGAGACAAAGGGAGTAGAGGAGTACAAGAGCATCTACGCCCGCCGCACTGACTACCTCAACTATTACACTACGGCCGAAACTTACTTTGACCGTGCCATGGCCGACAAGGGAACAGCCACCCTCGTTACGACAGACGAGCGCTCATACGCTCACAACCCCTTCCAGCGTCACTTCCAGTATCAGCATGACTTGCAGATAAGCCCCGAGTCAATCTTTGAGATTGGCAACATACAGGGCGGCCAGTCAGACCAGACTACGACAAGTGAATATCCTTACGCGTTCGGCCGTCCGTCTGACGGCGGTAGCGCGATGCAGGCTCCGTGTAAGACGTTCGCAGCCGTGCGCATCATGCCTACGTTCTATTACGGTGAGTTTGAGGAGGGCGACATGCGCCGCGACATCACGGCAACCATTACCGGCAGCAACGGCGACGGCAACGAGAAGATACTCAGCTTCACGCCGGGTAACAAGTGTCTGGGCGGTATCTCTACCAACAAATGGGACTGGAACCGCATGAATCCTCCGTACGTGGCTGAACAGCGTTCGTCTGGTATGAACTGGCCCATGATGCGTCTGGCTGACCTTATGCTCATGCGTGCAGAGGTTAAGGCCGTGCTCGGCAAGGAGACCGAGGCCCGCAGCGACCTGAACGACGTGCGCCGCCGTGCCTTCGGAGACACTAACCACGACATAACTGCTACGGGCGATGCCCTTCTGGCAGCCGTTCTGCAGGAGCGCAAGCTCGAACTTGCAGGCGAGGGCCAGCGCCGCTGGGACCTGATACGTAACGGACTCATGGTGGAAAGAGCCGTGGAAGTACGTGCTGAAATGTCGCAGATGGTGGCTGACCTGAAGTCAAAGGGTTATCATGAGTTTGCTAACGGCAACGTGATACCTATGTACATATGGGTCAAGAACGTACATCTCGCTGAGCCTCTGACTTACGATGCTGACGAGTCAGACCCGGCCAAGTATCCCGGATGGCGCGGACAGTATGACTATTCTACGACTGATGCCTCAGGCGTAGTAAAGGGAACTGACCACAACCTGGCAATACAGGGCCTCTTTGAGTACATCGACCCCGAAAGCCAGCGTGCAAAGCAGCTTAAGGCCGAGGGTTATACCCAGACCGACTGGGGCAAGGGTATCGTTGACAACGAGGACCATTACTGCAACTCTAACCTGCTGCCGGGAGTAAAGGCAGGCAACGTGCCGCCGAGATATTACTTCCCGATACCGTTCGAGGTGCTCAGCCATTCAAACGGAACCGTGACCAACGGCTACGGACTGGCTCAGGAGTAACGGCATAACTACCAGACAAATAATGGCGCGGAAGAGGCTGCGTGCGCGGCGTGAAGCCTGCACGGCCCCTTCCGCCTTCTTTTTTTATGCTGACCGATGACTATGAAAAAGATACTTTGCTTATTCTTATTGTCTGCCTGCATGTGCCGTATTCCGGCCGCGAATGTACCGGCAGGCGCAGATACAGACGAGAGTCTCACCACTGTGCGCATACTTGAGGGCGACAACTCAGACCCCTCGATAGTGCGCTGCGGCTCTGAATATTACCTTGTCCACTCCTCGTTTGTATATACTCCGGGACTTGTTGTCTACCGTTCAGCCAACCTAACAGACTGGACACCGTGCTCGGTAGCTCTTACTGAGTTTACCGGCGACGTGTGGGCACCAGACATTACCGTGGTTGACGGCCGTTTCTACATCTATTTTCCGACGCTCGGCGAGCATGGTAAAACGAGCATGGTGACATGGGCCGACAGCCCCGAAGGGCCGTGGAGCAAGCCCGTTGACCTGCATGTGGACGGCATTGACCCCGAGCATGTGCTTGCCGAAGACGGCCGCCGCTATCTGCTGATGAGCTCGGGCGACATGTATCCGCTCTCGGCTGACGGCTGTTCGGTAACCGGTGAGCCATTTAACGTGTATAAGGGCTGGGAAATACCTGAGGAATACGACATCGAGAGCATATCCATGGAGGGCCTTAACGTCAGGAAAGCAGGTGAATATTATTATCTGTTTGCCGCTGAGGGCGGTACGGCAGGGCCTCCTACGAGCCACATGGTTGTGGAGGCGAGGAGCAAGAGTGCGACAGGTCCGTGGGAGAACGCCCCGTTTAATCCGCTGCTGCGTACCCGCTCGAGGACAGAGCGGTGGTGGAGCAAGGGGCACGGCTCGGTGGTTGACACGCCTGACGGCCGCCTGTTCATGGTGTTTCACGCATACGAGAACGGCCACCAGACGCTGGGGCGGCAGACCCTTCTGCGTGAGCTTGAGCTGAAAGACGGCTGGCTGCGGCTGAAGGAGGGCGGCATATCTCTGCCTGCTCCTGCCCGCAGGAAGGTAAGCGGAGCGTCAGACTTTGTATGGCAGACGTGCCGTGAGCACAGCTTCGGCGAGCGTTTTGCCGTCAGCGGAGACACTCTTAGGCTGAGAGCCAAGGGCAAGTCGCCCGCCGAAGGCTCACCCCTGCTGGCCCGCACGAGCGCCCACAGGTATGAGGTAGAGGCCTGCGTAAGGCTAAAAAGCCCGGAGGCGTCGGCAGGTCTTGTGGCCTATTATGACGAGCGTTACCATTTCGGCTTCGGATTTGATGCCGGCGGCATGCTGCGTTACCGTCGCGGCCAGGTCAGCCGTGCGCAGTCAAAATGCCCCGAGGCCAACCGTGAGGGCAAGATGTGGCTGCGCATGCGCAACGACAACGACGTGCTTACGGCATGGTACAGCGCCGACGGGCAAGAGTGGCATAAGTTTCCGTGGGGCTTCGACATATCCGGAGTTCATCATAATACGGTGTACGGCTTCCTGTTCGTGCGTCCGGGAATATATGCCGGAGGGCAGGGTGATGTAGAGGTTACCGGCTTCAAGCTGACCGACCTTGACCTGTGATTTTGCGATTGACGGCAAACGGCGTTGCGAAAGACCGTCTTTTACAACGCAAAAGGCCGTCTTTTGCACGATAAAAGACGGCCTTTTGTAATGCCGCCTGTAACCGCTTGATATTCAATGAGTTGCAAAAGACTGAAATAAAAGTCTGAAAACGCCTCGCACGAGAGGCTTGTGAACAAATCTGATAACATTAAATCTTTACTAAACTGATAACAAGACATGAGAAAAAACATCATAGCACTATTGCTCATAATGTCAGCTATGGCCGCTGCGGCACAGACCAGGGTGGAGCGCTGGGGCCGCTTCGAGACATCTTTTAAGGCAGGCGTCGAGGGCAATCCGTTTGACGTGGAATTGAAAGCTACGTTCACCGGTCCGGACACTACGCTTACCGTAAGCGGCTTTTATGACGGCAACGGCACGTTTAAGGTGCGCTTCATGCCCAAGGAATGCGGCCGCTGGACTTACGTTACGAGCTGTTCCGTTGACGCGCTTGACGGCCGTGAAGGCTCGTTTACGTGCGTAGAGCCGGCAGAGGGCAACCACGGTCCGGTGTCGACAGACGGGGGCTACGGCTTCAAGTATGCTGACGGCACACGTTATTATCCGGTCGGCACGACGTCATATGACTGGATGCATGCCGGCGGCGACTATCCCTCGCGTACGCTGAGGGCGCTCGACAAGGCGGGGTTCAATAAGGTAAGGATGCTGCTCATTGTGCAGAACTTTGACTTCGGCTATCCCGAGCCGGCGCTGTATCCTTTCGAACTTAAAGGCAAAAGCCGCGGAGCTGACGGCAAGACTGTGTTTGAGTGGGACTATACCCGGTTTAATCCTGAATATTTCGCCCATGTGGAGCGGTGCATTGACAGCTTGGCCGCTATCGGTGTGGAGGCCGACCTCGTGCTGTTCCACCCCTATGATGATGGCCGGTGGAACTTCGACAAGATGCCTATGGACGTCAATCTGCGCTACGCCCGCTACGTTGTGGCACGTATGGGCGCCTTCCGCAACGTGTGGTGGTCGCTGGCCAACGAGTATGACTTCATGCGTCATCTCACCATCGCCGACTGGGACAGCATCACCAAGACCGTGGCCGGGGCTGACCCATACGCCCATCTGCTTTCAATACACAGCCACACGGCCAAGTATTATAAGTATTGGGAGCCCGTCTACACACATGCCAGCGTGCAGGACCAGGCACCCGTCGAGGCGCACGGCCGTGCCGCGATAGTAAGGAACATATATAAGAAGCCGGTGATCTTCGACGAAGTGCTGTATGAGGGTAACATGAGCAACCGCTGGGGCAGCCTGAGCGGTGAGGAAATGCTGCACCGCATGTGGCAGGGACTGGTGGCCGGCACGTATGTTACGCACGGAGAGTGCTACATGGACAGCCCTACTGACTATTCAAGAGATTTCCTTGCCGTTGGCGGAGAGTTTCAGGGCGAGGCCTGGAAGCGTATCCGTTTCCTGCGTTCGGTGCTCGACGCCATGCCCGGCCCTATGCAGCTGAGCGACAGCAGTTGGGACCCCTACACGTCATCGGCCGGAGAGAACTATTACATGATATACCTCGGCAAGCGTATCTCGCCGGAGTGGACTTTCAGTCTGCCCGTCAAGAACGGCCCTTATCCGCGCCTGAAGGAGGGGCTGCGCTTTAAGGTCGAGATTATAGACACGTGGAACATGACGGTGAAGGAGTGCCCCGTGACGTTCGAGACGACAGCTCCCGTAGGCGACCGTGTGTACGACAAGCGCCACGGTAAGGTGAGCCTGCCCGGTCTGCCGTATCTTCTGCTCAGAATAACCGAGGCAAAGTAGGGCATGAATAAACAAAAAAGGTAATGTGCGTGGCAGCATGCGGCACATTACCTTTTATCTTTCAGCATTGCAAGGCATTATCTCGGCTTGCACTTGTCGTACCATTCGAGCAGCAGTCCGCGCGGCACTCCGTGGCTTACAGCCTCGTCGAGGGCGTCCTTTGCCTCACGTCTGCGGTTGAGCGTGATGAGTATCTCTACTTTGGAAACAGTGCATTCCCTGTTTGAGGGGTTGCGTTTCAAGGCCTCGTTGAGGTCATACAGAGCCGGCTCATACAGCTTCATCTCTTTTTCTAGTTCGCCTCTCGCCGCGTAGACAACGCTGCTGTCAGGAAACATCTCCACCAGATTGTTCATCTGGTCAAGCGCGTCGTTGTTACGTTCCAGCTTGATATACGTGTAAGCCAGCCCCAGACGGGCCTCCATATTGCCTGGAGCCATGCTCAGAAACTTCTCGTAGTCGTTCTTCGCGAGGTCATAACGGCGCAGGTTGTTGTTGGCATACGCACGGTAAAAGAGCGCCGACAGATTGCTGTTGTCTTTCGCCAGAACGTCGCTGCAGTCGTTGACGGCGTCCTCCCAGTTGAGCAGTTGCAGATTGACTGCAGCCTTGCTAAGCTTCAGTCCGATTGCCTCAGGCGAGGCCTCAAGCTGCTTTTTTATTACTTCGAGCGAGTCGCGCCACTGCTTCATGGTCTGTGCTCCGCAGCCAAATGTGACGCATAGCAGCACCGTAATAAGTAATATGGTATGTTTCAAGTTGTAAAATCAATTTATGGTTGGTAAAAATTAAGAGTTAAGAAACATGCGGCCGTCGGGCTTTCTTTGCATGTTGTCTTAACTCTTAATGGTTCATTGTCTTGTTATTCGTTGTTTTCGGCGTCGATAGCCTTAATCTTTTCCTTTACAAGATTCATGTCGTCTTTCAGCTTCTGCACCTTGCGGTTCATCTCGTCGATAAGGCTGTTGCCCTTCTTGCTTGACGCGCTGAGGAATCCGATGTTGTTTTCGTAAGTCTGGATTTCCTGCTTCAGCGACTCGTAACGGCGCATCAGGCGTGCCCGTTCGTTGTCAAGCGCATCCCCGCCTTTCTCCGCCACGTTCTTCAGATTGTTCTTGAACTTGTCCAGACGGCGGCGTGCCGTAGAGATGTTGAGCTCCTTGTACAGTCTGTCAAGTATGTCGTGATACTCTTTGTAGACGCTGTCCTTCTCCTTGAAGGGTACGTGCCCTATGGCGTTATACTGCTCGATGAGTTCTTTTGTCTTCTCCTGTACGTCGCCTTCGGGAGCGTCAGCCAAAGCTTTCAGCTGGCTTATGATGTCGCGTTTCTTGTCAAGGTTGGCGCGTTCTTCGTTTCTTGTGCCGGCGTTAGCGTTGTTGCGGGCATCGAAGAAGTGGTTACATGCGGTGATAAAGTCGTTCCACAGCTTGTCGCCTTGCTTCTTGGGAACCATTCCTATGGTCTTCCATTCTTTCTGCAGGGCTATCAGTTTGTCGCTCGTCTGCTTCCAGTCTGTGCTGTCCTGCAGTGCCTGAGCCTGTTCAACGAGAGCCTTTTTCTTGTCGATATTGTCCTGGAACTGCTGCTTCATGTTCTTGAAGAACTCAGCCTTTCGGCCGAAGAAGTCGTCACAAGCGGCGCGGAAACGCTCGAATATCTTGACGTTCATCTTCTGGGGAGCGAAGCCTATGGTCTTCCATTCTGTCTGAATGGCGATTATCTCCTTGGTCTTCTTGTCCCAATCGCCGGCGTTCTTTATCTCTTCTTTTATTATTTCTTCAACCTTTTCACAAAGAGCTGTCTTCTTGGTAAGGTTCTCATCCTCCTTTGCGCGCAGCTCCTCGAAGTGCTGCTGGTGGCGTTTGTTGATTACGGTTGATGCCGCCTTGAAGCGTGCCCATATCTCTTCGCGCAGCTCTTTGGCTACGGGGCCGGTCTCGCGGTATTCCTGATGCAGCTTCTGAAGCTGGTGGAAGGCGCTTATAACGTCGCTTTCGTCAGCCAGTTTCTCGGCTGCCTCACATAGATGAGTCTTTATTTCAAGGTTCTTCTTGAAGTCATATTCGCGTGCTTCGTTGTTCAGTTTCAGCAGGTCATAGTACTGTTCAACGTAAAGCTGGTAGTTGCGCCACAGCTCGTTGGCCTTCTCTGCCGGAACGAGTTTAATCTCTTTCCACTCCTGCTGCAGCTTCTTGAAGTCCTGGTATGACTTGTTCGCCTCGTCGGGCGATGTCAGCATGGCCTTTATCTGTTCGATTATGTCGAGCTTCTTCTTCAGGTTTTCCTGCTTCTCTTTTTCCTGTTCAAGGAAAATCTTCGCGCGTTTCTCCTTGATGATGCTCATCTCCGCCTTAAATTCCTCTTCGTCTTCGTCGGGCAGAACCTTGTAGTTGGCGGGGTCGCCTCCGTTTTCAGTATAAGCCTTCATGTCGGCTTCTCTTTCGGCAAAGTGCAATTTGTAGAAGACAGTCTTGAGATAGTCCACTTCGTCTTTCCTGGGATTGTCTTCGTTGTGGGCTATTTCCTTTAACCGTTCTATTACTTCTTTTTTGCTTTTATATACCTTTTTCTGCTCCGGCATGTCGTTGTCTGTGGGCTGTTCAGCGTTCATGGCAGTTTCTTCCGGTGCGTCATGCAGTGTCGCGTCGGTTGCTGTATCGTTGTTGTTTTCCACGGAGCCGTTGCCTTCAGGTACGGTGTTGAGCTGTTCTTCTGTGTTCTCTTGGCCGAGAGCCATTTCTTGAGGGTCCATCATATCAAATCAGTTTTTAGGTTGACAAGTTCCCCATGGCCGGTAAACGTCGGTGTCAGTCTGGTTTGCCTGCATGTTGCGTGCTTGTCAGGGTAAGATGTTTTCTGCTTGTGTCTCTGCTTGTTATATATATTAAAATAGGTGTGCAAACTTAAATAAAAATATTGTAAATGCCTAAACTATTTTGAAAAAAATTGTCATTTCTGTCTAAATGAGCCGTTTATGACGAAAAATCCACCACGAGATGCCTGAAATCAGGGCTGACACTACTATTGCGATAAGAAAACCGAACTTATTGCTTTCCATTCCGTTAATCAGGTTCATGCCGAAGATGCTTGCTATCAGGGTGGGGAACATCAGGATAATGGACACGGAGGTGAGCGTACGCATCACGGTATTCATGTTGTTGTTGATGATGCTTGAGTACGTGTCCATGGTCGATTCGAGAATGTCTGAGTAGATGTTCGTAGTCTCGCGGGCCTGGCTCATCTCGATGTTGACGTCCTCGATGAGGTCGGCGTCGAGCTCGTCCACCTGCAGCTTGAACTTCAGTTTGGCCAGAAGGTTCTCGTTGCCGCGGATTGACGTGATGAAGTAAGTTAGCGAGTCCTGCAGGCGTGAGAGGCCTATGAGCGACTCGTTGTTCACCTCACGGTCAAGATTGCGCTTGGCTTTCTCTATCAGACTGTTGATTTGCTTCAGCCGTTTGAGGTACCATACGGCCGACGAGAGGAACAGGCGGAAAATCATGTCCACATAGTCAGTGAAGCCTTCGCCGCGCTTCTGCTGGTAGCTGACGAAGTCTATCATCATGTTAGTCTCGTGGAAGCACACGGTTATCGTGACGTCGCGCTTGTGGATGATGCCGAGCGGCACGGTAGTGTACGGTGTGCGTGAGCGTATTTCCTTGACAAACGGGATACGCAGGATGATGAGCATCCAGCCGTCGTCATACTCATAGCGGGCGCGCTCGTCGTTATCGCTGATGTCAGAAAGGAAATAGTCAGGGATTTGGAATTGTTCTTCCAGCATGCGCTGGTCGTCTTCGGTCGGACATGTCACTTGTATCCAGCAGTTCGGCTCCCATTCGCTGATCTGCTTCAGGCCCTTGTTGGTGTTCCAGTATGTTCTCATTTGTAATCCTCCAAAAAATGTTACGTCAAATGGGGAGGATGTCAATGAAAGCATGCCTCCTCACTTTACAAGTTCATTTTTTCCGCGTGATAATCGTCCATAAAGTGTTTTTGATTTCTGTTTTGCGAGTGCAAAGATAGTGTTTGTCGGGCTAATTTCAAAATAAAAGTGATGAAAAGAATTTTATTTTTTGCTTTTCCCGTGGCGGCGAGAGCCTTTGCCGGGGCATCGGCGGACGACGGTCAGAGCTGTTACGGCGGGAGCTTGCAGGCTTTCACGAGGCTGTTTTTATGGCTCATGCAGGCGTTCAGTCAAGGGTACTTTTACTGTTTCCGTAATGTCTTGGTAATCAATGTGTTACAAAAGGCCGTCTTTTGGACTGCAAAAGACGGCCTTTTAGCGTGCGTTTGACGGCCTTTTGCTTTCCAAAAGACGGTCTTTTGTGATTCATCCGCAAATTTGGTGTATGGGATAAGAGGACAGATGCAGCTGTAAGCATCCACGGGTAGGGACTTTATTTATAATGTCAGCACGCCACGTAGGGGCGTTTTTTTCAATTAAAAATTAAGAATTAACAATTAAAACTCAATGGCAAAAAGTAAGAGATGTTCATTGTCGGCGGTAAAATCGCGTGCGATATGTTCCTCCGAAACATTCAGACGTTATGAATAATGTCCACAAAGAGGGTGCGTTTTATGCTGTTCAAAAATTGGATGTCATACACCTGAACCGCGGATGAGCCGTCTGTGGTGATATAAAAGACAGCCACCTGCATGGATAAAAGCCATGCGGGCGGCTGTAAGTGATCCCGTTGGGATTCAAACCCAAGACCTTCAGAACCGGAATCTGACGCTCTATTCAGCTAAGCTACGGGACCTATATGCTGTTTCTTCGGCCGCAAAGGTAATAAAAAAAATCGTTACCGAGCGTTTTGGAGTGATATTTTTTCGTTCCATGTCTCAGTTATGTGTCATTTCGTTAAAAAAACAATACCATGCAGGTCAAATACTCCTTGCGCATTGCCGCTGTCGAAATTTTGCACTATCTTTGTGTCGTGGTACGGCACGCGTGGCCGCCACGCATTAAAACAAAACGTGATGATAAGAGAAATAAGTACTGATGCCGACATCCGCAAGATAGCGGACATGGCCAGCCCGATATGGCACGAGGCTTTTGCCAGTATCATAAGTAAGGAGCAAATAGAGTATATGGTTGACAAGTTTCAGTCTTATAAAGCAATAAAAGACCAGATCGACAACCACGGATACAGGTATTTTATCCTCTCTGAGAACGGCACTGACGCCGGTTATTGCGGTGTTCAGGTGGCTGAGGACAATACTCTCTATCTCAGCAAGATGTATCTCAAGAAAGAGTTCCGCGGCCATGGGCTGTTCCGTGAAATGACTGTTTACCTTACAGAGCTGTGCCGCTGTGAGGGCATAGGCAAGATATGGCTTACCGTCAACAAGAACAATGACGGCGCCATAGCCGCCTACCAGGCCACCGGTTACAGCAATGTAAGGAGCCAGGTGGCTGATATAGGCTCTGGATATGTCATGGATGACTATGTGTTTGAGCTGGCCGTTCAGGGCATATGATACAAGTATTGCCGTCCGGTCATTAAAAATTATGTACATATAGGCGTAATTTCAGATTTTTGTTGTAAGTTTGCAAGATGTTAGCCGTGCCTGACAGGCACCGGCGGGGGAGCCTGCCGGCATAATGGTGCGGCATGTCTTAACAAACATTTTACCGGAGTGAAAACAAAGACACTGGCTGACAGCACGCTCAAGATACTGCTACCGCTGATATTCGGCGGGGCCATTCTGTATTGGATGTACCGCGGCTTCGACTTCCGCAGCGTGGACGACATCCTCTTCCACGACATGGACTGGACGTGGATGTTGCTCTCTTTCCCTTTCGGCATACTTGCCCAGATGTTCCGCGGGTGGCGCTGGCGGCTGACGCTTGAGCCTCTCGGCGAGCGGCCGCGCACGTCTACGGCCGTACATTCGATATTCCTCTCCTATGCCGCCAGCCTCGTCATTCCGCGTATCGGCGAGTTTACAAGGTGCGGAGTGCTCAGGAGATACGACGGCGTATCGTTCCCCAAAGCTCTCGGTACGGTAGTTACCGAGCGCGTCATAGACACCCTCCTCATGGCTGTTGTCACCGGAATAACGCTGCTCTTGCAGATGGGCGTGTTCACGTCGTTCTTCACCCGTACCGGCACGAGTATGGACTCAATCCTGCGCAGATTCTCGCTTACGGGCTATCTCGTCACGGGAGCATGCGCCGTGGCAGCCCTGGTGCTGCTTCATTTCCTGTTGCGCAAGCTCTCGTTTTATGACAAGGTTAGGTCAACTCTCGGCGGTCTGTGGCAGGGTGTGATGTCGTTGCGCAACGTGAAGAACATACCTCTCTTTATCGTTTACACCTTAGCGATATGGGTTAGCTATTTCCTGCACTATTATCTGACGTTCTTCTGCTTCGACTTTACGGCCGGTCTCGGGTTTCAGTGTGCGCTGGTAACGTTCGTGGTGGGCAGCATAGCCGTCATCGTTCCTACGCCTAACGGTGCCGGGCCGTGGCATTTCGCCGTCAAGACGATGCTTATCCTATATGGCGTTGAGGACAATAACGCGCTCTACTTCGTCCTTATCGTACATTCAGTTCAGACCCTTCTCGTCATCGCTCTCGGCATTTACAGTTGGGCTGCGCTTGCGTTTACAAGAAAGGTTGAAAGGAGAGAAAGTTGTGGAGAAATAAAGTAGTAAGTAGTAGGGAGTAAAGTAGTAAGTTGAAAAGTAATAAATAAGTATGTAGAAAGGGAGTAAAGGAGAGAGAATGTATATTTTCTTAACTCTTAACTCTTAATTCTTAACTAAATATCAATGACTATGAGTGAGATTAAAAACCTTAAACCGGAGTGCGTCTGGAGAAACTTTGATGCACTGACACATGTTCCGCGTCCGTCGGGACATCTTGACAAAGTACAGCAATTCCTGCTCGACTTCGCTAAGAAGACAGGCGTTGAAGCCTTCAAGGACGAGGCCGAGAACATCGTTATGCGTAAACCGGCTACTCCTGGCATGGAGAACCGCAAGACCGTTATCCTGCAGGCACACATGGACATGGTGCCCCAGAAGGAAAAAGACAGCACACACAACTTTGAGACTGACCCCATACAGACCTATATTGACGGTGATTGGGTTAAGGCAAAGGGCACCACTCTCGGTGCAGACGACGGCCTCGGTGTGGCTGCAATAATGGCCGTTATGGAGGCCAAAGACCTGAAACACGGTCCTATCGAGGCGCTTATCACCGCTGATGAGGAGACCGGAATGTACGGCGCCAACGGTCTGCCGGCTGGTGAACTGGATGGCGAAATACTGCTGAACCTTGACACCGAGACTGAGGGCGAGCTGATTATAGGCAGCGCCGGAGGCGTTGACATCACCGCGACGCTTGACTATAAGGAGGCTGAAAGCGATAAGGAAGACATAGCAGTGCGCCTGACGGTCAAAGGTCTGAAGGGCGGACACTCGGGACTTGAAATCGGAGTAGGCCGCGGAAACGCCAATAAGATGCTCGTGCGCATCATCCGTGAGGCCATCGCTGAAGATGAGGCGCGTCTCGCAAGCTGGCATGGAGGCAACATGCGCAACGCCATTCCGCGTGAGGCTGAGGCTGTGATTACATTGCCGAAGGAGAACAAGGACGACCTCATCGAGCTTGTAAACGACTATAAGGAGACTTTCAACGATGAGTATAAAGGCATAGAGGGCGAGATTGACGTTACCGTAGAAGACGTTGAACTGCCCGCATACGTTGTGCCGCAGGAGATTCAAGACAACCTCGTCGACGCCATTTACGCTGCTCACAACGGCGTATGGCGCTACATTCCGTCAATCCCCGGCATAGTAGAGACATCATCCAACCTCGCTATCGTTGACATCGAGGGCGGCAAGGCAGCCATAAAGATACTGGCACGCAGCTCAAGCGAGACAAAGAAAGACGAGCTGGCAACATCTCTCGAGAGCTGTTTCAACATGGCCGGAATGAAGGTCGAGCTTAGCGGAGCTTACGGAGGCTGGGACCCCAACACCGACAGTGAGCTGATAAAGCGCATGCGCAAGATATACAACGACCTCTTCGGTGAAGAGCCTCTGGTGCAGGTAGTCCATGCAGGACTTGAGTGCAGCATCATACTTTCTAAGTATCCGGGCCTCGACATCTGCTCGTTCGGTCCTACGCTGCTGTCTCCTCATACGCCTAACGAGCGTGCCCACTGGCCCTCAACGACAAAGTTCTGGGACCTGCTGGTTAAGACTCTCGAGGAAATTCCCGAGAAGTAATATTTAGACTGACGGCCTGCCTTTTGCTGACTTATTGTCACAGACACTGCGGCATGAAATCAGCGGCTGTCTGAAAGACCATGAATTGAGCGCTGAAAGGCCGCAAAATGCGATGCAAAAGACCGTCTTTTATACGCCAAAAGACGGTCTTTTAATTTGTAAGCAAACACGTGCTGAAAGGTTAAAGGATAGTTCATAATCTTTGTCCGCGTGCATTTTGTGTAAGCAAAAACCTGTCGTTTGCTTACAGTTTTTACTGACATATTGTCAGCGTAACCATCAACGACATGATTGACGGCAACATAAAATATGTCAAAATGTTTGTCGGCAAACGTTATTTTCACTATATTTGCTATCGTAAACTAAAAGACCTTATCTATGGAAATACCTTTTGCTGAATCATGGAAAATAAAGATGGTTGAGCCGATCCGCAAGAGCACCCGACAGGAACGTGAGCAATGGATTAAGGAGGCGCACTATAACGTGTTCCAACTGAGGGCCAGCCAAGTGTATATCGACCTTATTACCGACTCCGGAACGGGCGCTATGAGCGACCGCCAGTGGGCTGGAATGATGACTGGCGACGAGAGCTATGCCGGCGCTGAGTCGTTCTTTTTCCTGAAAGACACTATCAAGCGCATCACCGGTTTTGACTACGTGATACCCACTCATCAGGGCCGCGCCGCCGAGAACGTGCTGTTCTCTTATCTTGTGCACGCCGGTGACATCGTGCCCGGCAACTCTCACTTCGACACAACGAAAGGACATATCGAGGGAAGACATGCCGTTGCGCTCGACTGCACGGTAGATGAGGCCAAGGACACGCAGCTCGAGGTGCCTTTCAAGGGCAATGTCGACCCCGTGAAACTTGAGAATGCGCTGAAAGAACATGCTGACCGCATACCTTTTATTATAGTAACCATAACCAACAACACGGCCGGAGGGCAGCCCGTTTCAATGGAGAACCTGCGGCAGGTGCGCCGTATTGCTGATAAATACGGCAAGCCCGTAATCTTTGACTCTGCCCGCTTTGCCGAGAACGCGTACTTCATAAAGACCCGTGAGGAGGGCTATGCCGGCAAGACAATCAAGGAGATAGCCCGCGAGATGTTCTCGCTGGCAGACGGAATGACCATGAGCGCCAAGAAAGACGGCATCGTGAACATGGGCGGTTTCATTGCTACCAACCGTCAGGACTGGTACGACGGAGCCAAAGGTTACTGCGTCCAGTTTGAGGGTTACCTCACTTACGGCGGCATGAACGGCAGGGATATGAACGCGCTGGCTATCGGACTTGACGAGAATACAGAGTTCGACAACCTTGAGACGCGCATACATCAGGTGCAATACCTTGCCTCGCTGCTCGACGGTTACGGCATCCCGTACCAGCGTCCGGCAGGAGGGCACGCCATATTCGTTGACGCTCCGAAGGTGCTGACACGTGTTCCGAAGGAAGAGTTCCCTGCCCAGACGCTGACGATAGAGCTGTATCTCGAGGCCGGAATACGCGGATGTGAAATCGGTTACCTGCTGGCCGACCGCGACCCGGTGACCCGTGAGAACCGCTTTGACGGTCTCGACCTGCTCCGTCTGGCCATTCCGCGCCGCGTATATACCGACAACCACATGGCCGTAATAGCCGCAGCGCTGAAGAATGTGTACGATCGCCGCGAGCAGATAACCCGTGGCGTGCGCATTACATGGGAGGCTCCGCTCATGCGTCACTTCACTGTGCAACTGGAAAGGCTTATCAGCAGACAAGCAAACGAGTGACAAGCAGACAAGATATCAGAAACAAGTAACAAGCAAACGAGTGACAAGATATTTGTAAATGAATGACAAGCAGATAAGCAGACAAGAAGATTAGCTTTCTTAATTCTTAACTCTTATCTCTTAATTAACAAAGCATTTGGCTATAACTTCTAACGAGCGAAGCGAGTGATAACTTCTTTAACTTCTATAATTTCTAAGAAAAGCAAATCTCCTTGTCTGCTTGTCACTTGTCTGCTTGTCTGCTAAAAATCAGAGCGAAACGTGTTTCGCACTGATTTTTTAGCAGTATTTTAACATCAGTTACAACCGTAATGTTGAATAATAATCTTACTTTTGCAAAAATAAAAGGCGTATTGTTCAAGTCAGGCTTTGCCGTTCCGCAAAGCCGAACTGCGGCTTCAGCAGAGCCGAAGACTGTCAGACGTGTTTTTGTTGACCACATAATAACATTTGAGTTGTGAAAATTATGGCAAAGAAAAGTAAGGAGACGCGCTATGTTGAGCGTGACATCAGTTGGATGTATTTTAACCACCGCATACTGCAGGAAGCCCGCAAGGAGAACATTCCGCTGCTCGAACGGCTGTCGTTCCTCGGTATTTACTCTAATAACCTTGATGAGTTTTTCCGTGTGCGCATGGCTTCGCTTAACCGTCTGCTCGAATCTGACAACAAGGAAATACGCAAACAGTCTGACAATATACGGAAGACTATAAAGACAATAAACAAACTAAACTCGCAGTTCAGCCAGGAATACACCGTCGCAATAGAAGAAGTGTTCTCCAAACTGCAGGAACATAACATACGGTTACTTGACGAGACGATGCTCAACGAGGAGCAGGCCGCATATCTGAAGAACTTCTATCTCGACCGCCTTAACGGCTACACTAACCCTATCTGGTTTTCTGAGATAGACGAGATAGGCCAGCTTGAGGACAACAGGATTTATCTTCTGGTGAAGAAAACAGAGCCTGCGGAGGGTCTGCGCCTGCCGAAGAGCAGTCTGGCGATAATCAAGGTACCTGAAAGAGAGCACGGACGCTTCGTCAAAGTGCCTTCTTCTGACGGTTTTGACAACATCATGTATCTTGACGACGTAGTGCGTTACTGTCTTCCTCTGATATTTATCGGCTTCAAGCCGAGCACTTTTGAGGCCTATTCTTTCAAGTTCACGAAAGACGCCGAAATGGAAATGGAGAACGATTTCGACTACGGTGTGCTTCAGAAAATAGCCAAAGGCGTGAGCAGCCGCAGGCATGGCGACCCCGTGCGCCTTATCTACGACCGCGAGATGCCTAAGGACATGAGGAAGAAACTGATGTCGAAGATAGACGTAAGCAAGCTCGACGCTTCGCTCGCCAGCAGCCGTTACCAGAACCACAGAGACCTGATGAAGTTTCCTGACTGTGGCCATGAGGAGCTGAAATATCCCAAATGGAAACCCATAATGAAGCCCGAGTTCCTCTCACAGGAGAGCATTCTCGACCAGATACGCCGCAAGGACCTCTTCATCCACGTGCCTTATCACTCGTTTGACGGCTACATCCGCGTGCTGCGTGAGGCCGCGTTGAAGCCAGAAGTGAAGTCAATCAAGACCACGCTGTACCGTCTTGCAAAGGACTCGAAGGTGGTCAAGGCCCTGATTTGCGCCGCACGCAACGGCAAGAAGGTAACTGCCGTTGTTGAACTCCTTGCCCGCTTCGACGAGGAGAGCAACATAAAGTGGAGCAAGCGCATGCAGGAAGAGGGCATCAACGTAATCTTCGGCGTTGAGGGACTTAAGATTCACTCAAAGCTTCTGTACATAGAATCAAAGCAAGGCAACATCGCCTGCATAGGTACGGGTAACTTCCACGAGGGCAACGCAAAGACATATACAGACTATCTGATGATGACCGCAAGGAAGAACATTGTGCAGGAGGTAAAGAAAGTGTTTGACTTTATTGACCGCCCGTTCTCTCAGGTGCGCTTCAAAGAGCTGCTCGTGTCGCCCAATTCGATGAAGAACAGGATAATATCTCTCATCAACAACGAGATAAAGAACGCAAAGGCAGGCCGCGAGGCATGGATAAAGATGAAGATAAACCACATCACCGAGCCTGACGTTGTAAACAAACTGTATGCCGCGTCGGCAGCCGGAGTGAAGATAGGCATCGTGCTCCGTGGCAACAGTTCGCTCGTTACGGGCATACCGGGAGTGAGCGACAACATACACGCCGTAGGCATAATCGACCGCTATCTGGAGCATTCGCGCATACTGATATTCTGCAACGGCGGCGCGCCGAAGTACTTTATCGGCAGCGCCGACTGGATGCCGCGCAATCTGCTGAACCGTATCGAGGTGATGACTCCCGTCTATGACGAGGATCTGCAGCGTGACTTGCTGCGCACGGTAGAGTACGGTCTTAAGGACACTACTAACGGACGCATTGTCGACGGCACAGGAGAAAACGTGATACAGCCCGTTGAAGGCGACCGTCCTTTCCGCTCTCAGGAGGAGCTTCACAATGCTTATGAAGCTGAGCAGAAGGCCGTTGAAGTAACAGCAGAATAACAGATAAAATATAAAAGGCCGTCTTTCGCGTTGTAAAAGGTCATCTTTTACACTGCGGAAGACGGCCTTTTGCACCCTAAAAGACGGCCTTTTGCAAGACTTTTGGTAACGCATTGATTGTCAATAAGTTACAAATGAAATAAAATCAGGCGAAATATAATCGGCAGAATTACGTTATTTTAATATACTGACAACATGGAAGCAGGGCGGGAAAGCGCCGGTATGGATGCATCTGAGACAGTCTGTCGCGGCATTTCTGCCTGTTGTTTCTCCACTCACTTCCTTATTCCTAAACAATTAAAACTATGAGATTAGCAGCAATAGACATCGGTTCTAACGGAGCACGACTGCTCATCAAGAACTTCAGGACTGCCCAGGACGGCAGCCAGCAGATTTCACGCGTGATGTATATGCGGGTTCCATTGCGCCTCGGTTCAGACGTTTTCACACTCGGAAAGATTTCAAAGGAGCGCATGCTCATGATGAAACACATGCTCAAAGCGTTCCGCCAGCTGATGAAACTCAACAATGTTGACGACTATCGTGCCTGCGCCACGTCGGCAATGCGTGACGCCGAGAACGGCAAGAAGGTGCTGAAGAAGCTGTATGAGTCAACCGGCATCAATCTTGAAATCATCAACGGACGCGAGGAAGCACGCCTGCTGTGCAACAACATCATAGAAAACATCGAGAGCACGAAGGGCAATTACGCTTACATTGACGTGGGCGGAGGCAGCACGGAGATATCTCTGCTTCACGACGGAGTGCTCTCTCACAGCCAGTCTTACAACATAGGAACTCTGCGTATGCTCGGAGGCATGGTGTCAAAGGAGACCGTAGAGAACATGAAGGCCGACCTGAAGCGCTTCGCCAAGACAATGCCCGACATCCGCATGATAGGTTCTGGCGGCAACATCAACAAGCTGTTCAAGCTCACCAACTCGGATAAGGAGACGCGCATCGTGCCGTTCAGCGAGATAAAGGCAGTGTATGACAAGCTGAAGACGCTAAGCGTTGAGGAGCGAATAGAGCAGTATGGACTGAAGGCCGACCGTGCCGACGTCATCATTCCTGCATCAGAGATATTCATGACCGTGGCCGACGCCTTAGGATGCGACAGCATAAAAGTGCCTAACATCAGTTTGGCGGACAGCATAATCGACGGTCTTTACCGTAACAAATACTCTGCTTCTGACGCCTGAACACGGCTGAATGAATATTTATCACGCCCGTGCGGAACATCAAGAGACGATGTCCTGCACGGGCGTTGGCGTTTTCTCCGGGTGTCATTTTGTCGTACCGGTCAGACATTTTGTCGCCAAACCTGTGCTGGTATGTTTGTTGCACTTCATTAAGTGAAGGCCGGAAGCTGATACTTGAAGGCCCGCAAGAAAGAATTAAAACAACAAATTAAATTATAGGAGACAATAATTATGACACCAGTTAATCGTAAAAATTCTTGGTTACCCGACGTATTCAATGATTTCTTTGATACCGACTTTATGCCGCGTACAAGCGCTACCGCACCGGCAATCAACGTTAAGGAGAGCGAAGTTGACTATGAAGTAGAGGTGGCTGCACCGGGTATGACTAAGGACGACTTCAACGTTCATCTTAATCAGGAGGGTGACCTTCACATCAAGATGGAGAGCAAGAAGGAGCATAACGACGAGAACAAGAAGGCTCATTACCTGCGCCGCGAGTTTGCTTACAGCAAGTTTGAGCAGACGCTTATCCTCCCTGACGATGTTGACAAGGAGAATATATCGGCTAAAGTGGCTGACGGCGTGCTCACAGTGGTACTTCCCAAGATTAAGAAAGAGGAAAGAAACGTTGTAAGACAGATTACTGTTGGATAAAATAAATCAGTAGTTAATGTAGTTAAAAGGAGTTATTGCTCACTACGTTCGCAAGTAGTTAAAGTCATATGCTTTGCTGCCTGCATGAATAAAGACTCTGACTCACACTGCTTTCAATAAATATTTATAATTAAAAGTCTTGCGGTTACGTGCTGCAAGGCTTTTGTTTTTTATCATGCTATTATAAAAAACAAAAGCCAAATGCCGGCAATATATTTATTTTCCGGCATTTGGCTATATCTGTCTCTACCCGTTCCAAGTTTCAAAGCGACAAAGCATATGACTTTAACTACTTGCGAACGTAGTGAGCAATAACTCCTTTTAACTACATTAACTACTTAAAACCCATACACCTCTTTCAGCTTCTCGCCGAGTGCTTCGCCGCGGAGGTCAGTGGCAACGATTTTGCCTGAGCCGTCAAGAAGAACATTTGAGGGGATAGAATTGATGCCGTAAGCAGGAGCGGCGGCGCACTTCCAGCCCTTCAGGTCGCTGATGTTAGGCCACTTCATGCCGATGCTTTTGATTGCAGCCTTCCACGATTCAGCTTTGCTGTCGAACGAAACGCCTACCACCTCGAAGCCTTTTGAGTGGTATTTCTCGTAATTAGCCACTACGTTAGGCATCTCCTGGCGGCACGGTCCGCACCAGCTTGCCCAGAAGTCAACCAGCACATAGTTGCCCTTGCCGCACCAGTCGCTCAGCTTGCGCACGTTGCCTTCAGTGTCGTTCATCGTCAAGTCGGTGAACATCTTGCCCGGCATGCGCTTCTCGAGAGCGGCGAGCTGAGCCTTGACAGCCTTCATTGCAGGGTGGTTATAGTAAGGAGCGGTCTCGGGAAGAAGCTCCTTCAGCGTATTGTAGTCAAGCGCATAATAAAGCTGTCCGAGGAAAACCACGGGGATAAGGTTGTCCTTATTCGCCTTGACTATATTGAGCTGCTCGGTCATAGCCTCGTCGTTAACCTGCTCAAACTTCTCGCGCAGAGCCTTCTGCTGCTCCTTTGCGGCAGCCGTTGTGTCCTTTGCGATGGTGTTGAACTCTTCATACAGAGCGTTCATCTGGTCGGTGTACTTCGTCAGTTGCTGGTCGTAGGCGTAGAGCTTCTTGTTCAGTTCAGAGCCTGAGAATGTCTTTGCAACGGCGTTAATGTCAACAGGTGTGCCGTCGTTGAACACCGGAAGATAATAGTTGCCCATAACAACGTTGAGCACATCGTTTAGCTGGCGGGTGCCGCTAAGCTCAAACTTGCCGCCCGCTACGGCAACGCTGTCGAACGGAGCGCGCTGTCCTGCCGCAATGATATATACCGTTTTCACGTCAGCGGGCACAGTACCCGTGATTTTGAAGGCCGTGTCCTGCGCGCCGGCAGACAGCGTAGCGAGCGCAAGAGCGGCAATAGATAAGATTTTCTTCATTGTTTATTTTGTTTTGATTGTTTACCTGTTGCAAAGGTATTACTAAACGGCGACAGCTCAAACAAATTCAGACAAAATCTCGATATATTGACGTTTTTTATATAATGCCGGACCGCCGGTTTTGCTGAAGACGGCCTTTCGTGTTGTAAAAGACGGCCTTTTGCATGCTGAATGACGGCCTTTTGGAGGCTGAAAGGCCATCTTTTGGAACGGCTTTGGTAACATATTGATAATCAGCAAGTTATGTTTAAGGATGAAAATGATGCCGGAAAATTGTCTGAAATCCGATAATTTGCAGTAATTTTGCAGGCGATTTAAAGTCACAGAGGTTCATCCGCAATTCAGGAGTATAAAGTTAAGGCATATTTGCCTTGCAAACAACAAAGCATACGGCTTTAACTTCTAACGAGCGAAGCGAGTGACTACTTCTATAACTTCTTTAACTTCTTCCAATACAGAGTGCTTGGTAAACCTCTTTAAAAACAAGAAAATGAAAACAGAAAAGCAACAAGTAAGCGTGTTGTTCATGCTTTTCAGCACGCTGTTCTGCGTCTGCCTGATTACGGCAAACGTACTGGAAACAAAGCAAATCTCGTTCGGAGCTGTCAACATTACCGGCGGACTGCTGGTCTTCCCCGTGTCTTACATCATCAACGACTGCGTGTGTGAGGTGTGGGGATTCCGCAAGGCGCGCCTCCTGATATGGCTCGGCTTCGCGATGAACCTTATCTTCGTGGCCTTCGGAGCACTGGCCGACGCCATCCCCGGAGCGCCTTACTGGCATAACGATGAGGGCTTCCATGCCGTGTTCGGCCTCGCTCCGCGCATAGCCGCGGCGTCGTTTGTGGCGTTTCTCGTAGGCTCGTTCATCAACGCTTACGTCATGAGCCGTATGAAAATATCGTCGAAGGGCAAGCATTTCTCCGTGCGCGCCGTCGTGAGCACACTGTTCGGAGAGACAGCCGACTCGCTCGTGTTCTTCCCGTTGGCGCTGTCAGGCGTGGTGCCGGCCGGTGAAATGGTGTCGCTCATCATATCACAGGTAGTGCTCAAGACACTTTACGAGATTGTCGTTCTGCCGGTTACGGTGCGTGTTGTGCGCAAGACAAAGCAGCACGAGGGCGAGGACGTGTATGACGAAGGAATAAGTTATAACATCTGGAAAGTTTTTAAATTGTCATGACAAACAGCGATACAAGAAAAGACGAAGGCCTGAAGAGCCTCGGCCGTAAGACGGAATACCGCATGGATTATGCTCCCGACGTGCTTGAAACGTTTGAGAACAAGCACCCGGGCAACGACTACTGGGTGCAGTTCAACTGCCCGGAGTTCACATCATTGTGTCCAATCACGGGCCAGCCCGACTTCGCCGAAATTCGTATCAGCTACATCCCCGACGTCAAGATGGTTGAGAGCAAGAGCCTGAAGCTGTATCTTTTCAGCTTCCGCAACCACGGCGACTTTCACGAAGACTGCGTTAACATCATCATGAAGGACCTTATCAAGCTGATGGATCCAAAGTACATAGAGGTGACGGGGCTGTTCACGCCGCGCGGCGGAATAAGCATCTACCCCTACGCCAACTACGGGCGGCCCGGCACGAAGTACGAGCGCATGGCCGAAGAAAGGTTCGCAAGACACGACATGTAAGGAAAGTCCCTACCCCAACCATCCCGAATGGAAGGAGCTTAGCAAGCTTTTCACACGATGCACGACCATAAGCCTATAACAAGAAGCATATTAAGCCGAGTCCTTTCTGTCACGAACGGAAGGGCGACAAGTGCGTGTATGCGTCTAATTTTGTGCACCACCTTATTCATATTACCACTCTCCTTACTTGCAACCGCACCTGACGACAGCATTCAAGGCCCTCCCCTTGGGAAGCGGTTGGGAAATGGCGTGTCTGCGTCATGCCCACTCCCAAATGGAGCTTTTGGAATGGTATCAGACAGTTCGGTGTGGGAGTCCCGTCCAAAGGTTGCACTTGTACTCAGCGGAGGCGGCGCAAAGGGCATGGCCCACATAGGAGTGCTGCGCGTGTTGGAGCGTGCCGGCATTCCGGTGGACATCATCACGGGCACGTCCATGGGCGCACTCATCGGCGGACTGTACTCCATCGGTTACGACGCGGAGACACTCGACTCGCTTGTCCGCGTGCAAGACTGGAAGACATTGCTGTCAGACAAGGCCGACTCTCGCAACCAAAGCCTTGCCGAACGCGAGAAACAGCACACCTACATACTGTCGCGTCCTTTATCGATTGCGCGGAAAAGCAGCAACGCATCGGGCGGCCTGATAAGCGGGACAAACCTTTCACAGCTCTTCACACGCCTTACCGTGGGCTGGCACGACTCCATCGACTTCGCCACTCTGCCCATTCCGTTCGCCTGCGTGGCGACAAACATAGTGGACAACACAGAATACGTGTTCCACAACGGCTACCTGCCGACCGCCATGAGGGCAAGCATGGCCATACCGGGAGTGTTCACTCCGGTGCGTATAAGCACTGGAAGTGAAGAACGAAGAGTGAAGAACGAAGAATTAAAATGCCATAAAAGCGACTCTGCAAAGCACATAAATTCTTCACTCTTCACTCCTAACTCTTCACTTAAAAAGGACATGGTGCTCGTAGACGGAGGACTGCGCAACAACTATCCGGCCGACATTGCCCACATGATGGGCGCCGACGCAATCATCGGGGTGTCGGTGCAGAGCGACCCGCGCACGGCCGACGAGCTGAAAAGCGGCCCCGACATACTGATGCAGATAGTCGACCAGAGCTGCAAGAACAAGTTTGCTGAGAACTGGGCCATCACCGACATTCCCATAAAAGTAAACGTGAAGGGATATTCTTCGGCCAGTTTTACGCGGACGGCGATAGACACTCTCATCGCAAGAGGCGAACAGGCGGCAATGAAACAGTGGGACAAGCTCATGGCGTTGAAACGCTCCATGGGTTTGCCCGAAAGCTACCAGCCTCGCCGCCTGCACCGCGCGGTGCCGCAGAGCAAGGATCTTTGCTTCAGAATAGACTCTGTATGCATTGAAAACATATCCGCGCAAGACGGCCGTTACATCACGTCAAAATACGGCATAGGCAGCGGAACGGACATCACGGCGGAGCAAGTTGAGCAGGCGGTGGGCGAACTGGGAAGCAACCTGCTGTACACAAACGTAGGCTACAACGTCAACAAGAGCGACGGCAAATACATCCTTACTATATCGGCAGGAGAGCGGAAGACAAGCCGCGTGAACCTCGGCGTGCGCTTCGACACGGAAGAAATGGTGGCGCTGCAGGCCAACATGTCGCACCGGCTGCCCACGCGCATGCCCGTAACCCTGGAGTTCACGGGCCGCCTGGGCAAGCGGATGGCGGCACGCCTTGACGCGAACGTCAGCCCGATGCACTACGGACGGATAGGCCTGTCATACCTTTTCCGCCACGACGACATCAACATATACGAGGGCGGCAAGCGCGACTACAACTTCACTTACAACCAGCACGCCGTAAACCTACAGGCCTTGAACTTCAACATACGCAACTTCTCGTGCGACCTGAACCTGCACATGGACTTCTTCGACTTCCACAACGTGCTCACCGGAGAGTCTGCAAAACCCGAGCCGCTGGACAACGTCCACATGTACAGCTACGTCTTCAACCTCAACTATGACTCTGAAGACCGATGGTTTTTCACCACGCGCGGAGCACGCTTCAAGGCCGGATTCGGCTATTACACCGACAACTTCATCAGTTGGAACGGGCATGAAGGCATAAGCATAGCCGACTTCATGTGGCGCATGTCGTTCTCGCCAAACAGCCGCTTCACGCTGCAGCCGATGCTGTACGGACGCATGATTTTCGGCGACGGCACACCGCTCATCATGCGCAACGCCGTCGGCGGAATGACGCCCGGCCTGTATCTTGCCCACCAGATGCCCTTCGCCGGAGTAGGCCACGTGGAGTTTGCGGGCAACGCCATGCTGGCCTGCCAGCTCAGAGCCCAGCAGCGCATAGCCGACAACAACTACGTGATACTGCGCGTGGCCGCCGCGCAGCATGCCGACAAGCTGCGCGACATGCTGAAAAGACGCACCCTTACGGGCTGCGAACTGGCTTACTTCTACGACAGCATGTTCGGCCCACTGGGCGCATCGCTCGGTTATTCAAGCAAGACGAAGGAGGCTTACTTCTACATAAACCTCGGCTACTTCTTCTGATGACGGCCGGGAACACCGGCCTTTGCCGCCTTTCAATGAAAAGACCTGCACGCTTCAGCCATGCGCTCACAAGCGCACAGCATGCCATCCGCCGCAAGCAAAATTCCATAAGACGGCCTTTCGCCTTGTAAAAGGCCGTCTTTTACACGCCAAAAGGCCGCCTTTCACAACGCAAAACATGGCCTTTTGCACGGCGGCTCATATCATGCTGAATATCAACCACTTATGATTTCCCGTACGAAAAGCCTAAAACCAACGCCTACCGAGCGTTTTTAACATGTTTAAACTTAGTTAAAGCGCATCAATTTCTCCGGCCAATATTACTTCAAAACTTTAACATTCAGTATCTTTGCCGCCATTATGAGACATTCATTTTCAACATTACTAATAATCATGACCGGCATTTGCGCGCCTGCGTGGGCGCAAATGGCCAGAATATCAAGCCTCGACGGCGGCATGGATGCATACCGGAAAGTAAAGAAAGAAGTGTACGACACAGCCCGAATAGCCGTGTATTACGACCTGAAATACCTTAAAGACAGCACCAGTACGGGTGAATACACCAAGGCGAAAACCCTATTGCAGCTGTCTGACAAGTACGCCAAGTTCGGCGACTACTACCAACTTGTGCTCGACTCAATGGACATCTATTTCAATGAAAGCAAGAAAAACAAGCGCAACCAGCAGGCAGTTGACACGTGGAATGGAGCCATCGACAAGACAAACTATTACAGCGTAAGCCTTACCGACCTGTCAACATATAAGACGAAAGTACAGACCTACGACGGAATTTATGACTTTGAATATACTTTTGAGCCGCGCATCGACTGGAATTTGGTGCCCGGCGACACCGTGATGAGCGGCGTCAGATGCAAGAAAGCCACGTGCCGCTATGCCGGAAGGGACTACACCGCGTGGTACGCTGACAGCATACCATTGCCCTACGGGCCGTACATCTTCAACGGACTGCCCGGCCTTGTAATCGACATACGCGACAAAAAGGACAACTGGGTGTTCACATACGCCGGCATGGAAAACGCCCGTTCGTTCCGCGACATGTATCTTTATAAAAAGGATTTTTGGGGAAAATTGAGAAAGGTAAGCCGTGAAGAAGCACTTACTTCAAGCCGTAACGACATAGAAAACTTTGACAATCTTTTTATTGAAACGGCAAAAGTCAAGGTCTACAGGAATGGCAAATGGTTTACGCCTGAAGCCAACAACCCCCGCCGTCCGAGCAACATGCTTGAGCTGGAATGGTAAAACACCTTATTATATTATTGCTTTCCGCCCTGCTTCCGTGCGCATACGCCATGGCGCAAGGCGATAAAACGATGTTCACCGGGACTGTGACAAACGGCAAGGGGAAGGCCGTGGGCAACGTCACGTGCAAGCTGCTCGACGGCAAGGACTCGCTGCTGGCTTACGCACTGACAAGGAGTAACGGTACGTACAGGCTGGAGTCCGTGCCCGAAGGGCGGCTAATAGAGTTCGCATTCCTCGGCTACGAGACGCTGCGCACACCCCTGCAAGAGGGCAGAACGCGGTATGACGCACGGCTGGAACGCGCCGCCGTGGAGCTTGAAAACGTCACCGTGACCGCCGACCCGATAACGCGGCGCAAGGATACACTGCTCTATAACGTGGACGCTTTCCGCCAGGAGCAAGACCGGAGCATAGAAGACGTGCTGAAGCGGATGCCCGGCATAGAGGTGAGCGACGACGGACAGATAAGCTATCAGGGCAAAGCCATAAACAAGGTGAACATCGAGGGGCTTGACCTTATGGGCGGACAATACAACCAAGCCACGCAAAACATGCCGGCGGAGGCCGTGGCGCAGGTGCAGATTATGGAGCGCAACCAGCCCATAAAGGCTCTCGAAGGCCGCGTGAACAACGACCGCGCCACGCTCAACCTGAAGCTGAAGAAGGGCTACAAGGCACGCCCCTTCGGAGAAGTGGAGGGCGGAATAGGCGGCAGTCCCACGGCATGGGACAACCATCTGACGGCCATCAACATAAACAAGAAGAACCAACTGCTGCTCACGGGGCGGATGAACAACTGCGGAATGAGCCTCGA
>URRR01000025.1 GCA_900550365.1 uncultured Prevotella sp. | reverse complement strand
CTGCGCCGATGGTACTGCGATGCGATGCGGGAGAGTAGGAGGCCGCCTTTTTTGAGAGAGTCCCGGACGAGGTTTTATCCTTGTCCGGGACTTTTTTTGTTTTAAGGGTCGGGAGGTTATGGGGTTGTGGGGTTATCAGGTCATGAGGTCTGAAGGTTGTCAGGTTTTAAGATTGGTAGGGCTAATGGGACTGATAGGGCTGATAAGGCAAATAAGACTGATAGGTTAATAGGACTATAAGGTTGATAAGGCAAATAGGATTAGTAAGATGAATCAGCCAAATAAACATAATAAAAAATCCTGGGAGATAAATCTTCCAGGATTTTGAGGTACCTAGCAGAGTCGAACTGCTCTACACGGTTTTGCAGACCGTTACCTAACCGCTCGGCCAAGGTACCGTTGTTGGTTTTTGCGGTGCAAAGATACTGCTTTTATGTGGAACTGCCAAATATTTACCTAACTTTTTTCTTTTATATTAAATATGTATGTTTTTTATTGTAATTATTGTGCTTGTGAGTAATATAAATATATAAAGTGGTGAATATCATGACTGATAAAGGTTAAACCCTATAATTTTAAACTAAAATCAACTTTTTCTGAAAAAATATGGGAAAAGATTTGGTGGTTAAAGGAAAAGTGTGTACCTTTGCATCGCAATTAAGAAAAAGGCCCCGTGGCTCAACTGAATAGAGCATCTGACTACGGATCAGAAGGTTACAGGTTTGAATCCTGTCGGGGTCACTAAGAAAGCGCCGGACATCTGGTAAAACAGAAGTCTGGCGCTTTTCTTTTATTATGGTTGAGCTTGCGGACACTGACAGATTACACGGACTGACTGACAAATTTGTCAGTAGTAGATGTGACATATCTGGCAGAACGGCTGTTGGCACGCTTTTCGCTGTAAACTTGGTGAGTGCGCCGCTTAGGTGCACAGTAACAGTAAAAATAACAATATTAAAATAAAAAGAACTATGAACATTAGACCATTGGCAGACAGAGTGCTGGTTCTTCCCGCTCCTGCAGAAGAGAAAGTTGGCGGTATCATAATTCCTGATACAGCAAAAGAGAAACCCCTTCACGGAAAAATCATCGCTACAGGTAATGGAACCAAGGATGAGGAAATGGTTCTGAAAGCCGGCGACGAAGTTCTCTACGGCAAATATTCAGGTACTGAGATTGAGCTTGAAGGAGAAAAGTATCTTATGATGCGTCAGAGTGATGTGCTCGCTGTATTGGAAAAATAAACTTATATTATAAAAAGGAAAAAACAGAAAATCATGGCTAAGGAAATTAAATATAATGTAGACGCCCGCGACTTGCTTAAGAAGGGCGTTGACCAGTTGGCAAATGCTGTAAAAGTAACGCTCGGTCCGAAGGGACGCAACGTAATCATTGAAAAGAAGTTCGGTGCTCCGCAGATAACAAAGGACGGAGTGACTGTTGCTAAGGAGATAGAGCTGGCTGACCATTTCGAGAACACCGGCGCACAGCTCGTTAAGAGCGTTGCAAGCAAGACAGGCGACGATGCAGGCGACGGAACGACAACTGCAACTATACTTGCACAGAGCATCGTAAATGTTGGTTTGAAGAACGTTACAGCCGGCGCTAACCCAATGGATCTGAAGCGTGGTATCGACAAGGCTGTTGCAGCCGTTGTTGACTATATAAAGAACAACGCTGAGAAGGTAGATGACAACTATGACAAGATAGAGCAGGTTGCTACCGTCAGCGCTAACAACGACCCCGAGATAGGTAAGCTCATCGCTGATGCCATGCGTAAGGTAAGCAAGGATGGTGTAATCACGATAGAGGAGAGCAAGAGCCGCGACACACATATCAACGTAGTTGAAGGTATGCAGTTTGACCGTGGTTACCTGAGTGGATACTTCGTTACCGATGCAGACAAGATGGAATGTGTAATGGAGAATCCTTATATTCTGATTTACGACAAGAAGATAAGCTCGATTAAGGACTTCCTGCCTATCCTTCAGCCGGCTGCCGAGAGCGGACGTCCGTTGCTGGTAATAGCAGAGGATGTTGATTCAGAGGCTCTTACAACGCTCGTTGTAAACCGTCTGCGTGGTGGACTGAAGATTTGTGCTGTCAAGGCTCCCGGATTCGGCGACCGCCGCAAAGCTATGCTTGAGGACATCGCCATACTGACCGGTGGCGTTGTAATCAGCGAGGAGAAGGGCTTGAAGCTGGAGCAGGCAACCCTGGAGATGCTCGGAACCTGTGATAAGGTTACCGTTACAAAGGATAACACAACGATTGTAAACGGTGCCGGTGACAAGCAGTGCATCGCTGACCGTGTAGCTCAGATAAAGAACGAGATAGCCAATACCACAAGCTCTTACGATAAAGAGAAGTTGCAGGAGCGTCTGGCAAAGATTTCAGGCGGTGTGGCTGTGCTTTATGTTGGTGCTAACAGCGAGGTTGAGATGAAGGAGAAGAAAGACCGCGTTGACGACGCTCTCTGTGCTACCCGCGCAGCCATTGAGGAAGGTGTTGTTGTAGGTGGCGGTACTACTTACATCCGTGCTCTTGACACACTGAAAGACCTGAAGGGCGACAACGCTGACGAGCAGACCGGTATCAACATCGTAGTACGTGCCATTGAGGAACCGCTCCGCCAGATTGTTGCAAATGCCGGTGGCGAAGGTGCTGTAGTAGTGCAGAAAGTTCGTGAAGGCAAGGGTGACTTCGGATATAACGCCCGCACTGACGTTTACGAAGACCTGCGCAAGGCCGGAGTAATCGACCCGGCTAAGGTAGCCCGTGTAGCTCTTGAGAACGCTGCTTCAATAGCTGGCATGTTCCTTACAACCGAGTGCCTCATAGTTGACAAACCGGAGGAGAAACCTGCCGCACCAATGGGCAACCCGGGTATGGGAGGAATGATGTAATATTTGATAACTGAAGATAACAAAAAGAGGAATGCTTTGATTGAGTATTCCTCTTTTTTGTTGTTTTTTTGATATTAGCAAGGATTTTTTATCGAAAAAACTTGCATGGGATTTATAAAGTAAGTAATTTTGCAGCAGAAAAGAGATACATGATGGAGATAGATCCTAAAGTAGATATTTTTTTGATTTGTTTTAGTAGATTAGTTTTTAAGTAGTTTGTTTTTTGAAAATCGCTTGTCGTGACGACATGCGATTTTTTTTGTTTATATGTTTCGTAAAAATCAAAGGCTTTATTTCGTATTATCTTTATTTTTGATTACCTTTGTCGGCAGTAACTTTTTTATTTACACTATTAGCGTTACGCCTGGTTGTTATGGATGTCAATGATTTTAAGATAAAGAAATGGCAATGGATTTTGTATATTGTAGTGTCGGCAGGCCTGCTTTATATTACAGAATCGTGGCTTATGTCTCTCGGAATACTGCTTTTGCTGATACTTGTAGACCGCTTGCTGGCCGAGTTCGAGCGCAAGAAGCGTGGTGACAATAATGAAATGTTTTGACGTATGCAGAAGCTGTTAGACCTATATCACTCATGGAGCGGAGCTGCTCCTTCCGGTGTGGAGCCATTACAGGCAGCCGGCAGTAACCGTAAATATTATCGTCTGACCGGTGACGATGGCAGTTCTGTGATAGGTGTCATCGGTACAAGCCGTGATGAAGACCATGCGTTTATTTATCTTTCCGGGCATTTCAGAAAACGGCAGTTGCCTGTGCCACGTGTGTTTGCCGTATCTGACGATGAGCTCAGATACCTGCAGGAGGATCTTGGACGGGTGTCATTGTTTAATGCTGTCAGTGGCGGCCGTGAGGCTGACGGCAGGTATAACAATAAGGAAAAACAACTGCTCGTAAACACAATACGCGAACTGCCAGACATACAGATTCGCGGAGCACGCGGACTGGACTGGACAAACTGCTATCCTCAGCCTGAGTTTGATGAGGACAGCGTACTTTTCGACCTTAATTATTTTAAGTACTGTTTCTTGAAGCCGGCTGAACTTGATTTTCATGAGCTCAAGTTGGAGGCAAACTTCCGTCTCTTTGCAAAAGACCTTGTAGCAGAGAAGTCAGATAGCTTCATGTATCGTGATTTTCAGGCACGCAATGTAATGCTTGACTCATCGGGCCATCCTTATTTTATTGACTATCAGGGAGGACGTAAAGGACCTTATTATTATGACCTGGCATCATTTCTTTGGCAGGCATCGGCAAAGTATCCGAACAAGCTCAGACGTGAACTCGTGTATGAGTATTACAATTCATTGAAGAATTATACAGAGGTGCCTTCAGTCCGTCATTTTGTTGAACGTCTCAGTCTGTTTGTACTTTTCCGTACGCTGCAGGTGCTTGGCGCATACGGCTTCCGTGGCTATTTCGAGCGTAAGAAGCATTTTCTTGACAGCATACCTCCGGCCATGCACAACCTGCGCGAACTGATAAAGCTTAATGTGTTTACTTATCCGTATTTGATGGATGTGTTAAAGCAGCTTACAGAGTTGCCGCAGTTCGCCAATATTGAAGAGCCGGCGCTCAGTCGTGCCGACGGTTTCAAGGTGTCAGACAATAATGTTTACACAGCTCATCCTTCCGATGGTCCGGCCACATTCTCAAAATATGATAATAAGGGGCCGCTTGTCGTGCGTGTATTCAGTTTCTCGTTTCATAAAGGCATACCTGCCGATGATAGCGGTAACGGCGGTGGTTACGTTTTCGACTGTCGCGGAACCCATAATCCAGGGCGTTATGAGCCATATAAAAAGTTGACCGGACTTGACGAGCCGGTAATACGATTTCTCGAAGATGACGGTGAGATTCTTACATTTCTCGACAGTGTATATAAGCTGGCTGACGCCCATGTGCGCCGATATGTGCAGCGAGGCTTCACAAGTCTGATGTTCTGTTTTGGCTGTACAGGCGGGCAGCATCGCAGCGTCTACGCGGCCGAGCATCTGGCTGAGCACATCAATGAGAAGTTCGGTGTTGAGGTGCGCGTTGTTCATCGGGAGCAGAATATAAGTAAAGTTCTGGAAGCTAAACAGGTAAAAGCACAATGATGCAGGCCATGATATTCGCGGCTGGGCTGGGCACAAGGCTTAAGCCACTTACGGACACCATGCCCAAGGCGCTTGTGAGAGTTGGTGGCAGACCGTTACTTGAGCACGTTATCAACAGGCTGAAGGCAGCCGGCGCGGAGCGTATTGTGGTGAATGTACATCACTTCGCGTCTCAGGTTATAGATTATTTAGCCAGTCATGACAGCTGTTTCGGACTTGACATACGTGTAAGTGACGAGTCGGATAAACTGCTTGATACAGGCGGAGGCATAAAGAAAGCCGCCGGTTTGTTTGCTGCCGATAGTCCGATACTTATTCATAATGTTGACATACTCAGCAACGTTGACCTTGAATGGCTTTATGCCGGTCATTGTGATAATGGCGCTACGCTGCTTGTAAGTGAGCGCAAGACCAAGCGTTACCTGCTTTTTGATGACGCTATGAGACTTGTCGGCTGGACTAATATCGAGACGGGCGAGGTACGCAGCCCTTACGCCGGGCTTGACGTAAAGTCGTGCAGAATGTTTGCCTTTTCCGGTATTCATGTTTTTTCGCCGTGTCTGTTCCCGTTAATGGACACGTTTCCTGACAAGTTCGGTATAATAGATTTTTATCTTTCGGTATGTGACAAGGTCGTTATAAAAGGCCTTGTAAAGCCTGATTTGCGTCTGCTCGATGTAGGCAAGCTTGACACATTGGCAGAGGCCGAGCGTTTTCTGGAAAGCAATAAGTGATTAGTTGAGAGCCAATTATAATTGCAATGTGGAAAAATTGTTGTACCTTTGCAACAGAAATTAAGTTAAGAGAAGACTGAATGACAAAGAGCCGGCATCCGTCAGCCGTGCAGTATTTGCCTTATCATCATGATTCCCTTAAGTTATGGCTTTAGATTCTTTAATTTCCTATAATTAAAATACGATGCAGAAAATCATCATTCTCGACTTCGGTTCGCAGACCACGCAGCTTATCGGCCGCCGTGTGCGCGAGCTTGACACGTTCTGCGAGATTGTTCCTTACAACAAATTCCCGCAGGACGATGCTGACGTGATAGGCGTAATTCTCAGCGGTTCGCCTTATTCTGTTCACGACCCCGAGGCTTTCAAGGTAGACCTGAGCCAGTTTGTCGGCAAGTATCCGGTGCTTGGCATATGTTACGGGGCACAGTTTATTGCTGCTTCTAACGGCGGAAAGGTGGAGAAAACTGACACGCGTGAATATGGCCGGGCCCACCTTACATCGTTTGATGCTCATAATCCGCTGTTCAAGGGCTTCAAAGAGAACTCACAGGTGTGGATGAGCCATGGTGACACAATTACCGCTATACCGTCTGATTGCCACGCCATAGCATCTACTGCAGATGTCAGATTCGCCGCTTACGCAAGCGACAGTCAGCCTCTCTGGGCAGTGCAGTTCCACCCCGAGGTGTTCCATACGGAGCAGGGTAAGCAGCTTTTGCAGAACTTCGTCGTAGATATCTGTGGTAGCAGAAAAGAGTGGAGTCCCGCCTCGTTTGTTGAGACAACGGTAAATGAGCTGAAGCAGCAGCTTGGTGATGACCGTGTAATCCTCGGTCTTAGCGGTGGTGTTGACTCTTCTGTCTGTGCCACGCTGCTCAACCGGGCTATCGGCAGCAATCTTACGTGTATCTTTGTTGACCACGGCATGTTGCGTAAGAATGAGTTCAGCAAGGTTATGGAGGCATACAAGGGCCTCGGACTTAACGTTATCGGCGTTGACGCAAGCGAGAAGTTCTTCAAGGATCTTGAGGGCGTTTCTGATCCGGAGCAGAAGCGTAAGATAATAGGCCGCGACTTTGTTGAGGTTTTCAATGCCGAAGCAATGAAGATAACTGATGCCAAATGGTTGGCTCAGGGCACGATTTATCCTGACCGTATAGAAAGTCTTAGCATCACGGGCATGGTTATAAAGAGCCATCATAACGTAGGCGGACTGCCCAAGGAAATGCACCTGCAGCTTTGTGAGCCGCTCAAGTGGCTGTTTAAGGACGAGGTGCGCCGTGTCGGTTATCAGCTTGGCATGCCTGAGCGTCTTATCAAGCGCCACCCGTTCCCCGGTCCGGGTCTGGCTGTGCGCATCCTTGGCGATATTACAAGGGAGAAAGTACGCATCCTGCAAGATGCTGACGATATCTACATCGAGAACATGCACAACTACATTTGTGAGGACGGCGAGTCTCTTTACGACAAAGTATGGCAGGCCGGAACCGTACTTCTCTCTACCATACGCAGCGTAGGTGTCATGGGCGACGAGCGTACTTACGAGCATCCCGTAGCCCTGCGTGCCGTCACGAGTACCGACGCCATGACCGCAGACTGGGCGCATCTGCCTTACGACTTTATGGCAAAAGTATCTAATGAGATAATAAATAAGGTTAAGGGCGTTAACCGCGTCTGCTACGACATTTCGTCAAAACCGCCTTCGACAATAGAGTGGGAATAATAGCAGACAAGAAGGAGCCCCTCCCAACCTCTCCTGTGGGGGGGGGAAGGAGCTAGCAGACAAGGAGATTTGCCTTACTGATTAACATACAACAAAAACGGTCTTCATTTTCAGTGAAGGCCGTTTTTTGTTTCGGCGGATTTTCTGTTCTGTATCGGCGGATTTGCAATCCGCCGAAATTGAGTATTAGGATTTGTAATCCTAAAAAACAATAGACTTATTTGACGGATTAAAAATCCTGATACTCACACCTGCGGATTGCAAATCCGCAGAAACGTAAGGTTATTCAAAATAAAGACCATGGTTATCGGGGATAAAGACCGTGGTTATTCATCATGAAGGCCGTCTTCACGAAGTGTGAGAGCCGTCAGCACATGTCGTGAGAGCTATCAGTTTCGGCGGATTTGCAATCCGACGGAATTGAGTATTAGGATTTGTAATCATAAAAAAATAATGAATCAATTTGCCGGATTAAAAATCCTTATACTCACACCTGCGGATTACAAATCCGCAGGAACGTAAGGAACGCTGCTAAGAGTTAAGAGCTAAGAATTATGAATTATGAATTGTGAATTATGAATTATGAATTGATTAAGTGAACTATGAATTATTAGAAGCTTACCTCACATTCTAAAATAAAAAAGTGGGCCGCAATTTGCGGCCCACCTGTGCATCTTCACGCCTCACGGCGTAAGATTACCATTAACTTACCTATTCAACTATTCATATATTAATACCATCTCGGGTCACCAATCTGACGAGAACTTACATCCTCGTTCTGGATCGTGAAGTCACCGTTTTCTGCGTCAACATACTCGGGATCGTCAGTGTATCCCGTTGTATCAAAGAATCTTGCCTTAAGTTCACCGCCTTCTTCAGTGAGATTCTTCGTGTTGAAGTAGTTGTTGTTTCTGAAGGTCGGCTCAGACGTTGCACTGTTGTCAGAGAATCCACGACCGCAATCAGGCATGTTAGATACCATGTTGTTGGTGAACGTTATCACGTTGCCCTTGAAACGAACGTACAGCAGACGACGGCTTGAGTCGTTGGCAGCACCGTCAATAGTACAGTGGTCAACCGTTATAACAGGAGTTCCACTGAAATTGCTTGACGCATCGTCCATACGGATGAAGTCACGTGCTGTTGCGCTGTTGTAAATCGTTGAGTTAGTCAGGTTGAGTGCACTGATAAGACCTGAACGAGAATCAAGGAAGTCACCGCCGTTACACTCAATATCGTGAATCAAACAGTTGTTGAATGTAACGCTTGAAATCGTTGCGGCAACGTTCAGATAAAGCAGGCCCTTTACATAGTTCTTGATCTCACAGTCTTGAACGTCAAGTGCAGCATGTGTAACGCCGGCAGTCTTGTAATTGAATGTCTGGTCACCGCTTGTTCCAGTACCGTCAAGAACGACCTGACTGAGACTTAACGATGCTCCGTCTTCTAACTGGAAGCGACCGTTGATGATCGGACGGTTAGTCGGATAAATACCCTTGATAGTGATGCTCTTTGATATAGTAGCACAGCCTGCTGTTTCAGAAGCATCAGCATCGTCAGCCGGCTTAAATACGAACGTTCCGCTTGTCAGGGCAAATACCTCACCGTCAACAGCGTTTTCAAGCAGGTCTGCTATGTCATCATCCGGGCCTACAAGTGTTGCGCCGTTAAGGTCGGCAATAGTCGTAAAGTCTCTGTGGCCGCATTGTTTTCCGTTGTTATACATGTAGACGTCGTAACGTGTCTCTGGAGTAAGTCCTTCAATGAGAGCCTCTCCTGCGGCAGCCTCTTCAGCAGTGACAGTATGCTCAGGCACAGCAAGGTCTGTAGTGCCGTAAACGAATACTCTGATAATCGCAACTTCTTTCTCAGCCGGCCAGGTAATCGTTACGTAGCGGTCGCCAGTGTTGCCTTCTGTAATGCTGTTCATAAACTGTATCGCGGAAGTTCTGAAAGTTACTTCGCTCCACTTTGAGTTACGGTCGGCGTCAATAGTGTCGTTGGCCATTACCCGGGCAGAATACTGCGTGTCATAAGAGAGGCCGGTAACGTTGACAGAAGTCTCGGCCGTTGTAAGTGTCATGTCGGGTTCGCCCTCGAAAGACAGGCTGTCGTCAGCAAACAGCTGCACTGTGTAATTGCCGGCTCCCTTCGACGCGTTCCATTGCAGAGTAACGCTTGTATCCTGAATGTTGCGCGTAACAAGGTCGGTGGGCGTAAATACTCTGTCATAAATAATACTTGTAATCTCGTCCATTGGGTCATCACACGATGCAAGAGTAAGGAATCCCAAGCCCAAGATACATGCTCTTAAAATATTTCGTTTCATGATTCTTTTATTTTTATATTAGTATTTAGGTATGAAACTTTAATCAGACAACTGTCCGTAATTTCCGTCATTATTCAGCATGCCGTTGCTGGTGTTGATGAAGTAGTCCCAAATCGGCCACAGGCAGTTCAAGCTCGGCTGGTTGACGTAGAGGCCGTTGATATAGTCATCAGTGATAACCGGAGTGCTGTTACTTACAATCCAGCCCTTGCTCTCATATTTCTCACCTGTTTCGGGATTAGTCAGACTTGCGCCGATTTCATCTGTATCACCGTGATTCAGTCCGTAAATAATAAGAGCCTCACCGCCGTTGGCTGATGTAGTGTCATATGTGTAATAAAGTTTCTCAGGCAGGTCAGCGTATGCTCCCTGACGGTTGGCAAGGTCACGGAGCTTCTGCTGAGCCTCAGCCATTTTCTCGTCAATGATACCCCAGCGTATAAGGTCTGCCTTACGCAGAGCCTCGCCGGCGAACTCAAGCGCACGCTGCTCAACGATGCCGTCAAAGAACGCATCCTGGCTTGCAGTGTACTTGGCCATAAGCGCCGTAACCTTGTCTGAAGGAAGAGCACGGTCAAGGATAGGCTTCATGTACTGAGCTGCAGCAGCCGGCCCGTCAAGATAATTGATAGCCTCGGCGGCCATAAGATAAACGTCAGCCAGGCGCATATACTGCCAGTTTACACCGTCATCATTGGTTGAAGTTACTCGTCTGTCCATCCACTCGTAACGCAACTTGCCGAAGCACCACTTGTCAATGCTGCGCAGTTCCTGTTTTGAGTTTCCGTCTGTCAGTTCTGTGCTCCAATCATAAGGTACGCAGGTTATGTCACGACGGACATCGTCAACATCATAATCGTAATACAGATAAGGCAGAGGACCGTTTACGCCACCCTGAGGCTGAGCGGTATATTGGTCTGCGGCGTTATGCTTTACTCCCCAAGTATAAACTACACGGCCACGGCTGTCAGAGAAAGGTATCTCCCAAAGAGACTCTCCTCCTGCAGTAACGTTGTCCTTGCAGAGCTTATCAAAGTTATCCTTGAACTCGCCGAGAGTGTTGTGCCCACTGTGGATAATGTCAACACACTCCTCTTTTACAATCTGGTACATCTTATCCTGAGACAGGTCAGGGTCATTGCTGCGGCGGAAGCCGTCGCCACGAAGGCCGTAACCACAGGCGTAAAGAGCCAGGCGTGCACGCAGACCCTTAACAAAGGCCTTGCTTACACGCTCAGTTGAGCTTGTTATAGCGTTATCGTTAGGCCAATAGCAATAGTCCTCAGCCTCTTTCAGGTCAGCAAGCAGTATCTTATAGATAGAGTCACGGTTTGTACGGGGCAGATACATGTTGTCACTGTTGTTCGGAGTGAAACGTGCGGGCACATCACCCCAGGCCTTAAGAAGGTCGTTATATACTACAGCCCTTAATGTAAGCGCCTCGCCGAGCAACTGTGCCATGTCGGGATTACTCTCTATGTTGCCATATTGGCGCAGGCCCTCAATGGCAAGATTCGCACGTTCAATGCCTTCATAAAACTTTGCATAGGCATTGTTGTCTGTGTTCATCTGACTGTTGTTTGACAACGTTGCGTAGTTACAAAGGCTTAGTTTGTCATCCATATAGTTTGAATATGACGGCTTTGTACCACTGGTTGTTTCCACGTCTGAGTTCAGTCCATAATAGGGCAGGTAACGTCCGCGGTAAGAGTTGGTCTCAGCAAACGACTGGTGGATTGACATAACTTCAGCTTCAGCCAGTGAATAGATTGAATAAACCGAGCTGGCGTCAAGTGTTGACTGCGTGGGCGCATCCAAGTCACATGAGGTAACAAGTCCGCATGCAGCCAACGAAAGAAATGATATTTTAATATACTTGTTCATTGTTTTTTATTTTTGGTTTTGCGGTTTGGTAAGGTTTTTAGGTTTGTGTAAGGTCTTTAGGTTTTTCGGTTCTAGGTTTTTAGGTTTTCAGGTTTTGCGGTTAGTGTAAGGTTTTCAGGTCTTTCTGTTCCAGGTTTTACGGTTTTCGGTATAACCCTTCTGACCACATAACCTTATATAACCACATAACCTTAACTCCTCATAACCACATAACCTCACAACCTTATAACCGTAAAATACCTCATAACCGCAAACAACACTTTAGAAATTAAGATTTAAACCGATTACGAATGAACGGCTGCGCGGGTAACCTGAGTAGTCGACACCAGGAGTAAGCGCTGTGCTGCGGATACAGTCAGACTCGGGGTCGTAACCGCTGTAACCGGTGATTGTGAACACATTGTAAGCCGTGCAATAGAAGCGAAGCGAGTTGATACCTACGCGCTTGGTAAGGCTCTGCGGCAGGGTGTAACCCAACGTAAGAGTGTTAAGGCGGAGGAACGACGCGTCTTCAACAGCCCAGTCGGTCAGAACGAACTTGCTCATATAAGGAGACCACATCGTAGTGTTGGCGTTAAGTTCGGCCAGACGTGCGGGGTCGTTACAGAGCAGACCTGTCTCAGGGTCGAGGTTGGTCCAACGCTTGCCGTCAGCCATGATGTCAATCATGTTGCGGTACTGGTACTTACTGGTTGAGGTGTACTCAATCTTGTTTGCGTTGTAAACCTGGTTGCCTATGCTGAAGTTGAAGTTTGCGCTGAGGTCGAAGCCGAAAGCGTGAGCGTTAAGTCCGAAACCTCCGTAAACATCAGGATTAACATTACCTATAATGGTGTTGTCCTCGTCGCCGATTGTTCCGTTACCAACGGGGTTGCCGTTCTCGTCAACCTCTGTAAGCTGGTCAACCAACTTTATTGAACCCGGACGTACCTTACCTATAATGGCAGAAGCATCGGGCACACCGTCTTTCAGTGTCCAAGTATCTGTTGTCGCATCGTATCCTACGAAGTCATCAACTTCATAACGGCCGGCGAGCTGGTAGCCACGTATTTCACCTACCTGTCCGCCTACTGCAATCCAGAAGTCCTGACCGATCTCGGTACTTGCCCATGCAGAGTTCTGGCCGAAGTCGTTCATCTGGCCGAGGCTCTTGATCTTGTTCTTGTTCACACCGATGTTACCGAAGAGGTCAATGCCCCAGTTCTTCTTGTCGATAGCGTGCCATGTGAAGCTGAACTCAAGACCCTTGTTCTCGGTTTCGCCCATGTTGCGGTACTGAGTGTCGTAACCTGTTCCGGCAACCGGGAACTCGATAAGCAGGTCCTTAGTGTTGTTAAGGTAAGCCTCGATGCTACCGCTCAGCTTGCCGCCGAAGAGGGTGAAGTCGAGACCGAGGTTACGTGTAATGGTTGTCTCCCACTTAAGGTCGGGGTTAGCCATGGTCTTTGACGGTGCCCAATAGCTGGTGAAGCCGTTAATCCATGAGGTTGCTGATGCTGAATAGAGCTGAACGAGCTGGCCGGTAGGAATATTGTTGTTACCTGCGGTACCGTAGCTGAAGCGCAGCTTCAAGTCGTCAAGCCAGTTTTTCGTAGCCTTCATGAAAGGCTCTGAAGATATACGCCATGCAACGGCTGCAGAGGGGAAGTAGCCCCAGCGGTTCTCTTTGCTGAACTTAGAAGAAGCATCGGCACGGAACGTAGCCGTCAAAAGGTAACGGTCCTTATAGTTATAGTTGGCACGGCCGAAGAACGAGAGCAGCTTGTCGTCAGCACTGTAATTGTCGTCAATGGTATAAGGAGTACCCTGAGAAGAGAGCTTCCATGCCTGGTCGGCTGTATAGTCCTCCGGGAATCCGTGTACTTCGTTGGTAAGCTCACGCTCCTTTGTAATGATATACTCGTGACCGATCATCAAGTTGAGGCTGTGGTCCTTGTTCTTGAACAGCTTGTCAAAGTCGTAACTGATAGTGTTAGAGTTGCGGAAACGGTGACGGTTGGTGTCAACCATGCGGATAGCCGGGAGGTTCTGGTTTGCAGAAGAAGGCACATTCTTTACGTAATAAGTGGTAGTACCCCAGAAACGCTGGTCGTACTGGTTGTAGTCATCATAGCCGAACTCTGTCCTTATCTTGAAGTTCTTGAAGATTTCCCAGCCGAATGCTCCGGCAATATTAAGGGTCTTACGCTCTTTCTTACGGTCATTGTCATACTGTGATTCAACAGGATTATACAAGTTTCCGAGATCATCATCTGAAGAACCTGCGGTTTCGTCAAGATTCGCAAGAGGAATAGGCGTGTAGATTACGGCGTATTTCAGACGCTTGTCTGAGTCGTAAACACCGGTCGCATCGTTAGCACCGCCACCACGGATGTCTGTGTCAGAGTAACGTGCCTGGAAGTCGAGGGTTGTAGTCTTGCTCGGCTTTGTGTTCAGCTTGAGGCTGAAGTTGTCACGCTTATAATCTGAACCGATCTGAATGGCCTTGTCGTTCATGTGGGCGTAGCTGAACGAATAGCGTATTGTCTCAGAACCACCGGTAATACTGATGTTATGGTTGAACGTGTGGCCGGTACGTCCGTAGACAATGTCCTGCCAGTCGTTAGCCGGAACATTGCGGTAGAGGTCCATATCCTCATAGCTGCCGAAGTAATCAGTGTAAGAACTGAGGTCGCCATTGTTGCCGTTTTTCAGCAATGCCAGCTCATACTGCCACTTGGCATAGTCGTAAGGAGAGAGTACGTCCATGGTCTTGGCAACCTTCTTCCAGCTGTAGTAAGCATTGTAGCTTACGTTTACCTTGCCTGTCTTACCGCTCTTGGTTGTAACGAGGATTACACCGTTAGCACCACGTGAACCATAGATAGCGGTAGATGACGCATCCTTGAGCACGGTGATGTCCTCGATGTCGGTCGCGGGGATGTCGCTTATGCTCTCGACAGGGAATCCGTCGACGATAAGCAGCGGGTCGTTACTCTGGGTAATAGAACCGCCTCCACGTACACGGATCTTGACATCAGCGTCAGGCGAACCCTCGGTCGTGGTGATGTTCACACCGGCCAGCTTACCTGTAAGTGCCTCGGTTACTGAAGCTACAGGCACGGCAGCGAGCGCTTCGTTGTCAACCGTGGCCACTGAACCGGTCAAGTCTTTACGTCTTACCGAACCGTAACCGATGACAACGAGGTCGTCAAGTGCGGTGGCCTCGTCTTCCATAACGATGTTGACACTACTCTTGCCGGCCACGTTGACTGTCTGCTGTTTCATACCGATGTATGAGATCTGCAGCTCGTTACCGCCCGACAACTTAATAGAGAAGTTTCCGTCGAGGTCAGTTACTACGGCGTTTTTCGTTCCTTTCTCAAGAACGGTAGCACCGATAACGGCCTCTCCGTTGGAATCCTTCACAGTTCCTTTGATTGTCTGCGCCGACAGACCGCCCACGATGAACGTGAACAGCACCAACAGCGCAAGTCGAAAAGTTTTTAAATTACCAGACATAAATGTTACTATTTTAATTAATTAGTTACATGTCTGGCATGCATTAACCTACGTCAGAACGCAATTATGAATTGTTTTTCTGTCCTCATATTACACCTTATTATATATATGTACACCCGGATTTGTAATCCGGGTGAGTTGAGTATTAGGATTTGCAATCCTAAAAAACAATGAACCTTTTTGTCGGATTACAAATCCTTATACACTCACCTGCGGATTGCAAATCCGCAGGAACACAACACACGTAATTATTAATTGTGAATTATGAATTATAAAAGGTCATCAATCGGCTTTCAAAAGACGGTCTTTTATCTTGCAAAAGGCCACCTTTTACCGACCAAAAGACGGCCTTTTGGAAAAGCATTATTTTATCGCCTAAATTCTGCTTGTACCGCATTGCTTAATAAAATCTAAAAAAAAGCATACTTCTAAAATAGCTTTTTAATAAAAAAATAAAGGAAAAAGTTTTGCATGATATAAATTTTTGCTAACTTTGTGGCGAATTTATCAAATTATTAAAAACTAATATCAAAAAAACAAGCAACAAAATCTACACCCTGAATAGTCGTGAATCATATCTAAGTATGTTTAAAATCAAGGCTTTAGGGCTATGTTGAAACTATTTGAATCTGATGCCAGTTGAGAACATGATAAGAAATCATACGTGCTCATGAAAACTTTGTCACAGCTTAAACGTGAAATAAATTTATCTTTTATTAATTAAAATAGTAACATTTATGTCTGGTAATTTAAAAACTTTTCGACTTGCGCTGTTGGTGCTGTTCACGTTCATCGTGGGCGGTCTGTCGGCGCAGACAGTCAAGGGAACTGTGAAAGACGCCAGCGGTGAGCCTATCATCGGCGCCACAGTCCAGGAGAAAGGAACGAAGAACGTCGCGGTAACTGACCTCGACGGAAACTTCGAAATCAAGACCACCGGCAGTAAAGAGTTGCAGTTCTCATACATCGGTATGAAGCCGCAGACAGTTAACGTGGCCGGCAAGAGTAGCGTAACAGTGGTAATGGAAGACGAGGCCACCGCACTTGACGACCTTGTTGTCATCGGTTACGGTACGGTACGCAAGCGCGACCTTACAGGAGCGGTAACATCAGTAAGCGCCGAAGATATCGGCCAGATTCCTGTATCAAACGTAAGCGAGGCGCTCACGGGTAAGATGGCCGGTGTAAACATCACCACGACCGAGGGCTCGCCTGACGCTGACATCAAGATCCGCGTGCGTGGCGGTGGCTCACTGTCGCAGGACAACTCTCCTCTTTACATCGTTGACGGATTTCCGGCTGAAAGCATCAGTGACATCTCTCCTTCTGAAATCCAGAGCATCGACGTGCTGAAGGACGCATCCTCAACCGCTATCTATGGTGCCCGTGGTGCTAACGGCGTTATCATTATCACAACCAAGAGCGGCACAGAAGGTAAAGTGCAGGTCAATTTCAACGGTTCATTAGGCTGGAAGAAGATGACGAAGGAACTGAAAGTAATGGATCCGTACAACTATGCCTACTATCAGTATGAATTGGGAACTGCCGGGACGGCGTCTACAACCTCAGATTATGGCAATTATGATGATCTTGACATCTGGAAATCTGTAGACGGAAACAACTGGCAAGACCAACTTTTCGGTCGTACCGGTGTACAGAAACAGTACAACGTGAACGTCAGCGGAGGTTCTAAAGAGGTTAAATTCAATCTCGGTTTTGCCCATACAGATGAGGAAGCCATAATGTACGGTTCAGGCTATGCAAAGAACAATGTCAATGCCAAGCTTAACGCAAACCTCAACAAGTGGCTGAGCCTTGACTTTACAGGTCGTCTGGCATTCACAAAATTAGATGGCTTAAGTGGCGGTGCTGATACCAATGAGAGTAACGCAGCAAACTCTATTGTAAATAACGCCGTAAGATACCGTCCTGTTGAACCTCTCTCAAGTTCTGATGATGATTCAGAAAACAACCTTTCCACACAAAGGACACCTATGCAGCGTATAACCGGTACATACAAATATCAGGAGCGTTTCCAGCAGAATTACAACGTAGGTCTGAACTGGAAACCGTTCAAGGGTTTGACTTTCCGTACTGAATTTGGTTACACTTGGAGATATTACAATACTGATCAAGCCTGGAACGGAGATGCGACCATGAATTCTAATCTTGGAGGCCAGGGTCAACCGCAGGCTGTACTGGAAAGAGAGACAAGAACACAATGGCGCAATGCTAACACCATTACTTACGATAACAACAAACTCTTTGGCGGCCGCGATCATATTAATGTCATGATAGGTCAGGAATGGAGTAGCTCTCAGGAAAACACAAATACTCAAACGTCAATATCGTTCCCGTCGACCATGACAACGGGTGAGGTTCTTGCAAATATGGCAGCAGGAACTGCGTTGAGTAATGTTTCTGATATTGGTGAGGAAGACAATCTTCTGTCATTCTTCGGGCGTATCAACTATACACTGGCAGACAAGTATCTGGCAACATTCACATTGCGTGCCGACGGGTCATCAAAGTTCGGCAAGGGTAACCGTTGGGGCTGGTTCCCCTCTGGTGCATTAGCATGGCGTATTTCTGAAGAAAACTTCATGAAAGGTGCTCAGAGCTGGCTCTCAAACCTGAAACTGCGTCTCAGCTTCGGTATGGCTGGTAACAACCGTATACCTTCAGGTTCAGTAAGAAATGTTTATTCACTTTCAGAACCGGGAGACCACGGACCTTACTTCAACGAAACATACTCACCGATGCTGAAGCATGGCACAACACTTTATAATCCAGACCTGAAATGGGAGACAACGATCACACGTAACATCGGTATCGACTACGGATTCTGGAATAACCGTATCAGCGGTACATTGGACTTCTATTGGAATACGACTAAAGATCTGCTCATGCGCTCGCTTATTCCTAGTACAACGGGTTACAGCTATCAGTACCAGAACTTCGGTAAGACATCTAACAAAGGTGTAGAATTTGCCCTTAACGCAGTACTTGTTGACAAAAAGAACTTCAGCCTTAACTTCAACTTCAACATTGCATACAACCGTAACAAGATTGAAGAAGTGGCAATGGATAATCCATGGGTAGTTAACAGCTTTGCAGGTTCAACTTTTGCAAACTATGAGACCTTCCGTATCGAAACAGGCGGACGTGTAGGCGAAATATGGGGCTTCAGGACAAATGGCTTCTACACAGTTTATGACCCTGCTACCGGCACAGGCGATCTTGTTCTTAACGGTACAAGATGGGAACTGGCTCCAGGCCATGCTCCGGATAACAGCTACAGCTACACGGGAGGCCAGCTTTATCCTGGCGGCCTTAAGTACAAGGTTGATGAGAATGGTGACCCAATCAAGGAACGCCTTGGAAATACTGTACCTTCAACAACCGGTGGTTTCGGTATCGACGGCCGTCTGGGTAACTTTGACTTCAACGTATTCTTCAACTATTCTTTGGGCAACAAGATAGTCAACGGTACGAAAATGAATAACTCATTCTTCCAAGGTTCGTCAAGAAACTATAACCTGTTGGCAACATTTAATGTAGCAAACCGATACACATGGATTGACCCTGAAACAGGTCTTAATATCGGACGTCCTTCTACATCTACCGTGACAGCATACGGAGGAGAAGCGGCAATCATGGCCCGTCTGAACGAAATCAATGCTAACGCACAGATATACAACCCTGCCGCTGTTACCCAAATGTATTTTAGTGATGATGCGATTGAAGACGCTTCATTCCTGCGCGTACAGAATATCACTGTTGGATATACATTGCCCAAGAAATGGACAAGAGCTATCCATATAGAGAACATCCGTATTTATTTCACAGGTTACAACCTCTTCTGTATCACCGGCTATGACGGTTATGACCCTGAAGTGGATACAAGCAGCAAGAACAATCCTATGACTCCAGGTGTTGACTATGCAGCTTATCCCAAGAGCCGCACATTCGTAGGAGGTATTAACATTACATTTTAATTAGGTTGTGAGGGGTTAAGGTTTAGTATGGTTGTAGGTTTGAAGGTTATAAGGTTATGAGGAGTTAAGGTTTAGTACGGTTGTGGGTTTGAAGGTTATAAGGTTATGAGGTGAACCGCGAAACCTGAAAACCTTACACTATCCGTAAAACCTGGAACCGAAAGACCTGAAAACCTGGAACCGAAAGACCTGAGAACCTTACACTAACAGTAAAACAAAATATAAAACAATGAAAAAGATATTTTCAATAATGGCGCTTTCGGCAGGACTTATCGGGATGTCTTCATGTTCAGACTTCCTTGAGCAGTCTTCACCATCTGAACAGACTGACGAAACCATTTGGAACTCTGAATTCTTTATGAATGCACGTATCAACCAAATGTATGCTGGTCTGATTAACGGTGACCGTACATACGACCAAGATATCCCTATCAAATGGGGTACAAATACAGACGTTGAGCTTGTTGACGGACTTGGTGCAAATGCCACTCTGCCGACTCACTACCGCGGTGTAGGCAATTATAGCGGAACATCAGCATTCACAAATTTTGCCAACTCATGGGATGACATGTACGGTATAATTGAAGATGCGAACAATAACATTGAGGGCTTACGTGGCAGCAGCCTGCTGACTAACGGAACAGAAAGTGAAAAGGCGATGATGCAACGTTATCTCGGCGAATGCCTCACGATACGTGCCATGGTTTATTTTGACCTGTTACGTTATTGGGGTGATATACCATTGAAACTTGAGTCCACACGTTCTGATTTGAGCAATGCTTACGTAGGAAAGACTGATCGTGACGTAATAATGGATACTCTCATGGTTGATCTTGAGGAAGCTATAGACCTGCTTCCATGGGCAGACGAAGTAACAGGCTACACTACGGAACGCGTAACCAAAGGTTATGCCCACGGTCTGTTGGCACAAATCGCCATGACACGTGCCGGGTGGGTAATCCGTGAGACATCAAAGGCAGATCAGGGATATGAAACGGCAAGCGACTACAGTGACCCCGTATACCCCACACAGCGTCCGGGAGCAGAGGAGCGCCGTGCACTCTATGAGAAGGCTCTGCAACATTGGTCAGCTATCATTACAAACGGTACTCACCGTCTGAATCCGTCATACCATAATGAATGGTATCTTATCAACCAGCTTACTCTTGACCAGACTTATCACGAAAATCTCTTTGAGATACCTATGGGTCTCGGTGATTCAGGAGAGCTTGGTTACACTGCAGGTGTCAGACTGAATTATTCAGGTGTTATAACAAGCAACTTCGGTTATAACAATTCATCAGGACCTTTGAAAGTAACATCTGAATTATTCTATTCATACGATGAGAATGACACACGCCGTGATATTACTTGCTCATACATTGACATACGTGCTAATTCTTCAAACGTAGGAGTTGAGACCATGCTCGGCAATGCTCCGTTCGGTCTATATGTAGGAAAATGGGACGTAAGAATGATGAGCGACGCATGGAAAAGCCAGAACATGAACGCGAGCGGAAAACTTGGATATGGTATTAATCCCGTAAAGATGCGCTATTCTCAGGTACTGCTTTACTATGCCGAGTGTATGAACGAGCTTGCCGGACCTGACGGGCGATATGAAGGCGATGCAGGCATCACTGCACGCGATGCACTCATGCAAGTACACACCCGTGCGTTTGAGTCAGACCATCTGGCTGAAGCACAGGCTTATGTCAACGGTTTGACAGCTGATAATTTCTTTGACGCTCTCGTACAGGAGAACGCTTGGGAGTTTGCAGGTGAGAATGTGCGCAAATGGGACCTGATACGCTGGAACCTGCTTACTCCTAAAATAATCGAGTCAAAAGAAAACTATCTGAAGCATGTTCTTGATGGAACATACAAAAAGACTGTATGGTACAAATACACAGACGCTTCAAAAACCGCGATTGACCCGACTAGTGTGACATGGTATATGGAGCCTGATGACGCAGAAGCAATGGTTAAATCATTGAGCACTGACGAACAAGCATTGTGGGCATCAGTCGGCTCTTACGGCAACAGCTCAGTGGATGATTTGAGTGATACACAGATTTACACAAACCTTCCGAACATATCTTGTGGCCTTGTGGGTAGTACAGTTAACGCCGCAGGTTACACTATCACAGGTTCAGGCCCATTGGAGCCGACCGTAATCAACCGCTATATTATGCCGTTAGGTTCTGCTACAATCTCCGCTTCAAATGGAACATTACAAAACTCTTACGGTTATAACAACTAAAATAAGCGAAATCTAAAGCATTAAAAAGATGAAAACTTTTAAGAGAATATACTGCTACACAATGGCTTTGGCACTCAGTCTTTTCGTTGTCTCATGTACAGACGACAACGATTGGAGTACGGACAGCTCACATGACCGCCTGTTTAGTGTGGCAAACGACGCTCTCGATGTAACCGAAGGCGACACTTGGGCAGAAGTGGAGTTTGAAGGCTACAGAGGCACAGAGTATTATATAATAGAAGTAAGCACTGATTCGCTGACCGATGAGATTGGTATGGGCGAGTCTGAAGGGTCGATAGTATTCGGTGAAGACAGAAGTATAACAACATCTCCCGACACAATCCGAGGTCTCACTGGTGAGACAAAGTACTATCTCCGTATTAAGGCAATGTCATCACAGACAGCAGAATCAAACTGGGTTTATTTTGACAACGGTGACGGCGGTACTTCGTTCACGACACTGGCAGAACAGATATTTAATGATGTTCCTGCCACTGACCGTGGTGATACATATATGCGCCTGACATGGTCTCCTGCCGGAACTGACGTAACGAGACTGACGGTTTCTACTCCTGACGGAACAATCGTACAGGACATTGACCTTACGGCAGATCCTGATGCTGTTGCAAATGGTGAGTACAGGGTTGAAAACCTTACTCCGTCAACCACTTACGTATTTGAAATATTCAATGGAGACAAGAGACGCGGCTCGCTGACACTTGCAACAATGGCTGCAATGCCGGATGCTGAATATAGATATTACATGCCGGCTACTGTAACCGTGTTAAGTCAGGAACTTATAGACCAAATAGCAGAGGAAGCCAAGGCTGCGGCTGCTGATCCGAATAACTACAGTGTAACCATAGGTATTACAGCCGGAACTACTATTGACGTACACGGTACTGATGAAGAAACAGGTAATGAAACAAGTGTTGCAATACCTGAAGGCATGTCTGTAACATTCTTCGGTCTGGCCGGAGGTGATGCTCCAATACTGAACATGGTAAAGAGTCTGGATATCAGTGGTTCTCACTCTTACATACGTTTCGAAAACGTGCAGCTCGTTGACGGAGGATGTCAGTATTTCATTAACCAGTCTGACGCTACAACAATAGGCGGTGATCTTTCATTTACGGACTGTACGATGAAAGACTTTGAAAGAAGTCTTATCCGTCTGCAAAGTAACAGTATCAAGACAATAAACGAAGTGAATATCGACAACTGCGTAGCAACGAATATGTCACATGGCAACGGTTATTCAGTTCTTTATTGGAATGATGCCGCATACACTGTGAACACTGTAAACATAACGAACTCAACATTTAATACGTTCGCACGTTCATATATTGAAGTTACGGGCAGTAACACTGGAACGATTAACATCAGTGACTGTACGTTCTACAACGGTCCGGCAAGCGGTCGCTATTTCATTGACGGTAATAACTGTCCGAACCTGAACGTAAATCTCACAAGATGTATTTTCGCATTGAGCCCAGACCCGTCAAACTGCCGAGGCATACGCGGTACAAGCAGTCTCTCAATAACAGAAGTTTACTTTACAAGTGATTTCGTTTTGTCAAGCAACGCGTTCGAGCCTACAGTTCAATTAAGCGACAATTCGTCAACCGTATTCGTTGACCCGGTGAACGGAGACTTTACTATTGACGTGAGAAATGTTGAAGCCGGTGACCCGCGCTGGCTTAACTAATAATTCATATAAGACAAAGATGTAGTGGATATCTCTGCTACATCTTTTGTCTTTTTATGTTATTATAAGAGTTGTGGCCACACATTGCTTTGCAGCCGTATGCAATATAAAAGGCTTCTGCCTGCATGCAACATTAAATCAACTACAATAACCGCAACAATCAAAAAACAAACTAACAATGATACATATAAAACATTTATTACAATCGCTCCTGATGACTGCATGTCTGTTAGTCCCCTCCGCCGCATCGGCGCAGGAGGAGCTTACACCGGCATTCCCCGGAGCCGAGGGCTTCGGCCGCTACACCACCGGCGGACGCGGCGGGGCGGTGTATCATGTGACGAAGCTCACCGACGACGGCAGCGAGGGAACATTCCGCTGGGCGTGCGAACGAAGCGGCAGCCGCACCATTGTGTTCGATGTCTCGGGCACAATACATCTTACGAGAGAGCTTAAGCTGAATAAAGATGACGTTACGATAGCAGGACAGACCGCGCCGGGCGACGGCATCTGCATCGCTGACTTTCCTTTCGTTATCTCGGCCGACAACGTGATTATCCGCTTCATGCGCTTCCGCCTCGGCAACAAGTATGTTGCCGAACATGAGGGCGACGGCCTCGGCGGAATGGACAACGAGAACATCATCATCGACCACTGCTCGGTAAGCTGGAGCATCGATGAGTGTCTGTCTGTGTACGGCAGCAAGAACACCACCGTGCAATGGTGTATCGCCTCGCAGAGCCTGCGCGACGCCGGACACTCGAAAGGCACGCACGGCTACGGCGGCAACTGGGGCGGCTCGGGCGCAAGCTATCACCACAATCTGCTGGCTCACCACGAAAGCCGCGTGCCACGCCTCGGCCCGCGTCCGGGAACGCAGCTTGACGAGCGCATGGATATGCGCAACAACGTGTTCTACAACTGGGCCGGCAACGGATGCTACGGCGGCGAGGCGATGAACGTGAACATCGTGAACAACTATTACAAGCCCGGTCCTGCAACGCTGACAAAAGGCACAGAGACACAACAGCGCATAGCGAAAATAGGCATACGCACGTTGGATTATTGCACAAACGACGACGGCACACCGAACGACTGGTATCCTGCACTGCACAAGTGGGGCACGTTCTACGTTGACGGCAACGTAAATCCGGCACAGCCCAAGGTGACGCAGGACAACTGGACTTACGGCATTTACAACCAGTTTGACGACAACAGTAAGCTGGACAACATGCTGACGGAGGAGTCAAAAGCAAATATGCGCCTTGATGAGCCTATCCGGTTTGTCAGCGTAACTACGCATTCGGCAGAAGACGCTTACGAACGTGTGCTGGATTACGCCGGCGCTTCGCTGCATCGTGACTGGGTTGACGCGCTTATCGTAGACAACACCCGCAACGGCGGCGCATCATGCACCGGAACATCAGAGGCTACAAAAGAACTGCCCGGCATTATCGACACGCAGGACGACCTCAAGCAGGCTGTAACCGACGCCGGCGCAGACTGGAGTCCGTGGCCTGAGCTGAAAAGCGAGGCCGCTCCGGCGGATACTGACCGTGACGGCATGCCTGACGATTGGGAAGATGCCAACGGACTTGACCGGAACGACGCAGCCGACGGCGCATGGCTGAGCGCTGACGGCTCAGGATATACCAATCTTGAAGTGTACATGAACAGTCTGGTACAGAGCATCATGGACGGCGGCAACGCGGGTGGTACTCTGCTCGGGAACAACGACATATTTGTAGACGACGGGCCGGACGAAGGCACTGTGTACGAGCTGTCGCAAAACACCTATAACGAATCTTCTGCCGACCTCTGCACATGGTATTTTGACAACGGCTTCAGTGTAAGCAACAGTGGAGATAAGAAATATGAGAAGGAGAGCGGAACAGACCTTGTTAAGTTCTCGGCTGTGCCGTTCACAATCAACATACCTGAGGGTAAGAAGGTGTCGAAAATCAATTTCTATGGATATAACAAGTATCCGGAGATGGACAGCTATTTAGCCGAAGTGGGCGGTATGGAGTATGATGATACTGAATACGTATTTCCAGCAAAGGCTAACGGTCAGCCCGTTTACAGGACTTACGACATAGAGCTGGCGACGCCTGCCGAAGGAAGTCTTACATTCTCCATAAAGGGCAAGCAGTGCGCCCTGAAACTGAACCTTACCGTGATTACTTCTACGGGTATAAGCGAAGTTACCATTGAGCGAAAACCTGACGGCAGGATATATAACCTTCAGGGAATGGAGGTGAAGGAACCACTGCCGCGCGGCATATATATACGTGACGACAAGAAGTTTGTGAAGAATTAAGAAAGAATGCAGCGCAGATAAATGTGTAAGCATATTCTGTTCCTCTGTTCCTGCGGATTTGTAATCCGCAGGTGTGAGTATCAGGATTTTTAATCCGTCAAATAAGTCTATTGTTTTTTAGGATTGCAAATCCTAATACTCAATTTCGGCGGATTGCAAATCCGCCGATACAGAACCACTTATGATTTGCAAATCCGCCGATACAGAACAGAAAATCCGCCGAAACAAAAAACGGCCTTCACTGAATATGAAGACCGTTTTTGTTGTATGTTATGCAGCAAGGCAAATCTCCTTGTTTGCTTGTTTACCTCCTCCCCACAGGGGAGGTTGGGAGGGGCTTCTCCTTGTCTGCTTGTCTCTGAACAATCTATTTGATTACTTTGTCAGTTTCGGTTTTGCCGTTAGTGAAAGTAATCTTGCGGATGTTGATGCCTTTGACAGGCTCGTTCAGCTTAACGCCGTCTAATGTGTAATATTCTATCTTCTCAACCTCTGAGCTTACGGCCGGTATTGTCGAGATGCCGGTAGATACGCATTGTGGATAATACTCATCAACAGCACTTTCGGCATCTTCGTTCTGCGCTTTTACGATGTGCTCAACTATCGAGTTAAGATAAACCTCAACGTTGGTGTACCAGCCTTTGGTGTCAATGGTATAAGCGTTAGCGTCAGAAGCATTATTTGGATTAAGATTATTCGCTTCCTCCCATTCATCCGGCATTCCGTCACCGTCAGTGTCGTATCCCGCAGGGCGAGAGCCTTTCTCGAAGGTCTCCTCGGTATATCCATTAACGTCAGCAACAACGTCAATAAGACCTTCCTGTTTTGTCACAGAGCCGGTGTATGTCGCTGTTCCTGTTTCAACTTCCTCCATATAACGTGTGTCAACGTCATCGCGGTAAAGTGAAGCACCGCAATATTCCATAACCATGCTCAGCGCGTTTTCTGCGGAGTGAGTGGTTACTTCATCGGTAGGTGCTGGATTGTCCATTCTTATGCGTACGCATGATACACCGTTTATATCTCTATGTTCAACAGCGTCACCATAGTAATTATTTGGGTCAGCACTCCATCTCTCACCATCAATGGTAAACACCCCACTGTCATAGTCAACGCCGTTCCAGTCTCTGTTTTCAGTGACTGTACCTGAATTTGTTTCAGTGGTATTGCCGTTGATGTAGTACCGGCTGGTCATATTCCTCAATGCCTCTTTGGTGCTGTTGCCGCTGGTTCCTACAGAGATTTGTGTTACTCTATTTGCTTTGTTGTCCGGGGTTGATGGCCCTCCTTTATAATAATTGTTTACGATGTTTATCTGTCCACCGCCAGGTCCGCCGTAGCATCCGTTACTGTTGTCCCAGTTATACATCACGCAATTGCGGAAGTCAACGTTCTCTGCCTGTACAGTGTTTGCCCATTTGTATTCATCATACAAGTCATTGTTTGTGTATCCGCTCCAGTTATAACGTGCTCCATTGAAACGTGGCACACGGTTCGTAACATGGGCTATCAGGTTATGGTGGAAACTTGCGAGCTTGCCGCCCCAAATGCCGCCATAGCCATGTGGACCTTTATCATGACCTGCGTTATTGAGACTTTCCGCAATGGTACACCACTGCATTGTAAAATTATTCATATCGTAGAAAGATGCAACCTCGTCAATGCTCCAACTGAAAGAACAATGGTCGAGTATTACTCTCTTATGTTCTCTTGTCCAGATGGCGTCAGCACCGTCATTAACATCTTTTTCCTGTCCACGGCGTACACGGATAAAGCGCATTATCACGTTGTCACCATCAGGGCGAACCGTGTAATAACGCAATGTTATTCCGGGGTAGGGAGCAGTCTGACCTGCGATTGTAGTGTTTGCACCGATCTCCAAATCTTTTGTAAGTGGTATTACGCCTCCGACATTAAACACAACGATTTTTGGATCATCGCCATTTACAGCCCACCTTAACGAACCTTCTTTACCTGTGTCTTCAAGTGTAGTTACAACTCTGACTTCTCCGCCTCGTCCGCCCGTTACATATCGTCCGTGGCCTTCGGCTCCGGGGAATGCAGGCGCATCACTTTGCGCGAACGTGGCGGCTGAGCCGAGAGCCGCTGCTGCTAAGAGTAAAAGTTTTCTTTTCATAATCAGTCGTTTTATTTGTTTTAGTAATGTTATTCTCAGATGTTTTTATTAAGTCCGCAAGGCTTGCGGTAAGAAAAAGAAGTAAGGACAGACGCTTTGAGCCATGTTAATGGCAAAAGCTGCTGTCCTTACTTATGGTGATATTTATTTGTTCAATGACTGCACGTCGTAGCCGAGGCGTTCCATTTCGAGCGAAGCCCAGATGAACGGGCCTACGCCTTTGCCGTCGTTGTCACGGATCGGCTCGCTGATGTAATACTCAAACGAACCGTCGCGGCGGCGGCTCTTGGGATTGTCAGGACCCAGACCTGACACCTCGCAGCAGCGTGTAAGCGAGAGAGACTTGTCTGCATTGACCTTGACAAACTCTTTCAGTATGCCGTGGTAAGCCTTAAGTCCGGCTTCCTTCAGGCTGTTGTCGAAGTAGCCGAGGCGTGCGCCCTTAAGCAGAACGTAGGCAAACATTGACGATGCCGTAGCCTCAAGATAGTTGCGCGGGTCGTTAACGTCCATGACGTCATACCATACGCCGGTTTTCTTGTCCTGATATTTCACAGTGGCTTTCATTACATGATTAAGCATGTCAATCAGTTTTCCACGGTTCTCATAGTCCTGCGGCAGAGCATCGAGCACTTCAAGTATAGCCATTGCGAACCAGCCTTGAGCGCGTGCCCATGTGTGCTGCGACAGTCCGGTCTCGGGATTAGCCCAGAACATCTTGTGAGTCTCGTCCCATGCGTGTTTCCACAGCCCGGTCTTCTCGTCGTAAGTGCGCTTGTATGTCTTGCTTATCTGCTCGAAAGCGTCGTCATAATATTTCTTTGCCTTCTTCTCGCCTTTAAGTATCGGGGCTGCCATCGTGTAGAACGGATGACCCATGTAGACTCCGTCAAGCCATACCTGATGAGCGTATATGGCCTTGTGCCACCATACGCCGTCCTCCGTGCGGGGCTGCTTCTCAAGCTGCTTGAAGATAGTCTTCAGCGCCTTCTCGAGTTTCTTTTCGGGTGCGAGCTGGTACATACGCAGGATATAGCGGCCCGGACGAGTGTTGTCAAGATTGAAGTCCTCGTATTTGTAACCCGTGATGTTGCCTTTCTCGTCAATCATCTTTTCGGGATATTGCCTCAGGTAATTGATGATGCTCTCATCTTTGTAGGCAAGATAAGTGTCGAGCATTGCCTCCTGCTCTATGCCTACAACGTATCCCCACTTTGGCTTCTTGGCGAAGTCGAGCATACAAGGGTCGGGATAACGCTGCATTTCAGAATGAGTAAGCCACTCGCTGTAATACTTGTAAGGATATTCAGAGAGAACAAGTGAGCCGTTGATAAACAGATTATCATAGTTCATGTCACGTGTCTGACCGGTGATGTAGACCGGTTTTCCGTAAACACCGTCAAACTTACAGTTCTTTACATTGATGTTGTAAACGTTGGTGCGGTCGTCAAACGCCACTACCATTACGCCGTACTTGCTCTTCTGGCAGGTTACATTCTCCATGTAGACGTTGCGCACGATAGGGTAGAAGCCACGTTTACCCACTTCCTTCGGGTCATAGTCAAGATTGATTTTCAGCACGGCTTCGGCGCACTGGCCTACTTCAACGTTGCGCATATAGATGTCTTCTATCACGCCTCCACGGCAAGAGTTAGTCTTGATGCGCAGGATACGGTCAAGGTTAGGACTGTCCATTTTGCAGTTCTCTACGAACACATTGTTGCAGCCTCCTGATATTTCAGAACCTATAACCACGCCGCCATGACCGTCTTTCATCACGCAGCCGCGTACAATTATGTTCTTGCTCGGTATGCCCGTGTAGCGTCCTTTACCGCCCTCGCGTCCGTCCTCGTTGCGTCCGCTCTTGATGGCGATGCAGTCGTCACCGGTGTCAAACACGCAGTTCTCAATCAGAACGTTCTCGCACGACTCGGGGTCGCAGCCGTCACCGTTAGGGCCGTCGTTATGCACGGTCACGTTTCTTACGGTGATGTTCTTGCTCAGAAGTGGATGCATTACCCAGAACGGCGAGCGTATCATTGTTACGCCCTCAATCAGTATGCCGTCGCAATGATTGAAGTTGACCATCTGCGGACGCAGACCTTTGCCCGGGCCGAACACGCGCTGCTCCAAAGGCACGCCGTCTTCAGCCATTTTCAGCAGGTCGGCACGTCCGCCGGGGTTCTGCTGTTTCTCCTCGACAACGATGTCGCGGCTTTTCGGCGTCTTGCCGCTCATGAGCCACCATGTGTCGTCAGAGCCGTTGCCGTCAATTGTTCCTTCGCCGGTTATGGCGATGTCTGTTTCTTTATAGGCATAAATCAAGGGTGAATAGTTGATGCAGTCGAGACCTTCCCAGCGCGTCTCTACCAACGGATAGAGGGCACGGTCAAACGCGAAGAACAGCGTAGCGCCTTTCTCTATAACGAGGTTGACGTGGCTTTTCATCCTTATTGCGCCCGTCTGCCATGTGCCGGCGGGTATCACCACACGTCCGCCTCCAGCTTTCGAGCAGGCTTCGATAGCCTTGTTTATCGCCTTCTGGTTCTGTGCGGGTGTGGCTTTCAGTGACGCGCCGTATTTCGTTATGTCATACGTGCGGTCGGGGAAAACCGGCATCCTGATGCTTTTTTCGATTTGCTTGTACTTAGCTTCGTCCCATGCCGACGCTAAAACGGTCATGGGTAACAGCAGGCACAATAATAATGTCTGTAACTGTTTCATGAGTTTAAGTTTGTAATGTATAAGTTTAATGTTAATAGATTTGTCACGATTAGGTATTATCGGGTACAAATATACGTATTTATATCCGAAAAATGAAATTTAGGATGTAAATTTAAAAGAAAAACGAAAAAGTGAAGAATGAAAATCAAAAACTCTGTGTCGTGTGGCTTCTGTCCCGATTTTCATTCCTCATTATCTTGCCTGCGTTTAGTCTTCAGACAGGTCGGCCACTGTCTGGCGGTAGACGGCATACATGTGTGTGCGTGAGATGTAGCCTAACAGGTGGTTGTCGTTGTCGAGCACGGGCAGCATTGACGCGTCGGTCTTGTCAAACTGCTTCATTACTTCTTCCGACTTCATGTTGACGGTCAGTGTGGCTTCGGGCTGCGACATCAGCTGCCTTACGGTGAAGTGATGATAAAGTTCGGTGCGGAACACGATGTGGCGCAGTTTCGTTATGTCGATCTCGCCGAGGAGGTTGCCCGCGTCGTCAAGCACTGGCAGAATGTTCTTGTGACTCTTGCTTATCGAGTGGACGAGCGAAGACAGCGGCATGTCTGGCGACACGGCCGTATAGTTCTTGTCAATCACGCTGTCGAGGCTCATCAGCGTCAGCGCGGCGCGGTCAGTGTGGTGCGTTATCAGTTTGCCCTGGCGTGCCAGTCGCATGCCGTAGATGCTGTGAGGCTCGAATATTATTATAGTAAGGTAAGAGCAGATGCTGACAATCATCAGCGGAATAAACATCTGGTAGCCGCCCGTAATTTCGGCTATGAGGAATATTCCCGTGAGCGGAGCGTGCATAACGCCCGCCATAACGGCCGCCATGCCGAGCAGGGCAAAGTTCTTTTCGGGCAGGTAAACGCCGATGTCGTACATGTTCCACACCCTTGCGAAGAAGAAGCCGGCAAACGCTCCGATGAACAGTGAGGGTGCGAACGTACCGCCGCAGCCGCCTCCGCCGTTTGTAGCAGACGTGGCGAAAACCTTTGTCAGCAGCACCATTCCGATGTAAGGCACGAGCATCTCGCTGTGTCCGTAGAACGGCGAGTTGTGCAGTATCGTGTCCCAATCGGCCTCCGTCTTTCCGCTCAGCAGTATGTTTATGCTGCCGTAGCCCTCGCCGTAGAGTGAGGGAAACAGGAATATCAGCGGACTTAATATCATCGCGCCGAGCAGAAGTTTGGCTATCGGCTTTTGTTTCAGCTTGGCGAAAACAGACTCGCAGGCGGTCATGGTGCGTATGAAGTAAAGGCTGACAAAGCCTCCGAACACGCCTAACAAGATGTTTGCAGGTATTCGCTCCACCGGCCACGGATTGTCAAGCGTAAAGGTGAACAGTGAGTCGCTGCCCGTGAATATGTAAGTGAAGCACGTTGCCGTCACGCTTGAAATCAGGATAGGCAGCAGCGAGGCCATTGTAAGGTCAATCATCAGCACCTCCAGCGTGAACACCAGTCCGGCTATAGGCGCCTTGAAGATGCCGGCGATGGCCGCGGCCGCGCCGCAACCCACGAGCAGCATCAGCGTCTTGTTGTCCATTTTGAACAGTTTGCCAAGGTTGCTGCCTATCGCCGAGCCGGTGAGCACGATAGGAGCCTCGGCTCCCACGCTGCCGCCGAAGCCGATTGTTATTGCCGACGCTATCACCGAGCTCCAGCAGTTGTGCCCCTTCAGGCGGCTGCGCTTGCTGCTGATAGCGTAAAGGATGCGCGTGATGCCGTGACTGATTTCATCCTTTACGATGTATCTTACAAACAGAGACGTAAGATAAATACCGATTACCGGATAGACGAGATACAGCCAGTTGAACGTCTCCGTGTCGAATCTTGACGTCAGCAGTATCTGTATTTCCTCTATCAGCCAGTGCAGAATAAATGCGGCCACGGCGGCAAACAGGCCGACGAGGAAACTCAGTATCAGTGTAAACTGGCGGTCGGTAAGGTAGCGTTCGCGCAGCGCTATTATGCGTTGCATCAGCGAAGGCTGCTCTCCGGTCAGTTCAACGTCTATATCCGTATTAGTCATCTTATTTCCTTATTATTTCCACTTGTCCGTCCTCGCGTATCCTTATTATGCTTGACGGCGTGTGCGGCTGCTTCTCCTGGCGGCGGCTGTAGCATACGTAGTCAACGGCATTGAGCAGCTCCTCGTCAATGTCTTTATAGTTTGCGGCGGCCGGCTGCCCGCTGATGTTCGCGCTTGTAGACACTATGGGCTTCTGAAATCTGTAACACAGTTCTTTCGAGAACGGCTCTTGCGTTATGCGCACGGCCACGCTTCCGTCCTCGGCTATCAGGTTGGGAGCCAGGTTTACGGCGTTGTCGAATATCACCGTTGTAGGCTTTGTGGCGTATTCAAGTACCTGCCAGGCTACTTCGGGCGCGTTTCTTACATATCTTTGCAGGCGCACGTCAGAGTCAACAAGGCATATCATCGCCTTTGAGTCGTCACGTTTTTTTATGGCGTACACCTTGGCTACGGCCTCGGCGTTGGTAGCGTCACAGCCTATTCCCCACACCGTGTCGGTGGGATAGAGTATTACGCCGCCTTTCTTCATAACCTCAATAGCGTTTTTTATATCTTCTTCGCGGTTCATATATGTTGCTGTCGTTAGTGAGTTTTTAATCTTTAATAACCGCATGAATGGCTTCCAGGGCGGTTATAGGTTTGCAAATTTAAGAAAAAAAACTAAGACATTGAAACTTTTATTAAGTAAAAGGACTGAATTTTTTGATGTCGCCTTTTCGCCGGATGACGTTGATTCTGTGGTTTACGGTGTTGGCGTGAGACTGTTATAAATGAAGAGGCTGCTCCTCACGGAACAGCCTCCTCACCCTTTAAAAAACTATTTTACCAGTTTGGTAGTGATTAATTTACCTGTATCTGTAGTTTCCACTTTTATTACGAGCCCTCTGTAATCAGCGTTTACGCGAGTGCCTTCAATGCTGTAATAAGCTGTGTCTATCACGTTCCCCTTATCAGTCTCAACGCTGTTGATGCCAGATGAGTAGGTCGTGCTTGCAGCTTTGCCGAAGCCTCCGTATTCGTTTGCGGCGCGTACGGTGTAGTCAGCGGCGTCACCGTCGGTGATTGTATAAGACGGTGTGTTAGTCATTTCGACAAACTCGCCTTTGTAGAACACGGCGTAAGCCTTTATTCGGTCTACAGCGTCCCATGTCAGGTTTGAGTCGTCGGCCTTAAGTTGGCTGAGTTCCTTCTGTACGGTGTACTCGTCGGGAGTCCAGTCTTTGAATACGTTATCGATGTCATACTCGGCAGCCTCTTCGGCCTTGAGGATTGTCTCGAAAGTATTACTCTTGCTGTCTTTTGTGAATGTCAGAACCAAAGATTCAGGAGAAATAACGTTTCCGTTGGCATCCATTGTGTTGTATTCAACGAACTTGTCGGCCGGAACGTTCATGCCGCCTGTTGTCCAGCGTGTGTTTACCAGCCTGTCAGGTTGCAGAAGCGTTGTGTTGAGGTAAGCGCAGCGTGGTCTGTCGTTCCATGCGCGGCCGTAGTTGAACGATTCGGCCTTGCTGTCGATAGTGCAACCTGAGAACACGTAGCCCCACTCGTTGCCGCCGGCAACGTCGGTTGAAGGAGCGGTAATCGTACATTCGCCGCTGCCGTCGGCGCTTCGCGGCTCAACAGTCAGTGTGCAGTTCTTGAAGAATACGTCACCGCCACCGCAGATGAAGTCAACCGTTCCGTGGATGTCAGAGTCCTCAAAGTAGAACTGTGCCTTGTTGTTTGAATAGTAAGTGTCCTGATAAGACAGCATTTTTACGTTCTTGCAGATGGTGCGGTTGCCCTTGTCCTGTATTACAACGGCACGGCCCGCGAAGCCCGGCTGGTAGTAGTCGTAAGCGTTTTGCAGCGTAAGGTCCTGCAGATAGGTGTTGCTGCCGGTGATAAGGAACGTTGCCGAAACGGAGATGCCCTCTTCAGGAGCCTTGTTTACGATAATCGTGTTGTCCATGCTCTGGCCGATGATGGAGATGTTGTCGCCCGAAATCGGCGTGAGCACTTCGTTTCCGAGGTCGTAAGTTCCGTCGGGTACGAAGATATAAGTACGCTCATTTGACGTTGCCTGAGAGTTTACGATGTCAAGGACAGTCAGCAGGTTGCCGCCGTCGCCCTGACGTACAATGTAATATCCCTGCTCGTTCTGCTCAACGGGAGAACCCTCTACGTTGGCAATTACGAGCTTGTGCAGATACACTTCGTTGCTTGCGGTGAGCGTCAGTGTGCCTTCGCCGCCGGTGTATTCTATCATTACTGTCTTGCCGTCGGTAGAACCGTAGCCGCTTACTGTTTCTGTAAAGCCATTTCCATTGGTAAGAGTCAGCATAGCGTCACTCTTGCTGTAGCGGCAGAGTGTGGCTATGATGTAAGCATGTCCGCCTACGAGCAGGTCAATCTTACCGTTCGGCTCGAGAGTCCAGCCGTGAGTGGTGTCATGGAAACCTGTTCCTTCTCCCTCTGCGTTGAACGCCTCGTGGTCTTCGTCATAGAAGTATTTGTCGGTCAGGTCGAACGTGTAGCGGGCCGTAGTGCTTGCTTCTTCAATGTCTGTCGCAACGGCATAGAGGCTGATGTCAGAGGTAACGATAAAGTCTTTAGTGTACTTCTCGCCGCCGTCTGCCGATACGAACCAACCACGGAACGCCTGTCCTTCAGGTACTGTAACGTCAGCTTCGCCCTTGGTAAACTCTGTTATTGCTCTGTCTTTCTCCACTTTGTGGTCTTGGCTTATTACGTTACCGTCAGTGTTGTAATAAGTAAGAGTGTAGTAAGGCTTGTGTACAAAGGTGGCTTTGTAAGTTACGGTTTGGCCGTTGGCTGTAACTGCTATTGAGACAACGGCTGTATGTTCGTCAATTTGCTCGTATTTTGTGCTCGTAATAGTGCCGTTGTCACAAGTAATATCTGTCAGTTGGCTTGTTTCTGACGGCAATTCGACATCGTTGAACAGCTCGATAGTCGCTTCCTGTACGTTAGGACTTGTCTCTGTGAAAATCTCAGCGGCACGGTAAGATGTTCCATTATAGCTGAATGAACCTAATGCCGGTGTGGCAGACATATCTACTTTCCCGTAGATGTCAAGTTTAAAGAGATACGCATAATTCCCTTCGCTAAGGTTTGTAAATTTTAATTCGCAATTAGTGCGGTTAACGTCAGCCGTTACTTCGCAGAAGCTGTTCGGGTCAGCAACTGATGTCGTGATCTGCTTCCAGTCAGTGTCGCCGTCACCCTTTGCCCAGAGCGACCAGCCTCGTTTGCTGCCTGTGGCGCCATGTATGAATGTTACCTTTGTAACTGAAGCTAATTTTGACACGTATATTTCAGAGCCGACATTTTTTTCAGCTCCGATAACTCCTTTTATCTGGTCTGCATATGCCGAAAATTTGCTCCAGTCTACAACGTCTTGTGCGTTGCCAGAGACGTCAGTATTGTGTACGCTTACGGTGATTGTCTCGTGGCTGTACATTGTTGTTGTTACTTTTGCGGTTTGATCACCGTCTTTATTACTGATTGAGGGATAATCTTCAAAATCAGTTGAATAGAGCAGTTGTTCTTTAATGTTAGACTCCTCTTGCGCCTTAACAGTACATACCAATAAGACAAACAGGCACAATGTGCCTAATCTGAGTAATTGTTTTTTCATTATGTTTAAAGTTTATGATTTAGTAAATAGTTTTCAAGCACATTTAAGTTCTTCACGAACACTCTGTTTGCAAATGTACGTAATATTATTCAGATTCAATCAGATTTACTCAATATTTTTTACTTAAAAAATGTAAACACATAATGCCTCTACCTTTTTTATTATATTCCTTGGATAAATAAAAGCGAAGAGGCCGCACCGTAACTTCATACGGCGCAGCCTCTTGGTTAGGTCATGTCACACTGTTTTGTCAGTGCTGTTTATTTTCTGATAAACTTCTTTCCGTTCTGGATAACGATGCCCTTAGCGTCCTTGCCTACACGCTGTCCTGCGAGGTTGTAGACAGGTGCGTTCTCGTCAAACTCCGGCTCAACGGTTACGTTCTCGATGCCGGAAGAAACTTCAACAGCAACGGGGAGTAATTGTGCTTTATTACTATAGATGCTGTTAAACACGGCTGTAACGTTATAGCTCTTGCCGTCATCATCATAGTCTTTTACAACGTCATCGTTACCATAAAGCTGGATTTCGTTCTCGCCGTCTGAAGCGTAGTACTTTCCATCCTTCTTTGTGATTGTAACATTCATAATCTTTATCAGGTCGCATTTATGCTTGAGGGCAAGCACGTCGGCGATAGTGGTTGTAACGGGCTGAGCTTCTTCCTCGCTGTCTGTTATGGTCAGGTTTGTAGCATCGGTGAAACTGTTGTCTTCTGCTTCATGTATGCCACGGAAATTGACATAATTAACTTTAACTGTGCCTTTTACCGTAGCGTTTGCTGTGAAAGGAAGATTGGTGCTGTAGAACATAATGGCGTTCTCACCGTCACGGATGAAAACGTTTGGTGTGTCGTAACGGCTGTCGATATAAACAACCTTGCCGTTCTCAATCGTCAGATTGACATATTCCTGATCATTGGTAAGTTCCTGAATGTCAGCAACTGTCATGTCTGTGAACTCAACCTTGGTAAACTCTTTTGAGGCTACCTCGCTCTGGTTGCCGCCTACTACAGCTATAGCCTTAACCGTCGCGCTGTTCTCAAGAGTGAACTTAACAGGTGAATCGCCGCTTGTAGAGCTTGTGGTCGGGTCTGTGCCGTCAGTGGTGTAATAGATTGTAGAGCCTTCAACACCGGTTATAGTTACCTCGGTAGAGCCTTCAAAAGTAGTTTCACCGCTGATGGCGGGAAGAGCAATAACGGTAGAAGATGTTGTATAAGTAACTTCTACTGCCTGCAAACGGAAATGTCCTGATGAGGCTATTCGCTGTAAAGTTACAGAAGTTGCACTACCTGTCCATGCGTCATTTTCTGCATCATACTCACCAGAATCAAAGCTATAGTCATTTTTGCTTGGATCAGGTTTATTGCTTCCAGAGAATGTGAACTGAATGTTTGTAATAGTTCCCTCAGTCGCACTTATAGTCAAAGTGTTATTTCCATATATTCTCACAGCTGTACCTGTATTATAATAAGCAGGTGGGTTCGAGCCTGTACCCTGATCAAAAGTAAGAGTAATGTTTTCTCCTTCAACGGTTGTTACAGACTGACCGTTCGTAAATCCTTTATCTGTAAGAGTAATTTTTTCAGTCTCAGCCAATGCAACTGAGCTGACCATAGCGCATAGCGCAACTAAAGTTAAGCGTAAAAATTTCTTCATAATCTTAAAGTTTTAAAGGGTTATTAAATCCGTCAATTAATCACTAATATGTTGCAAATATAGCAGAT
>URRR01000024.1 GCA_900550365.1 uncultured Prevotella sp. | reverse complement strand
GGGATGATGAATACCTTAAACTTAGACTTTATAACTTGCATCAAAGACACATCACGGCATTTGTCTGATGAACCCTTTTAAGCCGTCATTTGCCGTCTTTTACAACGCAAAAGACGTCCTTTTGCAAATCACTGACACACAGAGTGTTATATTGTTTATTTTTGTATCTCTCCGTTGATGCGTTTCCTTACAATGGAATATGCCTTTTGGAACAATGCCGATTGTTTCATAGTGTCCGTCATTTCCTTGAACCTGCACGCCGGTATGGTAAATGTCAGTTCGTCTTTGGGTACCAGCGGACGTGCCGACGGGTCAAGCAGGCCGATAAAGCAGCTGCATCCGCCTCTCTCATTTTCTTTCGCGGCAAAGGTCACAATGCTGCAACAGCCAGACGCGAACCATATGCATACGGCGTTGTCATCGTTGTTGTCGTAAAACGCCCACGAGCAAAGGCCGGACAGAACGTCAGGAGTGGCAAAGAAAAGTATGCCTTCCACATCATCCATGCTTTTCAGCCTGTCCATGCGTACGAAGTTAAGATAAGGCTTATCAGACAACCGTATGTCCAGCTTGTCTATATATTCCCTGACCTGCTCCTTGGTCTGCTTGTAGTGTTCCGTCTCAGAGACAAACACCGGGACACGTTCCGGCATCGGTGCAAAGGCTGTATAGAGACTTCCGCCACCGCATAGCACGTTCTCAGACGAGAGCGTCAGTGCTTCTCCTCCGCAGACTTTGCGTATCGCGCCTATCATACAACGGGGTATCTTTCTTACTTCCGTAGCCGGTTTGTCGCTGTAACCGAACGCAACTGGCAAGGGTACGCTTTCTCCGAAAGCCTCCCTGTATAGCGTTATAAATTCCTGTATAGTCATATCATCGGATTTTATTGTTCTTCCTGAATATCATTTTTCCGTTTCTTCAACGGTCCTTGGTGCGGGCCACGGTTCAGTGTCACCCCATGCTTATTGAGTATGCGGAACACCGAACTCCGGCTTTTAAAACCGCTGACTTCCCAAATCTCATCAATGGAGTGTCCTTCATCATACATGTGTACGATACATTCCTCCCGGTCGGCTTTCATCTTTCCTGTATCGGTCTTTGTCAGTTTCCGGCTCATCCTCAGCCGTGCCACATGAGCGGAAGCCTTCCTCAGCGCGGCTGTTTCCTCCGGCAAAGAGCCGAACATCTCCAGCACATCCCCGATTTTCGTGTCCGGGAACAATGCGCCACGGGAGTCAATCCTGTCATGAATGGAAACCAGCCGTACCACCTTTACACGGCAAAGTTCAAGAAGTACGGCCAGTTCACGCACCCCGCGTACGGCATTGCTGAATTTAGCCACTACCAGCTCGTCACCCCGTCCGAGACTTGCCATGAGCTGTTTCCAGGCCGGACGCTGCTTCTCCTGTCCGGACAGTTCCTCCACCACTTGTACGCAGCCGTATCTCTCCATCCATTGTCTGTCCGCATCGAACCCGTCATATTGGTCCGCATGGAAGATGTAACCTACTTTTGCCATATCCGATAAGCGTATTTGAATGATAACAACTGCAAATGTACACGTTTTTCTTCGGAAACAATCATACTTCGGTTTATCTTTAAGATTATTAAACTCGGATTCCTCACTTTGTTTCACTTGATTATATCTGAAATCATACTTTTAAGTATGATTCATAATTATCAGTAAAGTTTGATTTTAGAGGCTTATTATAACATCTTAATAGCGTAATTTTGCGTCTGAAATCAAATCTGAAATTCACATGAAACAAAAAAATCGGACTCAAAAATTACAGCGTACAGGCATACCTATCCCATACGGTTCATTATCCTAATATGAAAGAAAAACAAAAATCATACTCTAAGTTATCAAAGCTGCTGTCCGTCGGTCTTGCCATTATGGCTTTCTCGTTTTTATTGTCATCTTGTTCACAGAAAAATACCGAGCCGCATTTTTAAACATCCGGTGAGGCAATCACTGCCTATCGGGAATTTCTGTCCGAAATACAGAATACGGAAAGTATGGTATGGGAAGACCTGGCAGGTTCCATCGCTTCATGGCAGGAGCTCCGCGATTCCGTATCGGCTGCCTTGCAGCGTGACACCCTCCGTCAGGCACACAATTATCCTGAAGAGACATTCCGTGCCGTCCACAGTTCCATTGCCGCAGAATATCAGAGACTGGCTCTGGCAAAACCGAAAACCTACAGAGAAGTGCTTTATCTGAAAGAACAAGGGACGCCGGCAGAAAGACGTAGGAACTTGCGACAGCAATCGGAACAGTTGCAGCCTTTCTTCACATCGCTCGACACCCTACCTTTATATAATGATACTTCCGGACAAGTGCTGGCACGTTACGGCCGCTTCCTTTCCGCCACATTGGAACATGGCATAGCGGACAAGAAACAGTTCCTTGATTACCTCAGGAACGAGGATGTCCTGTTCCGTTCCTACCTGTTCTATCTATCCGAACTGGCAGGCACGTCCATGGCCGGGATTACGGACAAGACTGAAAGGTGTTGCCTTCTGGTCATGCAGGCAGCCGATAATCCGTCTTTCACGACCAGCGAAGCCGTACAATACTGACAATACGGACCAACCGCCGTCTGTTACAGAACGCGGCGGCCTGTATGAAAGACATCAGCGCCGGAAAGCTGAAGTCACCTGAACAGGCGCAGGCATACCTGTGGATGATGCTGCAGCCCCTTATGGGTATGGACGGCGACCGTATCGCCATGCTTACATCTGAGCAGAAGAAAACCATCTATGAAGTGGCGGACAACATGCCGGTAGCTATAGACAGTCTTTGTGCCGTTCTCGACTATGACAGGAGACATCTGGATGAGATGCCTATGCTTCTGTTGAAAATCCATCTTTCCACTCTTTGACATAGACATTATCCAATAATTATTCCATTATATGCTGAAAAAATTTCTTGATGACTTCATGACCTTTGTTCCCCTCCGGTTTCCAGGGTTGTTGGATGCCGGTACGATGGAACCGCCGTTGGTGTATGACGAATACATCCTGCTGACATTTCCCGTCTCCGGCAACCATACGCTGGAGGAAGTGATGAATATGCTGGAAGACGACATGGAAATGATCCTGCTCTACCACCATATTCCTTCCTATGCCACAGAGTTCGGACACAGCACTTGTGCCTATTCCAATCCCGCGTTCGGCCGTATGTTCAAAATCAATGCCCGTACAGACGGCAGCGGATGGGTGAGGACAGTCCAGGTGACTCTGTTCGATTCACTGGAACAGATGTGCGGGGAGGTGTGCAACGACCTTGCCCTTCACGACAAAAGCGGACATTACAAATACCGTAAGGACAAGGCTGATGTACTGCTGGATTTCCTTTAACGGCCGGACAGAAATCTTATAACACCTGTAACTATGGTTTGGAACATAATTCAACTTTTATTTCCGGCTCTTCTGGTGATTCTGCCGGTATGCCTGTACCGAAAGAACGGCAAGCGGATATCGCGTTTCTACCTGATGATGGTCAGTCTGGAGACCGCCCGTAAATTCTATGCGCAAATGCTGGTGGTGTTCCTGCTGACATTCCATTTCGTCTATGTGAGCGGCCATACCGGAGAGTACGGTGTCCTGCTTTCCACCGTTTTGTCCGTCCTTCTATGTCCGTTCAGACGGACTGACAGATGGCTGCACCGCATCCATGAGGAATGCAGGGCTTTTGTACTTGTAGCACTCTTGACACTGGCAGCCGGATTCATTCCACATCTGTACACTATGGCGGTCACTGCGGGCTTTCTTCTTTTGGCGGCCCTGTTTTATCCCTCCTATACATCGTTGAACGGCTGGAAGGACGGACAGATGCGGGAACATTGGAGGAAACACCCGGAAGTGTTGCCCGGATATTATTATTGAGCCTTCGTCCGGTCACATCTGTGGCAGGCGAACTTATTATTCTGACATTCAATGACAAACAAGAAAAGACAAAAGACGATGAAAGAGAAATCAACATTATCCACTTGTATTCCGGCAGGCAAGCCGGTATTGGACTATCTCAAGGAGAAGTCCGGCGAACGGCATACGAAACTGGAAGCTTATTGTGACCTGCTGGACAAGGCCTCGGCCGGTTATGTCTCCGATGTGTTGAAAAAGCTGGACGTGGAATTGCAACCGGGACAGTTTGCTGTAACCATTACGGATCTGTCCGAATGTTGGCATTGGCACCGCGCCACCGTCCGCTCGTTCCTGAAAGGACTGGAAGACCTCGGACAAATCAGAAAATCCGCCCTGACCCGTAGTTACATCATTACAATGGCGGAAATCACAACCGATGAAAAAGAAGCCGGAAAGAGCAAAGGGGAAATAAACGATCCCTTTATGGACAAGCTGGATGCCGTGTTGTCCGAATGGGTTTCCGGCAGGTTGTCCGATACAGAATGCGGACAGGCTTGTCAACGTCTGACCAAGTCGGAAATGTCAGTAAGTGCCAGTCAGAATCCAGACGGTCTCCCGGATAATGAAAAGACGGCCTGTGCGGAAACCTGCCTGACAATAATGGAGTATATGGCTTTGGCTTCCGTCCGTCGTGTCCTGCACAAGTACCGCTCTGGCCCGGCCGGTTCTTTGACCGGGTTCTTCAATGATGTGCTTGCAGAGGACTGGACGCTGCTTCCTGAAACGATGGAGACGCTTGCGGAGCTGGTAATCGACGGGGAATCGGAATCCCTGGAACTGGAAAGCGTCAAGACCAAAGAGATGTTCCTGGCCCTTTGTAAGCCCTTCAAGACAGTCCTTACGGGCGGTATGGAAACCGGGAACGGCAACTGACAGTATGAAACCTTGGACAACTGCCCTTTACAAAACATAATCCGCCCCTTACAGGCTTGCCGGAGGCATGGCGCGACGGGCTTGCCCGCCTGCCACGAACAAAGGGAAGGGGTAGCCTATTACCCCATACGCCGACGGCGATGGGAGAGGCTGTCCGATGGGGCAGCAAGCTGGGACAGTGCGGTTGTCCGCAAAACAGATATATACAGTATGGCAGGAAACGCTAAACAGGTGATGGACATCCGCCCGTCGGCTGGCATCACAACCGCCCAAAGCGATGAGCATCAGCGCAGGTGGACAGAGAAAGGCTGGGAACACGCTGTCAGCAAGGGCAATTATGACCCCACGCGCGAACACTTGAACTTTTAAGTCGTCAAAGGCGGCAAGGTGCAGCCCGTGGACAAATCGAAGAGCATCCCGGAGCGGATGGCGGAGAACTTGCGCAGCCGTGGCATCCATGACAAGAACGAAGGGCTGGCTGAACCCAAGTACCGCACTGTCGTCAACTTTATTTTCGGCGGTTCACAGCTTCGTATGCGTGAGCTGGCCTTCGGTGACCAGAAGGTGGACTTTGACAAAGGTGCGGACAATTCATCGGTCAGGAGAAAGCCGGAAATAGAGAAATGGGCGCAGGACATTTATGCTTTCGTGTCCGGCAGGTTCGGTGAGGAGAACATCATCGGTTTCTATGTACATCTTGACGAATTGAATCCACACATTCACTGCACCCTGCTGCCAATCAAGGACGGCGGATTCGCCTACAAGAAAATCTTTTCCGGCAATGACAAATATGAGGGAAGCAGACGTTTCCGCGAGCTTCATAACGAACTGGCGTCAATCAACCGTAAGTGGGAACTCCGCCGCGGTACCAGTGTTGCCATTACCGGTGCAAAGCACCGTTCCACCGAGGAATACCGCCGCCATCTTAATGAAGAGTGTACTTCCATTGAAGAGCAGATTGAACAGCACCGTAAGGCACTGGCTGACCTACGGGTGGAAATCCGTCTGGCAGAACACAGGGTGAAAGGCTTAAATACGGTGGTGGAGAACCTGAAGAAAGAGAAAGCGGAAAAAGAGGCACAACTGCTGGCATACCGCCGTGAGCTGCAGTCGCAAAGCGGCGATGCCATGTCCTTGGCCAAAGAAATAGACCGGTTGGAGAAAGAACTTTCCAATGTCCGGCAACGGCTGGCTGACAAGCAGGAAAAACTGGGAACCGCCGACCGGCAACTGGCCGTGCTTCAGAAAGACATGGACGCCATTCAGAACCGTACAGGGGAACTACGCGAGGAAGCCTATCGGTATTCACGGGACATCCACGCGAAAGTGGACAGCTTGCTGAAGGATGTGCTGGTGGAGCGTCTGGTCGGCGAACATCGGGAACTGATGGCACAGTCTGATGCTGAAGCGCGTGGCCCCTTTGACGGAACGCTTATGCAGAGTATTTCCGAGCAGGGCGCAGAAGTCCTCCATTGCGCCACGCTGTTGTTTCTCGGTTACGTGGACGCTGCCACGACCTTTGCCGAAGGCCAGGGAGGCGGCGGAGGTGGGAACGGTCTGAAATGGGGACGTGACGATGATGAGGACGACCGGCACTGGGCTTACCGCTGCATGATGATGGCGCAACGCATGATGTGTCCTGCCATCGGCAAGAAGCCAAAACGATAACCTTTCTTTTATTCTTATCCATTTGTACATTCATCAATTCATGTTGAACATTATGACAAAGAAAATCATTTTTATTTTTGTGGCATCATGCTTTTTGTGGACAAGAGCAGTTGCCGGACCTGTGTCGGCGGACTCTACCGGCGGCGGAGTATTTCAATATCCCGTAGAAGAAATGTTGCCTGTCACTGTCCCGCCGTATTTGGACGGTGTGCTGGTGGTTTCTCCGTGGACGGGCAACTGGTTCATAAGTGTGTCAGGAGAAGTGTCAACCTTTCTGGGAAAGCCTCTCGGATGCGAGGATTTGTTCGGCCGTCTGCAGCCTTCGTGGGCTGTCAGTGTCGGCAAGTGGTTCACCCCTCACATCGGAAGCCGCATCGGCTGGCAGGGTGGCAGGTTCAAGGACGGCACATTGGACACACAGGATTTCCACCGGTATTATGCAGACTTGCTTTGGAGCGTTTGGGGCGAGCAGCGGAAAGACGGAACTTTGGCCCGCTGGAATCTCGTGCCTTACGTGGGCATAGGATTGTTGCACCACAAGGATAACGGACAAAAACAGTTCGCCCTGTCCTATGGTATACAAGGGCGGTACTGGATTACAAGGCGGCTGGCTGCCACTCTAGAACTTGGCGGCAACACTACGTTTCAGGAATTTGACGGGTACGGTAAGACCGGCAGATGGGGTGACAGATTCCTGACGCTTTCAGCCGGATTGTCCGTCACCATCGGAAAGAGGGGCTGGAAACGGGCCATAGACGCAAGGCCGTATATCTGTCGGAATGAACGGCTCGTCAGACTGTCGGAAGCGTTGGCCAGAGCCAACCGGCGTTATGCAAACCGGCATGAAAAAGACAGCAGGATTATCCGTGAATTACGCAAGATATTGGAGCTGGAAGGCCTGCTTGACAAATACAAATGGCCGGTGCATAGCCTGTATGACAATAGTACCGGCAATCCCGGTAACGACTACAGCGGATTGAACTCCCTGATGGCCAGGTTAAGGAACAGACATTGGAACGGAAAGGATCCGTTGACCTTACAGCCCGATACGGCAGACGGAAAAGATAATGCCTACACATTGCAGAACTATGACATTGTGGATGGACAAGACAGCACATCCATGGCTGATATATCCGGCCAGCCGGATACACTTTCCAACCGGCGGACGGCAAATACTGACAGGGGATATGATGTTCCGGTTTACTTCTTCTTTGAATTGGGAACAACGAACCTAACAGAGCCGTCACAAGGAATCAATCTCGATGCACTGGCGCGTGTGATCACCCGGCACCGCTTGTCCGTGACCGTTACGGGAGCAGCGGATAGTATGACCGGGACAGAGGAAATCAATGACCGCCTCGGCAAGGCAAGGGCGGAGTACATCGCACAGGAACTGATCCGAAGGGGTGTTGCACCGGAAAAGATTGAAAAGGCGGATATTGGCGGCATATCTGAATACAATCCCCTGGAAGGCAACAGGCATACACAGGTGCGGCTGCTTATCCCCTGATAATTATTGCGCACATACGTTTTCTTTGCTTCTGGAGCCGGTGGGCTTGTCCGTGACGGACAGGCTCGCCTTTCCTTATCATACAGTATCTTTATTGCGGAATAATATGATTCCCGCCCCTCCGCCTCCAGAATCCGGCATAAGCCAGCAGGAGCATTGACCAGCCGATGAACAGCAGCCTGACTATCTTGAATGTCACTTCGTCCATAAGCCGTTCAATAGTCCAGACTGTCCGGGCGCAGCAGGAAGTCCATGATGCCAATCGTCACGATGCCGTTCTCATCCCTTTTGGGCATGATGTCATCCTTGACCACGATGATTTTCTTGAACGAGTCGTCGATGCGTGTCAGCGAAGCTGTCTCTTGCCTTACTTTCGCCTCGTCCGGCAAGGCAAAGGCTGACTGGATGTAATAACGCTTACTGCCCTGATTGGCCACGAAGTCCACTTCATACTGCTTGCGTATCGTCTTGTTGTTCCTGTCCGTGGTACGTTCTTCTACCATGCCTACATCCACATGGTAGCCTCTTGTACGCAACTCATTGTAGATGATGTTTTCCATGATATGGCTTTCCTCCTGTTGGCGGAATCCCAACAGGGCATTACGGATGCCAAGATCGGAGAAATAATACTTGGACAGCGTGTTGATGTATTTCTTCCCTTTAATATCATATCTGACCGACTTTTCCAGCACAAAGGCGTCACTCAGATAAGACAGGTATTTGCTGATGGTGTGATGGTGGATTTCCACTTTTTTCACGCTCCTGAACGTATTGGACAGTTTAGTAGGATTACATGGAGAACCGATGGACGAAGCCATGATTTTAACCAGTTCGTCAAATTCTGCTTTGTTTTTTATCTTATGCCGTTCCAAAATGTCCACCAGATATACACTCTGATAAAGGTTGGTCAGGTAATCCGCTTTCTTCTGTTCGGTATCAAGAGAGAGAACAAGGGGCAATCCTCCGTAAGTGTAATATTCCTTCCATGCCTTGTTCTTTTCTCCTTGGAATCCTTGGCAGAATTCCGCAAATGAAAGCGGATGCAGGCGTATCTCATCCCCACGTCCTCGAAACTCTGTCACTACGTCCGTTGAGAGGAAGTGCGAGTTGCTTCCGGTGACATATACGTCAGCGTTGCGTATGTGCAGCAGACTATTCAGGACATCCGTAAATTCAGGTACTATCTGTATTTCATCCAATAATATATAATAAAGGCTTTTATCCGTGATCTGGCTTTTTATATAGTCCAGCAAGGCGTCCGGATCGCGAAGTGCCTTATTGCTGCGGTCATCAAGGGCTACCTCAATAATATGGTTGTCATCAATGCCATTGGCATTGAGCCATTCATGGAACAGTTTGAACAGGAGGTATGACTTTCCGCATCTCCTGATGCCTGTTATAATTTTTATCAGCCCGTTTTCACGGCCGGTAATCAACCGGTTCAAGTAGAAATCCCTTTGTATGTTCATATCTTATTCTATTATCAAAAAATGACAGATATGTCATTTTTAGTCACTGCAAATATAGCGGTATTTTTTTAATCAGCCCTCTTGTATTATCAAAAAATGACAGAAATGTCTGTTTTAGTCAATATAAAACCGGCGTTTCTAACATTATACGCCTCCTTCCGCCTTTTGTGCGGCAAAAAATTGACAGATATGTCACTTTTTTCACGTGAACCTAACGGTCATCCTACGGTTATACAGGTCTTATTCCGGCTTCATTCGCGTTCACAGCCATCCACGGATTATTTTTCCGCAAAGGTAACGGGCTGCGGCCAATCTGCAAATCCGGTCGCCCGCCAAAGTTGCCTGTCGGAAATCTTCCTTTGCGCACAAAGCGTATTTCCGCCGTCAGATTTGCCTTTTTGTCCTCCGGCCCTTTGATTGGGCAGAAAAATAACCCCGTTGTAGGCCGTGAAAACGGCTACATAAGGGAAATAAAAAAACGAAATTCAATCATCAACAATTTAAAAACAAATGAGTATGGAAACTACAAGCATTCAGACCGTAGCAGAGAGAAACATCGTATCGTTGGCATTGGCAGACATCCGTCCGGGCAACTTCAACCCACGCAAGCACTTTGATGAGGAAAGCCTTTCCGAGCTTGCCGACAGCATCCGTCAGCAGGGTGTCTTACAGGCAATCGGAGTACGCCCCGTTGCGGACACCGCCTTGTTTGAGATTGTCTTCGGAGAGCGCAGATACCGTGCGTCCGTTATGGTCGGTAAGACCGAAATTCCGGCAATAATCCTTGACGTTGCGGATGATGTGGCGGAGGAAATGGCCGTGACAGAAAATCTGCAGCGTAAGGATGTAACCCCTATGGAAGAAGCGGTAGCCTATCAGAAACTGTTGGAGTGCGGACGTTATGACGTGCAGTCATTGGCCGTGCAGTTCGGCAAGTCAGAGGATTATATCCGCACACGCCTTAAGTTCACGACATTGATAGTCGAAATAGCTGAATTGCTGGAAACAGATGAGCTGTCTGTCAGCGTAGCAAGTGAAATCTGCCGTTACGGTGAAGACATCCAGCGTGAGGTGTACGAGCGTCATTTGACGGAAGGTGTTTATGGCAGTTGGAGAAGTCTGAAGGCTTCCGAGGTGGCAAGGAACATCGAGCGGAATTTCACCACAGACTTGCGTCATTACCAGTTCGACAAGACCTTGTGTGTTTCCTGTCCGTTCAATACCCATAAAATGAGTCTGTTCCACGAGGAGGGATGTGGAAATTGCGCTAAACGGAGTTGTCTTGAGGAAAAGAATGCGTCGTTTTTGGTAGAAAAGGCCGTGCAGGTCATGGAGCAACAGCCGACCGTCACCCTTTGCCGTGACGCATACAACGGCAACGACATAGCCGTGGAACGTCTTGTGGATATGGGATATATGGTAGAAAATCTGCAAGGCTACTTGCCGACTTATCCCAACCGCCCCGAAGAACCGCAAACGGACGAATATGACACCCAAGAGGAATACGAGCAGGCTTGTAAGGATTACGGGCAAGACATGGCAGCCTACAACGAGAGGTGTGAAGAAATAAACCGCAAGGCCGATGCCGGGGAGATTGTGCTTTATGCGAGGATAGAATGGAATGACATCACTTTGTGCTATAAAAAGGCAGAGCATAATGACGGCACGGACGGTCAACCGGTTTCACCTATTGAGAAGTTGGAGAAGCAAGACAGACGCAACAAGGAGATAGCACTTGAGAAGACTGTGGAAGACACCAAGAAACGGATTCTGGAGGCCGACATCACCGAGACCAAATTCGGAACGGATGAGGACAGGATGATTTATTTTTTCCTTTTGGCTGACCTTCGCAAAGAGCATTATCAGGCTGTCGGTATGGATGGCGAGCATCTGACTTATCTTTCAGACGAAGACAAGATGAACATAGTCGCCAACCTCACAGCTAAGACGAAAGCCATTATCCGCAGGGATTATCTGATTGCAAGATTTAAGGATGCGCGAGGATGCAATGCCACAGCCTCATTCTTGCTTGACTTCGCACGGAAACACATGCCCGAAACATTAAGCGACATCACAAGAGCGTATGAAGAAGTGTACGAGAAACGGCACAAGCGCATAGAGGAGAGAAAGACAGCCCTGTTGGCTGAAGAGAAGAAAGAAGATGCTCCGACGGATGAGCAGACTTCACAGGACGATGCTGCAGCCTGACAGCTTATAGAATGGTAGAGTGGTGAATGCCACTCTGCCTTTTCCTTATTCACACCGCTGTATCTTTTAATTTTAAAATGAACACATTTATCGGCAGACCGCCTTAATCCGGCTTACGTTCCGAAAAACGAACGCCGGCCTTTTGTATCTCATTTTTTTCGTTCTTTTATACTTCCTCTTATATCGTTTTGCCTTATCCTCCTTTATTCCGCATCCTTCTTCCGCCGGGTCTTGATTTTTCCGTGCAAAGTTACAGCGGTGCGTATGCCAGAATATATCTTTGTATGATGTCAAGCATATATCCAAGGCGGAATGCGGTTGTTTTTATAAGTCCAGTCTAATGCTGTAGCTTCCGACACTTCAAACAACGGATTGTGCCGTGTATGTTTAACTTTTACTTAATGGAATTTTAGTCAAGAAAGAGCCGTTTTGGCTGGTAAATCCTGTAATCAAAGCTTTCTTCGTAAATCATGAAATATATCAGAGATAATTGAGATCGTGTTTTTCATTTAATTTTTTCTAATCGTATAACTGCGGTGCAAAGTCGGGTGATTGTTTCCCGATGGCTGATAAGGATAAGTGTTTTTTCTTCCAGCTGTTCGGAAAGGCGTTGCAGGAGAAGTTTCTCCGTCTCATCGTCCAAAGACGAAGTCGGCTCGTCCAACAATAAAATACTTCCCGGGCGCAGAAGCCCACGGGCAATGGCTATGCGTTGTGCCTGACCTTCACTCAGCCCGGAGCCCCGTTCACCGCATAGGGTATTCATGCTTTCCGGCAAATAGAATACAAAATCTGCCGCAGCCGTGTGGAGGGCCGAACGCAATTCTTCGTCTGTGGCATCAGGATTACCCATTAGAAGGTTGTCACGGATTGTGCCGCTTACTAACGTATTGCCTTGTGGCACGTAAGAAAGGTTGCATCGTGTGAGCGGTGAAGCCGTGACTTCTTGTTCTTTATTATAGAATCTGACTTCTCCTTCATCAGGTTGGAACAAAGCCAGAATCAGTTTTATCAATGTGCTTTTACCCACGCCCGTTTCACCCACAATGGCAGTCAGACTACCAGGCTTGAAGTCGTAGGTGAAATCGTCAAGCACCTTCCTTTTACTGCCCGGATAGGCATACACAAGATTGCTGATACGGACACCTAAGGCGCCGGACAGCCGGACGGGGCTGCCTTGCTGCTCCTGCGGCAAATCAGCCAATTCAGCCAACCGTTCCGTGGAGGTAAATACACGGATGAAGGCAGGTATCTGACGGCTTAGGTCCACCATCGGACGTTGAATCTGTGCTACCAGTTGCAGGAAAGCCGCCATCATGCCGAAGGTGACAGTGCCGTTCTGCAGTCCGAATACACCCCATAAAAAAGCAACGGCATAGCCGGTCATAAAGCCCGTCTGCACCATTGAGCGTGAAAAGACCGACAGGTCTGTACGGTGCATTATTTTATTTTGCAAAGTTTCCTGCATGTTCACAAGCCGCATGACGCTCTGCGCCGTATATTCCAAAGTCCGTATCAGAATGCGGTGTTGCAGGTTTTCCTGAAGATGGCTCTGTATAAGGCTGTCGGTGTCGCGGATTTCACGTGACATCCTGCGCATCTTCCTCACGTAGCTTTTGCTCAGCAGCAAGGCTATGGGCATAATGAATACAAGGATGCCGGTCAGGCGGATGTCCAGTTGTGCAAGAAACCAAAGGGCGCCGCCCAATTGCATCAGCGTAATGAATACAGACGGGATTGTGCGGCACAGTGCGTCGGTCAATGTCGCCACGTCTTCTTCCAGCCGGTTGAGTACATCGCCTGTATGCAGTGTGTCGCGTCCGCTCCAGCAGCTTCCCATCAGATGTACAAATAGCCGGCGGTGCAGCTCATTTCGCAGCCGGATTTCAGTAAAGGTGGCAAGCCGGCTCCGAGTGGCGGACAGCAACAATTGTATGACAAGGCAAATGACAAGACAGGCTATATAAGTTGTGATATTATCTTCAGACACGCCGGTGGCGATGTCTATCAAATGTTTACAAACATACACGAAAAACAAGGAAACGCCTACATGCAGCGTACCCGTCAGGGCGCAACCGGCAATGGGTATGCGAAAGCCCCCGGACGCATTCCACAGCCATCTTACGCAATCATCAATCCTCATCGGCTTATTTTATTTTTGGCTTTTGACAAGACGCAGCGCAAACAGCAGGTAGCGTCTTACAGGCAACAACCGCCGCCATACGACGGCTTTGCGGCGTTCACAGGCAGACGCACAGTCCACTTGGCGGCTGCCACGTATGATTCTGATTGCTTTTCCCAATACAGCGTCTTTGCGGCATCGTTCCATAGAATGCAGATTGCCGTCTCCCATCAGTAATATTTCATCCCCTTGCATCTGGTAAATGCGGTGCAGCACGTAACTCTTGTCCGGCAGTTCTGCCAGCACAATGTCTCCTTCATTCACCTCCGTGTTGCCGAGCAGCACTATAAGGTCGCGTCCGTCTCTTATGAATGGATACATGCTTCTGCCCTTTGCCCGTATGGTGACACTGCAGCCCTTAGCCAGCATGCGCTTCACTTCTGCAAAAAACAGTCCGTTGTCAATCAACAGTCCGTTGTCTTTCATCGTTTATGCAATTTGTCCAAATCCGGAGCATCCGTATATTTTTCTTTTGGTTGATTTAGATTCATGTCAAGAAAATCTTTTGATTTTCGTTTTAATATATTTAGTTTATAGTCTGTTTCATTCCAGTTTATTGAATGTTCAATACATCGTTCAACCGTTATATTGTCTGTAAATATTTTATCATGTAAACCCAATGTGTCCAGTAACGAGACAACACGGCTGTTTCCCTTTGAATGTTTTCCTTTTAAAGGGAAATAAATAAAGTTTGTATGCAATATCAAACAAAACACTACACCGTGGAACGATGTTGTTGCGACAAATTCAGCATTTTTGAATATATCCAAGCCATTCCGGAATAGTTACATAGACATATTGAGTGTTTGAACAAATGGTAATACGAAACATGACATTTCATTGCGTCGTTAGTTCTGTTACGAGAACTATTGACACACAGCTTGCTTTGTTATGAATTGGTTGAACTTAAAAAGATGACAGCTAACGCGGCTGTTGCTGGTAAACGTTGCAAAACGGCTTGAGCCGTGAAAGCTGCCATCGCTGTTTCTATTCTAAATGACACCCCGTCAACTCGTTTCCTCGTCAACTTACAGGATGTCGCTTATGCTTACGCTCTTTGTCATGCTCTCCCACGAATGGCGGGCTACAGTAAGGTTCAGCGGATAGCTGAGGCCTATCATTACGCCTAATTTCTTCAGACTGTAATTGATGCGGTGCAGAAGACCGTCATACTGTTTCCATTGCTCGCGTGGGGATTTTGCCGTGATGACAGGGAAGATGAGTGTTGTGCCCTTCTGCCTGTAGCGGTCAGCTATCTCTTGCATCAACGGCTCCCACGGAATGATGATTTCCTTGCCGGTGATATGCTGGCGGTAGGTGAGCTGTCCGTTCCGGATATTGTTTTTTGTCAGCCGGAAAATGTCGTCGCTCCTCATGCCCTTGGTATAGATTGTGAACAAGAATATGTCGCGGGCGAAGACTATCTGCTGCGGCTCACCGCTCAGGTCCAGGCCGCGCAGGCGTTTCACTTCGTCGAGTGTCAGGCAGTTCCTGTCTTTCTTTACGTGGTAGCTCACGTCCATTCCCTCAAAAGGATTGTTATCGGCGGTAAGTCCGTCGTTAACGGCAAAGCGGTACACACGCTTTAAGCTCCTAATATATAGAGAAATGGTATTGCGCCCCAAATTCTGGCTGTTCAGCCATGTGTGGTAGTTGTGCATCAGCAGGGCGTCAAAATCCTTGAACGAAACCTCTTTCCTGTCCAGATATGTGGTGAACTTCCTGAGATACGTTTCCAGTTTGTAGGCTGCGTCATAACGTCCCTCGTCACGCAGCCACTCAACGCGGGAGTTGGCGTAAGCCATGAACCCGCAACCGCAGCCTTTTCTCCTCCGTGCAGTAACTGAAACGGCTGCCGTCTGTATATTTTTCTTTGTGTTGTTGTCCACTTTTATTACAGTTTTTCTTCTGTTATCTGTCAAAACAAACTATCTCACCGTTTAAACGTTCAGTGAAGACTTTTCCTTTGAGATTTAAAGCCAAATCGGTCTATCGTGTACATGGCGGTTATTATTAAGTTTACAGCCTTCGGCGCCCCCTTGTCTACCCGTATCTTGTAACTTGTCAACTACAAAAGCAGTATGAGTAACACGTTATGTTAGTATTTTAAAATCAAAAAATGCCCTCTTCCGTGTCTACGCTTAGGGCGGAAGAGGGACATAGACAAAGTGAATAATATTAAAAACCGGTGTGCGTTATATCATCACGACATTATCATGCACACCGGGAAAGAAGTTAATTTAATGCTTAAAGAGGCATTAGTTATAAGTTTAGTTGCTGCGTGTGATTACGGCGCGGCTCAAACGTGGATCGTCATAGAACATGTTTTCTACGCCTCCCTTATATTCAACCTTGAGTTGCGACTTGTCTACGCCGAACTCGTTGACAAGGCAGTTGTACACGGCTTCTGCACGTGCCTTACTTAACTTCTCGTTGCCTTTCTTTGAACCTGTACCTTCATCGGCATAACCGGTTATGGTGTAAACGGTTGAAGGCTCGCCCTGCTTGATTACTTCAGCCAGCATTCCGAGATTTACGCGGGCCTCGTTAGAAAGTTCGCTCTTATCTATCTGGAAGGTTATAAAGTTGGTAGAAGCTATCTGCTTCACGATGCTCATGGCTTCGTCCTGCTTCCCTTCTGCAAGAGCCTGTTCCAGACGGGCATTCTCTTCGCTCATGCGGTTGATGCGCTCACGCATGGCGTTGATTTCTTCATTGTTATACACCGTGCGGGTGATGGTCTTGCTGCGGTCCCAGCCGCGTGGCTTGAATTTGTAAGTCAGACCGATGGTGGCGGCAAACATGCCTTCGCCACGTCCACCGATTTCACCGTCAAAATCATCATTCATTATTGTTCCACGCAGATCGAGATTCAAGTCCAGGGCAGAGCAGAGACGGAAAGTGTTCAGCAAACCAAAATGCCCGGAAACATCTGTGGCAGACGGCGACTCGGAAACATGCATTACGCCGACGCCTCCATAAATGTTACAGTTATAAATGCGTTTTTCATTGTAGCCGCAAAACAGGTTCGACAGGTTGAACAGTACGTCCGCATGGAAGTTGAAGTAGTTGAACTTGGAATATTGAAGTTCACCGCCGGCAGCGTCTTTCCATCCGGGAACGACCTCACCTGTGGCATGTACCAGACCGCCGGACTCATACCTGCCTGTCGCTCCTTTTGCCGACAGACCGCTGTACATGAGCCTTACTCCTATGCCGGGCGTAAACCACTTACCCACGGCAATGTCTAATGCCGGAGAGATGCGTTTGCCGAACTCTGCCTGCTTGTCGTGGTCACCGAAATACACCTGTGCACCGGCGCCTACAGAGATGAACCAGTTGCTCCAGAAGCGGTTGGTCTCCACTTTGTACTTGTCCGCGCTGTATTCCACGGTCTCCGTGGCGTCAGCGCTCTGTCCGGTCTGAGCTAAGACCGGACTGGCAGCCATAAGAATCAAGGCTGCCACGACTGTTTTTCTCTTCATGTCTTATATATTTATTATGGGTTAATTATTATTTAAGGTATATTCAAAACTTACTACGACGGGGAAGTGGTCGGCATATCCGTTCACTTTCGTATAGCTGACATTCTGGTTGGTAAGGATGTTGCCTGCTGCATCTTCCACGGTTGCCCCGCTGAACGACACCTGTTCGGTACTCTTAGCGAAGTCATCCACATTGTTCATGCTGCTGATGGCTTTCAGCTGTATGGCGGCACCCGGCACGTTGATGTACCACATCTTGTCCACCACTTCGCCCCGTTGGTCGTCGGCACACAGTATGTCGCCGGCATCTCCCGCGTATTTTGAACGGATCATCAGCGAGCCTGTATTCCATTCGGGATATATGCCGCCGCGGCGCAACTCCACCCACGGGTCGGCAATCTGCAAGCCTCCGCTTGTGACGTGGTCAATCAGATTGCTTACAATCTGGTGGCGGGTATAGCGCATGTTGGTGTCGCCCATGATGATTGCAGGCCGTTTGTTTGTCTGTGCCTGTTCCACCACATAGTCACGCATCTGGCGCAACTGTGACAACTGGGCGGCTACCCATGGGTTGTCCTCTGTGTTGCCATCGCCGTCATAAGTGTTCATGTGGGTGATGTAGACATCCACCGTCACGCCGTCTGCCACCGTCACCACATAATGGCGGAAGCCTTTTGCAATCATCGTGTTGGCACCTCCTGTCAGTGGTCCTCCGTATGCGTCATCAAACTTCACCATGGTTTCGCCAGTGACGTTTACTGCGTCTTTCTTCCAGAAGAAACCGAGACCGTCAGTGTTATTATTCCCGGTAAGCGACACTCCGCCACGGTAAGTGCCGGCGTTATAGCCGGTCATGGCATTTGCCAGATTATCATGATAAGTGAAATCCTCGCTCACGGCAATGAAGTCGTAGCCGAGGCCGTTCATGATTCTGCCAAGGGTTGCCGTGCCGTCTGCGCCCGGTCCATCGCTGTTGATTACAGCCGGCAGTCCGTCCACATTCAGTGCGGCACAGGTAAACTTGCCCTGCACAGTCGCCCCGTTATTGTCATACACCTTGGTCGTCTCGTAATTGTCGAGCGTCATGGGGAAGTTGTAGATCTGTTCGGGCGCGAAATCAGTCAGGCTGTTGGCTGTGAACTCGGCAGTGTAATTCTCGGTAGAGACCTTGATGGTAAAGAGGTCGCCCGCTTTGACCAGCGGGAACAGGCTCATATACACCGTCAGCGGTTGGTCGAGAATGGCAGATGCCGTATTCCATTCCAAGGTGATGGTACTCTCGCCCGCATCGCTCTGCGCCCAACTGCCGTCTTCGGCACTGAACGTGAAGTTGCCGGCAATCGGAACGGCAGCCTCTCCACGGCTGACATTCACAGTGAGGCTCTTCAGGGTTTCGCCTTGCAGCGGTGTGCCTGAAGCGTCGATTGTGATGCGTGCCAGTGAGAACAGGTGTTTGAAAACGAACTCGTAGCTGCTGTCGGATGTCTGTGCCGTTGCCCTGCCGAACTTATAGTCGCCATGCAGCGTGCCGCCGTCCATATTCTGCAGGACCGGCAATGTGCCGGTAAGCGAACGGACATTGTTTGAGGCATTTGCGTCGTCGTATGGGTAATAGGCATAGACAGGCTGGTCGAAAGCGGCAGTGCCTGAAGCCGCGAAACCGGCAGTGGCAGCAGAGCCATGACCGACCTTGGCGTAGCGCTTTTGCGAAGTGCCTGAAGCATCAAACACGCCGATCTCGTCGCCGTCGGTCCATACAATGCCCACGGCATTAGTTCCGTCCACGGCACTGCCTACGGCGGTGCGCGTGTCAGCAGGACGGTCAATGTGGGCTATGATCTGGCAATGGTCTGAACTGCCGTAATAGACCGATTCGTCCGTTGAGCATGAGTACAGTATCTGAGCTGCCGCCACAACGGCAGCCATACAAAAATATTTACGCATATAGAAGTAGATTTTTTATGTATGTCAGAATTTTAAAAGGATATTCCACCGTAGGGACAGGCGCACAAGCGCACCTGTCCCTGTGGAATATGATTATTATCTGCTCCTTGTCCAGCCTATTGCGTTAGTATTGTTGTCTTTCATGCCTGAGCTGTAGCCCGGAGCGGCGGATTGTACAGACTGGGCGGAACCACCATTTATATAAGATCCGTCAACCGGCGAGCGGTCATGGTCGTAAGCCTTACGGTACTTACTGTTCATCTGGAGAATGTCATTAACCAAACCACTATACGTGTGTACATCGTTTATAAACACGATGCCGACTGGATAGTAAGATCGATTAGTTTCCATTTCATCGATTTTGCCCTGCATCCATGGGTTAAGCTCGTTAGTAACTGCAGCGTGGTCTTCACTTGAACCAATACCCCAGATTGAACCACTATCCCATACATAACCGCCCAATCCGATATAGAGCCAAGCGTTATGATCGCCCTGCCCGGTAGGGTTGTAATTGTTCTGCGACCAGCTTAGAATATTCCCGGCTTTTTCTTCACGTTCACTTAGCGACGGCATATAACCACGATTGTTGTCATATTCTCCGTTATTTTCAGCAGTAGCTTGAGCGTGGGTACCATAAAGGGTGATGCCTGTATTTGTGGTGTTATTGTATGTCAATGGAACTCGATAATATTCACTGCTTTGGTAAGTGTTTTGATCCAAAGTCATACCCATATTGAAGAACAGGCACTTGCTGTTTGCCACTTCGCCTTCAGTGTATGTGTTGATCATTACGATGACTTTGCCCAGCACATCGCCAACCACGGTTTCTGGTGTAATCTGGTTGCCCATAATTATTTTATCATTGCCTTCGCATGTGGCACATGCGTTGCTGATGGCGTTCCTCCAGTCGTCACCGTTTTCATCGATATAGTTGTAACTGTCTTGAGCAAAGGTACATACCACTACCATATACTCGTCGTCTTTGACATGGCTGACAATCTGTTGCAGGCAGTCTACAAACGAAGGAGCATTCTCTGTCATACACCTACCACCTTCGTTCATATTACGCGAAGTTCCACCATCGGCAATACCCAAGTCGGTAGCTACATAATGACCACTAAAAAAACCTGTACTTTCCCATTCACTCCTCCATCTCGTATCAAGATGGAATGCGCGGACACCATAACCATATTGACGGTCTATGCTTGTTGTACCCTCATCCGGTTGGAATTCGCTGTTCAATGAGTTCCAAGAACCGGGGATGGAGATTTCCGAAAGATATACGTTGCGCTGAATGTTTGCCATCCAGTTGGAAGCGTCCCAGTCTTCATTACTACTCAATTGCGGCAGAGGAGACTTCAGACGATGTACTTTTCCCGGTATGAGGGTAGTGTTGCCTTCTCCACTCAAATGCTTCGTATAAACTGCACTACTAGTTCCCACTTCTATGTACCAATCTTCTGTAATGGGGGTTTCTTCTGTAATCAAAAGGAAAGCGTTCAGTTCGATGCTTTCTCCCGGAGCCAAAGTCAGGAATGCTCCGGTAGAAGCGTCAGCCGCATTCATTGTCACGTAATTGCGCCCTCTTACGACTGCCAACTGCGGCAGATCGTTTTCTGTGGCGCTCGAAAGGTTAGCTGTGAAAGTTCCATTGATGGCTGTATTTGGAGCGTAAATACGTACATAGTTGATTGTTACCGGGTCTCCAGTCTGTGGTCCTTGCAACGTAAAGCGCAAAGCCGTGGAGAGCGGCTTGTACTTCAAATTAACTATATCGCCGTTGTTTACACCTTTTGTCGCGGCATACATGTAGCAAGCCCTCATGTCCGGTTGTACTGTTTTCACCCCGTTTTCTGTGACAATGTTGTTGTCCTGCTGGGCGGGCATGGTAAGTGTATAGGTATAGTTGTCTGCTCCGACTTGGACTCCATATTGTACGTTGTCAATGGTGTACGGTGCCGGATATACAGAATAGAAGTCACCCGTTGCGGCATCACTCCATTGCAATCCTGTCTCACCTGTCTTGTCAAGACTGGTTGCGTAGTTTTGATTCGGACCATCTACGGTTACCTTATAAGTTGCCGAACTTCTGCCACTGAGACAATCCGGTGAGCTGATAATCACCTCGTCGCCTTGTACCCAATAAATAGGGAATGCATTGTCGTTTTCCTCACCGTAAATGGTGCGTGTGTCGGCGTTCTGTTCGAGCGCGACACCAAATTGTACCTCCTTACCTGGGGTAGGATGTACTACACTTGTCAAGTCCTCGTCATGGCAACTGCAAGCCAAGAGCGCAAGGGCTGAAATCATGAAATACTTTTTGGTCTTCATATGCATTTTTTGTTTTTAATTATTCGTATCAGTCCCAATCCTGATCAGTGAATTCAAGGTCAAAGTCGTGGTTGATCTGATGTTCTTCAATTCGTCCATTATCCTGATTAGGATTTTCAATTTTAGCAGAAGCGGCACAAATGCCACTTTCCAAACTTACTTGAGTCCGCTTCGTCTGAGGCGCCTCGTACTTTTCTTTTTGTTCTTTTTTCATTGCAATAAAAATTTTAAAAGTTGAACTATAGTTTACTGAATCACTTCTTCTTTTTCTTCTTTCCATAGCCATAGTATCCGTAGCCGTAACCGTAGTGTCCGTATCCATAGCTATGGCTGTGCGGATTTACGCCGTTAAGCACGAGAGCCATGTTCTTTAGCTTTTTGCCCTCGTAGAGCGCCTCGATATCAGGCAGTTGGCGGCGGTCAATCTTTCCGGCACGCATCACGAACACTGTAAGGTCTGCAATGCGGTTGGCAATGCTTGCATCGGCGATGATACCCAAAGGCACGCTGTCGGCAATGACGATGTCATAGATGGCGCGCAGTTCGGCAAACAGTTCGTCCAGCCGGCTGTCCATAAGCAGCTCGGCAGGATTAGGCGCGACGGCACCGGCGGTAATGACATCAAAATGCTCCTTATGCTGTATGATGTTATCGATGGTCAGCGACGAGTCAGCCAGGTAGTTTGTGACTCCCGCCATGTGACCGCTGACGAGATGGTGGCTCAACGTGCCCTTGCGTATGTCGAGGTCTACAAGCACCACACGTTTTTTTGCATAGACAAAGCTCATTGCCAGATTACATGATATGAAGGTCTTGCCTGCGCCCTCATTAAAAGACGTGAAGGTGATGACCTTGGCGGCCTGACCATTCCTGGACATAAATGCCATGTTGGTGCGCAACACGCGGAAGGCTTCTGCCACGATGCTGTCCTCGTCGGCGATACCTCCGTCGCTGTCGCCACGCCTGCGGCTTCTGGCAGCTTCCTTATCGATAGGAATCTCGCCCAAAAACGGTACGGTCAGCGCCTTTTCCACCTCCTTGCGGCTGTGTATACGGGTATCCGTGAACAGCACAAGCAGACAGCCGATGCCAGGCAGGGCTATGCCGACAAGCAGCCCCAGGAGCATGATGCGGTTGCGGTTGGGAGAGATGGGCGCATTGCTGCCTTCAGCCCCGTCGATGACGCGGGCGTTGTTGTCAGCCATGGCCTGTGACAGGGCGTTTTCCTCACGTTTGTTCAAAAGGAAAAGATAAAGAGTTTCTTTTATCTTCTGCTGTCGCTCGATAGAAAGCATCTGGCGCTCCTTGCCCGGTATGGACGTTACGCGGCTTTGGGCGCGCATCTGTCGGTTCTGTGCGTCAGTACGCTTAACGTTGAGGCTGACAATCATGTTGTCAACAGCACGGATGATGTTTTGCTTCATCGCCCGCATCGAATTGTTCAGTTCCTTCACAACCGGGTTGTTCTCACTGCTGTCATCAATGAGATGGTCGCGCTTTAGTTTTGCCGTGTTGTACAGATTGATTTGTCCTTCAATATTGGCATCGCCAATGCCGGTGTTTGATGGAATGAGGTCGCGTTCTTTGGTAGGATCAGTAAGATAATTCTTGATGAACTGGGCCAGCCGCAGCTGGGTTTCCAGCTCAAGGGCGTCAGCGTTGTATTTCTGAGACTCGCCCATATAGCGGTTGGCTGACGATGCAATGTCTATAATCTGGTTACTCTGTTTGAATGTCTGCAGCTCGGATTCCACGCCGCCGAGTTCTTTTGAGATGATGATAAGACGCTCATTGATGAAGTTTGCAGTATTGACAGCCACCTGGTTCTTGTCTTTAATCGCTTCCTCGTTGTAAACGTTTATCAGGGTGTTAAGCATATCTTCTGCCTTGGCAGGAGAATTATCCTTCAGCGCAAGCGTAAGAATGGATGACTCTTCCTCTTCCTGCTGTATGCCGATAGCGTTTTTGTAATAATTCACTACAGATTCAAGCGGTCGCTTGTGTACCCGGATAGAAGTGCCCATCCACGATTTACTGTAATAATTGGTCGGGGTGGCCACCACACGTACACCTTTAATGATTGTAACAGTGTCATTCAATGGAATGGTATAACTCGGTTTGGCATTAATGCCTGAAAAATCGGACAATACCACACTCTTTTTGTCCTTGGGCGTTACGGTGAGCGCAAAACTCTGTTCGGGCAGTGCGTCAGGGAAATAGACCAGCACCGGCGACTGGGTGTAAAGCTCGTTGGTGCGCAGGCCCTCTTCTATCTGATAACTCATGTCGGCATGAAGGCGCTGCACTACTTCACGTACAAGGCGCTTTGAACGGAACTGCAGGATTTCGTTGGCAACGTTCACCTTGTTGATAATGTTGTCGAAGCGGTCAAGGGTGGTTGTTGAAGTCTTGTTCGACGGGTCTTTGATGATGACTGTTGCCGAACGGAAATAAACCAGCGGTGCGCTGGCATACTTATACCATGCTATGCCACAGCACACAATGATGGAAAGCAGGAACCACTTCCATTTTGATGCAAGATAAGCGAACAGGTCTACAATATTAACTCCCTGCTCGGTCTTATTCGATGAGTTGTTCGTTTGCATATTATGATAAGATTGTCTTTATTTAATAGCCCACAAGATAGAGCATACTGCGGTAATAGCTGAAAGAACAGTTGTGCCAATTTGCCATCCGCGGTCCTCGGTGTCTTTCTTGCGGTATTTGGGTTCTACATATACAATGTCGTTCTGCTGGAGATAGAAGCATGGCGAGTCAAATATTTCCTTACTGCGCAGGTCGTGCATGAACATCTGCCGCTCACCGTTTTTCTCACGGATAACGGCCACTCTGTCGGTTCTGGCTTTGGCTGTCAGGTCTCCTGCCTTAGCAATGGCCTCAAGCAGGGTTATACGGTCACCGTCTACAGAGAATGTGCCATTATGCCCCACAGCACCGAGAACCGTGTATTTGAAGTTCAGGAACTCGATGGACACGAGCGGGTCTTTCATGTAGTTGCCTTCCTCGATTTTCTGCTTGATTAAATCAGTTACTTGGCTTACTTTCAGCCCTTCGACATGCAGTTTACCGAGAATGGGGAAATCAATGTTTCCGTCAACGTCTACCCTGTATCCTTTTTCGTTGACTTTCGTCGTGCCGTCGGCCGACACGCTGCCGTCGTTTCCTACTCTGAACGAGCCGCCGTAAATATTGAACGGAATGGCCAGCTCAGGGTTTTTGCTGCTCACGGTGATGCTCAGGCGGTCATCCTTATGGACAACGGCTTCATACTTGTCGTCGAATGGATAACTCTGTCCCAGATGCATGTCTTGCAGATACACATAATTCTTGTGTGCACAGGAACTAAATAATAAGATGGCAAACAGGCTTGCCAGCACTAAATGGAACTTTCTGTTCATTGTATGGATTAATTGATTATTTTTTATGGTTAATATACTTTCTCCAAGGCTTCGCTGCACAAAAAGACAGCTTCCTTGTCAGGCCGGCAGTCTAAGACTGCTACCTTAACGATTTCAGACAAACGGCTTAACGTGTCGTACAGTTTGTTGCGAAGCACCGCGTCTTGGCTGATGACGGAACATCCGGGCAACAGGGTGGCGAATGCGTCAATCCCCTCCTGGCGGCAGAAGGAATTTTCCGTGGCCTGGTTGAGACGCACCATACCTTCTATTGGATAAAAGAGGTTTTTATAGCAAAGCGTCTTTCCGCTCCATGGAGTTCCCCATGCGTAGGCTCTGTCGCAAATGATGCGTACCGTAGGATTGTCGTCATTCAGCAATCCCGTATCGGGTATATATTTCATCCAAAGGGTAGAATGGGTGCTTTTGCCGGTTCCGCTTTTCCCCATAAATAGGAAGGCATGGTCTTGATGATATACGGCAGAGGCATGTATGGCCAGCGCATCATGCTGAAGGATTGCCTGCGAATAAGCTATACGGAGTAAAGAGGACAATATTTGTCCGGCATCTTTATCTTCAGGATATAAAGATATACGGACGTTTGAGAAGTCTTTGCCGGCCTGCATATAATGACGGATACCATTGGGATATACGGAAAGTGTTACATTGTAGCCGTTTATGTTGTCATACAAACGTATATGTCCGGCATCATTGGCCGTTTCTTCTATTATTGTACCTTCCGGTTCTGTCTGTTGTGGGAGACTTAACGGTTCGACAATACAATCAATAAGCCTTTTACAGCCTTCTTCTCGCGTACGGCGGAATGCCTGGAAAGAAGGCAATAAGGCATCAACGTTCCACGTTTCGGGTAAATGGAGAGCCAGCCAAAAACCGGCTATGCAGAAATAGTATTCTTTCATCGTAATTAAAACTGTCCTTTCAGTAAATCACAGGCCATCCAGAAAGTTTCTTTGGGAGCATATTGGCGGGCAAAATTCAGATTCTGACGGAAAATGTTTGCCGTGCGCAATTTGCGCCTCAAAACCGATTGGCCAGATGTTTTGCGTCCTGTCAAATGATATCCAAAATTTCCGCTATTCCAGATGATGTCGAGCAACGGCCGGGCATCAGGTGCGGTTGTTCCGTAAGGTAGACAGGAAGCAGGAAGTCCGAGATGTTCAGTAAGAAAAGCGTGAAGTAACGGATTCCACCGCTCTAATTTTAATTTCATACAGACCTTTTCCATTTTCTCCGGGTTTATTGCTTCGTGTAACTTATAGCAGGCACGTGCCATATCACAGAACTGACGCAGACCAATGCCCCAACCAAGTTCATGTTTCAATATATGCAAATCAAGCATGAGCACGTTAAGGAAAGGTGAAGGTACGCTTATCTTAAGGTGTGAAGGCGTCCGGAAACAAAGAGGCTTATATCCATTTTCACATTCCAGCTTGTTCAAGTAACATTGCAGAAATGGGTTATGAAGGTCGAACAACCGTGTGTGATGTTCTATCTCGATACCGTTCCACAGGTAAAAGAGACTTTTGTCAGGCATTTTTTTCACTGCGATCTTGTGCAGGCGGACATAAACGGCTGCAACGAAAAAGGCTCTGCTGTTATTGAAATAAAGGTCAATATCACCACATTCGCGTAACAACGGTTTCTCATAGAACTGTGCCACACCTTGTCCTTTCTGTAAGATAGGGTTCAATCCTTTGGAATGGAACATTACGTATAATTCGGACAAGGTTTGGTTCATCTTCAGGTTCATTCGCTCAATGGCGTCTACCTCTGCCGTCCAACGTATCAGGACAGGCTCAGGAGGCAGCATGCCATCGGGAAGGTATTGCAGTCCCTGATACACGAGTCCCGTCACCGTCTGCTGGCGGGAAAGGCGGAACACTTTTTCCCATTCCTCATCAGACAATGGGAACAAGGAAAGTTTGTCAATCTCCTTTTCCCATAATCCAGAACGCAGCAATGTAAGCAATGCTGCATGTAATTTGTCCGAATTCATATTTCTTTTATATCTGTTTTACATGGATTAGTCTATATTGATCAGCCCGTATGATTCCCATTCGGCTAATTGTTTTTCCACATCGTTGAGGGCGGTGGCCAAATCTATATCATATATATTGCAAAACCATTCAGCCAAATCCTGCAAGGTATAGTCTCCGTTTTCTAACTGTTCCCACAATCGTGCAGCTGTATGGTTCAGGCTGTACACGTTGCTCATATTCATATTATCGTTACAGGCTTCTACTATCATGTGCTGGTCTTTAATTTTGCGTAATTGCAGCCCGTCTTTTATGTGTATTATTTTTCTTTCCATCGTTAGAATTTCTTTCCGGTTAAGATAAAAAACGCTGTCAGATAAATGATTTTCAGATCCAGCCACAGAGAACGGTGATGCAGATAATCAAGATCCATGCGGAGACGTTCAAGCATCTTATTCATAGTATCTGTATAGCCGTTATACAAGGTGGCCGCAGAAAACAGGCCGGGGCGCAGCTGGTACAACAGTTCATAATCAGGATTGATGGCCTTTATTTTATCTACAAAAAACTTACGTTCAGGGCGCGGCCCGACAAAGCTCATCTCTCCAATCAATACATTCCAAAGCTGTGGCAGCTCGTCTAAATGATGTTCACGTAGGAATTTTCCGATTTTGGTCAGACGTTTGTCATCCTTTTGACATAAGGCCGGTTTGCCGTCAGATTCGGACGTTACGGTCATTGAACGAAATTTGTAAAGGGTAAAAGGCCTGCCTTTATAACCAATTCGTTCTTGTCTGAATATGGCCGGTCCGCCATCTTCGTGTTTGATAAGACAATAAATGAGTAAAAAAGCTGGTGAAAATACAACAAGTCCCAATGTACTGCCAACTACATCGAATATTCGTTTCGTTATGAAAGCAGTAGTTGACATTTCTTTGTGTTGGTAATAGCTACTTTCTCCCATGTTCACTCTCAAAATCTTTGTAAGAGTTTCTGTTTTTTCATCTGTTTCCATGTTCATATATGTTTAAGCACTTCTCAATCATTTTCTCTTTAGTAAAAAGTTCTTTGTACCGATTTGTCGCGCCTATTGCATAATGCTGATAAACAGTCTTGTTTCTTGTCACATCTTCAATAGCTTTAGCAAGTTCATGGGCATTGCCTGGAGTGACATTAAGACCGGATACACCGTTCTTGTTTACCCACGGTACTCCGGATTGCGGAATATTAGTGGCAACAACAGGTTTGCCGCATGACATTGCTTCTATCTGTACGATGCCGAATGCTTCTGTCTTTTGTACACTACTTAAGCAGAACACATCACAAGCCTCATAATAGGCTGGCAAATCTTCATCACTGATCCGACCGAGTAGCTCTACTTTTTTCTGTAAACCTAATTCGTTGATTTCTTTTTGTAATTCGTCTTTTAATACCCCCGTACCACCTATAAGTATGACAAAATTGTCTTTTAAGAATGTGGCGGCAGCTATCAGAAAGCGATACCCTTTATAAGCCACCAGCCTTCCCAATGAGAATACTATTTTCTTTCCGTTGTATTTTCGTCTGATAGCTTCTGCTTTGTCAGGAGCCGGCTTCATGGGTTCCACTCCAATGGGCAGACAGATTGTTTTTTGTTGTACTTTCTGTAAGAAAGGTGATTCAGACAGATAGACAGGAGTTGTTCCGACAATTAAATCCGCACGCCGTAAAAGCCACTGCTGTAAAGGTTGATAAAATTTCAGCAAGGTCTTCTGCTTCTGTATGTCACTATGCCAATGGAGTATGACCTTTCCTTTATATCCTGACAGGAATAAGGCCAAGCATGCCATAGGGTCGGGGTGATGCACATGGATAATGTTATATTGCTTCTGTATTTTCTTTAAGGCAAAAATCATAGCCGGTGAAATCATTGTAGCAGCTATTTTCAGCCAAGTATGACTACAAATGATTTTTGCATGGTCATTTACCGGGATAATCCGGTTGCCGCCTTGCGATGCGGCACACAGCATGTCACAATACACGTTTTGTTCTGACAATCCGACCATTAAGTCATACGCGACTTTTTCTACACCGCCGCGAATCGGGTAAAATTTGCCTAACTGCAAAACTTTTAATTCATGTTTCATAGATCAAACCTGACAATGAAGTCTGTATATACAGTTTAGATAGGAGTCAGTCCTGTGTTGCTTCAAGTAAAGCCTTGTGATGCACTATTGCTTCCGGGTAATTGCGGCGTACATAACCTCCTACACTGTTGTAGGTTAATCCCAGTCGCTTGGCAATAGATTTAAGACTTTCCGTTGTCGTGGCATACAAGTAGACGGCTTCCGTGTATTTCTCATGACTTCGACGAGATACCCATTTGCCGTCATGAGTTCGCATCATACCTTGTTGTTGTGCCAATTCCGGTTCATATTTATGCAGGTAACTACGGAAAACTTCAGGATTGAGGCCGAACTCTGCCGCTACTTGGGCAACAGGACGCGGATTCTGCCTCAGGCTGCAAATGGCCTTTTCATATTTGGCTGTTACGGTTTTCATACGTTTCCGTGCTTTTCGTAAATCTATCCCGTCTTCTGTTTCCGTATTCAGGCCGGAGCGTTGCAGCACCAGGTCTTTGTGCCACTTATGCAGGTAAGACCGGAATCCTTCAAGGGGGACATGGGTCTTCTGTGCGATGTCCTTCATGGTCAATGCAGTGTCCCGGTAAAGCATTAGTGCCTGAGCATATTTTTGTTCCGTCTTTATTGCCGGTTGATACTTGCGTCCGTTGCCGAGCAAAGTCCCAAAAGTCTTTTCGGCTGCAGCTTGGCAACTTTCTCGCTGTGCCTTTTTCTTTTTCAGAATCCCTTTGTGGTAGAACCTCAAATGTTGGCTGAATCCACTCGGGGAAACCTTGCACTTTTCCGCTATTTCTGGAACGGTCATGTCCGTGGTGCGGTAAAGTTCCACAGCTTTGGCATATCGCGTTGTACATGCAGGACGTGCTCCTCGGCGGATATTATCGTTAATGCCTAACCAGTGGCGTACTTTCTCGCGCCACTTGAGAATATCCATGTAATGAATACGCATGAAATTGGCCAAAGCGGTACTTCCCACACCGAACTTTCGGGCTATCTGTGACATATTCAGATCAATATATTCCAGCGAGCCACAAGCGTCTATTGCTTTTTTATATTTGATATGAGCATTGATATTCTGCTTCCCTGCCTCCACGATTTTTATATCTTGCGGCTTTTTGCCGTTCGTAGGAATCTGGTGGCGGCGCAATACCAATTCACGCCAATATCGTCGGAGATAACCGCCTAATCCACCTACAGTCACATCACACTTTTGGGCAATGGCTTTCAAAGGCATGTCCGTGTCCGCGTAAAGCGTCACCGCCTTTTCGTATTTTTGGTGCAACGCATGACGACGTTGCAAGGCTGCCTTTTCCCGCTTAGATAATGTAACAGGAACAATAGTATTATCTATCGAAAAGTTCATGGAGCTTTTCCTTAATCAGTTGTGTGCTACGAGTTCATCATATAGATGGATGTAGTCAGCGTATCGGTCTTCCTTGTTAAAATGATCCAAGGCATATTGGTGGCACAACGGCTGATAATAGGATTTACCGCGTTTTCTGATGGTGCGCGCTGCATCCAGCAATCCTTTTACATCACCTTGTTTTATAATATAACCTGTGGCTGGGGTTATGGCTTCTATACTTCCTCCGGTCCGGTAGGTTACTACAGGTGTGCCACAGGCTATTGCCTCCAGATTGACGGTCGGATAATTGTCTTGCCAGGTAGGATTGATAAAAGCATCAGCGGCAGAGTATAGTTCAGCCAACTGTCGGGTGTTCTCAGTCCTCCCGATTCCGACTATGCGCGAGGGCAGTTTCTCTTTATCTTCATCTTTGATACCGACCAACACGATTATCTCGTCATCATTCAGAAGCTGACTCATCTGGATAAAATCGTCCAAACCTTTTTCTCTGCTCCAGATGCTGGCCACACCCAACAGAATATGCTTCCCGAACAGACCGTATTTAGCCAACGTACCACGAGCATCACAAGGGGTGAATATTTTAGTGTTGATGCCGTTATGAATAACACGGAATTCATAATCTCGGAAAAAAGATTTCTGCATCTCATCTTTTATCCATTCTGAAACAGGGATGATAATCAGTTTGTCTTTGGGCATTGACGTAAATGCAGCTTTTTTGTCTGCATAATTACGTGCACTGCGGTCAAACAGCAAACTTGTAGGAAATTCTTTTTTCTGCGGACAATGGCCACAACCGTTTTGCCATTTGTTACATCCTACATATGAATAATAGTAACAATGACCTGTGTAAAGCCAGCAATCATGCACCGTCCACACTACCGGTATGCCACAATGGGATAAATAATCAAACAAGACCCGGTAATTCAGGAAATATCCATGTATGTTATGGATATGGATAATATCCGGGTTAATGGCCTTAATCTGTTCAATAAGGTTTCGCGTCGCTTTCGTAGAAGCCAAGCCATGACGGTCAAACAGTCTTGTCACAATGCCATGCCACACAACACTTCGCTTGTTCCCTACCGTAATGATTTTGGAAGAGCATGCTTTCAAGCCGTCGCGTCCTTTGCTGTACGTGACATAGCTTTCCCAGCCATTTTGCATGGCCAGTTCACCGATTTCTTGCATGATTCGGCCGGTAGAAGTGGACACACGCAGGACTGGATTTATCTGAAGAAGCCTTTTCATTTTTTATCTCCAAACAAGATGGCGGAAACAACAGGATGATTTTTCTGTATATAAACATTCATCCATACTGATACAATCATTACGATGATGGAAAGACAAGGAAAAATTAGCCCCACATACAATGTTGAATGTGCCGAATCGGCTTTAATGAATCTTACTAATAGGTTCTCAACCAAAACAGTTTGGGCAGCATAAATCCCTAAGGTGTATTTCCCTGCATCGGCCATTATTTTCAATACACCACGTGTCTTTATTTTATTAAATAACAAATAGGAACCCAGGATGAAGAACACTGATGCCGATATGCCAATGATCATGGTAAAATAACGTCTTCCGACAATATCTAACAAGATATTCAAACGGCTTTCCACCGGCATCTCATCACTCAACAACGCACGACGAATACCTTGGCCGACAATCCAGAAATCAGGTGTATAAGATATATAGAATGACGTTGTAATAAAGAAAAGGCCAAAGATTGCCAATATCCATTTTGCATTTTTCATCAGGAAATCCCAATAAATATAAATACATGCCCCACACAAAAAACAGGGATACATCGTGAAAACATTCCACATCCAAAAGATCTGACTGATAAATATCGTCACGAGAACTTTAATAACACGATGGTTTTTACCATTGTAAGCGATAAAACCTAATAAACAGCATATAAACAGGCTCTTAAGAAACCAAAGGTCATTTATCAGAACATTTTTCAACAGTGTAAAAGACCATCCACCGTCTGATAGAGATGCCTTTAACAAAAATATGAGTACCAGCCAGCTTATACAAGGAATCATTATGCGCATAAAACGTTTCTTACAGTACGCTTTAAAGTTGCCCTTTGCATATCCTCTGACAGACAAAAAGCCGGATATAACCATAAACAAAGGCATATGGAATGTTTGAATCCATGCAAATAAGGGACATTCGAAAGGTGGCCAACTTACCATATACTGTAAGAAATGCCCCATAATTACAAGAAAGATGGCAAATGTTTTAAGTATATCCCACGCCTCAATACGGTAAGAAAACTCTTTCATTTGTTATAAATAATTTAGTTATCAGTATAGCCGACATGTTTTGCCAATAAAATTCAAGGCTGCCGAATAATCTGGAACTATCAATCAATGATTCCGTTTATTGATATTTTCAACCAAAGATTCAAATAATGTAATCCATTTGCGCATGACCGTTTCTTCCGAATAGGTGGCAACTACTTTACGGGCATTTTGCGACAACATCTTCCGATAGTCTTCATCGTCCATGACTTCCATCATTGCCTCGGCCAATCCTTCAATGTCACCGTTGTGAACCAGCAATCCGTTTTCACCGTCCTTGATAATATCACTGGGACCGCATTTACAATCAAAAGCTATGGCAGGAACACCGCAAGCCATCGCTTCTACCAGTACCATACCAAACCCTTCATAATTGGAGGTCATTACAATCAATGAACTTTTGGCATATTCACTACCAATGGAGTTGGTTGGCTTATTTATATGAGCAGTTTCAGAAAGTCCGCGTTCCCTGATCATGCTTTGTAACATATCATACCATTCACCTTGCCCGAAAATATCCAAATGCCAATCGCTGTATATTTGATTTTTCTGTATAATATCCCATGCCTGGATCAACCGGTCAAATCCTTTTTGATAGTCCAATCGACCTACAGCGATTATGCGGTGATTGGTTACATCGGAAAAATGACCAGACATGTTCATGGCTGCATTGGGTATTACTTCGATATTGGGAAGAAGTCCCCAATATCTTTGGTCTTCATAGGTCAGAACAACGAACTTGTCAAATTTCCGCACAATACTTTCGTCCTGTAAGGTTCGCCACTGGTCTATCCAACCTAACAAGCCTTTTCTTCTGTATTGCAGACGGAAGAACTTGCAGAAATGAAGCTCTAAAACTTTCTTGCTTCCATCCTTTATATCTGGCAGGAAAGAGGATTCTGAAGGATAGAGGGAGATAACGATGTCGGCTTTTTCTTTTTGCAATAGAGCTGTAAGCCGCTTTTTATGTATTCTTTTCCTACATAAGTAACCGGAAATTTTCTTAAATACATTTTTTGAGTTGTCATCTGCATAATTGACTCCCAAGTCTACCATCCGTATTTTTTCAGGAAAAGGGTAAAAAGGTGGCCTCCCCTGTTGGTCAGTCGTCACGATTAAAATATCCCAACCCAAATGCTTGATTAGGTAGGAAACTTTGTTCAATAATACCCTTTCCATGCCACCGGGATTGTATGTGGCACGGATGCAATAAATGATTTTCATGAAATATCCGAACTAAGAAAAGTTTAGTGAGGCTATCGCCCTTCTATTTGAAGCTGCGAGGTTTCTGTTTCTTCCGAATGCTCATGGAAGATGATGGAAAGAAAGATAGCGAACACTAAAAATAAATCTGTAGATACTTTTATCCAACCAATAAAATTGCATAGCAGAATGAGTATAAACATATCCCTATAACGGGGAAAACGCTTAGCACAGGCATTGGCTGCCTGGTAAAAATATCCCATAAATACAAACGTGCCTAAAATGCCGAAATATAAAATAAACCGCATATATCCGACATCTGTACCCTTATAAAAACCTCCTTTAGGTTGTGTCCCTGTATAATAAGGATCATTATTAGGATCATCACAATATCCATCACCTATAATCCAAGTATGAGCAGATTCAGGCTTGATATATTTCCACATATATACCAGTCCTCTGTTTGAGTCAACTTTCCACCGGCCTTTTTCATAAAGACTGAAAAAGCCTTCAAAGCCATAATGCATATTGTCACGAAAACCTTGATTAACCTGATATAATAAAGTTCCACCTATGACCAACATGCAGACTGACAAAGAAAGATATTTCCACAACCTGACAAAATTTGATTTAACGCCTATTTTTCCATAAAATGATGCCCATGCCAAATAGAGAAGACCTATGATCACACCAAAAAGGGAAGTTCTGGAAATCATATTACTTAAAAAACCGATTGTTAGGAAAGCAGCAACATACCACTTCAAATACTTAGAAGAATCTTCTTCTGATAATGTCGTTATCAAATAAGCTGTAATAGCAAGAACAGCCATAAAACGCAATCCTGCCACATCCAACATCGCCCCGATTCCATATAGGCGGCCTTGTGCCATTCCTTCCTTGTACATATAAAAAATAGAATTTACAACATTGGAAACAATAGGTATTTGACTAATTGCAAGAGCTATCAAGCATTGTAAAGTGCATACTGCGATCAGATAATTTGCAACTAATCTTACGGATATAGTGCCGTGTACGAAATAGATAATACTTGTAGCCATATAAGCGGCAGCCAACCATACACACATGGAAATGAAATAGGCCAAAAATGAAGGATCATTTGTGTTGTTATAAGTAATGGCTAGAAAGCTCATAAAAGAAACTGCGGCAGCCCAAATCGCAACGGACAATAGCCCTGAATCCAATACCGGTGTCTTTCGTTTAGAAAGCTGTATGAGTAAAAGAATCAGTCCCACTCCAGCCATAGCTGTTTTGGTATTGAATCCTGGGAACCAGATAAATTCTACAGGAAAGAAGAAAAAACTGGTAAAGACTATCGCTAAAAATATTCCCAAATATTTTAACATAGGAACTATCTATAAATTACTCCATAAACCAGTCGGATAACTGCCCAATAATACAACTTTATTATCCACCACTGTTTCTTCCATGCGAACCACTCCAAGACACGGGAACGCATGGATATATACGTGTTTTGAAGAATGTATTTATTGGCTTCAGGATAGAGTCTACTCCATTGTCTATATTGCTCAATACTGTCCCCCATTATCAGCAATGGAAATTTTGTTTCAAGTTTCAAGAACGCAATTTCTTTTGTTAAGGTATCACCAAATTTGTTTGATAAACTACGCTCAATGCGGCTTACATTATATTGTAAATCTGTCAGATGTTTTACAGAATGATTCTGTGTGAATGCTCCTGTATTGGTTTTTACATAATGGTAAAAAGCCTTGGGTATGTATTTGATTTTTTTTGCAAAAGCAAAAGGAAGTATCATGGTCATGTCTTCTCCCATGCCATATCCTTCAGGAAAAACAATGTCATTCTCATGATACAACTCTCTTTTCACGAGTTTGTTCCATACGTTATATTTCATGGCGCCGCCTAACATGGCCTTAACAGCATCCAATGGGGTGTCATAATCAGGCTGCTTCATATAACGCTCATTCTGGCCAAAGGTCAGAAACCAGTCACACCATACAATATCAGCATTGTTTTTTACGGCTGTCTCATACAGCGTTTCCAGCATATCAGGTTCCACATAATCATCACTGTCACAATGAAAAATATATTCACCTGTCGCAGCTTTTAGACCTGTATTACGCGCTGCTGGCAGTCCTTTATTGGTAGGATGGTGAATTATCTGTATATAATCCTTGCGGACAGAATACTTTTCTAGTGTATTTTCTAAAACAGTCATACTGTTGTCCGGTGTAGCATCATCAATGAAGATATATTCTATATCGTCCATTGTTTGCTCCATTAAAGACTCTGCACATCGCTGTATATATTTTTCCACATTATAAATAGGAACAATCACTGTAACTTTTGCACTCATAAATATTATATTTATCGTTTCCCGTAGAGCAATAAATGTAAACTTGGAAATGCTCCGATGACTTTTTCAATAATGGTACTGCATAAAGCTATCAGTACCGCCAATATAGACAATATTACAAATTGTGATATGGAATTAAAAGCATTTTCCAGTCCCTTTATGACTGGCATATCTACAAATAAAAAATGTGTCAGGTATATTCCTAAAGAATATTTACCCCAAAACGCTAACGCTGAGTTTATATATTTGTTGACAATTCTGCAAAACAACCATGTTAAGGATAAAGAAGCTAAAGCGGATAGTGGAAGTTCCAACCACACTCTATTTTCGTCTCCATACCAAGTCTGGCCATATGAGAAGTAACTTGCACTCAAGAAAAACGCCAGTAAGAATAGTGTATAGATTATATCTGGCATTTTCTGTAGCCATGACTTTTTCTGAAAGAAATAGCCAAAGACATACAATGCCATATACATCAAGGGAATTCGCTTTATATCCAAGGCAAACAATATAACAAAGATCACAATAGTAAGCCATAGGATTTTTTTCCGCGCACATAATTTATCATCAATAAACAATATGAAAGTCCATAAACAACTGACGACAAATAACACATTTAAGAACCAGAATGAAGAGATGCTTCCATTATATTTCCATGTTGTGGCAAAAAACAATGGAACTAATAAAGTCCATGCAATAGACGGCAGTAGCAGCAACCGGCATTTGTTCATGCAAAAGCTAAACAATTCCTTCCAAGTTTTTGCTTTGCCTTTCTTATTCTCTTGTAATGCACGGGTGCATCCACTCAAGAAAAAAAATAAAGGCATGTGAAAGCTGTAGATAAGATTAAAAAGTCCATTTTGTATGGATGATTCATAATTGTATTGTATAAGATGCCCGATAACAACCAATAAGATCGCAAAGCCTCTTAATGTGTCATAATATACTACTCGCGTTTCCATTGCTTTATTTATAATGCAATCCAGCCTTGGCAACAAATGGGTTTACAGTTCCATTCCTGGCAACTTTGAGGGTTGAACCAGGTTTGCGGACAAATAACGGTTCTGTTTCTGTTCCTATTGAGGAAAGCACTCCACCAACTATAGGTACTGTTGGAAATAATGTTATGATGACAATAACTCATCAACTGCATATCAAAATGGCTTCCCCAGCCTGTAGAAGGATTTATATCCACTAGTTTATAGCAGAAGAAAGAAAAATGTTCCTTTACCCATTCAGGGTTGTCTGTAAACACATAGAAGGTAGGGCTTGTGAGTTTTTCTGTCATCAGCTTAACTGCATTTCTGTAATATTCAACTTCGCAAGTATGCTGATACAGTTTTCTCTGTGAATAGTCTTTCCCTTTTCGTACATGAATGCCAACGGACTGTTTATCCTGTAACATTTCATTCATCAGATGAAAGTTTGTACCTGAAGAAAATGGCGTAAACGTAAAAGCATTCAGAACTTCATCTCTTACCGCTTCCACCATAGCCGCATTTTGAAATACTCCCATAATATATTGTCCGCTTGTCGAAGGGAAAAGCACACTAAACGCTGTAGGCATTTCGAATACTTGGGTACTCCACGGGAAAAAACGTCTGCGGATTTTGGATGACATAAAAGCTCCTCCTCCTTTCATCAATACCCTCCATATGGAAGCCTGTTTGAAAGTGGCTTTGGGAAAAATACGTTCCCATTCCACATTTTCATGAGGCAGCTTGCTTTTTCCGTAAAATTCTTCTATAATCTGCTGAATAGCTTAAAATGAGCGATTTATAAGTGTTCAACCTCAATAGAGGTAATGATT